>JBNKVM010000034.1:0-52080 GCA_050299175.1 Thiohalomonadaceae bacterium
GTACTCAACGGTCCGAATCTCAACCTCCTTGGGAGTCGTGAGCCCGGCCACTACGGTACCGATAAGCTGGACCAGATAAATCAGCGTCTCGCCGAGCAAGCCGAAGCCGCAGGCCATCAATTGGAAACCTTCCAGAGCAACGCCGAGCATGAGCTGGTGGATCGCGTCCATCGCGCGGGCGCAGAGGGTATCGCCTGGATCATCATCAATCCGGCCGCCTTTACCCATACCAGTGTTGCCCTGCGCGATGCCCTGGCCGGCGTCTCCATCCCCTTTATCGAAGTGCACCTCTCCAACGTCCACGCACGTGAGGAATTCAGGCGTCATTCCTACTTTTCAGATATCGCCAGCGGCGTAATTAGCGGCCTTGGTGCCCACGGTTACGAGCTGGCACTGACGGCAATTCTGCGTCGTCTTAACGAACAACAGGCATAACAACGACAGGTTCAAGCACTATGGACATACGCAAAGTCAAAAAACTGATCGAACTGCTGGAAGAGTCCGGCATCGCTGAAATCGAGATCCACGAAGGCGAGGAGTCAGTGCGCATCAGCCGCAGCAGCCAGATTGCCGCACCGATGATGCAGGCAGCTCCGGTTGCTGCCGCTCCCGTTGCCCCGGCAGCAGCGCCCGCGCCAGCCGCTGCAGAGAGCAGCGAACCGGCCCTGCCCAGTGGCCATCAGGTCACTTCGCCGATCGTCGGCACTTTCTATCGCTCACCGTCCCCCAGCGCCAAGGCGTTTGTTGAGGTCGGCCATAGCGTGAACGCAGGCGACACCTTGTGCATCATCGAAGCAATGAAGATCATGAACCAGATCGAGGCCGACAAATCAGGGGTGGTCAAGGCCATCCTCGCAGAAAACGGCCAACCGGTAGAGTACGGTCAGCCACTGTTCATCATCGAATGATGCAAACCTGGATAAAACACTACTGCCATGTTTGACAAAATAGTTATCGCCAATCGGGGCGAGATCGCCCTGCGTATCCTGCGCGCCTGCCGTGAACTGGGAATTAAGACCGTCGCGGTCCACTCCTCCGCTGATCGCGATCTCAAGCACGTGCGTTTGGCCGACGAATCGGTCTGCATCGGTCCGGCCTCCTCTCTGGAGAGCTACCTCAACGTCCCGGCGCTGATCAGCGCGGCCGAGGTTACCGATGCCATGGCCATCCACCCTGGTTACGGCTTCCTTTCAGAAAACGCCGACTTTGCCGAACGTGTCGAGGAAAGCGGCTTCACCTTCATCGGTCCTCGTCCGGATACCATCCGCCTGATGGGCGACAAGGTTTCCGCCATCGACTCGATGAAAATGGCCGGCGTCCCCACCGTGCCCGGTTCAGGCGGCCCGCTGGGAGATGACCCAGATACTAATCTGGCCATCGCCCGTGATATCGGCTACCCGGTCATTATCAAAGCCGCTGGTGGTGGTGGTGGCCGCGGCATGCGCGTGGTCCACTCCGAAGCCAACCTGCTCTCCGCCATCTCCCTGACCAAGAATGAGGCGGGCACCGCCTTCGGCAATGACATGGTCTATATGGAAAAATATCTGGAGAACCCACGCCACGTGGAGATCCAGGTATTGGCAGACACTCACGGCAATGCTATTCACCTGGGTGAACGCGACTGCTCAATGCAGCGCCGCCATCAGAAGGTCATCGAAGAAGCACCCGCACCGGGTATTACCGAAGAGATGCGTCAGCAGATTGGCCGTCGCTGTGCCGACGCCTGCGTCGAGATCGGTTACCGCGGAGCTGGCACCTTCGAATTCCTCTACGAAGATGGTGAGTTCTATTTCATCGAAATGAACACCCGTGTACAGGTTGAACACCCGGTCACCGAGATGATCACCGGAGTCGATATCGTACGAGAGCAGATCCTTATCGCCGCTGGTGAGAAGCTGAGTTTCGCCCAGGACGATATCAAGATCACTGGCCACGCCATCGAATGTCGTATCAATGCAGAAAACCCGGACAACTTCATGCCTTCTCCTGGCAAGATCGAACGGGTGCACATGCCGGGTGGCCCTGGCATTCGGGTCGATTCACATATCTACGGCGGTTATACCGTACCTCCCTATTACGACTCGATGATCGGCAAACTGATCGCCCACGGTGCCACCCGCGAGGTCGCCCTGGCACGCATGCGTACTGCTCTGGACGAGACCATCATCGACGGCATCAAGACCAATATCCCGCTGCATCGCCAACTGGTCGATGACGCTGCATTCCAGAAAGGTGGCACCAACATCCACTATCTGGAGAAGAAACTCGGCCTTTAATTCAGCAGGAATGGACACAAAAAAACACCGGCCATTGGCCGGTGTTTTTTTGTTCGGTTAGCGCAAACTTTCAGAAATAGAAGTTGAAGCTGACACCAGCGCTGGCAGTACCAACATTGGTTGCCTTTACAGTGGTAGCACCAGTGGAATCTTCACCGGACATATAACCGGCACGGGCAGCACCTTCGATACTGAACTGTTTGCTGAAGAAATATTCAGCGCCGAACTCAGCCATGAGTTGCATGATTTTATAGTTGGAGTCGTTGGTGCTGGAGTAAGTGAAGTAGCCACCAAAGAACGGCGCGAAATCATTAGTACTCATGTATTTACGTGCACCAGCAAGAATACCGAAATCGGTACCATTCGCATCGCCACCTTTAATGCCGATTCCAACACCAGCCAGGAGCGCCAAATCCTTCTGCAGAAAGTACTTACCTTTAATGATGTACAGATCATCAGCAGCACCGTTTACAACACTTGACTGAACGGCAGCGGAAGTACCGTCAAAAACGGTTACATTCAGCGCCATGCTGCCTGCCTGGAGGCTGTTTGCCGCATTGGCTGCAGTGGAAAAACCGATAACCGCGGCGGCGGCGAGAATCTTTGCGTACAGTTTCATGATGACATTCCTTCTTTTGTCGTATTAAAAATTTTACATGCCGATACATCGCTCAAAGAGTTCACCGGAACGACACCCTGCATGCTGGGGGAATATACGGTCCGGAAAACACGGTACAATCATCGTCCCCCGGCAAACGTCCGCATATTCTCGCGTGCTCCTGATAACCAATACCGGCGTTGCATCACAAAATATCACTTTGCCTCCAGCCACTCCTGGTCAGGCAGAAATGCTAAACTGCCGCCCTGCACAACAATCGGACAACCCAAATGCCCTGGCTACAACTGACCTTCTATTCCACCAAGGACGACGCCGAACGACTCGGTGACCTGCTGAGTGAATGCGGTGCCGCCGCGGTCACACTGCAGGACGCGGCGGATCAACCGCTATATGAACCGCCCAGAGGCACCACTCCGTTGTGGCAACTGACCAATGTGGTTGGCCTGTTCGATGGCGGCTGCGAAAGCGATACCATCGTGCAACAACTGGCCGCCCTGTGGGATAGCGAACTACCCGATTACCGCAGCGAAATCCTGCAGGATCAGGCATGGGAACGAGCATGGATGGATGATTTTAAACCGATGAACTTCGGCCAGCGGCTCTGGATCATCCCCAGCTGGAGTGAACCACCCGATCCTGGCGCCACCAATATTTTTCTCGACCCAGGACTTGCTTTCGGCACGGGCACCCATCCCACCACCCGCCTCTGCCTCAAATGGCTGGATAATCATGATGTCACGGGAAAAACTGTGATCGACTATGGCTGCGGGTCCGGTATCCTGGCCATCGCCGCAGCACTGCTCGGTGCAGAACAGGTCGTGGGCGTGGATAACGATCCCCAGGCCCTGCTCGCCACCATGGAAAATGCCAGGCGCAATGGTGTGAGCGAAAAGATCACCTGTTATCTGCCCAGGGAGACACCAGAGGAACCAAGCGAGTTGTTGCTGGCCAATATTCTGGCCGGACCGCTGATTGAACTGGCGCCGCGTCTTGCCGAACTGGTTATGAGCGAAGGAAGTATCGTACTTTCCGGGATTCTGCCGGAACAGGCCGAGGCCGTATCCACCGCCTATGCATCCCGATTCGAGATACAACCGGCAGAAGAATACGACGGCTGGGTACGACTTGTCGGAACAAAAAAACCACAATAAAAAAGGCCGCCATCATGGCGGCCTTTCAGCACACCGGATAATTACTAGAACTCCATCGCCACCTGCAGGCTGATCACATCGGCAGTCTTACCCGTACCGCCATCACTGACACCATAATCTTCCACCTGCGCATACTCCAACGCCACACTGGCACCACGCATCACCGCTTTGCGCATGACGAGAGACATCACCGTTTTCGGTAAACCGATAAACTGCGCCTGCTCGGTGGTCTGGTAACCAATCGCCAGCACCGAACCGCCCTGGCGTACAAAACCGAGTTCCATATTGGTCGCGACTGGCTTTTCACCGTTGACAACGGTACCGCCGAGATCGCCATTTTCGAAGCTCTCCAACGCCATGATCTGCTCGGCAAGGAACGTGGTAGTACCGGAATGGAGATTAAGATGGATACTGGCCGCGGGCACGCCTTTATTTACTACACCAACGCTGCCTGCCCCCAGTCCTTGCAGGGTGTTGGAATCACCGAGATTAGTGATGTAGCCAATTCCAACATCGTACTGCTCGCCCTGGCGGCGACCAAGGCTAAAACCGCCGGAAATGGTGTCATCGTTGCCTGCAGCCACTACCGAGGTCTCCTCGGAATCACCGTTAAACAGATAGATGGAACCGTAGCCCGCTGCAGTCTCCGCCGCCAGCATCATTACCGTTTCGGTGGTTTCGCCCAACACCAAGGTCTCAGGATCACGAACCATGAAACTGTCGTAACGCCCGAAGGGCAGGTACATCTTGCCGAAAACAAAACTTTTTCCGGCACTGGGACCGAGGGTGATGGTTCCTTCGTCCAGTCCGAAATCGGTCCGGTCTTCTTCATAGAGGAAAGCAACATGGGCAGAAATCAGCTGTTGCAGGGTGGCATCGATATTTAACTGCACCGTTGCCAGGGTAAAGTCAGTGGTTTTACCACCATTGAAATCGTCGGCCGAGACTGCCTCTACTTCAACAAGCCCGCTGATCTCGGGGTTGGTCAAACCCGCCGCAGCCGGACCAGAAGCAAACACCACTGCCAGCGCCGCAAGCCAGTTACTCCATTTCATCCGCTCATCACTCCAGGTCTCTCAGAAACGGAGTCCAGTATAACAATCATATTTCGCAAACTGCGATAAGAAGGTCCCCTAACTCAGGCCACAATCACATTTTGAATTGCTGCACCAACCCCTGCAGTTCGCTGGCCAGCGAATGGAGCTCCCTTGAGGTCTGTTCTGTCTGCCGTGCGCCTTCTGCTGTCTCATCGGCCATCTGGTTGATTTGGGTGACGTTACGAGTCATCTCCTCGGCGACCATACTCTGCTCATGCGCGGCGCTGGCAATTTGCAGGTTCATATCGGTAATCTTGGAAACCGCGCTGGTGATCACATCCAGACTGGAGCCGGCCCGATTGGTCTGCTCGACACTTTCGTCGGTACGCTGCCGTCCCTGCTCCATTACCTGCACCGCATTTCTAGCACCCTGCTGCAACTGCTCGATCATATTCTGGATTTCCTGAGTCGACTTCTGGGTGCGTTGTGCCAGGGTGCGCACCTCGTCGGCGACCACGGCAAATCCACGCCCCTGCTCTCCCGCACGCGCCGCCTCAATGGCTGCGTTCAATGCCAGCAGGTTGGTCTGTTCGGCAATGCCACGGATAACATCCAGGATCGAGCCGATCTGCTCGCTGTCCTGGTCCAGGCGATGAATCACCTCAGAAGCCTCCAGAACATTCTGCGCCAAGTTATTGATGCCGTTTACCGACTGTGTCACCACCCCCTGTCCCTGCTGCGCTTCATTATCGGCTTCCCGTGCAGATTCTGAAGTATGTGAAGCATTTTCGGCAACCTCATGGGCCGTCGCCGACATCTCTGCCATCGCGGTGGCAACCTGGTTGATTTCGCTTTGTTGACGATTAATCGCCTGCAATGTCTGCTCTGACACTGCCGTCATCTGCTCCGCCGCTCCGGCCAATTGTCCAGAGGTGGAAGCAATCAAGGTCATCACGCCGCGCAGGCGCTCCTTCATATTCTCCAGACCGATACACAACTTGCCAATCTCATCACCGTTATGTTCGATACAGGCACGCTCGGAGAGGTCACCATCGGCAATATGCTGTAATTCACTTACCACTCGCGGCAACATACGAATCGCACCGATCATGATGTAGAAAGTGATCGAGGCAAGAACAAGCATGATCAACAGGGAACCCAACACCGTGTTGCGCAAGGACCCCACTTCTTTGACCTGTTGCTGCAACAAACGACTGGAACCTTCCTGAATGGCGTTAAGGGTGGGGTCTACCTGCTTCGCCAGGGCCTCGGCGACCTTGTCAAAGTCGCCCATCATCTTGTTACCACCAGCCGGTCCCTGCTCCACATAGGTCTGGGCCATACGTTTACCGACCGAATAATAATCCTCGAAGGCAGCACCCATCTTGCGATACTGGGCACTGTTGTCCGGATGCAGTCGCTGCAGCTCGGCAATCAACTCACGAAACCGCTTGGCGTTTTTTTCCGCCTCGGCGAAACCATCATCCAGGCCATCCTGTCCCCGGGTAGCACTAATATCCGTCAACCATTGCTGTACCTGAACAACCGCCAGCTTCAACTCATGGGCACTGTTCAGTGTCGGGATACTGGTCTCGGCAAGATAAGCATTACTGTCATTCACTGCTCCGACACCGCGCATCAGCACGACCAGCATCGCCAGTACGACAACAATTAAGACCCCTCCCACGATGTAAAACTTTTTAATCAACGACATGCGTTTCATTATTGTGGTCTCCGCCCCGGCTTGTCCCGTTGCAATACTCCTACACAGAGCACCTCGGCGCCCCTCCATCAAAACTGTTTTTCTGTTGCGCCGCATTATGGCAGCGCAAACAAATACCATACTATTTTTATGCAGATATACAAGCGCGCATGCCTCTCCTGTAATCGAGCACGCCCGAACAGGCTATCGGCAGACACCAACGAAACCTTAATGACACGGTAAACAACTTGGAACCGGACAAAAAATGAGCTAACGTTCTTCGCTTCCTGGTACGGAAATCAGGTATAACCCGGCAATAACAGGCTGCAGTGACTCATGTTAACCCAATGCCCCTCATGCAAGACCGTATTCAACGTCAAGCCCGAGCAACTCAGCGCGGCGCATGGCAAGGTCCGTTGCAGCCGCTGTCATTCCATCTTCAATGCCCGGGAAAATCAATACACCGCGCCTGAGTCATCGACCCCGGCGGCCAAGCCGCCAGTAGAAAAGCCCGCACCAGCCACAAAGCCCCAGACTCAAAAACCCAAACCACAGACCACGGCCGCAGAAAAACCACCGAAACAGGCCGCCAGCAAACCTGCGGCAGAAACAGCTCCGCCAGCAGCAAAAAAACCGGCCGCAGAGACACCGCCGCCGCCCCCACAAAAGGAACAGAAAGCCGAAAGCGAAACTCCTTCAGACGAGTGGTTCGATCTCACCCCATCCCCAGCGATGAAAGCGAAACCTGCACCGGCAAAAAAAGCTACACCTCCGACCACAGAACAACCTCACACGGTGGCCGCACCGATTTCGGTAGAAGAGGAACTGAACGAGGATCTGTTTAAACTTTTCGATGAGCCCGAATTTGTAGAACCTGCACCGACATCTGCAAAAGCGACTACCAAGCCAGACGAAGCCGAAAAGCAGACTGAAATTGAAGAGATGATGGGCGCCTCTGCCGCCCCGTCGGCAACCGTCGAAGAACCAGAGAGCGAGGCCATCGAAGCGGAAGATACCCCCCGGGAAGAAGAGGAAACCAATGCCCCCGGCAGCTACTCCCTGCCTCCGCAACTGGAATCGCGCCCGGTACGCGCTACCCTGCGCACCCTCTTCCTTGGCCTCAGTAATTTGATGTTGATTGCCGCGTTGGTACTGCAGTACGCCTATCAGCACCGTATCCCGTTGCGGGACAACGAAACCCTGCGTCCCTGGCTCGACACCTTATGCCAGCTGACAGACTGTCCCCTACCACCGAAACGTGACCCGGACAAAATCGAACTGGTCGACAATATGATGCAGTCACATCCGCGTTACCAGAACAGCCTGCTGGTCACTGCTACTCTGATTAACCGCGCCGATTATGCCCAGCCCTACCCGATCGTCGAGATAACCATGACCGACCTGCAACAAAAGGTGGTGGCACAGCGAACCTTTACGCCAGAAGAGTATCTGGCAGGGGATTTTTCCAAAATGGGCTTTACTCCCAATGTTGAAGTGCCGTTAATGCTGGAGCTGACCGACCCGGGCAACAACGCAGTCGGCTTTAAATTCGACTTTTACTGACAAACGGCGCTTTATAGCCAAAACATAAGTCGGTATGATCACCGGCCCCTGGAAAACTAGCCTATGCCAACGCAAATGCGCATTGGACCGTATAACCTGAACAACAACCTGATCCTCGCACCTATGGCGGGTATCACGGACCGGCCCTTCCGCCAGCTCTGCCGCAAGATGGGCGCAGGCATGGCGGTATCCGAGATGGTCTCTTCCAACTCCCTGCTCTGGGGCAGTGAAAAGACCCGCCGTCGTGCCGACCATAACGGCGAACCGGAACCCCGCTCCGTCCAGATCATGGGTGCCGATCCACAGATGATGGCCGAAGCCGCCCGCTACAACGCTGACAACGGCGCGCAGATCATCGATATCAATATGGGTTGCCCGGCAAAAAAGGTCTGCAACGTGCAAGCTGGCTCCGCGCTGCTGCGCGATGAAGTGCTGGTCGGCAATATCCTCGACGCCGTGGTCAATGCGGTACCTGAAATCCCGGTCACCCTGAAGATCCGCACCGGCTGGGATCACGGCAACCGTAACGGCGTCACCATCGGCCGTATCGCCGAGTCTGCCGGGATTCAGGCCCTGGCCGTCCATGGCCGTACTCGCGCCGACGCCTACCGTGGCGAAGCTGAATACGAGACCATCGCCGCCATCAAGGCCGCCCTGAACATTCCGGTGATCGCCAATGGTGACATCGACTCACCGTCTAAGGCCAAGGAGGTATTGCAGGCCACCGATGCCGACGCCATCATGATCGGCCGCGCCGCTCAGGGCCGTCCCTGGATCTTCCGCGAGATTACCCACTATCTGGAGACTGGCGAACTGCTGCCGGAACCAGAGCTGGAAGAGGTACGCGACATCCTGCTCGACCACCTGAAAAATCTCTACGCCTTTTACGGCGAACGGACTGGTGTGTTGATGGCGCGCAAACATATTTGCTGGTACAGCAAGGGATTACGTCACGGCAATACCTTCCGTCAGGCCGTGAACAATACAGACAACATGGAGAAGCAGTTCGCAATGGTCGAGCGTTTCTTTGCGGAACAGATTGAAAATCGGGGGATTGCTGCGTGAAAGAACCGAAAGCCCGTCCGCTCAACGGCTGTGTGCGCAAAGCACTGGACAAATATTTCGCCGATCTGGACGGGCATGAACCGGGTAACCTTTACCAACTGATACTGGGCGAAGTGGAAAAGCCAATGCTGGAAAAAGTGATCGAATACACCTGCGGCAACCAAACCCGCGCCTCCGAACTTCTCGGCATCAATCGCGGCACCCTGCGTAAGAAACTCAAGCAGTACGGCCTGGAAAACTAGAAGTGCCCTCAAAAATTGTCTTCGCACCCTGATTCTGCGTTGCAAAACCTGCTCCGGTGCTCATTTACTACCGGTAAACTGCGCTCCTCGCAGGCTTTGCGCCTTGCCTCCGGGCACGAATCCTAATTTTGAGAACACTTCTAAATATTTATCGCAAAGATGCAAAGTGCGCAAAGAATGACTTTTCCATTCTTGCCGTTTTTCCTCGTGGACACATGCGTCTTTACAGTTCATCGCTTTTGTAAATTCAAGGAAATAACATGAACAAGATTCAACGTGCACTCATCAGCGTCTCCGACAAAAACGGTATTGTCGAATTCGCCCAGGCACTTTCCGAGCAGGGTGTGGAACTACTCTCCACCGGCGGTACTGCCAAACTGCTGGCGGAAAAAGGCATTCCGGTGATCGAGGTCTCCGACTACACCGGTTTCCCGGAGATGATGGACGGTCGGGTTAAAACCCTGCACCCGAAGATCCACGGCGGCATTCTTGGTCGTCGCGGCACCGACGACGCGGTGATGAATGAACACGGCATCGGCGGCATCGATCTGGTCTGCGTGAACCTCTACCCCTTCCGTGAAACCGTGGCCAAGCCTGGCTGCACCCTGGAAGACGCCATCGAAAATATCGACATCGGTGGCCCGGCGATGGTGCGCTCCTCAGCCAAGAACCACGCCTATGTCACTATCGTTACCGACCCAAGCGACTACGCCGTCGTACTGGAAGAGATGAAACAAAACAGCGGCGCGGTCAGCGACGCCGCCCGTTTCTCTCTCGCGGTAAAGGCCTTTGAACACACTGCCGCCTACGACGGCGCCATTGCCAACTACTTCGGCACCATCGTCGAGAACGGCAAACCGGAAGGCTTCCCCCGCACCATCAACTTCCAGTACCAGAAGGCCCAGGAGATGCGCTACGGTGAAAACCCACATCAACAGGCCGCCTTCTACATCGGCGACAACCTCGCCGAGGCGAGCATTGCCAGCGCCCGCCAACTGCAGGGCAAAGAACTCTCCTATAACAATATCGCCGACACCGACGCCGCGCTGGAGTGCGTCAAACAGTTCAATGATGGTCCTGCCTGCGTCATCGTCAAACACGCCAACCCCTGTGGCGTGGCGATCGCCGACGATCTGGTAACCGCCTATGACCGCGCCTACAGCACTGATCCGGAATCGGCCTTCGGCGGCATCATCGCCTTTAACCGTGAACTGGATGGGCATACCGCACGTACCATCGTCGAACGCCAGTTCGTCGAAGTGATCATCGCACCGAAAGTCTCCCAGGAAGCCATCGACGTCGTGGCAGAAAAGAAAAACGTCCGCCTGCTCGAATGCGGCGAATGGCCTACCGAACCCGGTTGGCGTCTCGACTTCAAGAAAGTCACCAACGGCCTGCTGGTACAGGATGCAGACCTGGCACTACACAACGAAATCAAGATCGTAAGCAAGCGTCAGCCCACCCCATCAGAAATGGCAGACCTGCTGTTCGCATGGCGTGTGGCCAAATACGTTAAATCCAACGCCATCGTCTATGGCAAGGAAAACATGACCATCGGTGTCGGTGCCGGACAGATGAGTCGGGTCAACTCTGCACGTATCGCTGCGATCAAGGCAGAGCATGCCGGTCTCACCGTCAAGGGTTCGGTAATGGCCTCCGACGCCTTCTTCCCCTTCCGCGACGGTATCGATAATGCCGCCGAGGCTGGCATCGCCGCGGTGATCCAGCCGGGTGGCTCAATGCGAGATGAAGAGGTGATTGCAGCGGCGGACGAACATGGTATGGCGATGGTGTTTACCGGCATGCGGCATTTCCGCCACTAACTCAAAATGAGTTCTCGCACCCTGATCCTGCGTTGCAAAGCCTGCTCCGGTGCTCATTTACTGATTTGTAAACTGCGCTCCTCGTAGACTTTGCGCCTTGCCTCCGGGCACGATCCCTCATTTTGAGCACTACTCGAAAAGGCTATGTGCAATGACGGACTGCATCTTCTGTAAAATCATCGCAGGTGAGTTGCCCGCCGATATCGTCTATCAGGACGAAGAGGTGCTGGCCTTTCGTGATATCAATCCGGTAGCGCCGACTCATATCCTGATCATCCCCAAGCAGCACATCGCTACCGCCAATGAGTTCAGCGAGGAGAATCAGCAGCTCATCGGCAAGATGATGCTCACCGCTTCGCGTCTGGCAAAGGAGCTGGGCTTTGCTGAAAACGGCTACCGCCTGGCGATGAACTGCAATCGCGATGCAAACCAGACGGTCTACCATATCCATCTGCACCTGCTGGCGGGACGTAGCTTCAGCTGGCCACCGGGTTGAATTTCTCCGGCGAAAGCACCAACCTGCTGTATCAAGACTCAAGGAGACCTCGATGAAACCGGAACTGATCAGCTTCAAACTCTGCCCCTTCGTCCAACGCTCGGTAATCGTGCTGAAGGAAAAGAATATCGATTTCGATATCACCTACATCGATTTGAAGAATCCGCCGGACTGGTTCAAGCAGATCTCGCCGCTAGGCAAGGTACCGGTATTGAAGGTCGACGACGAAGTACTTTTCGAGTCTGCGGTGATCATGGAGTATCTGGACGAGGTCAATCCGCCTTCACTGCATCCCACCGATCCGCTACTCAAGGCGAAGAACCGCGCCTGGATCGAGTTTGCCTCCACCGTGATCATGGCGCAGTTCAATATGCTGATGGCCAAGGAGAAGGAGGCCAGTGAAAGTGCTGAACAGGAACTGCGCACCAAGCTGGCTCAACTGGAACAACAGGTGAAGGGACCGCTGTTTAACGGCGAGGCATTCGCATTGGTCGACGCCGCCTTTGCACCGATCTTTATGCGTCTGGCGATGCTGGAAGCGTGGCAACCCATGGGACTGCTGGAGAACCTGCCCAAGGTGAAGGCGTGGTCGGAATCCCTGCTTGCGCGGGAGTCGGTGAAAAATTCAGTGGTGGAAAACCTGGCGGATCTCTATCAAGGCATGATTGAATCAAGTGGCGGTTATGCTGCTAGCCGCTTCGTCGCCAAATAAATCGTAACGGCTAGATCTCCAGGCCACCGAGACGCTCAGCGACCCTACGCCGCTCCCAGCGCACGCCGAGATAAACGCCAAGCACAAACAATGCAGCAACACCGAGGAATTTGTACAGCCAGGCGTAAGACTTCATCCCACGTGCATTGGCACTGTAATACTCGCTGACCTGCTGATGCAGCTTGCCATTTTCGTCAAGGAGTTCGGCCACGCGTTTATCCGCTTCATCGATAGCCAGAGTTTTCTCTTCCACCTGTTGTCGCAGAGTTCTCAATTCACCCTGTTGCGTATCGTAAACCTTCTGCAGTTTTTCCAGCTTGAGGCGGGCGGGCATTTCGTCGCTGACGTAGGACTTACTGACCCAGCCCTCAACGCCGCTTTCTGCACGCACCTTGTAATACCCCTCTTGCTCATCGAGGACTTCCAGAGCATCCCCGGTCGTCACCACAGCAACGGGAACATCGGTAGAGTTGGGATTAGCGCGAATCCCCAGACGGAGGTAGTCATGTACATAGATAGTCTCAGCCATCGCGCCCGTAGAGAGGGTCATCAGCAGAAACAGGTAAATTCCCGATCCTTTCAATGTCGTCTCCGTTTATTCCGGTTATTTGCTCATCCTATCACTATACAGAGCTTACATCATACCCGAGTCACTATCCCATTGGCACAACCGTTTCCACTGTCGTCAAATCGTGCCCGGCCTGATACTGCCAACACGATAGACCAGAAACGACCATTCTTCATCCATACAGCTTCACGGTGAAACCAGTGAAAACCATAATGGCAAGGTAAAAATACTGAACGCGGTACTTACCGTTACCGTCATCGCATAGAGTGCACTGTCGAGTCGATATCGATCGCAAAGGACAATACCCAGCACCATACTGGGCATCGCAGCCTCCAGCACCACTGCCGTGCGCACCTCTCCCTGCAAACCAAGACCTGAACCGGCGCCCCAAATAATTAATGGCGTCAGCACTAACTGAATCAACACCACGGGAAGGACCAGCGAGAGCCGTTCGGTCCAACCGCCACCCCAACGCAAACCCAACCCAAGGGAGAACAACATCAACGGCACGACCCCGGCAGCCAGCATGCCCATCACCTGGGCCGGTACTGAAGGCAGAGGAACCTCTAACAAGTTAAGCGCAACCCCAAGGATCGCTGCCCACAGCGGTGGCACTCGCATCAGATTGCGCAGGGGATGCACACCGTCGCCACTGCTGCCGTAATGTTGTGCCAGCATAATACCGGCGCTTAGCAGCAACGGCGTACAGGCAAAAAGATCATATTGAATCGCAATAGCGCGCGCCCACGGCCCGAGGGAAGCTTCCAGTACCGGTAACCCCATATAGGTCGCATTGGGAAACGCTGCGGCAAGCAACAGGGCACCAAGTGCAGCAGGAGCGGGACGCTTTATCCTGAACCAGAGCCAGGCCGCCCCCATACCGACGCCAATCCCCAGCGCCGCCAACACCGCCACTTTCACCGCATCCAGCGACAGTTCAGCGCGCCACAACACCAGCAATACCAGCGCCGGCAGCAGTAATACATAGACCAGGGTGGTCAGGCTGTTACGCAAGGTATCCGCACCAAGGCCCTGAGGTGTGAAGACATGCCACAACACCCCCAACAGGATTAATACCGCCGCCTGGGCGATCACCTCATACATCACGTCCCTCCATTAACGTCCCAGATGGACCACCAACCGACGTTGCTGCGGCATCGTGCGATGTTCCCACAAATAAATTCCCTGCCAGGTCCCCAGTGCCAGTCGGCCCCCGACGATAGGAATGCCCACCGAAGTGGCCGTCAGGGCATTCTTAATATGCGAAGGCATATCGTCCGGCCCCTCCTGGGTATGGGTAAAGTACGGATCGTTTTCGTTCACCAGACGATCCAGCCAGCCCTCCAGATCACGCCGCGCAGAAGGATCGGCATTTTCCTGAATACAGAGGCTGGCAGAGGTATGCTGTACAAATACGGTGCACAGTCCCTCATCAATACCCGCTTTGGCTACCAGCGCAGCCACCTCCGCAGTCACCTCGTACAACCCTTTGCCGCGGGTTGCGATTCTCAACTCCCCAATCACGTGCCCTCCACTTGTAGTCAAGGCTTGGTTACTGCGCATATGCTAACACCACCTGCATACGGTCCACAGCAGACAGTTAACGAAATAAAATCATCGGAAAAAACACTGTTTTCATCCACGCAGATACCTTTCTTTGTGGCCTTAACGACGAGAATGCCAACTTTCTGCGAAGAAAAGCGCACATTTCACTATTGGTCACTTGTTTTTTTTTCAAACGCGATGGAAAATCGGCGCGGTTAGCTAATTTTTACCGATGCTTTAACGTCCACTTCGAGGAGAGAACCAGATGGTTGCGAAGAAAAAAGCTACTGCCAAGAAAAAGCCTGCTGCCAAGAAGGCTGTTGCCAAGAAAGCAGCACCCAAGGCCGCTGCAAAAAAGGTTTCTGCTGTTAAGGAACCGATGAGCAAGTCCGCCCTGTTCGCGGCCATTGCCGAAAACACCCAGGTTGCCCGTAAAGATGTTGCCGCGGTATTCGCCGAGCTGGAAAACATTATCGACGGTCACATCCGCAAGCGTGGCGCAGGCACCTTCAACCTGCCTGGTCTGCTGAAGATCACCACTGTGAAGAAGCCGGCTCGCAAAGCTCGCAAGGGTATCAACCCGTTCACTGGTGAAGAGACCATGTTCAAGGCCAAGCCTGCCACCACCGTGGTCAAGGTTCGCCCGCTGAAGAAACTGAAAGACTTCGTTAACAACTAAGTTTGTCGACGATATCGTTCCAACAAGGGGGCTTCGGCCCCCTTGTTCATTCTAACGCTGCCGCAACCATTCCATAGAATCACTTTATAACCAACTGCTCACATTGACCGTTCTAATGGGACGGAAAAAATATTCAAAGGCAAAGGCATTGCAAATCACTAGGGTATGCATTATCTCTTTATCTAAGCGCCGCTGATCCGGCGCGCTATAAACGATGGAGGAACAACGAATGCCCTATTCAGCACTACCGCATCATACCCTCTTGCCTGGTTCCGGTTACGCGCAACCGCCGCAACGCCTGCCCGAGAAGGTCACCGCAGACAGTCCCGCCATCGACGTCATGACCGACTTCACCAAGGTCGCCGCCATCACCATGACACCGTTTGCCTCCCTCGACGAGGCAGAGCAACGCATGATCGCCAGCGGGGTACGTTTGCTACTGGTCACCGATCAGGCCAACAGCATCCTCGGTGTTCTCACCGCCAACGACCTGCTGGGCGACCGGCCGGTGAAGTACCTGCAGGAGGTCGGAGGCAAGCGCTCGGACATCGAACTGCGCGACATCATGACCTCATCCGATCAGATTCAGGTGCTCTATATGGTGGATGTGGAGAACGCCAAAGTCGGTGACATTATCGAAACGATGAAAAAGGTAGGACGGCAACACGCCATGGTGGTCGACCTGGACGAAGAGAAAAATCAGGTAGTCCGTGGACTCTTTTCCACCACGCAGATTGGCCGTCAACTGGGGGTCACTATCGAACCGACGGGTATCGCGAAAAGTTTCGCTGAGCTCGAGGCGGCATTGACCGCCTGAAAGACGCCGCTCTCCGCGGCGTAAAAAAACCGGCAGCCGTAAGGCTGCCGGTTTTTTTCATAGCACAACGACCAAACAAGAGTTAGAACAACAGCTTCATACCGATGCTCAGTCCCTTGTCCAGTTCCACCCCGGTAGCGGTGCCACCATTGGTGTCCACATCCACCTCGATATTGCGATAGTTGGCGTAGACGAAGGCCTGCGGCAAAACCTGATAATCCACCCGCACATTGGTCTCGTAGTACTTCTTGCAGTCCATGAACGAGGTAATCTCCGGCGAGTAGTAGAGAGAACCGCCGATACCGAGGCGATGGACCGGAGAGAAGCGAATATCGCCACCGAAAGCGATAGCGCTAAGGTCGACACTGTTTTTCGAGGTGTAGAAGGTCTTACCACCCAGGCTGATGTTAAAGGTGCCCGACTTGCTCCAGTTCTCGCCGGTCACCAGCAGGCCGACATAATAGAGGGTATCATTCAGCTGATCGGGATCCTCGTTGGTGAGCACACCGAGCTCGGTGCTCAAGCCACTCTTGCCGGAAACATTCATGGAGTAGCTGCCACGAAAAGCCTTGTCGCGCAGATCGATGTCAAGATTGTCGGCTACCGCGGAAGTGGACAGGACCGCAAGCAGCGCTAACCCTATGGCGTGTTTCTTCATACTTCATCCTCTTATCAGTGGTTCACGGGACGATGGTCCAATGCAAGGTCCATGCATAATAACGGTAAACCGCGCCGACTGCATCCGCCCGGTTCCTGAACCTATATATACGACCATTCTGACGCAATTGTGAAATACTGGTTCACAAAAGTGCCTCAAGTGCCACCGGTCAGAATACCGATCCCAGAATCGGTATATTCTACCCCCAGGCACTGGTCCGCGGCACTTACCACACTTCTCGCCGCCACCTGCATCGAGTAGAGTGCCGGGACAAAAAATAGAAAAGGACTCCCCCGATGAAACACAGCATCCTGATCAATCTGTCCCTTTTGTGCCTGCTGGCAACCAGCCATACTGTAATCGCCTCCGATCTGGCGCGGGAACAGCGTATCCATGAACAGATAGTCGATGCCATCTTCGACGGCGAACCAATCACTCTCAAAGCTGCCAACCACGACTTTCTTGCTATTCACATGCTGAGCGATGCCAACGAAAAACGGGGCGCGGCAATCATCCTCCACGGACGTGGCCTGCACCCGAACCAGGGTAATGTGGTTCAACCTCTCAGAGTCGGCCTCACCGAGCGGGGCTGGGACACCCTGGCGCTACAGATGCCGGTGATGGGCAAGGAAGCGGAATATTACGACTATGTGCCGATCTTCCCCGAGGCCTATCCGCGCATTGAAGCAGCCATCCAGTATCTACAGGAACAGGGGGCGGAACGGATCGTCCTCATCGCCCACAGTTGTGGCGCGCACATGGCGATGAACTGGATAGATAGGGTGGGCGACAGTGCCATTGACGCCTATGTCGGCATCGGCATGGGCGCCACAGATTACAAGCAACCGATGCGCAAATCATTTCCCCTGGCGCAAATGAAGGTGCCGCTGCTCGATGTCTACGCCAGCAAAGATTACCCGGCGGTACTGCGGATGGCCCCTGAGCGTAAGGCGATGCTCACCAACGCGGGCAATCCGCAATCGGCCCAGCGTATCGTCGAGGGAGCTGATCACTACTACGGCGGTCACAACGAGGCGTTGGTGGAGACCGTCGGTAACTGGCTCGACGGTCTCCGTTTCTGAGGCCTACGCGGCGATCCGCATCAGGCGCAGAAGGCGTCCACCCAACTGGTAAATAACCAGCCCGGAAAGGATCGCCGCAGTCCCCAACCAGACCTGCGGTTCGATACTCTCGCCGTTCAATCCCTGGCCGAGGAATAGCGCCAGAACCGGGGTGATCAGAGTAACCAGTCCCACGGCCGCCGCTGAGACCCGCTTCAATACATAGAAGTAGAGATTGAAGCCGACCACGGTGCCCAGAACCGCCAGATAGACGATCGCCCACAGACTACGCTCACTCAGCTGCTGAGGCATGGAACCGTCAAACAACAGCCACAGCAGCAGATAGAGCGGCACCGCCACAGTTAACGATCCTCCGTTAACCGCCAGAGGGTGTAACTGAGCCCCGAGACGCTTGATCCACACTGCGCTGAGTGAGTGGATCGTCACCGACGCCAGCACGGCAATGACTCCCTGCGGTGCAATCGCCTCGACGTTGTCGTGCGGCAGGAAGATCACCCCCAAACCGCTCAATGAGAGCAGAATGCCAAACACCTTACCGACGGTAATATTGCGCTCTTCCAGCCAATAGAAGGCAAACACCCCGATGAGGATCGGCGACAAACCGTAGATCACCGATATCAGCCCGGAGGGGACGTACTGAGCGCCCCAGTAGACACCCAGCATGGAACTAAACATCCCCATGCCAGCGATGAGATAGGAGCGTCGTGCCTCAGCATTCCATGGAAACTCGACACGACCCAGCCACAGCAGCATAAGACAGGCGATATAGCCGATGGTCATGCGCAAAGCGACCCCCAGCAAAAAACCGCCATCTTCTCCACTCCACTTAATCGCCAAAGGCGTTGTGGCCCAAATCAGGACTATGCCCAGATAGGCAGCCGGTACCGACATCTCCTTTCTCCATTTACAGGGTAAAAAAACAAAAAGGCCGCAGACTTATCCGGTCTGCGGCCTTTTATGGTGAATTCGTTTTCAGCTAAAAAATCAGGCTTTTCGATGATTCTCCGGGGCACGCACACCGACGACATGTCGCCAGAACACGACACGCTTCAGCACAATCATCGGGGTGGGCATTGAATTCATCATGGGCTCTATCATTCCGTCGACAACGGTTTTCTGTCAAGCGCTTTATTCAAATAAAAGTTGATAAGGGCGAACCAACGCCTCACGCACCTGCCCCAAACTGAAATTGCGCACCAATCGTTGCGCCTCACGGCCATCGAAGCAGAGCAGCAACGTGGGGATGCTGAAGACACTCTGTGCTGCCGCCAGTGCCTTTGTCTCGGCGCAGTCAACCCGTGCCAGCACCAGCAGAGGGAACTCCTGCTGCAACAGCTCGACCACTTTAGGCAACAGTGCATGACAGACATTGCAGTCGGGCGCGGAGAACCAGACAGCGGCGGCCGGGTGCTGCTGTACAAACGCGTCAAACTGTTCCTGGCTATCTATATCCTGCATCGTTTCACCTTTAAATCAGGGATTTTTGGCCCCATACCCGAATGGACGAGAAGCGAACACAAGGCCGTAACCGTGACTACCACACTCAGCGAGGCGGATCGTTCCCGCCTGGCACAGCTCACCATGGATATCCTGGAGGACTGGCACCTCGCCCCCGAGGATCAGCTCAAATTGCTCGGCTCACCGGACAAGCTCAAACCACGCCACCTCAGCCGCTATCGTAATGGCGAACCCTTTCCCGAGGATGACGACCTGCTGGAGCACGCCCGCCATGTCCTCGGAATTCAGGAAGCGCTGCATCTGGTGTTTGCCCTCAACTACAACATGCCAAGCTTCTGGCTGAAAAACCGTAACAGGGTGTTAAAGGGAATACCGCTGGAGATCATGCTGGAAGAAGGCCTGAACGGTATGCATAGAGTCTGGCGGCACCTGGACTGCACGATCAACTGGGATTGAGCGCGGTGCTGAAGGGATTCGAATTAACCTTTAATCTCGCCCAACCCACGCATTATCCACACCTGCCTTATCCTTGACCGTCTCGATATAGGCCATCGCACCGTCGCGGCTGGCAAAGCCGGAAACCCGCAGGCGGAACCAGACCCTGCCGTCCTGTTCCACCCGATGTTTCTCGGCACGAACCCCCAGATTGCGCAGGCGCGCCAACTCCTCGTCGGCATCCTTTTCGCTACTCAGGGAGATCAGATTAACCGACCAACCATCTGTGGCGGGTTGCGTTGTTTCGGTCGACGCCGCGGGGACCTTCTCCACCAGTTGTTTGGCCACGGGGACAGATGAGGTTGCCTTCGCCGGTTGCTTTTCCAGTTTATCCAGGCGTTCGCTGACGGCAGCCAGGGCCTTGTCGTTCTGCTCGCGCAACTCCACCAGCGAGCCATCCAGGGTAGCGGCCATTTCATTGACCTGAGCCATCAGCTTCTCCAGATCGGCGCGCAATTCACTATCAGTGACAGCGGCCGGATTAGCTGCAGGCGCCTTACGCTGCTGCAATGCCTGCAATTTCATCGTCGTCTCTTCCAGGCGCGCCGAGGTATCGAAAGCCTGCCAGGCGGCAAAAACAGCCGCCAGCAATGCCAACAGGGCAACGCCGCCCAGCCCGATTAAAATCCCTTTGCCATTGGCCATGCTGTCTTTCTTTGCCACTTCAGCATTGCGCTCAGCGGCGATCGCCGCGACTTCTGCGAGTGGATCGTTATTCATCACTTCCTCCATGGCTTCAGTAACCGCCGGCTCTGCCTGAGGCTCAGCCTCCTCAACCTCTTCGACCACAGGAATCTCTGCTTCTTCGTCATTCGATAGATCCAGTTCCTCGTCCACTTCAGGCAGTGTCACCAGATCATCGAAACCATCATCTCCCTCATCCCCGGCTGAGGACTCTGCATTGTCCTGCAACGGCTCATCGTCATCCGGGCCAATCTCATCTAACAGGGCATCCAGCTCCGCGCCACTGTCTGCCAATAATTGATCCAGATCGTCGTCGTCAGTCTTGTGTTCGTCGTCACTCATAATAATTCCCGAATAGCTATTCCCTTATTATGGCACTGCCACTGTCATTGCCTTGCCCTTGTAACCGTGCTCAATGTCATGAGCCCTGACAGTAACTTCCTTGATTTCTGGCGCGACCTTCACCCCAACCAGCGTTGAGTCAAAAGAGGCCACACCTTCATGGGGATTGAAAATCGTGCGTTTACCCAACACCGAGCCATCTGGCGCGAGCACTTCCCACATATCCACATAGTGATCCCAGCCCTCATCCTTGTGTGCAACGGTGACACTTAATTTGTACAGGCGCGGGCCACTGGCTTCAATGTTGACGCTCACTACGTTAGCCTCACCAGCCATGGCCACAAATGGCAATACCATCAATACCGCACAGACTAATCTCATAGTCCACCCTCATTTGCGAAATGATACGTACGTCACACTTCCACAATTTAGACTTGTTGACGTCATTTGCCAACAACTCACTGCAGATCACATTGAGGGAAATATCACTTGTCCAATCTGTCGAGAGAAACATTACAGTGAATGTCTGTGCCGAATGCTGGGCTGATTAACTGCGCCTGTCATCTGTCTTGCCACGTCGATCCTGGATAAAAATCACTGGCATATCCTGCAAAGCGGGTTCCAGATGCTCCAGCAGTTTTTGTGATTTAAGAATAATCCTCAGGCTCGTTTTCACCGTATTACGATGACGCAACTCCCGCACAATCGCCTCGGTGGCGGAAAGATCGAGATAGGTCACCATGCTCAGATCGAGCACCACGTTCTCTTCACGATGCACCTTGAGTGGCTCGCTTAACTGGTCAATTGAAGCATAGAACAGATGACCTTCTACACGTATGCGGAAGGCGCCTTCGATGGCCGCCAATTCGATCTTCAATTTTGAGGCCGCAACAATGAACATCACCACGGAAAAAATCAGTGCCACCGCCAACCCAGCCTGCAAACCGAGAAAAACGATACTGAACAGGGTCACCGTGAATACCGCCAACTCTCCTTTCCACGGCATTAAGCGAACAATTTCCGGCCACTTGATCATGCCGATACCGACCAGCATCAGGGTACCGGAGATCACCGCCATCGGCAGGTGACTTAATAGCGGTCCCAGCGTCACCATCAACGCCAGTACAATGAAAGAGGAGAGAATACCTGCCAACGGTGTCTTCACTCCGATGGACTGATTGATCGCGGTACGATTGAAACTGCCAGACCCGGCGAAGCTGGAGAAAAACGGTGCCAATAGGTTGGACATTCCCTGTGCGTAAACCTCCTTGTCGATATTGATCGGTTGATCGGTTGTGGTGCGCAGATGCTTCACTATCACCATCGATTGAGCCAGACCGATCAGGGCAATCGCCAGCGCATTGGGCAACATTGCCACCCCTACCAGAAGATATTCCAGATCCAGTTTTGGATAGGAAAGTGGCAACAACTTGATCGAGACATTACCCAGCAGTTCGATCTCGGTTGCGACCTGGGTATAAAGACTCATCACAATCAATCCCGTCAGATAGCCAACACTCATGGCGATGAGGATCGAATAGCGCGAGGTATAACGTCTTGCGATCAGGCCCGCAATCACGGTAACTGCGCCGATGATACAACTGTAAGGATTGACCAAATTATCGCTGTCGCTGAAAAGCACGTAGAGCTTCTGAAAAAAGAAATCTGTACGAAACAGTGAAAGGCCGAGCATGCCGTCAAGAGAGGAGAAGATCAGAATCATACCGACCCCGACCGTAATCCCCGTCACCGCGGCGGGGCTGAGATACTGGAAATACTTGCCGCCACGCGCCAGCCAGATCAGCAGTTGAATCAAGCCGACCATCAAACTGAGCAGTAGCACATAATCGATGTAGAGCGGACTGCCACGCCCGGCAAAAGGGGCAATCGCAACCCCGATGAGGATGGCCACCGCGGTATTCGGCCCGCCAAGCATCGAGCTGCTACCAAACAGACTGGCAAAAAGCGTAACGAAGACTGAAGTGTAGATACCATACTCGGGCGGCAGACCCGCCAGGTAAGCGAAAGTGATCCCCTGGGGAATCACCAGCATTGCCCCGGCCAGCGCACCGAGAAGTTCGGTATTAAGCTCTTCGCGCCTCAGGCTGCCTCTACGCCACGGCAGTGTCTCCGCCGCCAACCCTGCCCCAATGGCACGCCAGCCACTCAATGAAGCCACTCCGCTACCAGCTCAAACAGTTTGAGCAATTTGCTGTTACGTGGATCACCAGGGCGAATCTGCATATTGATATAGGCCGCCACATCCTTGGCCTCCTGATACGACAGACTACGCTCCTGTCCCAGCGGCATATTGGCCCAGATAAATCCGGACGCCTTATCCACCCGCGCCATCCCCGCACCGCGGTTATAGGCATGCATCCCCCACAATGGTGGCAAGCTCGAAACACCCTCGCCATTCTCACCGTGGCAACTGGCGCAACGAGTCGCGTAGATCGTCTTGCCATTGGCAGGATTGGGATCGAACCCAGTATCGGGCAGAGTCGGCACCCCACGCCCGACGGGCGCTTCGCCAATCACCTGGCCGTACGAGAGATAGTTGATATAGGCGGCAATCGCCAGCACTTCTG
Source organism: Thiohalomonadaceae bacterium (assembly GCA_050299175.1). Classification (GTDB taxonomy): domain Bacteria; phylum Pseudomonadota; class Gammaproteobacteria; order Thiohalomonadales; family Thiohalomonadaceae; genus JAPHTQ01. The sequence goes on from JBNKVM010000034.1 coordinate 23,603, forward strand.
GCGCATCCTCAGGCGGCATGATGCCGTCGAGGCTGTAGACAAAACACTCGCGGATACGCAGGCCAATGCCATTGCGCTGACCGTTCTTGCTGCGCCACTTGGGGTACATCCCGGCCACGTTGAGAGGAATGGCGTCAGCACGGCGACCCGCGTCGAGATGGCAGTTGGTACAACGGAGATGATTGCCGCGATAGCGGGCACCGTACTTCTCTGTCTCGGTAACAATGCGGTAGCCGAAAACCACGTTACTGTAATAGTCGTCGAGATAGCTGCGTTGCAGCAGGGTTTCAATGGCAGGAGGCTGGGCCTTGAGTGGCACTGTGTGGAACAGTGCAGTACAAATCAGCAGGGGGATGATGATACATCTGAGCACCGAGAAACGATCCCGTACGGGACAAACCAGACCAAACCGCTGAATCCTGTGCATACGCCGCAAACGGTCCCCGATTGTGTTGTCGTGTCCTTGGAGCACCTCCCTGGTAAACATCGCCCATGACCAGCAGCGATCCGCTGGCCAACCCTTGCAAACTTAACTGATGAAAACTAACACAAATTGTATGGCTATAAAAACCTGAACATCATGCCACAGCCTGTTGTCTCAACCACAACGGCTAGACTTTAAAACATGCACTCCACCCCTTCCGCACCATGAACACAAAACTACGAACCATCACATCCTTGCTGACCCTCACCACCCTGTTGCATGGGGCATTGGCCTGGGGAGCTGAATTGCAATTCAACAGCGGCGAACGACAAGCAACGCTTATCGAGCTATATACCTCGCAGGGATGCAACAGTTGCCCACCAGCAGAACGCTGGCTCGGCGGACTGCAACACGACCCGCGACTCTGGAAAGAGCTGATCCCGCTCGCCTTCCATGTGGATTACTGGGACTACCTTGGCTGGAAGGATCAATTCGCAAAACCCGCCTATTCGGAGCGTCAGCGCCGCTACAAACGGGAAAAAGCGCTGGGCGTCGTCTACACCCCGGGGTTCGTCGTCAACGGGCGTGAATGGCGCCGCTGGTTCGGATTAAACGACATACCTGACAGCGACAAACGGGCAGGTGTGCTCAACCTGAAACTGGATGGGGAAGCATTACGGGCACAATACACACCCGCTGTTGCCGAAGAGAAAGCGCTCATCCTTAATGTTGCGATTCTAGGTGTTGGATTGAAGACCGAGGTTACAGGGGGAGAAAACGCGAACAAACAACTCTCCCAGGACTTCACCGTACTCGAACATCGACAATGGCGTTCGACAAACGGGCAATGGGATACAACCCTGCCCCGGGTCGATACAGCTAACGGCATCCGTCTGGCCGTCGCCGCCTGGGTCAGCCATAGCGACACACAGGCCCCGCTACAGGCAGTAGGCGGCTGGCTATCCGCCGAATAGCGCTATTCCCAACGGAACAGCAATGCCCCAATAGAAAGAAACACCGCGCTCATCACCGCCAGCACCAGTAACTCGGGGGCAACGCCCGCCAGGGTGGCACCATCGAACATCACAGCGCGGGCAGCGTCGATCATGTGGGTCAGGGGAAATATCTTGGCGAACTGCTGCACCATCGGGTTGGTCCCCTCCAGCGAGAACCAGACACCGGAGAGGAACATCATCGGCCAGCTAATCAGGTTGAGCATCCCCTCGGCGAACTCCTCGCTGGCGATACGTGCGGCGATCACCAGGCCCATGCTGATCATGCAGAAGGCCCCCATAACAAAGACCAGAAACAGGGTCAGGTAGGAGCCGTACATGGCGAAATCAACAAACAGGTTGGTACCGAAAAAGACCACCATCGCCACCGCCAGGATCAACCACAGCCGGGAGAAGACCTGGGCGGTAAGGAACTCGATAGCGGAAAGCGGCGTCGCCTTGAGCCGCTTGAGTACGCCATTCTTACGGTAACGGACGATCACGTAGCCTACCCCGTAGAGGGCGCTGAACATGATGTTCATGCCGATAAGGCCGGGGATCAGCCAGTCGACATAACGAATCTCCCGACCACTCACCACCTGCTTGGTAAAATCGGATTGAGGTGTGCCGTGCAACACCTGCTCCAGCATGTAGCCACGGGGCGAGCTGTCGTTGATCCAGTAGCGCTTGCCGACACCGTCGAGCAGCAAGTCGATCTGGTGGCGCTCGACCTTGGTAATCGCTGCCTGGAGCTCCGGCATCTCGATAAACTGCACAAAACCGGTGGCGTAGAAACCGTTGCCCGGATTGTCACCATAGACCCCGACCTTATACATCGGCGCAGGCTCACCGGAGAAGGCGAAGGCAAACCCGGCGACGATCATCACCGGGAAGATCAGGTTCCAGCCCATCGCCGCACGGTCGCGTAGAAACTCCTTGTTACGGGCCAGAAAGACCGCCAGCAGACGCTGTAGCTTCATGGGCGGATCTCCTTACCGGTAAGTTGCAGGAACAGGTCATCCAGGGTGCGGGAACGGATACGCAGTCGATCCAGGGAGACCCCGGCATCGAGCAGTTCGCGTACCGTGTCGTTGACCGCACTGGTCAGCACCTCGACGCTGTCGCCGCAATCAAGCACCGTCAACGACAGGGCTGCCGCGGCATCGGTGAAATCGGCTTTGGGTAGTTGCAGCACCACGTCGCTGAAATGGGCCGCCAGCAGCGCGTCAGGCGAGCCCTGGGCGATGATACTGCCCCGATCCATGATGATGATCTCGTCGCACAGCTCGTAGGCCTCTTCCATGTAGTGGGTGGTGAGCAGCACGGTCTTGCCCCGCGCCTTGATGTTGCGCACCAGTTCCCACAAATTACGCCGCGCCTGCGGATCGAGGCCAGTGGTTGGTTCGTCGAGGAAGACCACTTCTGGGTCGTTGATCAGGGCGATGGCCAGCAACAGCCGCTGGCGCTGACCGCCCGAGAGCTTGCGTGTATCGCGGTCGAGAAACGACTCTAGGGCACAGGCGGTGATCAACTCATCGACGGGAACACTTTTGGGGTAAAAGCGCTGAAACATCTCCAGCGTTTCACGGACAGTGATGAACTCCTGCAGTGCGGTGGACTGGAACATAATGCCCGCTTCATAGCGGAAAGCACCGTCCAGAGGCTCACCCTTGTAGCGAATAGTGCCCGAAGTGGGCTCCTTGATGCCTTCGAGGATCTCTACCGTGGTGGTCTTGCCTGCGCCGTTGGGCCCGAGCAGGCCGAAGCAGGTGCCGCGCTCGATGTGAAAACTGATACCGTCCACCGCACGCACACCCTGGAAATCCTTAACCAGATTCTCGACTTCGATCAGAGGCGACATGTGTGGCTTATTCTCTTTAGTATCGGCAAAGACCCATCTTAAACCTCGGTCATGACCTGTCAACTACACTACGGTTTATCGCTCAGCAGTCGCTTCAGTATTGGATCGAGGGATACCAGAAAGGCCTCGACCGCTTCCGTGTATTCACCGGGCAGACCGAGTTCCTCGTTAATCTGCCGATGAGATTTCGCCTGCGGCAACACCTCGACACGGACCTTTAATCTCCTGGCTTTGCTGGCAAACTCCCGCATCTGCTCACAGGGGTTGTCTTCACGTTCACTGGAACAGACCAGCAGGATCGGCTTTGCCTGGGGGGTAAGAATGTGCAGCGGCGAAGCGGCTTTCCAATAGGCCGGATCGTCACCAAAGGCCTTATCGTAAAAGCGGTAGTGCTCCCGCTGCATCACCTTGACCATGTCGGTCGCCGCGGTATCCAGCGATACCGTACCGAGCCAGGGACGTGCCCCCTGGGCCAGAGCTCGCTCAGGGACGGCATTGAGCACGGAAACCAGGTGGGCTCCGGCCGAATGGCCCATGAGGATAAATTTATCCGGATTGGCGCCCCACTCTTTCGCCCGCTTTTGGGTCATGGCTAACGCCCGGGCCACGTCGTCGGCCTGAGTCAGTGGGTCGGCATCGGGCAACATACGGTAGTTGGTCGAGATGAAGACAAAACCACGCTGCCCCCAACGGACCAGCTTATTTTCCACCACCTGATTATTGGTTTTGTCGCCGATACGCCAGGCGCCGCCATGAACCATGAAGATCACCGGCGCGCCCTTCACTCCCTGGGGAATGTAAATATCCATTCGCTGTGCTTCGTCTTTGCCATAGGCGACATCGCGCACCACCTTCACCTCGGCAGGTACACTGATCCGCCCGGCACAGGCAGCAAGGGGCAACAGCAATATGACGAGAACAGGAGCGAAAACAGTAAAACGGTTAGCGACCACAGTCAGTCCCACCAGCACTACGCTTCGTCGTGGTGGCGACCCGGCATATTGACCGCTTTCTTCACCCGAATGATATTGCCGCCCACCTCAGTACCGTTGAGGCTCTTCATTGCCGCCTTGGCTTCGCCAGGCTTGGGCATCTCGACAAAACCGAAGCCTTTGGATATCCCTGTCTTGGCATCCATCACCAGATTACAGGACTGTATCCGACCGTATGCCTGGAACATCTCACGAAGTTCCGCCTCGGTCGTCTTACGGGAAAGATTGCGTATCAATAGCTTCATAGGGAAAACACCGGAATAGGGGAACAGATAAGCGATCATAACACGCGGACTGTAGTTTACTGGCACAACACAGACTTACCGGCACGCTCATTTCCCCTTATAATCCGCCGCAGAACACGATTCGGAGAGAGCGCAATGGGCAGAGCCTACCAGAACCGCAAGTTATCCATGGCCAAAACGGCCGCCGCAAAAACCAAGGTCTACAGCAAGTACGGCCGCGAAATCTACGTCTGCGCCAAATCGGGCGGTACCGACCCCAACGGCAATCTCACCCTGCGTGGATTGATCGAACGGGCGAAAAAAGATCAGGTACCGACCCACGTTATCGACAAGGCGCTGGAAAAAGCCAAAGGTGGCGGTGGCGAAGACTACTCCCCTGCGTTGTACGAAGGTTTCGGTCCCGGCGGCTGCATGGTGCTGATCGAGTGCCTCACCGACAACCCCAACCGTACTATCGGCGACGTCCGTACCTGCTTCAACAAGGCCAAGGCCAAGCTCGGCACCTCCGGCAACGTCAGCCATATGTTCGACCACTCGGCGATCCTGGTCTTCGAGGGCGACGAGGATGCAACGCTGGAAGCGCTGCTCGGTGAAGACGTGGACGTTAGTGATGTGGAAAACGAAGATGGCAAACTGACCGTGTTCGTCCCCCATACCGAATACAACAAGGCCAAGCAGGCACTGCTCAATGCCTTCGGCGAAATCGACTTTGAAGTGGACGAGATTCAGTACGTTCCCAAAGGCACTACGCCGATCAGCGGCGAGGATGTGGAGGTAATGGAAAAATTCCTCGACATGCTCAACGATGTGGACGATGTGCAGAACGTCTATCACGACGCCGAGTACTAAGTAGCATCTATTAACAAAAAGGCCGACTTAAAGTCGGCCTTTTTTGTTCTTCGCCAAGTTAGATAAATCAGAATTTTTTACTGATACCGATATTCAAACCGGTATAGTCATATTGTGTTGTGTCGATATCACCGGGACTCCCGGGGTAAACCATGTATTCGGCATAAATCCCCAAATCATTACCAAAGCTTCCTTCAGCACCGAAACCATAAACGACACCAGATTCGGAATTCGTAGTGCTGCCAAATCCAGCAATCGTCTGTTCTAACTCCAGCGAACCAAAACCAACTACAGCATAGAATGATGCAGTCTGCGACAACGGCAGATTTCCCCTCACAGCTAGAGCATAACCACTGGTGACTCTGATTTCACTGTCAATATAACCCCAAAAAGAATCGTAAAAAGTTTTTGTATCACCACCAGCACCGAGAAGGAAACGCCCTTCAATGGCAACGGTATCACTGATATATTTTCCAACTTTAAAATCCAGGCCTTTTGGCTTGTATTCTGTTCCTCCTGAAAAAGCCAGAGTACCTGAATGATAGGCAAATCCTGCATAGCCATCACCATTTGCAGCTACTGCACTACCGATGAGGAGAAATGAAAGAATTGCTGCCGATACCAGTCTTACAACGTACTGCATTATTTGCTCCTTGTGTGATTACACATTGTTATTAATATCTGACTAAATTACTTCCAATTTTTAATCTGGAAGCGTCGGCAGAATACCAAAAGAATATAACGGATGCCACGCGATTCAGAAGTTCGCAATCCACCATCTGTACGTGGTTGGTTACTGGCAGCCTAGTGGAACCTAGATCGCTACAGAAGGAATCCATCGATGAGGATTATAATTCCAGTACAAACTCCGGTTCATCCTTTAACCTGAACTGTTCACGGAAAAACTTCACCAGCAACTTCGCCTTGCTGTGGGAATCGATATTCTCCGCCAGCACCATCTCTCCCTTTGGCGTTTGTGCTACTACATGGTAATTGATCTGATGCGAGACACCCTTCTGGTTCGACGTAGCACCTTTCTTCAATTCGACCTTACTCAACTCGTGATAGAACGCGCTCTTCCAACGCAGAGTAATCCCCAGTAAACGTCGAATAGTTACCACTCTTTTTCCGTCCCAGGCGACATAGAGCGTGTTCAGTGCGGTGTAGAAACCGATCAGCGCCACCAGACTGCCGAGAAAGGTAAAGATACCGCCCATAAAATAGAGACCGCCGCCCTCCTGCGCTGCCTTGCCCCAGAGCACGATACCTGTGATGGCAAAGATGGTTCCGATCACACTGAAACCCAGGGAAAAAGTCGGCTGACGAAACATCGGAAAATAAAGCTCATGCACTGAACCATTACGCCGTAGAGGCAACAACGACTCAGCCTTCAGCTCGGCCACTCCATGCGGCACCTTCTTGCCAGAATCGAGATGTTGCAGGCGGGATTTTTCACCCGTGGCATAGACGGGAATGGTGAAAGAGCGATCCAGATCCACTCCAGGCAACTGCGCCCTGATACTGAGTCGCCAGAAATAGTAATCGCCGCTCTCTTCTTCACTGGGACGCTGCCCCTCAGGCACGGCAAAACGGAAACGCAATTTCATCCCCCGCGCAGTTCGTTCTACCCGGGTGTAACCGCTATCCTGCCACTCCACCCGCTCGTTTCGCGATCGGTTTTTGCCGCTGCCACTCTCATAACTGTAGAGACAGCTCAATGTCGCCTCACAGGTCAAATTGGACACATAGGGCACACTAAGCTCAATCTCGCCTCCCACATCGCCACCGATAGCGCCAGGAAATGGGTCCATGGCCAGCGGCGTCACACCGAAACGGCGCCACTCGCGAGTCATTTTTATTGCCCAAAACAGCAATCCCATTCCGACCATGGGAAAGAGCAAGATAATGAGTGCCAGCGCCCCTTCTTTACGCCAGACTTCTGGAATAGCAAATGCCGCGGGGGCACTGATGGCGTTCCAGATAATGGCGAAAAACCAGATTGCATACATCCCGGTGCGGGCACCTGAACGAATACGGTTTTCGGCCCATTCAGGACGCGCCAACCACGGTTTTTCGAGCGCCTCCGCGGTCACAATAGTACGTTTGCCGCGCAAACCGAAGAGAATCATCGCCAGACCCGCACCGCCGAATGCCACAATGAAGATCGCCTTGAAGCCGATCATCTCCCAGCGGAGCTCGCGGTTAAGGATCGCATCATTGGGATCGGCTGGATTGTAATAGACCGCCACAGGCTGACGGTTAAGCTGCATCAGCTCAAGTCGACTGCCGAGCTTCCTTTGGAAATCACCAATGTTATCGCTACCGCCATGGATAGCAACGCGTTCACCGGAATATTCGACGCTGCCCACGCGGTAACGGTAGCGTGCTTTGGCATGATAGGTCGTGGAATTATCGGAAGTGTTGCTACGCAGTTCAGCAAAAATCAGAGTGCCTTGTGTTTGTGGCCAGGAGGCCATGCGTATGACATCGTAAAACGAAAGCACGGTGGTAAAAAGGAAATAGACACCGACGGCAAAAAAAGGCAATCCGAAGATTGCCAGGAACCAGCTTCTTGTACGTTTCTCGTTTTGCATTACTCCCCCATCAGCGCGAGAAGCAGAAATGTAACTACTTTCATGCCAGCGCTATAGCAAGGGCACACGGATATAGCACATATCGTTGTTCTGTATCAGGATTTCACCACTGCGCCAACGATAGCACCCGCAACGGTTATTTCCGCCAGGCTGCCCAGGAACCAACCCCAGGCCAGACTCATGGGAATGGGCATATAACTGTAGGAACCGAAGCCCATGGAAATACCTGCCACCAGCCCGAACAGCAGCCCCAGCTTGACACCTGCCGCAAGAGACTTATTCGTAACCAGCAACACATAAATTGCAACGAAACCAATCGCGGACATTACGGAGACAAAGTACATAAGAGGCATATTCATCTCATCCATGGGGCGCCACAGGCTGGCTGTCGCCTCATAGGTGGGTTGCAAGATAACCCCATGAATCACCATATCCATCGCCGACCAGGCAAGAAATATCAGTACAACTGCAATGATTGATCGTTTCAACATAACTCCCCCTTATGGATGTGAACGTCAAACAACAGATAGACAGCACAAGGACTTCTACAGAATAATTACCCATTCCTTGCGATTGAATCGAATCGCTAATTAATTGAGAAAGAGTTCACACTCGGTGATCCAGCGACACCGCAGAAACAGTGTCGGGTTCAGTTACATCTACTCACCGATATCTTCGTTCCAAAGCTCAGGGTTAGCCGAAATAAAGGTGGTCATCAGGGCGGAGCATTCGTGATCATCGACAACTTCCACCTCGACGCCCCGTGAACGCACATACTCTTCTGGCCCCTTGAAGGTACGGTTCTCACCCACCACCACTCGTGGAATGCCATACAATAAGACTGCGCCGCTGCACATGTCACAGGGTGAGAGCGTGGAATAGAGAGTGGCACGGCGATAGTCTGCGGCAGTAAGGCGACCTGCGTTCTCCAGGCAATCCATCTCCGCGTGTAATACCGCACTCCCCTGTTGCACGCGACGGTTATGCCCGCGGCCGACGATCTTGCCGTCGATCACCAGCACTGAACCGATGGGAATGCCACCTTCCTCTGCGCCCTTCCTGGCCTCATCGATAGCGGCCTGTAGAAATTCATCCATTTGCTTCACCTGCTTGGCACCGATCTATTTGGTCATTCGCTGAATATAGACCAATGGCGAACCATAGAAAAAGGGCAAGTCACGACAAAAACTTGTCGTAGCCTGCCCTGCCTATGCTGAGATGAACAGTTCAATCCTGTCTGGATGCTGAAATAAAACTCAACTGACCAGCAATCCATGTTGCGGAAGAAGATCACGCAGCACGTATGTGCGATGTACTGCAGCAGCCTGATAAAATCGGAAAACAGATGCCTCCAATATCATATCCGGATCTTCATTTAACGAGAGTTTGTCACGCTTCTGCAACCATATATTCTCGTCATAGATCGGTATAGGTTCGGCACCTGAAGCATAGATATCACCACGGTTTGCAGCACTTTGCCATTTATCTATTCGTCCCTCCATCCCCGCTTGCAATGCGAGAATATCTCGTACTGCCTCATCAAGCCGAGAGCCATCAATGCCACCATCGGCCCTCAGATCTGGCCTTAGCTCTGCAAAGCGTAAAAACATCCTGTGTAATGCATGGCAGGCATCAACAAAGTCCGCATGATTGTTTCGGGGAATTTTCTCGCCAGAAACCTCATATTGATATTTCCAGGCAAGAAACGGTCTATCGGGGTAAGTGTGGACGGGACCATGCCCAAGCGCACCTGATGCAGCTTCTGCAAATGATGCTACTGCCCTTTCTCCAGCGACATGAAGTAACCTCTTAAGCCACTCAAAGACCCCCCCATGCAATACTTTGTCCCATTCTTCCTTATTCTCTAAATGCACTTTCTCCCTGAAATTCTCCAATAGCCCACCCTGAGAACCGTTTTGCTGCCAATAGGCTTTGGCCTTATTAGTTACATACATGTATATGTCATTCGACAAATCATATAATTCTATTCCATCCTGAATAACTCGATTCCTTCTGGAGCTCACCCCGGAAAACCCATAGTGACTAAACGTGTCTGCGTACACATGAGCTGTAATTCCCATAAGGGCAACTGCATAAGGTTTGTCCGAAAGTGACAGATGATGCTCAACCATCTCCCTGGCAATATGACTATCCTTTCGACATTGAAGGCGTTCCGTGTATGAACTTCCTTCGTTGCCTGGAAGAAAATGGAAAGGCACCCAAACATAGCGCTGATTATCTTTATTCAGATTGACCACCTGGCTAGTGTGATGCGCTGTTGCGACCAAATGTAGAATTACGCCATTCTTGGTATCGATGGTCTCGTCCGTTGCATTATCATCAACAAATTGGGCAAAGCTCGCGATCTCCTCACACACGTCTGGCTTCAGGCCAGCGGCCCTGGCCATGGCGTACGTCCCATAATAGTGCATATCTGTTTGCATGCTTCTACTCCTTTAGACATTATTTGATAAGCAAAAACACCCTGTACTGAAATCCCACTTCAAGCCTTATGTAATGAGTTCTGTATATATTCCTCCGCCTTACCTGCAGCGTCGCCAACACTTTCAAGTTCAGCACCTCTATCTGAAAGATAATGGGTTATTTCCTTGTCCAGCATCCGCCAGGCATTGATATAGGTAACTGAACGTGCCTTGAGATTAAGGAAGGTCACTACGGATGTAGAAAGTGCCGCCACCAGCCCGGTAACAAGCAATACTTTTGGACTTTCAGACAATTGCGACGAAACCGCTGCACATATAATCGCGGTTACACCAAAAATATTATTATAAATCTCTGCTTCTTTATGGAGCTTTAACCACAGCTCGAGCCTTTTGAATAGTCCAATCTCTTCCAGCTCGCGTTTCCGTTCAGCAATAATTTTCTCCATTGTCATATGCAACTCCTTGTGCAGACTTTGCTTTCACAGTGGTTTCATGAATTACTACCCAAAGGATTGAAACCTTTGAAGATAAGCCATGTGGGTAACAATAAAAGTTCAAACAGACCACCGGGTATATACAGCATCCCTCCCGTACCCGTAGTATCGATCAATCCCGTCAGATCCAGCGGCGCGCTGATGAATAGCAACCCATAGCCGATAAAACCTGTTGCGGCGATCCATCGAGGAATGAGTCGGGTTCTATAGAACAGGTAACAAAGCAGCATACTGGCAATACCCAGAATCAGCATGGCAACATGATACCCGCTGTATCTTGCCCCAATTGCCAGATTAGCCAATGACTGTAGGTAGGCACTGCTCTGCGCCCCTTCCAGCATCATTTCCCGACTCAGGTCAAAAAGGAGGAAATAGACCAGCACGCCGATAATGAGAAGCAGGCACTCCATCACTCTGGCGCAGACATAGATCATGGCAATGATTCGATTGTGACGCTCGATGACGGGATAAAACAGAATCGCAATACCGACCACACCCAGAGACATGAACAGGACTGCAAATGCCCCAATATAGAACTCTGCCCCATGCAAACGGTACTCACTGAGCGGAGAATGAAGTAATGGCGCGACTGTGTAAGCATCAATCATTCCCAGGATCATCGTAATGAGGAATAACACCCCAATCGCTTTTGCGATGCTGTCATCTCCGCGCATAAATAGCCTTCAATCCATATGTTAGAAACAGGCACCCTCGAACTGCTCAAGTCTCCGTTGACTTACTTTCCCTAAAGGTCCCATCAGGGTGTCCAGCTTTTTTTCCTCACGGAAACACATCTGTGCAGGCATCGCCAGAATACGAAATCGCTTCTTAATATCCATGGGAATCTTGTGATAGGGATTCCATTCCACCCGCACAAAAGCAGAGCGTCCCGCATTCTTCTCAGCGAACTGCTCGAAGTCTTTGTACGACTTAAGACACGGCTTGCAGCCTTTGTCCGGGCTGGTGAATTGCACCACCACGCTTTTCTGCGTTCCGAGATAATCCACCAGCTTGTCTGGTGCAACATCAACAACCCCAGCCCGGACAGTTATCACCGCAAACAAAGGCAACAAACCTAACAAGCGCGTCACATCAGAAGATCGCACGATTTACCCCTTGTATACGGCATTCATTTACAACTTAACCCAGATTATCACTTGTCGAATCATTCGGCTTTGAAACAGGCGTCGCGATACCGTCAATATAGCGAATATCATAGTTGCCATAGAAGCCCTGTGTTATGGCATCTACAAAGACCCTGCGAGACATTACATTTCCTGTCAGAACATCCAGAAAGCCAAGATTACGACCAGTCGGTGACTCAGATACGACTACCACACTATTTCCATGCTGGGGCAGTGCGTCACCTGGCTTGTACGACGGTGCACCTATATTGAATGACGGACCGAGCGCTGGCTGCTGCACACTTGTAGCGACTTCCGCTCTCAAGTTAGCGCTTGCCCAGTCACCACCACTGTTCTCAAGCTTGTTATTGTATAGTGTGACATTCTGACCAAGGCCGATATGTGTTGCCGGTATCGATGCAGAAGCATCAAGCGTCCAGTAAACACCACCTTCATGCAATTCCAACGTTCCCCAGATCGTGAGAACGTTTTGCGTGGACATGCGACAAGATAGATTAACCTTTAACTGCACTTCGCCATCTACGGTCTTTTCTCTCGACCACGACCGCTCGGCGCCACCTGCATTCAACTGGATCACTTCTGCAAAGCTATAGGACTCTTCCTCATCTGTATCCCAGAATCCCCAGTCGTGATCGTGAATAGTACCTGTACAACTCAGACTTACGTTTACCAGTGCCATGTTGGACCTCCTTTTCTGTGTGGTGTGAATCCTTTTGTATAGCAAGTAATAGTGTCGGTATATTTCTGAGCTAATCCTGAATACTTTTTCGAATCTGCCGCTTAGCCTCGGAGGGATTTAATGCCCCGGAGAGAGGGCATCCACGATCTTGCACAATAACCCACCAATGGGGCGAGGTTTCGCGGGGAGCAACGTATTGCTGACATAATCGATCACCGCCTTGGCGGGATCGGTTTCCGCCGTCAATGCCACCTCGATACCGCGTCGGTTCTTCATTTTAGCGGCAAAACTCTCGCCGCAGCTACCACCGATGACAACATTACAGGATTGCAGCGGGTGTGGTCGGTCATCCTGAAAGTGATGAAACACCAGCTCTTTGGGCAGCGCCACACGTTCCACTTCTGCCGCCTGTGCCGGTTCAACTTCGGTATTGATTTCATACACAATCCACTCCGCACAACGACCAATATGTCCGGATACCGTTTCCCCGTCACGACTCGCTACTGCAATGCGCATCTATCCGATACTCCTGTTTACGCCATGACAACACATGTCTGCTTGCCTGCCTGAACGATGCAGGCGTTTTAAGCATCAATTTTCTTCAGCTTATCCATGGAGAGGGCCACAGTTTTAATATGTATCTTTTACCTACGCCGTACAAACACAGTTTCGTCCACGCTTTTTTGCTTCGTACAGCGCCCTGTCCGCACGACACAACACATCATCCAGCGTCTTGTCTTCATCCTGTAACATCGTGATACCGATACTGACAGTGAGTGAAATTTCATCCCCCGTATCAACCGCCAGTCTAAATGCATTAATCGCGACACGTAGCCGCTCTGCCACTGCTACGGCACTTTCCAGCGATGTCTCGGCGAGCAGTGCCGCAAACTCTTCACCGCCAATACGACCGATGATATCTACCGTACGCATGACGTCCTGGCAGATGTTTGCGACGGCAACAATCGCCTGGTCGCCATAGGCGTGACCAAAACGATCATTTATCGATTTGAATTCATCGATATCGATCATCATGGCACAAAGCGATTTACCAGAACGCGCTGCACGCTTAATTTCTCTTTCCCCGTTCTCAAAGAAATGCGTGCGGTTGGCCAGCCTGGTCATACCATCAATGGTCGCACGCTGGAACAGCTTCTCTTCCAGTCGTTTACGATCGGTAATATCCAACACCGTGCCTACAACACCCCGTTCCTTCCCTTCACTGTCGAAGAAAGGTGCCCGATGATGCAGGACATGCAGGGTACGTCCGGTCGAATCGGTCAGCGTGGTCTCGCGTCGGCTCTTCTGCGTGGAGAACCTGTCCGTCGGGAAATGATCAAACTGCACATCGGAACCAACAATGGCACTACTATCGATATTCAACATTTCCTCAAAGGCATGGTTGCATCCTGCATATTGGCCCCTCTCATCTGTATAGTAGACCGGCGTCGGTATCGCATCGATAAGGCGTTGCTGTAATGTCAGTTGCTCGTCCAGCATGGCACCAGAGGCGATCAACTCAGCCGTACGCTCCATTACCCGGCGCTCCAGTTCATCATTCGCCTCTTCCAGCCGACGTAACGCCTCAGCCCTCTCCGCGGTAAGTGAACCAATCGCCAATACGCTAATACTGAGGGAAACCACCATCAGGCCCAGCGTCACCAATGGACGTTCAGCACCGATGAGAATGAAAGAACCATAGCCATTCAAGGTACCGACACAGGCAACCACTGCGACCACCGAAAACAGTGTCGTCCCGGCACGTACCGAGTGCCGCACCGTCACCCACAACAGTGGCGCCACCAACAGATAGGGCAATCCTGATATCGCATGCCGCTTTTCATGGGTCAGGAAAAAGAACAATATCGCCAGCGCAATGGTGGCAATGCTGATAAGGATAAGCGCCCACCACTGCTGTCGCCGCACATGAATCTTCCCTTCCTGCAGCCAGAGCAACAGCGCAGGGGCGAAAAACAGCGTGCCACCAGCATCGGCCAGGCACCAGCGGAGCCAGGCCGAGGGCAACAGCGAAGCCTCAAGCACCCCGCCAGCATATACCGCCACAATTCCGCCGCTCGCCACCAGTACACCATGCAGGCCCGAACCGAAAATGATAAACAGCACCACATCCCGAAAACGGTAAAACGGTGTTGTAGTACCTGTCAGCCGTAAAATAATTGCCGCAGCAACGGCGGGACCGAGTGTATTGGTTATGGAGATTAATGCCGCAACTGGCACCGTGGCGTGGAACAGATGGTAATTGGCAAAAAACGAGCCGAGGAAGATGCCGGGCCAGAGGCGACGTCCCCCCATCAACGCCGCGGTCAGGGCAATGCCGGCCGAGGGCCAGTTCGGCGCAGGGAACTGGCCGTATGCGCGAAAAAACTCAGCAACCAGCACCGCCAGCAGATAATAGGCGCCCAGCGTGATTAGATTAAGAATAATGGCGTGGGGCTCAAGCCCCCACTTACTCCCCGGCGACATCTCATCGTTCCCCTCAAAGCGCCGGATTCAGACATTAAATATCTACGGAATTATTCCAATCCGACAACGATGTGTGTAACTGCGCACAGCCACTCAAACTTCCGCAGACATAATGTGGCTATTGTTTTCAGCCATCAAGTATAAACACAAACTTACGGAAATGCCCTTCAAGTGCCCTCAGGAACACCTCATTAAAAAGTGGTACGCATCTTTTCCCCAAGTGGCACTGGACACTATATCTGTAGACACACTCGGTAACGAGCAACAGCGCCTAAAGCCAACAGCGATGATGACTCAAAGGAATCAGGCCGCCATCTGCTGGCACACTAATCCGGGACAGGCGCTCCGATGCCGACGACACCGGCTCTCTGACCCGCTGTTATTTGCCCCCAATAGCTAGCTCTGACGGGCTTGCGCATTCCATAGCGTTTTAGTAGAGTTTACCTGCACTGCACCACTAAAACACATAAAAATCAGGGGGTTATTCCTATGTTTATCAATATCGGGGCACAAGAACGCAAAGTACGTATCGCCGCTGGATTCATTTTTTTGGCAGCCGGTTTTGCCGCACCCATCCCGGATCTCTGGCACGCAATCAGCATGAGTCTGGGCGTGGCGATGCTGTTCACTGCATCCCTGGCCTTCTGCCCCTTCAAGGCGGTATTGCTGAGAAAGGTAAGCTAAACCTTTTGACACGCAGCATAATGATAATAGGGGTCTGATATCTGACCCCTATTATTCTTTCCAAATTAGTCCTCGAAATTCAGATTGGCCAGGATACGATTCAGTCGACCTTGCTCGCCTTCGTTTTCAGAATCCACTGATTGTGCCGCTGCCATATTCTCTGCTTGAATACGGGCAACAAACTCTTCAGAGGTTTGTGTAACCACCTGCTTCAAGGCATCGACCAGATCAGCAATTTCATCTGGCTCGCGAACCCAGGTTTCAATGAACAGCCCCTCATCAGGTTCGATCTTGACCGGGTATTGGCGTTTTGAAACCAAGTTGTTAAACGCATCGCACCACTTGGCCGGGGCCTTATGGTTCAGCACGAAAAACAGGTTGATATACGGCTCCTTGCGTATCCGTGGTGGGCGTGATTCGTCAATCCCCTTGATCCTGATATCGCTAATACCTTCCATCGCGTCACACCCGTGTATTTGATTAGGAAACACAGCATACGCCCTGATGGCCGATATCACACTAAATTATCTCCAGTAACTCAATGCTCAGCAATACGCTTATTTTTCCTCTTCGTAAGGGTCAGTAATCGCAAGCAGCTTCATAATGAAGCCCCTGTCATCATTGGAAAGGTTGCGACTTTGGAAGCCACCACAACCCTGTGACGAGAGAAAATTTCGCCCCACACCGAAGCCGCCAATATATTTCTCACCCTTGTAGAAATTGGCATACACCCTGGCGACCGGCACACCGAAAACAGAAACTTCCCAACCAGACTGATGTACTTCCGCAAAGGTTTTGATTTCCGTGATCTCGAACCTGTTCCATGTGGTTCGTAGTACATTGCTGTGATTATCTGTAATGACGACCTGATCTGCCTGTCCAAGGCGTTCAAAATTCGCGTCAGGGCACGGTTTGTTCAGGGTGCAAGCCGTCAATATGAAACCGACTAAAGCCAGGACACTGATTTTATGCATCGTATATACCGAGAGGTCAAATCCTGTTAACCAGTTTCGACCCTTTGCTGGAGCAAGGCAATCTTTTCGCGGCAGTACTCTTCGGCAAGTTTCAGCAGTTCTTCGACGCGCTCGGCGAGGTAGAGCACGGCAGGTTCGTCAATCCCATAGCGCATGTCGTAGCGGGCGTTGATACAACCAAAGAAGTCTGGCCCTTCTGACTATGCTTCCGCGTTCTGGCACCCTCCTGAAAACCGTAGTTTAGGTCTGATCGAAGCGCTTCCTTAGATCATTCGCAAAACCCTTGCCTGCTTCAGAATAGATATTGAAGACCAGCTCCACCCCATGCGCCTTCAGCTCTTCGGCCTGATCCCGATATTTGGTCGTGGCGGCGATACGGCAGCGGGCATCGTTCTCCAGCAGGCGGTCGGCAGCGGCGATGTTTGCACGGTGATTCGGCAAGCATAGCACGGCCCACTTCAGGCGTTGCGGTAGACCGTGGGCCCGCGACCAGAGATCGGGGTTGGTTCCGTCAGCCTTCACAATAAAGCGACCCTCGGCCTGGAGTTTTCGAATATTCTCGTCATCGAGATCCACCCCCATCACCCGACCGGGAAACGCCGTAGAGAGCGCATCATAAGCGGGAACACCCAGCCGCCCCATGCCGATAATAACGACTTCGACACCCTCTGCATCCAGATCGGTATCATCCGCCAGACGTGCCTGTCTTTCGAAAACCTTGAGCCGCTCACGCCAACGCAAATAAACGGTATCCCCCGCCGTGGCCAACGGCGCCGACAGGGTAAACGAGATTGCCAGGGCAATGGAGAAGACCGCCAGCCACTCAATGGGCAGCCAGCCCGACGCAACCGCCATGGCGCCCACAATCAATCCAAATTCACTGTAATTAGCCAGGTTAAGTGAAGCCTGCCACGCGGGGCGGGCACGCAAACGGAATAGACTGAAAAAGCCGAAATAGAGTGCAACCTTGAACGGCAACACCGTCAGGAGGATCAGCGCCGCGATAAGTTCAGCCCAGCCGGGCATCGCCGACATACCGACGCTGAGAAAGAAACCCACCAGGAAGATATTCTTGAAACTCAGCAAATCCTTATACAGCTCATCCGACTTGGGATGGCTATTGAGCAACATACCGAACACCAATGCCCCAAGGTCGGCCTTCATGCCAACCACCTCGAACAGATCGGCACCACCCAGCGCCAGCACAATGCCGTACAGCACCAGCAACTCACCATGCCCGATATGATCCAGAACCCGTTGCAGCAGATGTCGCAGGGGAAACAACAACAAAAGGGCAAATGCCCAGATGGAGGGAACCTTGCCGGCGGAAACAGCAAGAAAAGCAACCGCGGCGATGTCCTGAACGATCAGCACCCCAATCGAGACACTACCATGGCGTGAAGCGGTCGCACCCAGCGATTCCAGTACCTTGACCGCGAATACCGTACTCGAGAAAGAGAGCGCAAAACCGATCAGCAGCGCCGTCGTCATATCGACGCTGCTGAATAGCGGTAGATGCCACTGGGCCAGGAGCAGCACCACCGCAGTGAGCAGCAGGGTTACCGCGAGCATGTGGATGGTCGCAACGCCCCACACCTCTGAGCGCGCCAGGGATTTGAATTTCAGCTTGAGACCGATGGTGAAGAGCAGCAGAGTCACGCCCAGGTCGGCGATCTCCTGCAGAAACTCGCCACTCTCCACCCCGTAGGCATTGAGCGCGAAACCGGCGATGAGAAAACCCACCAGCGGCGGCAAGCCAAGCAGCTTAACGGCCAAGCCACAGGCAAAGGCAATGGCAATCCAAAGCGGGTCCTGCGGGTTAATGGAGAGTAAGAGTGATTCCACGTTGTACTCCGAGAGCAGCGACAACTGGATAACAGGGATATCTCCCCAATGATTTGCTACCTGTTCATCTTTGACAAATTGGGCCTTGGCATAAACCACTCTCCATGGAATACACGGCGCTGTGACCGGGACTACCCGAGGGGAAGGGAATTCCAACAGGTAATATGAACGAAACTGAGTTCGCACCATAGAGTCCAGAAGGGAATGTCATTTGATTAAGCACAACATAAACACCTTGTGGTCCGAGTGGTTCTTTAACTTTAAGCGTCTTGTTATATTTCTGGTATTTCTCACTGGCTTTATCAACCCAGGCGGAAATGTCTGCATCTGTCGCACGACGAAGCTTCCCAAGCTTAATTAATCGATTGATGCCCTTTTTGCCTGATGGAATAAGTGACTCACTTGTATAATCCTCAACGCTGTAGTCATCTGAACTGACAATATCATCTTTAGATGGTGCTGGACCGATATATATTTCACGACCTGTGTAATTGGCCCACAGATGGTCAATTTCACGACCCGTAATCGATTTCACAACA
This sequence comes from Thiohalomonadaceae bacterium, assembly GCA_050299175.1. Taxonomy (GTDB): domain Bacteria; phylum Pseudomonadota; class Gammaproteobacteria; order Thiohalomonadales; family Thiohalomonadaceae; genus JAPHTQ01. The sequence goes on from JBNKVM010000034.1 coordinate 42,848, forward strand.
GCGTTTGCTTTGTCTAAACGAGCATCGGCCTTGTATGCAAAGAAATATCCGCCACAATCATTACGACCAATATGTGTCGAGATATAAAGTGGAACAGAACGTTCGATACCAAAAACAGCCTGTGGGTGATACCCCCCCACTAAGACCCCAACGACATTAGTTTTTTTCGTTCGTTTTACCCGCCACACGACAGGATCATACGCCATCAAAACAAGCAAAACATTCTCGTTTGGTCTATTTATCGTAACATCGGCCGCTTTGGTCTCATTCCCTTTTGGGTCGATATTAATATCAGTATCAACACTACCCTCATAGACGCCAACCGCCTGAACAGTAAAGTTCTTTGGCAGATTATTTATCTCACAGGAATTTATTGCAGGCTGGGTCTGACTCGAAACATAAACTCGATTCATATCCGGTTTAGCCAAATAATTCCTCAAGTGAGCAACCCTCTCCAGGGTAAGACGCTGGATACAAGCCCCATCCATATTTGGCTTTGTTTGCTCTTTAATCCAGCCGCTGTCATTACGAGCCTTGAACTCTGATTCAAATGCGCAAGTCTTATCTCTAAATTTAATCCAGGCTCTTTGTGCCTCACGTAGCATCACTTTCCTTTCAGAGGACAATGTTTGCATCACGCTTTGATATTTCTGATTAAGCTCCACATCCGCCAGCTCAGCACGGTTATCACCTGCCAGCGATACACCATCGCAGACAAGACAGATAGCAGATGTAATAAGAACGTTGATGATTCGCATATGGTCCCTCATGAAAATAATATGTGTTTAGCCATATGCCACGAAGGATACAGCTATTTAGCCCGATCAAGTAAGAGTTTCATCTTACCCAGTTACTTTGCCCGCTAGCTACCAAATGTCTTCAACCCCTATTAACCAGAGCCATGATTTCTTCAACTTTGGCTCATTTATGTATTTCTTTTATCAGGCATACATGTAACAAAATTTTCATGTCACATAAAGATTTACACGATTCACAATCATTTCATATATACGGGTCACACGCGAGTGCCATACTTTTTTCATGCTCGACTAGAGCAGGTGCATGGAAAGGACTAATTCCTGCCGTGTTGTTTCTTACTACATTTGGTTGGTGTCTTGTACGCCCAATGCCTGGGTGAACTTTTACACTAGCATGACCTTTACAGGAGAATAGCTATGACGGGTAGAGCCAGCAAATTGGAAGCGATCGCCTCTATGCCCATTGTGAATCTGCAGAACATTGGTAAGGGCCAGGCCGACAGTTGTGCCAAAGCCGGGGTAACCACCATTAATGATCTGCTTAATCATCATGCCATTGATGAATTTTCGCAACTCGCCGGTATTGATGCTTTGTCAGCGGTAGATCATATCAGGAAGGCTGAAATGGCATGTCTACAGGCTTCTTTTACCGATGTTGATGGAGCCTATGCTCCCTTGAATTCAATGACGCTGACTGAGTTGTCCACATCTTCCGAGAAGGCGCTACGTGAGCTCTCCGGTGCATCTCATGAAGTGGCGCACCAGATAAAGGAAGATGCCTCGACGCTGGTGGCATGTCTTGATCAAAAGATCGCGTCAAAATTGACGCTGAGTCAGTTGGTAGAGTCCAGAGTCTTTTATGACGCTTTTTCAGAGAACAGCGTTGGTGATATCTGGTTGGTCAATGAAAACGCCATGCCCGGTGCCGTCAATGCCGAACTGGCCTATACAGAGGATGGTATGTTGGTCTGCCCCGGTGGCCCCAGGGGAAGTGCACGTGAAGGAACGGTCATTCGCATGCTGAATCCCATGTATGTGAGTGCCGATGAAGGCGCGTATGTCATCGAGGCTCGGATGCTCTGCTCAGGTAATGAGACGAACTGGGGAAGGTACGGCGTACAGGCCATCGTATTTCGTTCTCAAACCACAAACCCTGCCGATTTGGTGCAGAATTGCTACAAGTTCCAATGGAGTGGCAACCAGGTCGATATCAACACCTGGAGCCTTGAACGCAGGGTCAATGGCCAATGGACGCATTTGGTCGAGTCCAGAGAACATCCACTTCCGTATGGCAATTGGTACAAAATGTCCGTTGAGGCGAACGGTTCTGAGATCGTTTGCAAAGTGGATTTTGAAGATGGTCAGGGGTGGCGGGAGATCATCCATCATAACACGCAAAACGATGATGTGGCATTTTCGAATGGAACTGTCGGATTGTTTTGCTGCTGGAACTACGAGCCTCAGTACCAGATGGTCGACTATTATGAGGTACGTAAGATCCACAAGTGAATCCTATATTTCAGTGTGTTAAGACTTCACTAAAAGGCAAAGCCTGCGGAGAGCCAGCTAATGCACTCCCCGCAGGCTTTGTGTTGCTGCATCAATGGCGTGTTTCGTTGTCACCCAGTTGGTGGGTGAGACGGTGCACCGCTTCCCATAGCTTCTCGTTGGCCTGCTGGGCTTCCTGAATCAGATCCTGAAGCAACATCGCGGTGATCTGGGTGGCGTGCTCCGGTGGGTTTTCTGCGGTTTGCATCAGGTAGCTCAGGGCATCGGCGCGGACGAGACGGTCGGTGATGCGGTCGTGCAGTTCGAGGAGTTTACGGCTCAGCTTGCCGTAGTCCTCGTCATCCTCGCGAACCTGCCAGCGGGAGAGGTCACGGTCGGTGGATTGGGGATAGGTTATGTTGGTCTGTGACATGATTTTCGCTCCATGAATATTATTGGTGCTGTCAGGCCGTTTCCGGCCTGACAGCCTGTTAGCGGGAAGGATGGCAGGTTAACTACCCAGTTTCTTCTCCCGCTGGATAAACTCCCACATCTTCCGACTGGTGAACTGAGCGCTCTCAATAAGATCCTCGATGACGACGGCAGTTAGCGGTATGGAGTCGTCTGCCTGCGTGTCAGCGGTTTTCAGCAGGTGAATCAGGGCTCTGGCGCGGTCGATCCGTTCGTGGATGCGGTTGTGCATATCGGACAGAGAAGTAGTACGGACGTTGCTGTTGTCTTCTTTGCCGTAGTCGTCGCCGTCTTCACGGACCTGCCAGGCGGCAGTACGAGCGGTGGATTGGGGATAGATGACATTGGTGTTTGCATGTGACATTGCTTTTGCTCCTTGTCGTTCCGGCGTTATTGCCGGGTTGATGGAAGCTCAACGCAAAGCTGCCCCGATGTCGTTGAGACAGAAGGGCCGCTTGTCACACAACGGGCGATAATGATCATCGCCGGGTATGTTGTATACTCCATGCAGCCCTAAGGTCTGGTACTTTCAGTCTTAGGGTTAGCCGGGCGGATGATGTTAGCGCATCGCCGTCCGGCGCTTTGTTTTGAGCGGTGTTGCACTGTTCAAATTAAGGAGAAAGGGAGGGGCAGTCAAGGGAAAAATGCGGGGGAATTGCAAAGAATTATTACATTAAATGTTTTGCGAAAAATGGTTCAGGAAAGCCCTATTTTTTCCGATTGAAAGTCACCGTTAGACTGGGGGAAGTTCAATTTGGGCTCCACTTATTCAAAAACAAAGCAACCTCACGACAGAAGACACAAACGATATTGCAGCCAGATATATTGGAAGTTTATAGTCTGTAAAATCTGGTCTATTAACCACAAAAGAGACATATGATTTAAGTCGCAGATACTTAATCAGAAAAACATTATATTTAACAGCCGTTTCAAATATTGGTTCCGCCCGAGCATCGGAGCCTCCTTGCAACTTTTCGATTCGCTTCCAATACTTCTCAATATTTCTAGCTTCGTCTTCTGTCAACAAAGCACGCCCATGGTATTTTTCTAAAAAATATTGCTCATACTTATGGCCAACACCATGAATTTGCATCAGTCTATTTCGATGCAAAAAATCCACTTTCGCATCTTCTGTTATTTTTGGCAGGAAATATTTTTCACGATATTCCTTCCTCGCAAAATCAGAAAATTGAAAATAACAAGGATCGCAATCAAACACTGAAGCGACAGGATTCACCAACTTCACAAAGTAGGCAAACTCAAAATCATATATATACTTACTTAATGTATTTCGATAAAGCCCCATACCTCTTTCATTATTGCCATATTGCCAATAGCGAAAAAAGAAATATACAAATATCGTGATAATGACTACATATATCGCAGATGGATTATTAACAGCCATGGTCGAACCAAATATATTCAACCTCTCAAGATTTGCCTCGCCGAAAATAAATAATGGCAAGACTAGAGAAATTAATATCAGATTCCGTCGCTGGCGCAAAAAACCGGCTGATAATTCACCAGAAGACTCTAAATACAATGGATCATGGTGCATATTTTCTTTACGCCAATATTTAGCTTAATGATAAACGGCTATATTCCCTATGAACTTTACCCTACAACCAAATCAGCCATCCCAGTTGTTCGAAATTAAAATACCGAATCATCTACCAAGACAGATGGATCAACATCCTCCAACCGTCTATTAAACTCATCAACATTGCCGGGAGGATTAAAGTTAAATTCAAACACAGGTAGTTCTTTACTTCCCTTACGCAGTACTTTTTTGTCTAACGTTGCTAGCTTGGCAATAATATCAATGAAGTCATGCACGCCATCTCTAATGGTGTCCGTCCACCCATAAGTCATTTCATGAACGCTTTTAAACTCTCCTGGAGCCACTATTGCATGACAATCGCGTTCAAACGCTGTTGCCGTAATATATAGCTTCGCAAGGGCATCGATCTCAACTTTCATTTTTACAACATCACCCTCCGAAACAGTAATACTAATCGCCCCCGGAAGATCAGTGACACATTGCATTGTTACTGCCTTGACCAGTCTAATTATGGCTTCAGGACGACTACGAAGCCACGTAAAGTAGTTTTTATGGGAAAGTATTTTTGGCTCTACAAATTCTGCGCCACGCCTGATTCTTCCCAACTCAGCATCAACCACGCCAATCCTGTCCAAAAGCATTTCCTGCGCTAATGCCCACTGCCAACCAAATTTTTGCCTCCGATAGATCGATTGAGATTTCCTGCTTTCAGAAACAAGTGGTTCTGGTATGTATGAAATATAACGTGAGTATGCCCTGTATATTGCCGCAATGACTGCCACACCGATAACAGGGAATGCCAGCGCTCCAGGGCTTGGTCTATTATCTAGAATTACTATTAGAATTTCGGCTAGTGCCCAACAGGAGATGGCAACGGATGCAAACGTTGTTATTTCCCGAGGAAGATATGACAAAAAATCTCTAAATTGCCCAAATATACCTTTCTCAGTAAACTTTGCTTGATGACTATCTGTGTGTATATTTTCGTCCAAAGGCATACCTTATATTGCTCTCTGATATAACAAAAAACCGTGTTCTCTATATACCAAGCTGGAGCTGCCTGTTGATTTGTGGATAATTAAAAGGTACCGAAGGGATTAAAATTTATTCCCTCCGATACCTTTATACAAGTTATCTAATCGCCAACCCCTCTAGCGTTTCCAGAATTAGTGCCGATTCAACAGCATCGTATTTTGATGATGCTTCAACCGCACGAGTTAGCCTATCGAAAGCTAATTTCGAAACGCTCTTATCCTTTGACTCGTCACCAAAATATTTCTTCAGCGTTTCTTTTATTCTCCCAAGAGTTCGCCCTACTCGTTCCTTATCATCAACATTAAGTGACGCCTCGAGCGACTGCGCTTGGGTCAGTAAAATATTGCTCACAACGCCCCTAATATCCCACACCCATTCTTCCACAACCCTCAAATTGTATTCTGCTATCAGATATTGTTCATCCAACTTATCAGCGAAGGTTTCTATTACAGATTCAATATCCGTAATGGATTCCTTCTGAGACGTCAGTTGCTTCTGCAAATCATCAACTTTATTTGCCAATCTATTTGTTGTTGTTTGCATTTGTTCATTAACAAGCTCCATAACAACGTTTTTTGACTCTTCTAAAGCAAGTTCCATGCTACTTTCTGATTCAGATGTTCTTGATTCCACCTCTTCTCGCAATCTAGCTATCTCAGCACGATAAATATGAATATTAGACCACCAACCAAAACCAACTAGAACTAAAGCTAGTCCAAGAATCGCACTTAATGACCAATACACGGTACTAAGCAACGATCCCTGATATTCCTTTATTAGTTTAATTTGCTCCTTTAAAAGATAAATTTCGACGCCCCCTGCTCCATCCGTTTTCTTACCCGCATTCTCCTTCAGACCCTCTGCTGTGATATCAGCATGTTTTGTGACACCCAACTGTACCGTATTTTTTTGTGCATTCGCCTTATCAGGAATCTCCTTTGCCATAACCAATGGCGCAAAAAATAGAAACAAAATCATATAACTGTAGCGAATCTTCATCTGGAATCCATTTTAGCTAAAGTAAAAAAACCGAGCTTCACATCTCTGCGAAGCCCGGTTCTTATTTCTTCCGCCTTCGCATCCCGCGAATTCGGTTTTATCTAAATTATTAGTTCGTCATCCCGCCAGTAAAGAGCAAGCGAGGGATTCTCAGGCAAGGCGCGGATTTTTCGAGCAGCGGAGTGCACATATAGTGCATGAGCACGCGCAGAAAAATTCAGCAACGCCGCATGAGGATTCCTCGCGCCGCTATGTGACCTGCACAGCCAGGGACGGGATGGCAAGGCGCGAATCGTTCGAGCAGCGGAGTGCACATATAGTGCATGAGCACGCGCAGAACGATTCAGCAACACAGCCATCGCGTTTCTGGCGCAGCAGGTTAGCCGCACTTGGAATCGCCGCAATTGAGACAAGTCATACACCCATCCATCTGTATCACCGCCTTGGTATGACACTTACCACAAAGCTGGGCACTTGCAGGGAAGTCGCTCTTGGCTTCTTCACCTTCGGCTTTGCCTTTGCTCTGGTTTTCAAACTGGGCGCGTTTTTCCTCGATCAGTTTTTTCTGGTGTTCATCCAGACCATCGCTCTTGAGCATGCCGATGAATTTCAGGTGGCATTCGATGGCATCGCCGATCTCGGCTACCAGTGAGGGCATGTATTTACCGCCCTTCTTGAAGTAGCCGCCACGCGGGTCGAAGACCGAGTGCAGCTCTTCCACCAGGAAGGTGACGTCGCCGCCTTTTCTAAATACCGCAGAGATGATTCGGGTCAGGGCGACGATCCACTGGAAGTGGTCCATGTTTTTGGAGTTGATGAACACTTCGAAGGGACGGCGCAATTCGTGCTCGGTGCCTTCGTTGAGGACCACGTCGTTAATCGTGACGTAGAGCGCGTGTTCGGTCAGCGGGGTTTTGATCTTGTAGGTCGAACCCAGCAGCATCTCCGGGCGCTCAAGCGCCTCAGTGAGATGGACGACGTTGTCTTCCTGCTTGCATTCGACAACCGCAGGCACGGCGACTTTTTCTTTTTTCTCATCGTCCTTGACGACGCTATAGCCGACAATCTTCTTTTCTATCTTCAAAGCCATATTATTCTCCTGAATACTACCTAATATTTGTCTGTCTCATGCCATTCTGTTTCCGCAAAAAATGGCCCGATAGCAACTTTCACTTGTCCGCCAACAGCTTTATGGAACGCCGTATGGCAAGCCTCACATAATGTCAGCAGGTTATTCACGTCGTACATTCGGTCGGGAAAGCGCTGAAACGGCCAAATATGATGTGCGTTCAGTTTTCCACCTTTCTCACCGCATGAACGACATGTGTACTCATCTCGCTCAAAACACGCTTCACGCGCAAGGCGCATATACAGAGAACCACGCCGCCGCTGTTGTTCCCTGGTAATACCGCCTTTCCAGTTATAACGTTTCGCTCCCAGATTGGCATGTCGAAGCTTTTGCCGTGTTCTGGTTGTTGGTCGCTTTCTCAGCTCCACATCAGCCTTTATCAACCACTGGCCGATTGTTTGTGCAGACACGCCCAACTGTTGCGCTATCTCTGGTGTTGAAAGCTCGTCATCCAAATAGAGACGCACCGCTTTCAACTTGAGTACACCCGTCTTATCCCGAGATAACTTATCCCCAAGATGCTCGCGCATTTCGTCGGTCATATATCTGGACCGACTGTTTCGTTTCAATCCAAACTCGCGTCGCCAGTCAAACAGGGTACTGGCGGGAATACCGAATACCTTCGCAATCTCCGGTATCGGCATTCCATCGCTATACATCTTTTTAAACCGTTCTGCATAGCGAAGCTTTTGAGCTCCCGGAGCATTCTTCCATTTAGGCAAAACATCTCTGCAATATGCAGACGCTGTTGCTACGGACATATTCAGCGTCGTAGCAATTTCCTTTAATGCTTTGCCTTCCAGACGCAGTTGCCTGGCTCTTTCTTTAAGCTCATCCATGAGCTACTCCAGATCATTTACTACAGCCGACCGTAGTACCCTTCTTTCATCGCATCGAAAAGGTTGGCGGCTGTGTGGGTTTCGCCGTCGTATTCGATCTCTTCGTTGCCTTTAACCTCGAGGATTTCACCGTTCTCCAGCTCGAAGCGGTAGGTGGTGTTCTCCAGGTCGCTCTCTTTGACCAGCACGCCCTGGAACGCTTCGGGGTTGAAGCGGAAGGTGGTGCAGCCCTTGAGGTCGTTTTCGTAGGCGTAGAGATAGATGTCCTTGAACTCCTCGTAGGGGTAGTCGGTGGGGACATTGGCGGTTTTGGAAATGGAGGAGTCGATCCACTTCTGCGCAGCGGCCTGGATATCGACGTGCTGCTTGGGGGTGACGTCCTCGGCGGTGATGAAGTATTCCGGCAGTTGCTCGTCGGCCTTGTCGGAGTACGGCATTGCCTTTTTGTTGACCAGCTCGCGGTAGGCCAGCAGCTCGAAGCTGAAGACGTCGACTTTCTCTTTCGATTTCTTGCCTTCACGGATCACGTTACGTGAGTAGTGGTGGGCGAAGCTCGGCTCGATACCGTTGCTGGCGTTGTTGGCCAGCGACAGGGAGATGGTGCCGGTGGGGGCGATGGAGCTGTGGTGGGTGAAGCGTGCGCCCACTTCGGCCAGCTCGTTGACCAGGGTCGGATCGGCCTCGGCGATACGCTGCATGTAGCGGCTGTATTTGGCGTGCAGCACCTTGCCCTTGATCTTGTCGCCCAGCTTGATGCCGTCGCGCTTCATCTCCGGACGCTTGCGCAGCATTTCCGCGGTGACCTTGAAATCCTGCTCCAGGATCGGCGCCGGGCCTTTCTCTTTCGCCAGTTCCAGCGCGCTGCGCCAGCCCTCCAGGGCCAGTTCGCGGGTGACCTTTTCGGTGAACTCCAGCGAGTCCTTGTCGCCGTACTGCATCCGCAGCATGGTCAG
>JBNKVM010000035.1:0-6404 GCA_050299175.1 Thiohalomonadaceae bacterium
TGGCTTCAGGCCGGCTTTGTCCAGCGCATGGAGAAACGCGCCGCGAAAGGCGCCAGCCAGCGCTTTGCCGTTAAACAAGTAATCACCCCGCAACTTGCGCCATTCTCGCCTGCCGCGGTGTATACCGCCGCCAGGGACAACGATGTGAACATGCGGGTGATAATCGAGTCGTCGGGTGTGGGTATGCAATACGGCACACATGCCCAATTCGGCATTAAAACCTTTCCGATTCAAGCCAAAGGTCTTGAGCGTATCGGTCGCACACTGTATCAACAGAGAATACACGACTTTGGGGTGTGCCATAGCGAGCGACCGAAGCTCACTGGGCAAGGTGAAAGTCACCATATAATAATTCACGGGGAGTTGTTTCTGTTGCTGACGTTCAAGCCAGGTTTGTGTACTATGGTGTTGGCATTGGTTGCAGGCGCGATGGCCACAAGAGCGCGGTATTTCGCCCTGGTGGTGACAGGCGTTACAGCTCAGGGCCAACTCTCCATACTGACCTTGTCGGCAGCCGTCGATGGCGTTGAGTGCCGACCATTGATCGGTATTGAGTTGTTTGCCATAGCACTGTACAAACCGCTCGCGATAACGGTGAACGATAAGTTGCAGATCCATGTCATTCACCCCACAACACCCGCAGTCGTGCCATCAGGCCGTTGATACGCCGATCGGTATCCTTCTGTGTATTAGCGGACAGCTGTGTATAAATCGTGGTGGTCTTAGGACACTCATGCCCCATCTCCTCCTGGATTGAACGCAGACTGACCCCGACATCGGTCAGCAGGGTACCGTAGCAATGTCTCAAGGAGTGAAGAGTAATTTCTTTGTGAATGCCGACATCCTTCAAAATGACTTTGAAGGATTTTTGAAGTCCTCCGCGATCCATGACGGTATCCGCCTGGGAACGTTCTTGTGGGTTACGCCCGCGAGGGAAGATCAACTGGGGATGGCGGTGCGAAACCCAATAGCGCCGCAATGCCTGCAGAGTCAGCAGCGGTAAGATGACAAATCGGTCTTTACGACCTTTGCCGCAACGGATATGCACCTTCATGCGCTCACTGTCGATATCGCCAACTTTCAGCGACAGTGCTTCACCCAGGCGCAGACCCATGCTGAAACAGACCAGGATAAAAGTCTGATAGCGCAGTTCCCGGGTGCCATTTATCAGACGTTCGATTTCTTTGAGCGTCAACACATCCGGCAGGGTTTTGACCTGTGGCGGCTTGAAGATGTCCACCCATTGCCAGTCGCGCTTGAGGATATGCTGATAGAAAAACTGCAGGCCGTTGCGGTCAACCTTGACAGTAGACCAGCTATGGGTTTTCACCAATGAATCGAAGTAGGTTTCGAGCTGTTCCTGGGATAGGGTATCGGGTGGGGAGTCGAAAAACTCACAAATTCGGCGCACGGCGCGGGAATAGGCGTCAATAGTAGCATCGGCTTTGCCCTGGCGGCGTAATGCGTTAACATGCTTGCGGTACAGCGAATCGAAGCGTTTTTGCTGTGCTTTATTCATGAGATAGTCCTCTAGTTGTCGTGCCCGGGGTTGGGCACGTAGAGGCATTATCTCTGTTATTGGACGGTGGGCAGGTTTATGGTTTTAATTTTCCGCGGAGCGGCTTCGTTCAAGTGCGCCACGAGTGCACAGGTTTTCTACTGTGCGCAGCTGTGTGTGAGATGAGGGGAGGTCCCTCGGAATCGGTTTTCGGAAGCGGGTTCCAAACCACTTAATGCTGCTCGGGTTAAGAGTCCGGGTAGTGAGCGATTGAGAAAAGGCATTCTTATAAATGTCAGGTGTGCGCTAAAGAGGCGAACGCAAGTGAATCACTGATGAGGTATCGAAAAACCGACTGTTGCCATCAAAACCGGGTATCTTGAACGTATCCGGGACGAGCAGAGAGGGCATCCGATTACTGACTCTGCGGTGGTCGGTACAGAGGTGACGCGAACTTGGCGCTGGCTCATACATAGAACGTGGGAACCTGTCGTGTTGGTGTTAAGGAGAGATGCTGGAAACAGTCAGAGTATCCAATACAATGCACAGGGGCGGATCACCTCGTAGTAGTGTGGAATGTTCTGTAATGGGACGGGAGCGAAGGGGGTGAGTCATTCAAATTTTTTCTGAGGTGTCAACGGGTGAATGCCCGGAGGAATGGTTTGGAAAAGATAAAATCATTTTGTATTTCGAAAAAGGCGGTATGGGACGGATACCTGAAGGTAAAACGGAACCAGGGTGCAGCTGGAATTGACGATTGCTCGATTGCAGAGTTTGAAATGGATTTGAAGGGTAACCTCTACAAAATATGGAACCGGATGTCCTCGGGCAGTTATTTTCCACCAGCGGTAAAACGCGTGGATATCCCGAAGGGGGATGGAAAAATGCGCACACTCGGAGTGCCCACGGTTGCCGATCGCATCGCTCAGATGGTGGTCAAGAATCAACTGGAGCCTGATCTGGAAGAGATTTTTCATCCGGACTCGTACGGCTACAGACCACGCAGATCTGCGAAGCAAGCACTGGCGCAGGCTCGAAAGCGATGTTGGCGCTATGACTGGGTGATCGATCTGGATATCAAGGGGTTCTTCGATGCGATACCTCATGACCTGATGATGCGGGCGGTGAAATACCACTCTCAGGAGACGTGGGTAGAACTCTATGTACAGAGGTGGCTGGAAGCACCGATGCAATCAACCGGTGGTGAACAAATCGAGAGGAAGCGAGGGACACCACAGGGAGGAGTGATCAGTCCACTGCTGGCGAACTTGTTCCTGCATTACACATTTGATATGTGGATGCAGCGAAATCATTCGTCCGCCCCTTTTGAAAGGTACGCGGATGATGGGGTTGTGCATTGCAATTCCTATGAGCAGGCGCAGCAGCTTCTGAAAGCCATTTCTGAGAGGTTCAGGGAGTGTGGCTTGGAGCTACACCCGGAGAAGACGAAAATTGTGTATTGCCAGGATGCGAACCGACGGGAAAATGGACACCCAAACAACTTCGACTTCCTCGGTTACTGTTTTAGGCCACGCCTATCAAAGAACCGTCAGGGTAAGTATTTTGTCAATTTCTCTCCGGCCATTTCATCAAAGGCGAAAAAGGAGGTTTACGCGAGCATCAGGGAGTGGAAGCTACAAAGGAAAACCGGCTCCACGATTTACCACCTGGCTGCGCTTGTGAACCCGGTGGTGCGGGGCTGGATTGGCTACTATGGTGCATTCTTCCAATCGGAGTTACTGTTCCTGGTACGCCATTTGGACTGGAAATTGTGCCGATGGGTTATGCGGAAATACAAAAGTCGCGGAGCGGGTTACAAGAAGGCAATGAGTTGGTTGCGGCGTGTCAAAGATGCGAAGCCAAATCTATTTGTCCATTGGAATTTGTTGCGCGCATGATTGAATGACAAGAGCCGTATGAATCGAGAGGTTCACGTACGGTTCTGTGAGAAGCTTGGGGTGAGACTCCCCTTGCTTACTCGACCAAGGATATGTTTCGCGGACATGCAAAAGGAAATCACTATGATTGGAGGCACTTTATGTCTCCCTTGCGCGCCAGATCAAAAAGAAATTACTTCCTTTATTTGAGTGATGGACGGATTATTGCATCGCCAAATAAAACTAAACGTTACCAAAAAAAGGCCAAACACACTATTAAATTGCTGAATTTAAATGCGGCTTTTCTGGTAAACCAAAGAAAGCGTTGAATTGCAGAGCTTGACCAATTAATTGAAGACCACATTATTGATGGGTGGTCACTACCTGATTTAGCAAGTATTTACTTAATTCCAGCAAACAAAAAGCTTGATCCATTTTTCACGGCATCCCGGCAGCGATTTGGTCTTGTTGCCAATCAGGTGCTGCGCGAGCACGCTCCGGGATTGATATAGCAAGAAATAAGAGTAAAATATTTAAGAATAGATGCACCACAATTTTAGGCCTGTCAATAAAATTGGCAGGCACTGTCAAGCCAGCTGCGCTTCGATAGCGTACCTCTCACCCTTTCCATGCGATTGAGCCCAATTCATTCTTAATCACTCACTTTGTGAATCAAAACAGCCAATTGTGTAACCTTTAAAACATCCATTTCATCCCAAAACCTCTACAAGCTCAGCCACCACCCGCACAGCACCCTCCGAATCCGGCTCCAGTACCAATGGCCGAAAGGCCGGATTCAAAGGCTTGAGTGTAATACGCATGTGCCGCCACTCTCCGTTTCCACTGGTATTTTTTTCACTGTGATAGACCTTCAGCGTGTACTGACCACCAGTTTCACCGTCGGTTACGCCGGCATGCCAAACCAGCAATTTGCGATTCTCGCGACTGCCGGCGGGAACCGGGCGGAAAAGGCAGTAGCTGCCAGCCGGCACCAGCGGTTCCATGGAGTGCCCCATTACCTGAGCGACAAACATACCTGGCTCCAGCTTGCCATCCTCAAGTACCACCCATTGCTCAGCCTGCTCTACCAACGATTCCAAACCAGTCTGCTCTTCGCTCCAGCTGCCTGCGGCAGCTTTCAGGCTGCTAAGAGGCACACAGTTTTGGTATGGCACAAAGTCTTTATCGCCAGCGCTTACCAGTTTGAAGGGTAAAATTGGAGTCGGTTGCGCTGCCTGGGCATCTGCCTTGAAGCTATCGGCTGTATCGAACCAGTCGTCATCGGCCTCAAGCTCCCTAGCCTTCGCCTTGCCTGCTACAGCTTTGGCAATACGGCGCATATGGGTGCGCATAACCGTTTTGTCGAACAGCTCCTGATATTGGATTTCGATAACTTCGTAGTCGCTGTTAAGCAGTTCCTGGCGGATCTGGCGGTCATTGGTCGCTGTCTGCGCATTGCCGTGCAGGTGACTACTCATACCGTCTAGGTAGATGCAGACACCATCGAAATGATCATTGGGCTCGTGGAAGTATACATCTGGCCGTGTCATTACCCCACCGGACAGCTCAATCGGTCGCTCGGTTTCGAAGCTCGTCAATCCGGCCGCTTTCAGCAGCGCGACCAGTTGTTGTTCGGGTGCGTTGCCGGGGTGTTGGGCGAGCGTCTGGTCCGGCAGTACCGGTGCGATGTCGTGAGCAAAGCGCAACTTGTCGCCCCCCTCGCGCAGGTAATCCAAAGCTGTGTGGCGATTCAAATTGTTGTGATAGAACGAATTGCGGAAGTGTTGCAGGCAGTCCACACAGGATGTCTCGCAAGCTCCGGGGCATTCCTCAACCAGTGTGCGGGCAGCGGCCACCACTTGCGGCCAATGTTCGAGTATCTGTTCCAGTAGACCAGAACCGCCGGGCATCGGGTCATATAGTAAAGCATCGACCATCTCTCTGGCCGGTTTGCCGAATACCTGCACCTGGAGATCGGAGATTTCCATGTCCAGCACTTCAGCGGCGCCCTGGCGTAGTGCCTCCATCAGGCTGTAGGCCACTTCTTTCGAGGCACAGTCCGGCAACGTCAGAGCGTCGGCTACAACTTCCGCGTAGAAGCTGATGTGCTGGATCCTGCGTCCGCATCGTTCCAGATGATGATCATTGAAACTATCCAGTTCATTCTGCGAGGCCATCGGCGAACGACTGGCGCCGCAGACCAGACATAAAGGATAACCCAACAGACCACCCGACTGGACCTGACTGGAAGCACCCACATTCACGAGACGCATGTGCATGCCGCGCTTGAAATGTAGTGAGCGATTGTCCCACTCATAGGCAGAACCACCGGAATGACGGCCCTGATCCTGGCCAAACACCGCCACCGGCATTTGAAAGCGGTAGTCCTCGTCATCAGAAATGTAGGAATAGTGAGGGGCATCCACATCGCAAACAGCCACCCCAAAGAGGTGCGTTGCGCCCATCGACCCCATCTGGCGCTCAGCCTTCTTCGCTGTTGCGCCGGTTTCCTGCACGGATTCGAGTGTAACATCGACTGAAAATACCAGGGGTTCTTCCGGTACCAGGTGGAAGATGCGCGGAACAAATTTGTGGGCGTTGGCATAGATCAGGTTGCCGGGAACATACTCGCGCACTGCCAGTCCGCTGTTGCGGCGCAGTTCCCAGTCTGAAATATCCGAACTGAAACGTGGCGCCACGTGAGTCAAGGTTACCGCACCGGTGTCCAGCCCATAGCCAGGCAGAAACCCCTCTGCTGCCAGTACGCCATACGTGTTGGTTTCGTCCACCCCTTCGGCCTGATTCCGGTTGCGCTTAGCTTCGCCTTTGAGCTTCTTAACCAGGCGTTCGCAACGGCCACGCAGAGCCTCTTCATCCGCATCCAGCGCACCCTTATTGGTGGCTATCTTGCGCAGCCGTTCAAGCTGATTGAGTGCCCACTGCAAACGCCGAAACAGGCGATCCACCACCTGTTGTAACTGGCTGGCAAAGCCGTCGATCATTCCCTGGATGTGTTCTTCATTCACCAC
>JBNKVM010000036.1:0-65481 GCA_050299175.1 Thiohalomonadaceae bacterium
CGCATCAAGCATGATGGTGACCTTGTCGCCGACGGCCAGTCCCGGCAGTAATAACTCGGAGATCGACAGCTCCGCCAGCAGGGTGTCAGTGGAGGTGAGGGAGAGCAGGTGGGTGAATTTGGCTGCTACGTCTCCCGGTTCGACCAGGCGCTGACTGATTACACCGGCAAAGGGGGCGGTGATACGGGTATTGTTCAGACGGGTCTGTAGCAGGTCTTCTTCGGCGACAGCGATATCGAAGGCGGTACGTGCCCGTGCCAGTTCATCCTCGGTGATTAGTTTGCTGTTCTGCAGCCGTTCCAGTCGCTGCACATCCAGTTTGGCCTGCTTGCGTTGCGCGGTGGCTTTTTTCACTTCGGCGCGCAGCTGCGAGTCGTCCAGTTGCAGCAGCAGGTCACCCTGTTTGACATGGTCGCCCTCATAGAGGGGTACCTTGTCTACCCGTCCCTCTTCCTCGGCGAGCAGTTTGACCTCCTGCTCGGCGCGCAGGGTACCGGTACGGTTAATCGACTGTCCCAGCGCTTGCCGGGTAACGGTGGTGGCCTCGATCTGCAGGGGAGTTGGCCCGGTCTTGGCCTTGTTGGCAGCGTTGTCGTCGCTACAGGCGCCGAGCAAAAGCGTCAAGCCCAGCAAAAGATAAAGCGGTTTCATTGGCGACCGATCCTTAGCGGTTGAACTATGGCACGATACACTGCTCGTACTATGTCGCCAAGAGCGTAGCCTTCCCTGGCTTAAATACCCATTAACCCTGTCGCCTCAATGGTGATGATGGGCATCTCCATGACGGCAACCGATCGCATCGCCAACGGGGGCCAGGTTGCCGGCCAGGTATTCGTTTACCGCCCTGTCCGGATCTTTTTCGCCGGTAACGATGCCGATAATGCCTTTGGAGGCGAGGTGCAGGTACATGCCCTGGCCCATGCTGCCGCTGATTAAGACCGCTGCAACATCCAGTGGGTGAGGCTGGTGTGCGGCACTCTCATGGAAAGATTGTTCCATTGGCAGCTCCAGCAGTTCTTTGTTGATGATCTGTTTGTTCTCAACATCGTATATCCAGTACTTGCGACAGCGACCGGCATGTTCAGTGACCTCGCGGCGGTTCTGACTGGTAACGGCTATTTTCATTGTTCATTCTCCAGATAAATAAGGGTGGGCATCCTTGCCCTGAGTGACAAAAATTCATCTCAAAATTGTTCTCGTCCCCTGATGCTGTGTTGCAAAGCCTGCTCCGGTACTCATTTACTATCTGTAAACTCCGTTCCTCGCAGGCTCTGCGCCTTGCCTCAGGAAACGAGCCCTAATTTTGAGAAGAATGTTGTTTTTCAGGTCGCGCTCTGGGTTAGAAAAATTCCATAACCCATCAGCGGCCAGCCGATAAAAGGATTAAAAACGACGCGCCAGATCGCCATGCGCGGCACGAAGCCGACGCCGTGAACGAAGCCTATGGCAATGCCCCATAACAGCAGGCTTAACAGGCTGTGATTCACGTCGCTGATGGAAACAGCGAGCGCCCGCGGAAAGATCAGGATCAGTGCCGACAGGGCGATGGCCAGCGAAATGGAAATCAGGCGCGACCAGAATGGATTGGGATAGGGGATGCGCCACTGCGCATCCCCACCTGTTGCCGCCATGTTAATGAGCGCTTTCGTCGTCATTGACACCGCTCTCCGACTCCAGCCACATCACGTTGATGATGCCGAAACTGCAGGCCAGCAATACACCAAGTATCCAGGCGAAATACCACATAACACTCTCTCCTCTTATTAATAGGCTTCGTGGTCGTGCGCACGAATGTGTTCGACGGTGACCCGACCCCACATGGCACGATAAGTCCAGGTGGTGTAGGCAAGGATGATCGGCACGAAGATCATTGCTGCCCAGAACATTACCGTCAGGGTCAGGTGACTTGATGGTGCATCCCACACAGTCAGTGAACTGACCGGTGAACTGTTCGACGGCATAACGAACGGGAACATGGAGAACCCGGCGGTGAGGATCACCCCGGCCATCGCCAGTGAACTGGTGAGGAAACCCCAACCCGGACGATTGACCCATGCCAGCAACGCGGTGGCCAGTGCGCCGAGCAGACCAAGCAGCGGTGCCGCCATCATCCACGGATATTTGGCGTAGTTGCTCATCCATGCGCCTTTGGCCATGACTACTTCTTTAGCCAGCGGATTCGGCAGCGCATCCAGCGGCGGTTGGGAGACAATGCGGAAACCATCGATACCCATATAGAGCCAGACACCGGCCAGGGCGAAGGCAGCGAACATCACCAGCGAACCACCAATGGCCGCCATGCGCGCACGTTCCTGTACCGGCGAACCGGCACGCATCTGCAGCCATACCGCGCCGTGGGTCATCAGCATGGAGAGGCTGACTACCCCGGCGAGCAGGGCGAAGGGCCGCAGCAGACCAAAGAAGCTGCCGCTATAGCTTGGACGCAGAAACTCGTCCAGCTCGAACGGTACGCCGAGGATCACGTTGCCGAAGGCGACACCGAACAGCAGAGCCGGAACCGCACCGCCGACGAACAGACCCCAGTCCCAGGTGTTGCGCCAGCGCGGGTCTTCGATCTTGCTGCGGTAGTCGAAACCGACCGGACGGAAGAACAGCGCGAACAGCACCAGCAACATGGCGATGTAGAAGCCGGAGAAGGCGGCGGCGTACACCGCGGGCCAGGCAGCGAAGATCGCCCCGCCTGCGGTGATGAACCAGACCTGGTTGCCGTCCCAGTGCGGGCCGACGGTATTAATAATGATGCGTCGCTCTTCATCGGTCTTGCCGAGGAAGGGCAGCAGTGCCCCGGCTCCCATGTCGAAGCCGTCGGTGACGGCGAAGCCGATCAGCAACACGCCGACCAGTACCCACCACACCAGTTTCAGTGTTTCGTAATCGAGGATCATGGGTTTACTCCTTGAGGCAGCGCCTGGTTACCGGATTGTTCGGAGTGGTAACGGCCGCTATGCAGACTGCTCGGACCGAGACGGGCGAAGCGGAACATCAGGTAGAGTTCAACCACCAGCAACAGGGTGTAGAAGCCGATGAAGCCGGCAATGCTGAAGTAGAGATCGCCCGTGCCCAGGGTAGAAGTACTGAGATGGGTCGGTAGCACTTCACCGATGGACCAGGGTTGACGACCGTACTCGGCGACGAACCAGCCCAGTTCGGAGCTGATCCACGGTAGCGGAATACTGAACAGCGCGGCCTTGAGCAGCCACTGTTTGCCGCCGGTGCGCCGCTTGGCGCAGTTCCAGAAGGCCAGGGCGAATAGCACGATAAACCAGAAGCCGAGCAACACCATCAGGCGGAAGCTCCAGAACAGCGGCGCGACTTTGGGAATGGTGTCGTCCACCGCCTGCTGGATCTGCGCAGGTGTCGCATCGGAAACATTGGCGGTGTACTTCTTCAGTAGCAGGCCGTAACCGAGATCCTTTTTCACCTCTTCGAAGGCGGCGCGGGTCTGGTCATCGGTCTGGCCGCCGCGCAGTTTCTGCAACAGGTCGTAGGCGACCATACCGTTGCGGATACGTGCTTCGTGCTCCAGCTTCAACTCCTTGATGCCCTGGACCTCTTCATTGGTGGAGCGGGTGGCGATCAGGCCCAGTGCCCAGGGGATCTTGATCGCACCGTGGGTGGTCTCGTTCTCCTGATCCGGGAAACCGATCAGGGTGAAGTCGGCGGGTGCCGGTTGTGTTTCCCACTCGGCCTCAATCGCGGCCAGTTTGGTCTTCTGCACGTCACCCAGCTCATAACCGGATTCATCACCCAGCACCACAACCGATAACGCCGAGGCGAGGCCGAAACCGGCGGCGATGGCAAAGGAACGGCGGGCGAAGGGAATGTCGCGCCCCTTGAGCAGGTAGTAGGCGCTGATACCGAGAACGAACATCGAACCGGTGACGTAACCGGCGGAGACGGTATGGACGAATTTCACCTGGGCGACCGGGTTGAGCAACAGTTCGGCGAAGGAGGTCCTCTCCATACGCATGGTTTCGAAACTGAAGTCGGCGCCGACCGGGTTCTGCATCCAGCCGTTGGCCACCAGGATCCACAGTGCCGAAAGGTTGGAGCCAAAGGCGGTGAGGAAGGTGACCAGCAGGTGTTGTCGCTTGGTCAGGCGATCCCAGCCGAAGAAAAACAGACCGATGAAGGTCGATTCAAGGAAGAAGGCCATCAGGCCCTCAATAGCCAGCGGCGCACCGAAGATGTCACCGACGTAGTGGGAGTAGTAGGCCCAGTTGGTGCCGAACTGAAACTCCATGGTGATGCCGGTGGTGACCCCCAGAGCGAAGTTGATACCGAACAACTTGCCCCAGAACTTGGTCATGTCCTGGTAGACCTGCTTGCCGGTCATCACATAGACCGACTCCATGATCACCAGCAGGAAGGAAAGTCCCAGCGTCAGTGGGACGAAAAGGAAGTGGTACATCGCGGTGAGTGCAAATTGCAACCGCGAGAGGTCGACGACCGTCTCGGTAACCATTCTCTACTCCTGTATCGCTAATCGGATTGTTGGGGGAGTGGTGGACTGGCGGGAGTCACCCAACAGGCGTTGGCCGACCGTCTGGTCGGTGACCTCCTGTTTAACGGGTTGGTCAAAGAAGGCGTGCCAGATGATAAAGAGCGCCGCCAGCTTGAGTAGCAGCACCGCTGCCAACTCGCGCACCAGTACCTGTTTCCACATATTCAGCTCCTAAATGGAAATAAGCAGTGATCGACGGTGGAGAGGGTGGGGGGAACCGACGACCACTGCTGCCCGAGTTCGGACAGCCAGTTGATTGCAAACTAAGTGCCAATTGTGACGCAGTGCGCAGTGGCGATTGTTAAAGCCCGTCGTGGCGCCATCTAAGTTATTGGTGGCGTTAAAAATTCATACATTTTAAAAGGTTATTATGGGTCTGATTTTTAGTGTTATATGCCAATTATGACGGTTATACTGTTGCTATTGACATAGCTGGGTGGGGAAATGACACAGCTTGAATCGCTACCGTATGGCATACCGCTGAGTGAACTGCGTGGAATGCTTGAGGTGTTCCATGATCCGGCAGCCTTGATCTCGCCTGACTACGAGGTGCTGGCTGGCAATAGCCGTTATTTGGCTGAATTCGGTGCAGCGCTGAGTCCGGGCAAGTCTGCTCACTGCTATCAAGTTTCACATCATTACACCGTGCCCTGCGATCAGGCGGGAGAGGACTGCCCTCTGCGTCTGGCGCGCGGCAGTGGTCAACCCGCCCGCTTGCTCCATCTCCACCATACTTCGCGCGGCGAGGAGCATGTGGATGTGGAGATCTACCCACTGTTCAACGGCGACGGTGATATTCATTTTTATCTGGAGGTGATGCGTTCCAGTCGCCTGGCAAGTCAGGACCCGGGTGCGGGACCTTTGTTGGGTCGATCTACCGCCTTCAATAAAGTGGTCGGGCTGGTCGAGCGGGTGGCACCCAGTGAGGCGACGGTGTTGTTACTTGGTGAGTCGGGCACCGGCAAGGAGTTGATTGCCTCGGCGATCCACGATGCCAGTCTCCGCGCCGGCGGTCCCTTCGTGCCGGTTGAATGTTCCGGACTGACCGAGACCCTGTTCGAGAGCGAGCTGTTCGGTCACGAAAAGGGCGCATTCACCGGCGCGGTGAGTCGCAAGATTGGATTGGTGGAAGTAGCCCGGGGCGGCACTCTGTTTCTCGATGAAATCGGCGACGTCCCGCCTGCGCTGCAGGTGAAGTTGTTGCGCCTGCTCGAAACCGGCACCTATCGCAGGGTGGGTGGTATCGAGGTGCAAAAGGCCGATTTTCGTCTGGTTTGCGCCACTCACCGCGATCTGCGGCAGATGGTCGCGGCAGGGGAGTTCCGTCAGGATCTCTATTACCGTCTCAATACCTTCCCTATTGAATTGCCACCGCTACGTAAACGACTGGATGACCTCTCGTTGCTGCTGGAGAATCTTTTGAAGCGCTTTGCCCCGGACCGTGAAGTTAAAGTATCGCGTGAGGCACTGAACTGTCTGAAAGGGTATCCCTTTCCCGGCAATATCCGTGAATTGCGCAATATCATCGAACGTGCACTGCTGCTGGCCGACGGTAATCTGATCCTGCCGTCACATTTGCCGCCAGAGTGTAGTGATGAGCTGAGTGGCAGTGGCGCGCCAACGCCTTTTCCCGATGAGCTTGTACCACTGGAACAGGCCGAGGCACGTTATCTCCGTTGGGCTACGGCTCGCTTCCAGGGCGAAAAACGCCAACTGGCCGAGAGGCTGGGTGTCAGCGAGCGCACCCTTTATCGAAAACTTAGTGAACTGGGCCTTACCTCGCCACGCTAACTTTACATTTCTTGATGTGATTTCTGTCATTCTGCGCTTCTATACTATTCATAGAGTTGGTGCGCTGAATTACCGCCGCTCTGGATAGCCTGCAATGCAGGTGTGCCTAATTTTCCTTCCCCTGAGAGGTGCAAGATGAAAAATCGTAGTGCAGCAATTTCTCTGGGCGTGCTGGCTATCATTGCCGGCACTACCCTCCAGGCAGAAGAACTTCCTTCGCGTGGCCCGATTCCGTTCACAGCTTATGACAAGGATGGCAATGGTATGGTAAGTGAAGCGGAATTTAATGCGGTACGTGCCGAGCGCATCCGTCAGCGTGCGGAAGAGGGTATGCCAATGCGCAACGTGGGTAATGCACCGGCTTTCTCCGCTTTCGACAGTAACGGCGATGGACAATTAACTCAGGAAGAATTATCTGCCGGTCAACGTGCGCAGATGGGACAACGTGGTGGTGCTGGTATGGGCCCTGGTGCCGGGATGGGCCCCGGGGCTGGTATGGGACAGGGACGAAACATGCCTGCGTTTTCCGATTACGATCTAGATGGCAGTGGCGTTATCGGTGAGCAAGAGTTTTATGAAGCACGTAGCAAACGTATCCGTGAACGGGCACAGCAAGGTTACCAAATGCGCAATCTAGGCAATGCACCGAATTTTGCTGATATCGATACAAACGGTAATGGCACAATAGAAGTTGAAGAGTTTCGTCAGCATCAACAGCAGCATTACCAGTTGCGTAATCGCTAACAAAAAAGGAAGGCAATGCCTTACTTTTCTATTGTGACGCTGATGGTGCACAACACTGATTGCTGGCCTATGCTTGGGATGGAGCACTTCCGTCTTTGGAAGTGTTTGTATTACCCTGCAGAATAGGCACGATATTAATGAGTAAGAGGAGCAAGCGGATGTTGAACAAAGCTACAACAACAATTCTACTTTTTTCAGTACTGACGGGAAGTAACGTTGCCGTGGCAGCGGATTCAAACGCAAAAGAGGTGGATAAAGGGCGTGCGATTTATGCGCAGCGTTGTTTGCACTGCCACGGTGAAAAGGCGGACGGTAAAGGTCATCTCATTGACTTCCTCAAGGTATCACCAGCCGACCTCACGTCTCTTCAGGGACAGAATAAGGGATGTATCACCGAGCGTGTTCTGAAGGCTGTGCTGGGACGTCACGCTACCGGCAATAAGGAGCAAAAAATGCCGTTGCTCAAAGATTATCTGAGCCCGGAAGATGTTTATTCTGTTAGCGAATTCATTAAATCGATACAAAAATAGTTTGTACTGTTGCAGATAGCTATCCCCGTGGTGCTGGCGCTACGGGGATTTTTTTGCGCGTTGTTATGAAAGTAGATATTGAATGGGAGTTGGTGGGCCCACCAGGACTCGAACCTGGGACCAAGGGATTATGAGTCCCCTGCTCTAACCAACTGAGCTATAGGCCCGAAGCTCGTGATTATACGAAAAAAAGCTCGTCCAGTCTCTTTACCATACAATAAAAAAACGGCACCCGAAGGTGCCGTTTTATTTTGTCGAAGAGCTGCGCTTAGTTCTCGGAGTCGAGGAAGCTACGCAGATTCTCGGAACGGGTCGGATGGCGCAGCTTACGCAGTGCTTTGGCTTCGATTTGACGGATACGCTCACGGGTAACGTCAAACTGTTTGCCAACCTCTTCCAGAGTATGGTCGGTATTCATGTCGATGCCGAAGCGCATCCGCAGTACCTTGGATTCACGAGCGGTCAGGCCTTCGAGAACACCCTGAGTTGCTTCGCGCAGACCTTCGGCAGTCGCCGACTCGACCGGAGAGAGGACGTTGCCGTCTTCGATAAAGTCGCCCAGATGTGAATCTTCGTCGTCGCCAATGGGGGTCTCCATAGAGATCGGCTCTTTGGCAATCTTCAGCACCTTGCGGATCTTGTCTTCCGGCATCTCCATCCGTTCGGACAGCTCTTCCGGAGTCGGTTCACGGCCCATCTCCTGCAGCATCTGACGGGAGATACGGTTGAGCTTGTTGATGGTTTCGATCATGTGTACCGGAATACGGATGGTACGGGCCTGGTCCGCGATGGAGCGGGTGATGGCCTGACGAATCCACCAGGTCGCATAGGTGGAGAATTTGTAGCCGCGACGGTATTCGAACTTATCCACCGCCTTCATCAGACCGATGTTGCCTTCCTGAATCAGATCGAGGAACTGCAGTCCACGGTTGGTGTATTTTTTGGCGATGGAGATAACCAGACGCAAGTTGGCTTCGACCATCTCTTTCTTGGCTCGGCGTGCCTTGGCTTCACCGATGGACATGCGGCGGTTGATGTCCTTGATCTCGGCGATGGACATGCCGCATTCCTTCTCCAGCGAGGCCAGTTTGCCCTGGGCGCGCAACACGTCGTCCTTATAGAGCTTGAGCTCCTTGGCATAAGGCTTGGTGAAGCGGGTGTGAGAATCGAGCCACTTCAAGTTGGTCTCGTTCTCCGGGAAGCTGGCGATGAAGTCCTTGCGCGGCATCTTCGCCTGATTAACACACAGGCTCATGATCTGGCGTTCGTAGTCACGAATGCGGGCAACCAGTTCACGCAGGCTGCCGACCATGCGGTCTACCAGCTTGGGCGCCAGACGGAATTCGAGGAAGGTCGCAGTCAGCTCTTCCTGCAGCTTAACGCTGGTTTTATGTTCCTTGCCGTGCTTGCTGATGGCATTAATGGTTTTGTTGTAGAGCTTGTCCATCGCAGCGATACGCACGCGTACTTCTTCGATATCGAGGGTGTTGTCCTCTTCTTCGCTGTCGTCATCGTCGCTGTCGTCATCGTCATCATCGGAATCATCGCTGGATGCCTTCTGATTGGCAGCGGCCGGAGCGGCAGGCGCCGGAGTGGCAGCCTCTTCCTCGGCATCGACAAAGCCGGTGATGACGTCGGCCAGGCGCATTTCGCCATCTTCTACCTGCTGGAATTCACGCAGCAGCTCAGCGATGGTTTCAGGGTGGCTGGCCAGCGCCGCCAGCATCTGGTTCATGCCGTCTTCGATACGCTTGGCGATCTTGATTTCGCCCTCGCGGGTCAGCAGCTCTACGGCGCCCATCTCCCGCATGTACATGCGGACCGGGTCGGTGGTGCGGCCGAATTCGCTGTCTACGGAGGCCAGTGCAGCGGCGGCTTCTTCGGCGGCGTCTTCATCGGTGGTGACGGCTTCGCCAGAGATGAGCAGGGTATCAGCATCGGGTGCGACTTCGTGCACGGTGATGCCCATGTCATTGATCATGCTTATGATGTCTTCAATCTGCTCCGGATCGACAATGTCGCTCGGCAGGTGATCATTGACCTCGGCGTAGGTCAGGTAGCCCTGCTCTTTTCCACGGGCAATCAACAATTTAATTTGCGATTCTTGTTCCTGTTGCATCATTTCAGCGGGTCTCAGTCGTTTGGCCCAAATCGGGGCGTCATAAAAAATTCATTGTAAGGATAGTCACGCTTTCCTTAACTGCCACTTTACCGGGCAAAAAAAGGCAAAAAAGTGTGATTAACCGTGCATTTCTCTCAGCAATCTCTGGTATTCAGCCTTTTCCAGTTCGCTCAACTCGGTCAACGGTTTGCTCTTCAGTTCCTGAAAACGCTGTTTCAGCATCTGTTGCTTCAGACCGCGCAGCGCGCCGATAAATTCATTTTCCAGGTCGTCCTGCTCCGCATCCAGCAGTAGTTCTTTCTGGGCCAGGGCGAACAGATGTCGCTCTTCCGCTCGACCACGCCAGTGCTCCAGCAGCGCCGGTGTGGTCAGGTCAGGCTGGTTTGTCAGTAGTTGCAACATCTCCAGCAACAGCCCAACTCCGGGTAACTGCAGGCTGCCCAATCCCGGGTCCAGTTCCACGTTCTTTGCCAACTGCGGATGTTGCAGTAACAAGGTGATGGCGTGGCGCACATGTGACGGCGGTTGTCGTTTCTCATCCGGCGTTTTGTGTACGACCGTTTGTCGAGTCGTTACTGCAGCAGGTTTGCCCAGCAGTGACTCTGGCTGCATGTTTGCCAGCGGTGCCATCCGTTCCGCCAGCTTCTCCCGGTATATGCCCTGCGGCAGCTTTGCCAGCAGTGGCTTACTCAACTCCACCAGGCGGGCCTGACCGTCGATGCGGCTGAAATCGGCCTGCTGCTTAAAGTGCTCGACTAAAAAGTGATCCAGTGTTTGGGCCTTGTCCAGCGCCTGCTCAAATCCTTCGCGCCCTACCTGACGAATCAATGTGTCCGGGTCTTCACCCTCGGGCATAAACATAAAGCGCAGGCTACGACCGTCACTCATTAGCGGCAGCGCGTTTTCCAGTCCACGCCAGGCAGCGTCGCGCCCTGCGCGGTCGCCATCGAAGCAGAACACCACTTCATCAGTATGGCGAAACAACTGCTCCAGGTGTTCCGGGGTGACTGCCGTCCCCAGGGTCGCTACCGCGTAGCGCACGCCGAACTGGGCCAGTGCCACCACATCCATATAACCTTCCACCACCAGCAATCGTGGCAGTTCGCGCAATGCCTGGCGTGCCTCATAGAGGCCGTACAACTCGCGCCCCTTGTGAAATACCGGGGTCTCTGGCGAGTTGAGGTACTTCGGTTTGTCGTCACCCAATACCCGGCCGCCGAAGGCGATGACCCGTCCGCGGCGATCGCGGATCGGGAACATAATTCGATCACGGAAGCGGTCGTAACGTCTGCCGCCTTCCTTTTCTGCCAACAGGCCTGCGCGCAGCAGGTCGTTTTCGTTTTCCCGTCCCAGCGCGCTGAACAGGTTGTCCCAGCCGGGCGGGGCGTAGCCGATGCCGAAGTCGCGGGCGATTTCGCCGGAAAGGCCACGGCCTTTCAGGTAGTCGACGGCACGCTGCGCCTCATTATGTTGACGTAGCTGCTGGCGGAAAAAATTGGCCGCCTGTTCGAGTATCGCGTAAAGCCGTTTACTGTTTTCCTGGGCCTGCGGGTTGGGTGCCGGTCCGCCAGCTTCTCGCGGAACCTCCATACCAACCAGTTTTGCCAGCTCTTCGACCGCTTCAACGAACTCCATGCGGTCGTATTCCATCAGGAAGCCGATGGCGGTACCGTGGGCACCGCAGCCGAAGCAGTGGTAGAACTGTTTCGCCTGACTGACGGTGAACGACGGTGTTTTTTCGTTATGAAACGGACAACAGGCCTGATATTCGCGTCCGGTTTTCTTTAGCGGTACGCGTGAGTCGATGACCTCGACGATATCGACGCGGCTGACGAGGTCATCAATAAATTGTTGCGGGATTCTTCCTGCCATGACCCCTCATCATGCGTTACCCGGTAACGCGCCGAGACATCAGGTCAGGAGTTGAGGCGGGCCTTGATGCGGGCGCTGACAGCACCCATGTCGGCACGTCCCTGGACTTTGGGCTTCAGTATGCCCATTACCTTGCCCATGTCTTTCATCGATTCTGCACCAGAGCTTGCGATGGCTTCCTCGATCAGGCTATCGATTTCCGCTTCACTCAGTGCTTCCGGAAGATAGTGCTGGATGATCTCCAGTTCCGCTTCCTCTTTTGCCGCCAATTCATCACGTCCCGCATCGCGGTATTGCGTGATGGAGTCGCGGCGCTGCTTGACCATCTTGTCCAGTACCGCCAGCACCTGCTCATTGTCGAGCTCGATGCGCTCGTCCACTTCGCGCTGTTTAATCCCCGCCTGGATCAGGCGGATGGTGCCAAGGCGATCTTTATCCTTGGCACGCATGGCGTCCTTCATATCGGACGTGATCTGCTCTTTCAGCGAAGTTGCCATAGCGAATTGCTGGCGGTGCGGCCTGTACTTAGTACAGGCGCTTGGAGCGGTTCAGCTCGCGTGAAGTCTTCTTTTGCTGACGCTTGACCGCAGCGGCATGCTTACGCTTGCGCACGGTGGTCGGCTTTTCGTACGCCTGGCGGCGACGGACTTCAGCAAGGACGCCTGCCTTTTCACAGCTACGCTTGAAGCGGCGCAGGGCGACGTCGAAGGGTTCGTTCTCTTTTACACGTACGGCTGGCATATGCCTGTTCACCTCGTTAGGACTGTTTCGGACTCCCCACCCGGGGGGAGAGAACCGGCAATTCTAATTATGTGCAGGGCAAAATGCAAAGGGTTGCTGGGGGAATTTGTTGTGTCGATAGGAGCTGGTGGGTACTTACTCACATCTGCCCGGTTTTGTCTTTGTCCTTGAACCGCCGTCGCCTGCGGGGGAGAATGCGCGCCATGTTGGTATTGGGTATCGAAACCTCCTGCGATGAAACCGGCGTCGCCCTCTACGATAGTGGGCGCGGCCTGCTGGCGCACGCTCTTTACAGCCAGGTGGCGATGCACGCCGAATATGGCGGAGTGGTACCGGAGTTGGCTTCCCGCGATCATGTGCGCAAGCTGTTGCCGCTGATCGACGAGGTGTTGGCACAGGCCGATGTGACACGCAGCCAACTCGATGGCATTGCCTATACCGCAGGGCCGGGATTGATCGGCGCCTTGCTGGTTGGTGCCTCGGTCGG
This sequence comes from Thiohalomonadaceae bacterium, assembly GCA_050299175.1. Taxonomy (GTDB): domain Bacteria; phylum Pseudomonadota; class Gammaproteobacteria; order Thiohalomonadales; family Thiohalomonadaceae; genus JAPHTQ01. The sequence goes on from JBNKVM010000036.1 coordinate 12,813, forward strand.
ACGCAGTCTGGCCTGGGGGCTGGGGATTCCGGCAGTGGCGGTACATCACATGGAGGGTCATCTACTGGCGCCAATGCTGGAGGCCGAGCCACCCGGATTTCCCTTTGTCGCGCTGCTGGTCTCAGGCGGCCATACCATGCTGGTGCAGGTCGACGGGGTGGGCCGCTACACGATCCTGGGTGAATCTCTGGATGACGCTGCCGGCGAAGCCTTCGATAAAACCGCCAAACTGCTGGGGCTGGGTTATCCCGGCGGCCCGGCATTGGCAAAGCTTGCGGAGCAGGGCGACCCAGATGTTTATCGCTTTCCGCGACCGATGACCGATCGCCCCGGCCTCGACTTCAGTTTCTCCGGCCTCAAGACCTTTACCCTCACCACCTGGCAGAAGAGCGACCAGTCCGAACAGGACAAGGCCAATATCGCCCGTGCCTTTCAGGATGCGGTGGTCGACACCCTGGCGATTAAATGTAAACGAGCGCTGGAGCAGACCAACCTCAAGCGGTTGGTGATCGCCGGTGGGGTGAGCGCCAACCAGGGGTTGCGTGAGAAATTGAAACAGATGGGAGAGAAGCTCGGGGTGGAAGTCTATTATCCGCGCCCCGAGTTCTGCACCGACAATGGTGCGATGATTGCCTATGCCGGTCATCAGCGTCTGGCGGCAGGTCAGACCGAGGCACTTACCTTTACCGCCACGCCACGTTGGCCGCTGGAAACCCTCAGCGCAGTCTAATTTTTCTTACCAATCTTTCCTTCACTACCTGAAAGCAGGTTGCGGATATTGCTTTGGTGGCGCCAGATCAAAATCAGGCTCAATACCGCCAGCATGATCATGTACTCAATTTGCGGTGCCAGCAGATAGCAGTAGAACGGTGTGAGGACTGCGGCGATGAGCGCCGCCAGGGAAGAAATCTTGAATACCTTGGCGATGATCAGCCAGGTGAATATTGCTGCCAGCGCCACCTGCCAGGAGAGGCCGAGGATCACACCGAAAGCGGTGGCGACGCCTTTGCCACCCTGGAAACCGAAAAAGATCGGGTAGAGATGGCCGAGAAAAGCAGCCATGCCGATCAGCGCCAGTCCCTGCGGTTCGATCTCCAGCAGACGTCCAATCAATACCGGTACCAACCCCTTGAGAAAATCGCCGAACAGGGTCAGCGCCGCCGCCTTTTTGTTGCCTATGCGCAGCACATTGGTGGCGCCGGGATTCTTCGAACCGGTGGTACGTGGGTCGGGCAGGCCCATCAGGCGGCAGGTAATGATGGCGGCAGAGATGGAGCCAAGCAGATAGGCCAGGACGATTACTGCGATTTCTAAAGGAGTCATGTCGATTCGTTGTTGTGGTTGGTGGGGCGATTATACGGATTTGCCGCCGTCGCTTCGAGCTTCCCTTGGCGTGGTTAGGAGGCCTTCGGTATAGTGAGCACCTTTCCGGCCGGGATAGATAGCCGATGGACATCATTTATATTAGCGACCTGCGAATCGATACCGTGATTGGTATCTACGACTGGGAACGGCGTATCAAACAGACCGTTAGTTTCGATCTGGAGATGGCGACCGATATCAGCAAGGCAGCGGCCAGTGACAGCATTGAAGACACGCTCGATTACAAGGCTGTCTCCAAGCGCCTGATTGAGTTCGTCGGTGAAAGCCAGTTTCAACTGGTGGAGACCATGGCCGAACAGGTCGCAGCGATTATTATTAATGAGTTCAATGTTCCCTGGGTCCGTCTGCGCCTGAACAAGAGCGGCGCGCTGCGCCATGCGGCGGCGGTGGGGATTGTGATCGAAAGAGGGGAGCGCCCCTGATGCCACGGGTGTTTGTCGGCATCGGCAGCAATATCGATCGGGAGCGGCATATTCGTGATGGCGTGGCTGACTTACAACGCCGCTTCGGTAAATTGACCCTCTCAACTATTTATGAAAGCGAAGCGGTCGGTTTCGACGGCAACAATTTCTATAATTTGGTGGCAGCCTTCGACAGCGATGAGAGTGTCGAGGCGATTAACGATGCCCTGCATGAGATCGAAGATGCCAATGGTCGCACCCGCGAAGGGCCACGCTTTTCGTCGCGTACCCTGGATATCGATCTATTGCTCTACGGCGATACGGTTTTGCAGCAGGGCAAGCTGCAACTGCCGCGGGATGAAATTACCAGGAACGCCTTTGTGTTGCGTCCGCTGGCTGAGATGGTCCCGGAGTTACATCATCCCTTATTAAATAAGAGTTATTCGGAGCTGTGGGCGGCCTTCGACAAGCAGAAGCAGCCGCTGTGGCCGGTTGAGTTGCAGTTTTAGCTGTTCAGCGAACGACCACCGTCGACCTTGATGATATTGCCGGTGGTGTAGTCAGCGTCGCGGATCAGGAACAGTGCGGCACGGGCGATATCCTGCGGATTACCCTGGCGCTTGAGGAAGGTGCGTTCGAGAATTTTCGATTTGATCGCGTCGTCCATGTCGTTCTCGGGCCAGAGGATCGCCCCGGGAGCGATGCCGTTGACGCGGATTTCCGGTCCCAGTTCGGCGGCCAGTGATTTGGTCATCATTACCAGGCCCGCCTTGGCCATGGAGTAGACCGGGTGTTCCCGCAGCGGCTGGTCGGCGTGGATGTCGACAATATTAATGATGCAGCCGCGTGCGGTCTTTAGCTGCGGTGCTGCGGCCTGGGAGAGAAAGAAGGGCGCCTTGAGGTTGGTGCCCATGAGATCGTTCCACTGCTCTTCACTGACATTGCCAATGGGCGTGGGGTAAAAAGTCGAGGCGTTATTGATCAGCACATCCAGGCGGTTCCAGGCTGCATGAGCCTGCTCCACTAATTGCGACAGGGTGGCGATATCGAGCAGATCGCCCTGTAGCAGGATCACCGACTCGGCACGCTTGCTGTTGAGTTCGTCCGCGAGCAGCTTTGCACCTTCGGCAGAATGGCGGTAGTGAAGGACGATATTGGCGCCGGCCTGATGCAACAGCCGTGCGGTAGCGGCACCGATGCGGTGTGCCGCACCCGTGATGAGAACAACCTTGTCGCTGAGGCTACTGTTTTCGACCACGCTGATACCTCGATAGTGATTAGTGCTTACATTCTAACTCAAACCGGACCCACTGATGGATTCCAACACACCACACCACGCCATGCATGAACTGCCGCCACCACCGCCCGAGGCATTAGCGCACAGCCAGCGATTGCAGGCATTGATCATCGACGAGATCGCCTCCAACGGTGGTCATATCGGTTTTGACCGTTTTATGGAAATGGCACTCTACACGCCCGGTCTTGGCTATTACAGCGCGGGGAGTTACAAGTTCGGTGAAGCGGGGGACTTTATTACTGCGCCAGAACTCTCCGTACTTTTCTCCCGTTGTCTGGCGAAGCAGTGCGCCGAGGTGTTGGCAAAGATCGGCGGCAATATTCTGGAGTTCGGTGCAGGCAGTGGGGTGATGGCGGCGGATATTATGGCTGAACTGGAGAAGTTCGATAGCCTGCCCGAGCACTATTTTATCCTCGAGTTGAGCGCCGATTTGCGTCAGCGCCAGCAGCAGACGATTAACGACAAGGTGCCGCAACTGGCATCGCGGGTACAGTGGCTGGATAAACTGCCGCAGCCGGGATTTTGCGGTGTGGTATTGGCCAACGAGGTACTCGATGCGATGCCAATCCATCGTTTCCGTATTTACGAAGGTGAACCCCATGAACGGCATGTAGTGTGGGACGGCAAGGCGTTTCTGTTACAGGACGGGCCGCCTGATGCCGAACTATATGAGCGACTGAAACAACTGCAATCAGAGTTCGCGCTAGGTGATGGTTATACCTCGGAGATCAATCTGCGTGCCGAAGAGTGGGTACGTAGTCTGGGCGATTTTCTGAAACAGGGCGTTGCGTTGCTCATCGACTACGGTTTTCCGCGTCACGAATTTTATCACCCGCAACGTAGTGAAGGGACCCTGATGTGCCACTATCGCCATCGCGCCCATAGCGATGCCCTGCTCTGGGTTGGTCTGCAGGACATTACCAGTCATGTGGATTTTACCTCGGTGGGTGAAGCGGCCTTGGCGGCGGGGTTGGAGGTACGTGGCTATACCAATCAGGCAGCGTTTCTGATCGCCAATGGCCTGACCGAGTTGTTGGCCCAGGCGGAAGGCGATATGAAGCAGCAACTCTCTCTGTCGGCACAGGTCAAACGTCTGACCATGCCGGGTGAGATGGGAGAGTTGTTCAAGGTAATGGCGCTGGGCCGTGGTTGGGAAGGTGGTTTGCGGGGATTTGGTTTGCGCGACGATCGTGTAACTCTCTAGGAGTTCACTTCGGCCAGTTGGCGACGGCGGGCGCGTAGCAGTTCAGAGTAACTGCGGGCGAGGGATTTTTCGTAGGCACAATCGCCGGTTTGACCAATGGCGATCAGGCGTGCTTCCAGATAGGCGATCTCTTCCAGCAGGCGAACATAGTGTTCATCCTGACGTGGGATGGTGCTGGTGTAGTGGTGGACTAGGCGTTGCATCTTGCTTTCCTTTTTCATCTCTAGGGTCTTTGTGTGCGATGTCAGCTTATCGGGGATTGATGACAGTTTTGTTACCAGGCAGTGAAGATTTGGCGATATGCCTGGGTTGGTTGGACGCGCTATCATGGCGCGCAGATTGATGTGATGTACGAGGTAACCATGTCTGAACGAGTAGAGAAGACCCAGGCGATGCTGGCCAAGCATCATCGCGATGGCCAGCGTTTTGCCGAAATGATGAAACAGGGGTTTGCTGATCGGTTTAACGATGAGTTCTGGAGTGAATGGGATCGCTGGATCAAGCCGATCTACTCCGATGAACCCGTAGTGCTTGATCTGGGTGCTGGCCCCGGAATGTTTGTTCGTGCACTGGCGGAACGTACCCCGGCGATGCGTGCCATCGGTGTGGAGTGTGCGCCGTATATGCTGGAGGCGGCAGTTCAGCTGCCTCCTGGCTGTGAAATCATCAGTGAAGATCTGCACGATCCCAAGTTGCCTCTGCCAGACGATTCAGTCGATGCGGCGATGGCTTCAGTGGTGTTGCATGAGATGAGTCAACCGTTGCGCGCATTGCAGGAAATGCAGCGCTGCCTCAAGCCGGGTGGTCGTCTTTATATCCTGGACTGGGTTCGGGCACCGCTGGAGGTTTACATCCGTGCGCAGACCGAAGAGGCGAAGGTTTTCGATCAGGAAACACCAGTCGAAGAGCTTGAAGATCTGTTTATCCATTTCATCGAGCACAACCGTTTCAGCCGCGAGGATCTGATCTATCTACTCAATCAATGTGGTTTTGCCGTACTGCATAGCAAGATTATGCGTGATGGGCGTTATGCCAACATCGTTGCCGAAAAGCGCGGATAAAGGTACGACATAGCTCTATGGAACTGATGCATATCATCCTGCTGGCGATAGTCCAGGGATTAACCGAATTTCTGCCTATCTCCAGCTCTGCGCACCTGATCCTGTTTCCCAAATTGAACGGTTGGGCCGATCAGGGGTTGGCCTTTGATGTCGCGGTTCACGTCGGTACACTCTCTGCAGTGATCTGGTATTTCCGTCACGATATTACGGTTATCCTGCGTGACGGTTTTGCCTCACTGGCGCAACGAAAAAAAGTCGGTGACAGTAATCTCTTTTGGGCAGTTGGCTTGGGAACTATCCCCGTTGGTCTGGCCGGGCTGCTGTTCAAGGATCTGGTGGAGACCTCACTGCGTTCACCGCTGGTGATTGCGGCCACTACCATCATTTTCGGTTTACTGCTGTGGTGGGCTGATGTGCAGGGACGTCGAGTACGCAATGAACATACTATCGGCTGGCGCGATGTACTGGTGATCGGTATCGCCCAGGCGATCGCGCTTATTCCGGGGACTTCGCGTTCCGGGATTACTATGACCGCTGGATTGATGATGGGCCTGACCCGTGCGGCAGCAGCACGCTTTTCATTCCTGTTGTCGATCCCGGTGATTGTGCTGGCGGGTGGGCTGAATGCACTTGAACTGATCCAGGCGGCACAACCGGTCGACTGGACAGCGCTTGGACTGGGTGTGCTTTTCTCCGCAGTGAGTGCCTATCTCTGTATCGTGTTATTCCTGCGTATGCTGGAACGTATCGGGATGTTGCCGTTTATGATCTATCGTCTAATCCTCGGTGGGTTGTTGCTCTGGATCTATCTGTAATTTCCAATGCTTGAATCTCTGACAGCCCTGCAACTGGGTCTCGCGGCGTTGATCATTATCGTCGCCTTCTTTGTTCGCGGTATCGCCGGATTCGGTTCCGGCCTGATCGCCATTCCACTGTTGGCGCAGATGCTGCCGCTTTCGGTGGTGGTGCCATTGGTGGGATTGCTCGACTACCTGGCGTCCACCAGTCATGGGGTTAAACATCGTCAGGCGATCGTCTGGCGCGATCTGCTGCCGCTATTACCTTTTACCTTTGCCGGTGTGCTGACCGCACTCTATCTTTTCCATACCCTCGATGGGGATCTACTGCGCAAGGCGCTAGGGGCATTTATTCTGCTCTATGCCTTTTACACCCTGTTCAGTTCAGGTCCTGGCTTCCATGGTCGGCGTTGGTGGGCGATCCCGGCGGGGGCTTTCGGTGGTTTGATTGGTACTCTGTTCGGCACCGGCGGTCCATTCTATGTAATCTACTTTCGTCTGCGGCAACTGGACAAGACCGCCTTTCGCGCCACCATCGCCACACTATTTCTGATTGACGGTGGCAGTCGTATCATCGGTTACTTTTTTTCTGGTTTCTATAGCGGTGACACCATGTACCTGCTGGCGGCGGCGTTGCCGATTATGGTGATCGGCATGTACCTGGGCGGGCATGTTCACACCACCATCAGTCAGCAGAATTTTCAGCGGGCTATCGGATTGCTGTTGGTAGGAAGTGGTTTGGCGCTGCTGTTGCGCTAGGAGAATACTATGTCGCGTTGCCCCTGCGATTCCGGACTCGACTATGTAGTGTGCTGTGAGGTATTCCATCGCGGTGTTGAGTTGCCTGTTGCAGCCGAGAAGCTGATGCGCTCTCGCTATAGCGCCTATGTCCTGCAGCATACGGACTATCTTCTGAGAACCTGGCATCCATCTACTCGTCCTGCGAATCTGGATTTGGCCGCGGAGGATGTTGTTTGGCTGGGGCTGGAGATTATCGAAACAAAGCAGGGCACCGAGAAGGATGATGAGGGGCTGGTGGAGTTTGTTGCTCGCAGCCAGGGCGGGCAGTTGCATGAGCGGAGTCGCTTCATCAGGGAATCCGGACAGTGGTATTACCGGGATGGCACCCTTTTACCACCTGTTCTGGCGGTAAAACCCGGCCGGAACGGGCCCTGCCCCTGTGGTAGTGGCAAAAAATTCAAAAAGTGTTGCGGCTGAATTTTTTGTAAAATCTATTTAAAACATCATGTTAGGGTGATATCTCGCTGGATGTATCGTTGCCGACGGTGTTTGTGGTGGCACGAGGGTTGATCTAAATCAGTAATTTGCTATATTAGATAACTCTTATGCGTTTCCCGTTGTTTCGGAGACGCTGATGACTCCTCCATCCTCCTTTGGTGGATATTTTTAGGCGCGGCACTCCCCCTTTAGCCGCGCCTTTTTTATTTTCGGTGTTTGAACAATGACTTGGTGGCGTTATTCGGCGCTTGTATCTTGCCAAGCCATTCTGTATCATTCCGCCTCTTTTAACGAGATACCCCACTCGATTTGGAGTGTTTGAGAGATGATTGGGACCAAGACATTCAGCGCCACCCCCGAAACCGTCAAGCGTGACTGGTATGTGGTGGATGCCACCGACAAGACACTGGGCCGCCTGGCAAGTGAGATCGCGCGTCGTCTGCGCGGCAAGCACAAGCCGGAATACACCCCGCACGTGGACACCGGTGATTATATTGTTGTGATCAACGCCGAGAAGGTGCGCGTCACTGGCCGTAAGGCAACCGATAAGATGTACTACAAGCACAGCGGTTACCCGGGTGGCATGAAATCCATCAGCTTCGACAAGCTGATCCAGAAAGATGCCCCTCAGGTTATCCAGTATGCCGTTAAAGGTATGCTGCCGAAGAATCCGCTGGGCCGGGCCATGTTCCGCAAGCTGAAGGTCTATGCCGGCGCGGAGCACAACCACAGTGCGCAGCAGCCCAAGCCGCTGGAAATTTAATTTAAGGTACGGATAGATATGGCAGAGAAAAACACCATTTGCACCGGCCGCCGCAAGAGCTCGACCGCCCGTGCATTCCTGGTTCCCGGCAAGGGCGCCATCACCATCAACAAGCGCAGCATCGATAACTACTTCGGTCGCGAAACTTCGCGCATGGTTGTTCGTCAACCTCTCGAAGCTGTAGAGATGCTGGACAAGTTCGATGTCAACATCACTGTAAAAGGTGGCGGCAACAACGGTCAGGCAGGTGCTATTCGCCACGCCATCGCCCGTGCCCTGGTTGACCACGACGAGACTCTGCGTAGTGCAATGCGCAAGGCCGGCTTCCTCACCCGTGATGCCCGTGAGGTTGAGCGTAAGAAGATTGGTCTGCACAAGGCGCGCAAGCGTCCGCAATACTCCAAGCGTTAATCAAACGTTTGCATGTATACAAAAAAGCCCGCCTCGGCGGGCTTTTTTGCGTCTGGGGGGCTCTATGCGCCTTGTCATGAGGGAAATGCGCTTTCCTGTCCATGCCTATAACCATGTGGACTATGTGACAACCACGTTTTGCGAAGCAGCTCACACGTAAAAATATTTATAATATTCAGTAAGTTAAAATAATTTATTGAGTGGTTTAGTCTGATATTTTTTTAAGTTATTGATTTGTATCAATGTTGTAAAAACGCAACACGTACGTGTTTTGTTGTTTTTTTCGCAAAAAATACTTGCAAACAACGTTTACAGTCGATAGTCTCATTGGCGGTTCCCCCCGGGGACCACAATTAATTCGAATTAGTTGTCTTTGAACAACATGTGTGAAACCACTAGGAGAAACAGATGAAAAAGAATGTAATTGCTCTGGCAGTAGCCGCTGCAATGGCAGCTCCGCTGGCCGCTCAGGCTGAAGTTTCCATTTCAGGTGGCCTGCAGGCTGAACTGAGCAGCGTCGGTGGTGACGGCGTTTCCATGCTGAAAGGCCTGTATGCTCGTGACGGTGGCGAGTACGGTTCCGAGAACGGCGGTAACTACGGTTTCCTGAAGTTCTCTGCTTCTGAAGATCTGGGCGGCGGCATGAAAGCCCTGGCCATGTGGAATGCCAACATCAACGTTGGTGACACCAACGCCGCTGGTCTTGCTACTCGCGATTCCTATGTTGGTCTGACCGGTGGTTTCGGTACCGTTCTGGCTGGTACCCTGGCTACTCCGTACAAGTCTTCTACCGTTAAGTGGGATCCCTTCCTGGCTACTTCCCTGCAGGCTCGTGGCAGCGGCGGTATGAGCACCCTGCAGAATGGCTATGCTTCCAACGCCCTGGCCTATGCCAACAAATTCGGCCCGGCTACCGTTGTTATCGCTCTGGTTCTGGACGAAGGCGCTGAAGTTCCTGCTTCTGACAAAACCAATGCTGAGCATGCCAAATCTATCTCCGTTAACGCTCCAGTTGGCCCGGTAGAAGTTGCTTTCGCTTATGTAGACGCTAGCAAATTCAGCGATCTGGGTAACCTGGGTCTGGGTTCTGCTGTTGCCGGTGTTAGCCTTGATACCGTAACCGCTACCAAAATCGGTGTTAAGTGGGCTTCTGGTCCGATTACCGTTGCTGGTCAGCACGAGATGATCGAGCTGGGTAATGCTACCACTGCTAAAGATACCTGCACCTATGTAACCGCTTCTTACGCCATGGGCGCTAACACCTTCTCTGTTGGTCTTGGCCAGTATGATCCGGATGCAACTGGTGTTGATTCCACCAAATACACCGCTGTTGGTGTTAAGCATGCGTTCAGCAAATCTACCAGCCTCACTGCTGGCTTCCGTTCTACCGATGCGGACGGTGCTGCTGATGAGAGCGTAGTATCTGCTGGTCTGCGCGTAGGCTTCTAAGTTAATCGCAAGATTAATCTTGGATAGGAAACGGGGCCTTCGGGCCCCGTTTTCGTTTCTCCTGTTTTACGTCTCCAATAGCGCTTTTTGCCGTGTTAAACTAGCGCCCTTCTTTATCCAGCCGGGTTTGCCACCGCGTAATGACCAGCTCCACCACCGCCCGCATCCGCGAAATTCCCTATAACTACACATCCTTTTCTGATCGGGAGATCGTTATTCGCTTTCTTGGTGAGGAGGAGTGGCTGCGTCTCAATCGCCTGCGCGAAGAGCGAGTTACAGGACGTTCGGCTCGGATGTTGTTTGAGGTGTTGGGGGATATGTGGGTCATCGTGCGCAATCCCTTCATTCAGGATGACTTGATCGAGAACCAGAAACGCTGGGGTTCACTGGTGCATGCATTGCATCATCGCCTGGATCAGATCGTTTCCCGTGCTGAAGGTAATGATGAAGCCGTGGCACTGGCCTCCGCCGCGCGTAAAGCGGTTAACGAGTTCGAACAGTGGCTCCCGGCGGTAAAGCTCAAGCGCCAGCAAGCGGAGCGCAGACTCACGAAGGTTACCCGCAGGGATAATATTCAGTTCGATGGATTGGCACGGGTCTCCCATGTAACTGACGCGTCGGATTGGCGTGTCGAATATCCCTTTGTGGTGATTACCCCAGATACGGAGGAAGAGGTCGCTGCGGTGGTACGTGAATGTATTGCCCTTGGTCTGACAATCATTCCCCGTGGTGGCGGTACCGGATATACGGGAGGGGCGGTGCCACTCCATCCCGACAGTGTGGTGATTAATACCGAAAAGCTTGATGCTATCGGCAAGGTGGAACCGCGTAGCCTGCCCGGCGTGACGCACGAGGTGACGACCATCAGTGTTGGCGCCGGTGTAGTGACTCGTCGCGTCTCTGAACATGCCGCAGCGGCTGGGCATGTCTTCGCTGTCGATCCGACTTCTCAGGACGCTTCATGCATCGGCGGTAACATTGCGATGAATGCCGGTGGCAAGAAGGCGGTCATGTGGGGAACCACGCTCGATAACCTTGCTTCTTGGAATATGGTCACGCCCGATGGTGAATGGCTCAAGGTGGAGCGACTCAATCACAACCTGGGCAAGATCCATGAGGTCGATTTTGCCGAGTTTCGGGTCAGCCGTTTCAATGCCCGCGACAACAGCCTCAGGGGCGAACCTGAGATTCTGAATATCCCCGGCGAGCATCTGCGCAAGCGCGGTCTGGGCAAGGATGTGACCAATAAATTCCTCGGTGGTCTGCCTGGCGTACAGAAGGAAGGTTGCGACGGTATCATCACCTCGGCGATCTTCATTCTGCACCGTATGCCCGGTTTCACTCGTACCGTCTGCATGGAGTTTTTCGGTACCGATTTGCGCCGCTCAGTACCGGCAATTATCGAGACCAAGGATTATCTGGATAGCCTGCCTGGCGTAGTGTTGGCGGGCCTTGAGCATCTGGACGACCGTTATATCAAGGCGGTCAATTACAGCACCAAGGCACCACGTCCCGATCTGCCGAAGATGGTATTGCTGGCCGATATTGCAGGTGATGACGAAGCGCAGGTCGCCGAGGCGGCCTCGACCGTCGTACGTATGGCCAACGCTCGCGATGCGGAAGGTTTCATTGCGGTGAGTCCCGAGGCACGCCACCGTTTCTGGTCCGATCGTGCGCGTACTGCTGCGATTGCTGCACATACCAACGCCTTCAAGATCAACGAGGACGTGGTGATCCCGCTGGAGCGGCTGGCCGATTACAGCGAAGGCATCGAGCGGATCAACATCGAGCAGTCGATTGCCAACAAACTGGCGATAATCGATGCAGTAACCGAATACCTTTCCGGGCCGCTACCCGAGCGGCGCAGCGATGTCGATTATGAGGATAGTGAAGAGAGCACCGCGATCCTCGAAGCCAAGCGTGATGCGGCAATCAATCACCTGCAGACCACCCGCACCCGTTGGCAGTCCTGGCTCGATAATCTCGACAGTGAGGCGACAGCGTTTGCAGAAGAGTGGTCCGATGAGCTGAAGGGGAAGACCGCTTCCGGGGAAACCCTTTTCTCCCTGATGCAGCGACAGGACCTGCGTATCTCCTATCGTCGCGAAGTGGAGAAACCGCTTAAGGAGATATACAGCGGGCGTGAATTGGAGGTTGTGCGTGAGCGGCTCGATACTATCCATGCCGCCGAGCGTAATCGTCGTCTGTTTGTTGCAACCCACATGCATGCGGGTGACGGCAACGTGCATACTAATATTCCCGTTCACTCCAACGACTATGCCATGCTTCACGAAGCGGAGCGGGTGGTTGAAAGAATTATGGCGCTGGCCGAGTCCCTCGGTGGTGTGATCTCCGGCGAACACGGTATCGGTCTGACCAAGATGCAGTTCCTTGCCAGCGATGCAGTAGAGGCCTTTACCACCTACAAGGAAAAGGTCGATCCGCAGCAGCACTTCAATCGCGGCAAGTTACTCGTCGGTTCCGGTCTAGACAACGCCTACACGCCGTCGCTGCGACTGCTGCAACAGGAAGCGCTGATCCTGGAGGCCAGTGAGCTGGGTGAGTTGAACGACATGATCAAGGACTGTCTGCGTTGCGGTAAGTGCAAACCAGTCTGTACCACTCATGTACCACGGGCCAATCTGCTCTATTCGCCGCGTAACAAGATCCTCGCCACTGGCTTGATCATCGAAGCCTTCCTCTACGAAGAACAGACCCGTCGCGGTATTTCCGTGCGCCACTTTGCCGAAATGAACGACGTGGCCGATCACTGTACGGTTTGCCACCGCTGCGTAAAACCGTGCCCGGTGAATATCGACTTCGGTGATGTCTCGGTGCGCATGCGCAATATTCTCTGCAGTCAGGGTAAGAAACGCAGCAGTATCGGTACCCGCCTCTCCATGGCTTTCCTGAATATCACCGATCCTTCTACGGTGAAGTTGATGCGCAAGAGCATGATTGAATGGGGATATGCCGGACAGCGCCTGGCTCACCGGATTGCCAAAGGTATCGGTCTGCTAAGCGATAAAAAGCGACCGGCAGGCACCACTGGCAAAATGGGCCTGCAAGAGCAGGTGATCAATTTCGTCAAACGTCCGATGCCTGCCGGACTGCCGACTCAGACCACCCGTGCCATGCTGGGACTGGAAGACGACAAAGTGGTACCGATTCTGCGCGATCCGGCACGCAGTTCGGAAAGCTCTGAAGCGGTGTTCTATTTCCCCGGTTGCGGATCGGAAAGACTGTTCAGCCAGATCGGTCTGGCGACGTTGGCGATGCTTTATGAAACCGGTGCACAGACGGTGTTACCACCGGGTTATCTTTGCTGTGGCTATCCGCAAAGTTCGGCGGGTAACGATGCCATGGGCAAGCGTATTTCCGTGGACAATCAGGTGCTGTTCCACCGTATTGCCAACACGCTGAACTACATGGACATCAAGACGGTGATCGTCTCCTGCGGTACCTGTATGGATCAACTGCTCAAATATCAGTTCGAGGCGATCTTTCCCGGCTGCCGCCTGCTCGATATTCACGAGTATCTGTTGGAGAAAAATGTTTTCTGTGGCAGTAGCGGTGGTCGCCAATACCTCTATCATGACCCCTGTCATTCGCCGATGAAAACCCACAATCCGTTGAAGGTCGCCAGTGGCCTGTTAAAGCAGGACGTGACACTGTCTGATCGTTGCTGCGGTGAGGCGGGTACCTTCGCCATCTCCCGCCCTGACATTGCCACCCAGGTGCGTTATCGCAAGGAAGAGGAGTTGCGCAAAGGGATCGATGAGGTCGGCGCTGGTGAGGTTAAACTGCTAACCTCCTGCCCGGCGTGTCAGCAGGGACTTTCCCGTTACCACGATACCACCGGTTTGGAGAGTGACTACATCGTTGTCGAGCTGGCTCAGCGTCTTTTCGGTGATAACTGGCAACAACGTTATATCGAAAAATTGAAACAGGGCGGGATCGAGCGCGTTCTTCTTTAACGTATTCGTTGCGATCAATCTCCACCACGCCGCAGGATCTTGATCACCCAGCGGTCGATGTTACCCCAGAACCACTCCTGTAGACGCCGATACCAGGGACGGTGGTGCCACTTCTCCGCCAGGATTTCACGACTGGCGCCGAAATCCTTCTCAAATAGTTGCACCAACTGGGTGACCAGTTGTTCATCCAGCAACTCCTGGTTGGCCTCGAGGTTCCAGCGCAGGTTCCAGCGGTCGACATTGCTGGAGCCGATAGTGGCCCATTCATCACAGAGGATCATCTTGGCGTGGATAAAGCGTGGTTGGTACTCGAAGATGCGTACACCGTGGCTCAGCAATCGGGCATAAAAGCGGCGGCCTGCGTGACGCACTGCAGGATGATCGGTGTGTGGTCCGGGTAGCAACAGACGCACATCAATGCCATCGCGTGCGGCACGACGCAGCAAACGACGGATCTTCCATGAGGGAATAAAGTAGGCGGTGGCGATCCAGATCCGCTGCTCCGCGTTACGGATGCGTTTGATCAGGGAACGTTTGATCTCCATACGGCTCGGTGCATTGAGAGTCACCCGGCCGAGTCGCGAGCCGCGGCAGTGACTGACCGTGGCGGGGGCATTATCCAACGGCGGGCCCGACCAAGCGCTCCAGGTCTGCTCGAACAGGTGTTGCCAGTCCTGCACTACGGGGCCGCAGATCTTTAACATCACTTCGTGCCAGCCTAGTGGGTTCTCACGCGTCTCAAACTCATCGGTAATGCCTGCGCCACCGGTATAGGCGGTGTGGCTGTCGATAATCAGCAATTTTCGGTGGTCGCGGAAAAGGTTTCGACGTAGGCGGCCATAATGCAGCGGATTGTAGAAGGTGAGGTTGATGTTGCTGTGTTTCAGCCGAAGCCGATCATGGCGGTTGAGGTCGTAGGCACCGAAATCGTCGAGCAACAGATAGACGCGCACACCCCGTTCTGCGGCAGCAACCAGGGCATCGATGAAACGGTCGGCGATCTTGCCTGACTTGAACAGGTAGAGTTCCAGCAGGATCTGGAAACGGGCGCGGCGAATCGCCTGCAGCATATCTGGAAAAAAGTGCTCGCCGTCCACCAGCAACTCGAAGTGATTGCCTTCGCGCCAGGGATAGCGGTACTGGTTGTCGCCGAATGCGTCCATGACCTCGCCTGTGATTATTCCCGTTCGATGATCTGAATCTGATTCTGTTCGATCATCAGCGCTAATTTTCCTTCAAGCATCTGCTGCATAGCCTCGCCAGCGATAGCACCGCGCCAGCCGTGTAGCAGCGGGATATCTTTTTCACCGAGTAGCAGTAGTTCGATATCACGGCGACCCGCTACCGCACCAGGACTGATGTTTTGTCCGCGGCAGCGTTCACGTAGTAGTGCCATCAGTAGATCGACCAGCGGTTCTTGTTGCGGCGGCAGGCGTTTGCCACCTTTTGCTTTCGGCCACTGCTCCTTCGGTAGCTTGCGTGCGGTGTCGATCAGTTTCAGCAAGGTCTCACCGTGGCGCTGCGCCGTACCCTCTTCCAGGCCGCGGATGCGGCGCAGTTTATCGAGGGATTGCGGCATTAGTTTGGCCATGTCCAGCAGGACTTCGTCCTTGAGGATCCAGCGGCGTGGTCGATCGCTCTGTTGCGCCTGTTCCTCGCGCCATCCTGCCAGTGCCTGCAACACGGCAAGTTGTACGCCTTTAAGGCGATTGCTGCCCTTGAGGCGCAGCCACGCCTCTTCGAGTGGATTGCTATAGCGCGATGGCTCGGAGAGTTCACGGAAATCACTTTCTAACCACTCTTCTCTGCCCAGCGCTTTCAGGCGTTGCAACTGTTTCTGGTAGACATCGCGCAGGTAGCGCACATCATCCGCGGCGTAGTCGAGTTGTGCCGCATCCAGCGGACGGTGACACCAGTCGGCACGTGAATGGGCCTTGTCGAGTTCGACGTCCAGCTCCGCCTTGACCAGATTACCGTAACCGATCTGTTCGCCCTGGCCGAGCAGGGTAGCGGCGATCTGGGTGTCGAAAATCGGCCCAGGCACCGCGCCACGCAGGTCGTAGAAGATTTCCAGATCTTGATGCGCCGCGTGCAGCACTTTGATGATGCTCTGGTCGTAAATGACGTCGAGCAGTGAAGAGAGATCGTCCAGCGCCAACGGATCGACGCAGGCGATTACATCCGGGTTGGCCACCTGCAACAGGCAGAGGCGGGAGCGATAGGTTTTTTCGCGCAGGAATTCGGTGTCGAGGGTAAGCCAGTCGTGACGACGCAGTTGTTCGCACAGTGTGGCGAGTTGCTCGGGGGTGTCGATATAGAGTGCAGTCATGATTTCTTCTTTGGTGAATTCGAGTGTCAATTATTCCCCAGGCAGTGAGTGAAGTACATGAACCCGTGATGACAAAGCGATATCGATCGCAGGGTAGTGGTAATTGCAGTTGTTGCAGCGGATGGCGGGACGGTATCATGACTAACGAACCGTTGAATAAGTAAAAAGGAATAAGGTTTTCATGGCGGCACTGTTTCGGGTTTTCTGGCAGATTGCCCTGTTGCGCAGGGGGCCGCAGATTCTACCCGCCTCACGCGAGCTACTCGGGTTAATCCTGGCCGCCCACTGGTTGACGGGTGTGATTCTGGTCAGCGATACCTTTTCTCTGGGGCGGGCGTTGCTATCCGGTCTGATGGGGACACTGATTATGATGGCCGTTGTACATGGTCTCTTAACGCTGTATCGCCACCATAGCCGGGTAACCCAGACCCTTACTGCACTGGCCGGTTGTGAAGTTCTGCTCGGCCTATGCACATTGCCTCTGCTGCTATTGCTTGACCTCGGTGGCGGCATGCGGGACCTGGCCGCCATATTCTGGCTGTTTTTACTCGGTTGGAACGTTGCCATTGCCGCGCATCTGTTTCGTCAGGCGCTGGAGGTCAAGCAGGGCTTGGGTCTGCTGTTTGGCGTGGGATACATCATGATTTCGATTAGCCTGAGCAGTTTTCTCGTACCAATGGAGGTGGCCGGATGAAGATCCATATTCTCGGTATTTGCGGCACCTTCATGGGCGGCGTGGCCCTGTTGGCCCGTTCACTGGGGCACGAGGTCAGCGGTCAGGATGTCGGCGTCTATCCACCGATGAGCACCCAGCTCGCAGAGCAGGGGATTGCCCTGTATGAAGGCTACGAACCGCAGGCTATCCCGGACGAGGTCGATATGGTGGTGATCGGCAATGCCCTCTCCCGTGGTAACCCGGCGGTGGAGCATGTGCTCAACCGCGGTTTGCCCTATACCTCCGGTGCGCAGTGGCTCAGCGATAACCTGTTGGGTGGCTGCTGGGTGCTTGGCGTGGCCGGGACTCACGGCAAGACCACCACCGCATCGATGCTCGCCTGGATCCTGGAGTACGCAGGGCTGAAACCGGGTTTTCTCATCGGCGGTATTCCGCAGAACTTTGGCCTTTCCGCCCGCCGTGGTGAGACACCGTTCTTCGTCGTCGAAGCCGATGAGTACGACACCGCTTTTTTCGACAAGCGTTCCAAGTTTGTTCACTACCGCCCGCGCACTCTGATCCTGAATAACCTCGAGTACGATCACGCGGATATCTTTCCCGATCTGGCGGCGATCCAGCGCCAGTTTCATCATCTGGTACGCACCGTTCCCGGTGAGGGGCTGCTCCTCGCTCCGTCCAATGACAGTAATCTGGATGAGGTGTTGGCGATGGGATGTTGGACGCCGGTCGAGCGCTTTGGCGGCGAAATGGGCTGGAGCCGAAAACTGCTGTCCGACGATGGCAGCCGTTTCGAGGTGAGTTGGAATGGTACGCTACAGGGCACGGTGGAGTGGTCGCTACTCGGCGAGCACAACGTCAACAACGCCCTGGCAACCATTGGTGCAGCGCGTCACGCCGGTATCCCCGCGGCCCAGTCTATCGAAGCGCTGGCCCGGTTCCAGAACGTCAAACGGCGCATGGAGGTACGTGGCGAAGTAGGCGGGGTGACCGTTTATGATGACTTCGCCCATCACCCCACCGCCATTGCCACCACTCTTGACGGCCTGCGCAAAAAGGTCGGCAAGGCTCGTATTCTCGCGGTGCTGGAACCGCGCTCCAACACCATGCGCATGGGCGTGCATCGCGACACGCTGCTGCCGTCATTGGCGGGAGCGGACCGCGCCTATATCTATGCGCCGAAAGATCTGGGTTGGGAACTGTCGGCCAGTTCGTCACAGATCACCGTGTGCGACGATTTCGATATCTTGCTGCAGGCAGTGCTTGCCGAGGCGAAGTGCGGGGACCATCTCTTGGTGATGAGCAACGGCGGTTTTGGCGGTATTCACGGCAAGTTACTGGAAGGGTTGAACAAGCCGTCAGGCGAGGCGTAGTACCGTGCAAAAAAAGCAGGGTCTTTCGACCCTGCCCAAGAGCACATCAGGGGGAGTTACAAACCTTAGCTGCAACCCTTTGGGCGCGGTAGTCCGGCAATCTTGTTGGCGGACTTGATCAGGCCGTAGGGGAAAAGTGAGTAGATATACTGTTGCGAGCTGCGGTCATCGCCGAACTTCTTCTTCATCAGTTTGGAGAAGACCCGCGGTTCGGCCACGGTGCCATACTCGGTGAAGTAGTCACGGGCGGTGTTGATGATGTCCCAGTGCTCTTCGCTCAATTCCACTTTTTCGTTTACAGCGATGCCTTCGGCGACCTTTTCGTCCCACTCGGCCAGGTTTTCCAGCCAGCCCGCTTCACTCAGTAGAATGGTTTTGCCGTCGATTTCCAGTTGCATGTTTCTGTCCTCATTTCATTACTTGCGTTCAGGGGGAGCCCGGGCAATTCCCGAGTGATTCCATGGGGCAAATATTGCAATAACGCACGAAATTAGTCAAGTATTAAGGTGAAATAATTTACTTATGGATAATCAAAAGCTTAGTTATGGTTTGAGTGGTTACTAAGTTAGTAAGACGCCTTGAAGGGCTAGCTCTGCCGGATCAACCAGCAGCGATGAATATGGGGATTGCGGGCGAAGTCCTTCGGCACGGTCTTGCCTGAGATCTCTTCAATCTGAAGGTCGCCCAGGGCCTCCTCATCCAGTTTGAAGCGGCGGAAGTTGTTGGAGAAGACCAGCAGACCGCCCTCGGCCAGCAGGGTGACCGCGTTGCGGATCAGCGCTACATGGTCGCGCTGGATGTCGAAGCTGGTCTCCATCCGTTTGGAGCTGGAGAAGGTGGGTGGGTCGAGGAAGATGAGATCAAATTGCGGCGGGGCGGGACGTTTTGCCTCCTGTTCCAGCCAGGTGGTGCAGTCGGCCTGAATGAAACGATGCTCCTTGCCGCCGAAGCCGTTGAGCTTCATGTTGCGCTGCGCCCACTCCAGGTAGGTGTTGGACATATCCACGGTGGTGGTACTTTTTGCGCCGCCTACTGCCGCGTGTACCGTAGCGGCACCGGTGTAGGCGAATAGATTGAGAAAGCATTTGTCTTTGGCCTCGGTTTCGAGCAACTGCCGGGTCGGGCGGTGATCGAGGAACAGGCCGGTGTCGAGGTAGTCGCTGAAGTTGACCAGCAGGCGACACTTCCCCTCACGTATCTCGTGGAAGCGTTTGCTGTCGCCCAATTTTTCGTACTGAGCGCTGCCTTTCTGTTTGCGGCGCACCTTGAAGAATATCTGCTGTTGCGGGATCTCCAGCACCTGCGGCAGTGCGCCCAGTGCTTCCTGCAGGCGTTGCGCCGCCTTGTCCGGGTCAATCGATTTGGGTGCCTGGTACTCCTGTACGTGGGCCCATAGTTTGTCACCGCGGTAGAGGTCTACCGCCAGGGCGTACTCGGGGAGGTCGGCGTCATAGGCGCGGTAGCAGCTGATTCCTTCGCGCTCCGCCCATTTACCCAGGTTCTTCAGATTCTTGCGCAGGCGGTTGGCAAACATCTGTGCGCCGTCGCTGAGTTCGGTTCGCTTCTCGCCTGGGGTTTGAGCCTCCCCGTCTAGTGCATCGTAGCGGAACAGGCGGCACTCGATGGGGCCGTTGTAGAAGGTCACCGGCTTGCGCCCGGTCATACCGAGGTATGCCGCCAGTTCGCTATTAGCGGTGATCATCGCCAGCTGCCAGCCGTGCAGGGTGCTGCGCATCGCCTCGCCGAGCCGGGCATAGAGATTCTGCAACGCTTCCACTTCACCGAGGCGTTCGCCGTAGGGGGGGTTGGTGGCGACCAGCCCGTAAGGGGCAGGGGTCAGCGGTAGCGTCTGTTCCAGATTCTGTTGGCTAACGGCAATCACGTCCTGCAAACCCGCCTGGAAGATGTTGTCTTCGGCTGCTTCGATGGCGGCGAAGGTCTTGTCGTAGCCGACGATAGGGGGCAGCGATTTCAGTCCGGCATCGCGTCGGGCCTTTGCTTCGTCGAGCAGGCGCTGCCAGATCGTTTCGTCATGGCGGCGCCAGCCGAGAAAGCCGAAGTAGTCGCGGTAGAGGCCGGGGGCGATATCGGCGGCGATCAAAGCCCCTTCAATCAGCAGGGTGGCGGAACCGCACATGGGGTCGAGCAGGGCGCCGCCGTTGCGGGCAATGCCCGGCCAGCCCGCTTCCAGCAGTAATGCCGCGGCCAGGTTTTCTTTCAGTGGCGCAACCACGCCTTCGATGCGGTAGCCGCGTCGATGCAGACTGCTGCCGGAGAGGTCGAGGCTGATGCGGGCGCGGTCGCGCAGCAGTTGTAACTGGATGCGAATGTCCGGGGTTTCCAGTTCCACCGAGGGACGTTCGTCGAACTGTTCACGGAACCTGTCCACCACCGCGTCCTTAAGGGTGAGGGCAGCGTATTTGCTGTGCTGGATGGAGGCGTTGCTGGCACGTACGTCGACGGCGAAGGTATTGCTGGAGTGAATCTGTTTTTCCCAGCGGATCGCCCTGGCTTCGGCATAGAGCTGTTCTGGATTTTCCGCCTTGACCGTGGTCAGCGGGAGCAGCACGCGGCTGGCGGTACGCGACCAGAGGCAGACCCGGTAGGCAGTCTCCAGATCGCCCTCGAAGGTGACCCCGGTATTACCTGGGACGATCTTCTGCGCGCCGAGCTGGTGTAGTTCGGCAGCAAGTATCGATGGCAGGCCTCTAGCGGCGCTGGCGAAAAACTTCATTGTCTTTTAGTAGTGAGGCGGCGGCGTCTCTTCATCACGGGAGACGACGGCGGAGGGGGCCAGGTTTTTTAGCAGCGAGCTGAGATAGTCGATTCGGTTCGACATTTCTTCCATCGCCTTCTGCTGCAGCAGCAGGGTCTGGGTAAGTTGTTCCTGTTCGGCCTCGAGGTGGGTCAGGCGGATTTCCAGGTCTTCGATGCGCGATTCCATGGGCGTGACGGTGTTGGTGTTGGAGGCGCGATTGTAGCATGGCTGCTGGTTGCAGCGGTTCAGGCCTGTTTACGGGCGTAACGCAGCAGCAGCTGTTCCAGTTCATGGGCGGGCAGGGCGGGATGAAAATAGAAGCCCTGGTATTCGCGGCAGCCCTTCTCCAGCAGGTACTTGAGCTGCTCTTCGGTTTCGACGCCTTCGGCAATGATCTCCAGACCCAGGCTTTTGGCCATGCCGATAATGGTGCCGACGATGGAGGTATTCATATTGTCGCGGGTGATGTCGCTGACGAAGCTGCGATCGATCTTCATCTGGTTCAGCGGTAACTGCCGCAAATAGGAGAGCGAAGAATATCCTGTGCCGAAGTCGTCGAGGGAGAACTGGATGCCCAGCCCCTGCAACTGGCGCATCTTGTCGATGGTGCCGGTGATATCGTCGATGACCACGCTTTCGGTGATCTCCAGCTTGAGGCAGGAGGGAGGCAGTCCCGCCTCGTCGATGGCATTGACGATAAGCGGGACGAATTCGTGGCGGTGGAACTGGTGTGCGCTGACGTTGATCGAGACGCTGCCGCGTGCCGGGAAGATACCGGCCTGCAACCATGCCTGCGCCTGTCGCGCCGCGGTCTGCAGGACCCACTTACCGAGGGCCTGGATCTGGCCACTCTCTTCAGCGATGGGGATAAATTCGCCCGGTGGGATCATGCCTCGGTGTGGATGAGGCCAGCGGGTCAGCGCTTCCATGCCGATCACCTCGCCGAGATAGTTCAGTTGCGGCTGGTAGTAGACCTCCAGTTGCTCCGCTTCCAGTGCCTTGCGCAGTTCCTTTTCCAGTTCCAGTCGATTGTCTGCCTGCATCTGCAGGCTCGGCAGGTAGAAGGCGATGTTGTTGCGTCCGCTCGACTTGGCCTGGTACATGGCCGCGTCGGTGTGGCGCAGGATCTCTTCGGCGCTGTTACCCTGCTCGGGGAAGATAGCGATGCCGATGCTGGGGGTGATGTGCAATTCGTAGCCCATCACGTTGTAAAGACGGGTGAGGGCGCGCTGGATACGCTTGGCGATGGCACGGGAACGGACCAGGGCCACCTCCGCATCATTACCCAGGTTTGGCAGTAGAATAACGAACTCGTCGCCGCCGAGGCGCGCCACGGTGGCGTCATTTTTGACCTCGGCGACGATGCGTCGCGCGGTCTCCTGCAGCAGCGCGTCGCCGACCGTGTGCCCCTGCGTGTCGTTGATGTTCTTGAAGCGATCCAGATCTGAGAGCAGCACCGCACCATGTAGTCCCTCTTCGCGGGCGCGTTCCATCGCCTTGTTCAGCAGATC
Source organism: Thiohalomonadaceae bacterium (assembly GCA_050299175.1). Taxonomy (GTDB): domain Bacteria; phylum Pseudomonadota; class Gammaproteobacteria; order Thiohalomonadales; family Thiohalomonadaceae; genus JAPHTQ01. Next base: position 35,439 of record JBNKVM010000036.1, read on the forward strand.
TTCCAGATGGGCGCGATTGGGCAGGCTGGTCAACTCATCATGAAAGGCGTTAAACAGCAGATGGCTCTCCTGCAGCGAGATACGGCGGTAACCGTAGGTGAGCAGGCCGATACCGAAGAGCCACAGGGCGGCGTGGCCGATGCCGAGTATGGACAGGTGGTGGTCGGCGGTGGTGTCGAGTTGTTGCAGCGGTACTACTACACTGAGGCCGCCGAGGATGTCACCGACCTTGAAGGCCTGTCCGCTCTGGTTGTGGCAGACGAGGCAACTCTCCTCAGCCGGGCGCGGACGCATCAGGCGCAGGAAACGCTGGTTATCCATGCGCACGATTTCGCTGACTTCTTCGGTGCCGTGGATAAATTGTTGCAGCGCATTCTGTTCCCACTCGTCGGGCTGGTTCTGCTGGCGCAATGGATGAAGACTGGTGACATGGCCGCGCAGGCTACCGTCGGGATGGTTCTGCTCATGTTCGTGTACCAGACGAACAAAGTAGGAGGAGTTAACCAGGGTCAGTTGCTTGCCATCGGTGGTGGTGATGTCGCGCTGTGGCAGATTCTTCAGGTAGGGGTTGGGGACGATGCCGTTCTCCAGCGGTACGTAAAATCCGCCAAGGGTGGCAACCATGTGACGGTAGGCCTGATCCTTGTTGATGGCGGCGTTTGCCTGGGTGTAGGCCTGGGTATTAACGTTTTCGCGGACAAGAAAGATGTTCCAGATCAGGGAGATGGCGACCGCGGCGGTCCAGAAAACGGCGATAATGATGCCCCAGTTCCCGCTACGCCGGGGACTGAAACCTTGACCTGATAAATAGTTTTTTAACGCCGCTTTCACAAAGCTCTTTCGCTCGGCCGCCGTGTTGGCAAACTCGTACTTTAGTGTGAAACGGGTTGTTTGTAAATTTTGTTACGTCCTTGTTTTCTATAGGTTGTTGTGCTGCTTGCCCGAAATTTATGGAGTCTCGTCGAGATGCTGTTCCAGCTCCTCTGACAGCAGCAACCAGCGTTCTTCATTTTCTGCAGATTGACGTTCCACATCGGCCTGCTGCTGTAACAATATACGTAGCCTTTCCTTATTTTCGGCGTCGTAGATTTCAGGGGCGGCCAGCTGCTGTTCCAGTTGGTTGCGTTGTTGCTGTAGCGCATCCATTGCCTGTTCCAGTTTGCTCAGCTCTTTGCGTAATGGTTGCAGTCGCTGGCGCTGTTCCGCCTCGTGCCGTTTGCGCTCCTTGCGTGCGGCGGCACTGTTGTCGTTGTCTGTGGTGGTGGTCGTTGAGCTGTCCTTCTCCTCGGAACGCGTGAGCCATTGACGATAGTCCTCCAGATCGCCGTCAAACTCTTTCACCCTGCCGCCGTCAACCAGTAACAGTTGATCGCAGACGCTGCGCAGCAGATGACGGTCGTGAGAGACCACCAGCAGAGCACCTTCGTACTCCTGCAGTGCCATGACCATGGCGTGGCGCATCTCCAGATCGAGGTGGTTGGTCGGTTCATCAAGCAACAGCAGGTTGGGGCGCTGGTAGATCAGCAACGCCAGAACCAGGCGCGCCTTCTCACCGCCCGAGAAAGGCGCGACTGGAGAGAGTGCCATTTCGTTACTGAAACCGAAACCGCCGAGATAGTTACGCAACGACTGTTCATCGGCTTTGGCATCGAGTCGTTGCAGATGCAGCAGTGGACTGGCATCAGGCGAGAGCTGTTCCAGTTGGTGCTGGGCGAAGTAGCCGAGGCGTAGCTCTTTGGCACGAACCACTTCACCACCAAGTGGAGGGAGTTCGTCGGCGATCAGTTTGATCAGGGTCGATTTGCCCGCGCCATTGTGGCCCAGCAGACCGATGCGTGCGCCAGGTTGAAGCGACAGGGAGATGTCGTTGAGTATCGCTGTATCGCCGTAGCCGACCGCAGCATGAGCGATAGTGAGCAGCGGTGAGGGGAGTTTCTGCGGCGACAGAAAACGAAAATGGAACGGCGAATCGATATGCGCCGGGGCGATGCGTTCCATCCGTTCCAGCGCCTTGATCCGACTTTGTGCCTGACGCGCCTTGCTCGCCTTGGCGCGGAAGCGACGTACGAAGTCTTCCATGTGCTGAATTTCGCGCTGCTGCCGTTCGAAGGCCGACTGTTGTAGCGCCAGCTTTTCCGCACGCAGTTGTTCAAAGGCGCTGTAGTTGCCGCTATAGAGCGTGAGTTGCTGTTGTTCCACATGCAGGATGTGATCGGCGACTTCGTCGAGAAAATCACGGTCGTGGGAGATCAGCAGCAGGGTGCCGGGATAACGTTGTAGCCACTGTTGTAGCCAGATCACGGCATCGAGATCGAGGTGATTGGTCGGCTCGTCGAGTAGCAGCAGATCGGAGCGGCACATCAGGGCTCGTGCCAGGTTAAGGCGCATACGCCAACCACCGGAAAAGGTGTTCACCGGTTTTTCGATTTCATTGTTGCCTAAGCCGAGGCCGTGCAGCAGTCGCGCGGCACGGGCGGGAGCCGCATAACCTTCGATGCGCTCCATGATGCCGTGCAGTTCGCCAAGGCGATGACCGTCATCACGCTGTTCCGCCTTGAGCAGTTGTTGTTCGATCTGGCGCAACTCTTCGTCGCCATCGAGGACATAGTCGAGGGCGCTCTGTTTGGTTGCCGGCATCTCCTGCGCCACGTGGGCGATTACCAGATTCGGCGGCAGGGAGAGTTCGCCGTTGTCGGCATGCAGCTCGTTGCGGATTAACGCGAACAGACTCGACTTGCCGCAGCCGTTGGCGCCGGTAACGCCAACTTTCTCACCACGATGAATGGTCAGGCTGGCATCGGTAAACAGCAGCCGCGGTCCGCGACGCAGGGCGAGTGAATCGAATCTCAGCATGGCTATTACGGTGTGGAGTAGCCTTTGCAGGGCAGGGAGAATATCTGCATGTCGTCCAGTCGTAGCGCGGTGAGGCTGCCGCCCCAGAGACAACCGGTATCGATGGCGTGGACGTTATTTTCCTGGTAGAGACCCAGGGTCGACCAGTGACCGAAGACGATGGTCTGTTCCCGGTTTTTGCGTTTGGGCACGGTAAACCAGGGCAGGGTATTTTTTTCAGTGAAACTGGGTTTGCCTTTGGAGACGAAGTCGAGCCCGCCCTTGGGAGTGCAGTAACGCATACGGGTGAAACAGTTGACGATGAAACGCAGTCGATCCCAGCCGCCCAGTTTTTTCGACCAGCGGGTTGGTTTGTTGCCGTACATGTGACCAAGGAATTCACGCAGTTTCGGTCCACGTAACACCTTCTCCACTTCGGCGGCACGTTCCAGGGCTTTTTTGACTGTCCACTGTGGCGGCAGGCCAGCGTGCACCAGGGCGACATCGAAGTTTTTGTCGTAGTGCATCAGGGGCTGGCGGCGCAGCCAGTCGAGTAGTTCATCCCCATCCTTGGCCTTGAATATCTGCGCCAGGGTGCGATTGCTTTTGCTATGGCGGTGACGGTTTTTCCACAGTGCGATCAGGTGCAGATCGTGGTTGCCAAGCACGGTAATTGCGCTGTCGCCCAGCCCCTTGATGAAGCGCAGAGTTTCGAGTGACTTGGGGCCGCGGTTGACCAGATCGCCAGCGAACCAGAGCCGGTCTTTTTTCGGATCGAACTGGATCAATTCCAGGAGTTGCTGCAGCTCATCGAAGCAGCCCTGGATGTCGCCGATTGCGTAGGTTGCCATGGGTTGTTGTATAGTCAATAAAAAGTGCGGCTATGGTAACAGCAAGCACCCATGAATGGGATGAAGTGTTTCGCGTTCCTTAATGAAGCATGCGAGGCACAGCGAGGGTAAACACCGGGATCTCAGCGTCGAACTCGCTGCCGTCTTCTCCACGCATCAGGTAGGTGCCCTGCATGGTGCCCACGGGGGTTTCGAGGATGGTGCCGCTGGTGTAGCGGTAGTGGTCGCCGGGGGCGATCTGCGGTTGCTCGCCGACCACGCCCTCGCCATCCACTTCCTGCACATTGCCGTCACTGTCGGTGATAACCCAGTGGCGGCGCAGCAGTTTGGCTGTCTTTGCGCCGATGTTGGAGATGGTGATGGTGTAGGCGAACACGTAGCGGTCCTGCTCGGGGAGGGATTGCTCCTCGATGTAATGGGTTTCCACGTCGATGTCGATAGTCTTGCGCTCCTGCATCATGATTCGAGCCTCTATAGACGTGCTGCGTAACTGGTGGCGCCCAGCAGCCCGCTGCGGGTATTGGTTATCACCTTGACCGGGAAGCTGCGCACGAGTTCCCGCATCCGTCCCTTGTCCGAGTACGCCTCTACAAAAGAACCGTCCCGGAGTCTGGCTAATAACTTGGGGGCGATACCGCCCGCTATAAAGACCCCGCCACAGGGTAACGTGGCCAGTGCGAGATCACCGCTGAAGGCGCCGAGGATGCGGCAGAACAGAGTCACTGCTTCCATCGCAGTGTCGTTTTCACCACGAATCCCCTGTTCACCAATCGCTGCCGCCGGGTCAGTCTCCTCCAGCAGCGCGTCGCCGCGGATAGCGTCCCGTTGTAATAAAAAACGGTAGATGTTGATTAACCCCGGACCGGAAAGCAGGCGCTCGTAGGAGACACGCGGGTATTCCTGCAGCAGGAATTGCAACAGGCCCTGTTGCTGTTCGTCGCGGGGGGCGAAGGCGAGATGACCGCCTTCGGAGGGATGGTTGACACTGCCGCCGGGGTGGGGAAAGAGATGACAGACACCCAGGCCGGTGCCAGCCCCAAGGAGCAGACGTGTGCCATGCGGTTCCGCCTCAGCCTGGTGCAGAGGAACCAGCTCATCGGCGGTCAGTTCATCCAGGCTGTAGCCGATGGCCTGAAAATCGTTAATCAGGGCAACCTTTCCGATACCCAGCGCATCAGCCAACTGCAGGTTATCCAGGTGCCAGGGTAGATTGGTCAGACGTGTGCTCTGGTGCGATTCGCTATGATGATTAACCGGCCCGGCCACGGCGAAACAGGCACTACTCGGGGTGGATTTGTTGTTTTGTTCAAGAAAGTCGGTGGTTAACGCTTCAAGCGAGGGATAGTCGGTACTGGCAAATTGCTGTTGTGCCAGTTCACCTCGGTTGCCCTGTTCGTCGACATAGCTGAGCTGGAGCAGGGTCTTGGTGCCGCCGACATCTGCGGCGAGGATCAGTGGCTCACTCATTTACCGCTTCATCCTCATACTGCGCATGGATGAAGCTAGCGGCGTCGGCGTCCATAAACCACGTTACCTTGTCCTGGTCGAGCATTTCCACGGGCAGCGGCTGGGCGCCGCCGCCGCCATGCAGGACATGACGGACGACATCTGCTTTTTTGATCCCGCTGACCAGCAGCAGGATCTCGCGGGCATTGTTCAGCACTGGCAGGGTCAGGCTGTAGCGCCAGCAGTCGAGACGCTCCACATAGCAGGCGCCAACCGCGTCCTTTTTTTCCTTAAGCAGCGTGGTCTCGGGAAAGAGTGAGGCGACATGGCCATCGGCTCCCATGCCGAGTAACACCAGATCGAAACGGGGAATGTCGTTTTCCTGCGGCATTTTTTCCAGGACATCGCGGTAATGGTCGACGGCTTTCTCCGTCTTGAATTCACCGCGTATGCGATGGATGGCGTTACGGCTGATGCCGAGAGGTTGGAACAGGGTTTCGTCGACCATGCGGAAGTTGCTGTGCTGATGGTCGCGTGGCACGTTGCGCTCATCGCCGAAGTAGAAACGGATTCGTTTCCAGTGAGGGAAGCGGTCATGGCCATGGCGGCTCAATTCGCGGTAGAGCGCTCTGGGGGTATCGCCACCAGCAAGGGAGAGGTGGAAATATTTCTGCTCACGCAACACCTCCTCCATAAACTGCAGGATATGTTCAGCGCAACTGCGGAATAACGCATCAGATTGTTTGAAAACGTGAAATTGTGCTGCCATTGCAGCGACTCCTTTGCACTGGCATGGTCACGGTCCTAATTCTCTTCGCGGTGGCGGATCTGGCGCACCTGGCGTGTAGCATCGAGGACCGCTTCGACAATGTGTTGCTGCATTCTTTCGCGTTCGCGGGCAGTGAGAAAAAAGGCCATGTCCACATCGTGTCGCACGTAGCGTGCGGGCAACTGATTCAGGGCCAGGCAGGCGACATCTTCGAGAAAGTCCTGATCCACCCCTTCCTCCTTGGCAAGGGTGTTCATGATGTGCTCCGTTACCAGCGTTTCGTAGTAGTTGTGTATCGACTCGAAGTTCATGGCCGCTCCGCAGGTGATGTACGTTTGAGCTTAGCCACAGGGCAGGGCTTATTCAACTTGGGTCGAGAAGTGTTTTAAAGGCGCAGTTTCCAGGTGGGTTCTCCTGCCTTGGAGAGCAGGCCGTGGTGCAGCAGCCACTGGCGGGCATCCTCTGCATCCTGTTCGAACCAGGCGCGGGAGGAGCCGAGGCGAAAGGTGTACCCCCAGCGGTCCATGTCCTCCATGATGCGATCGCGACCGACCTCGGCAAGGTAACTCGCCAGGGTGATCTCCATATAGTTGACCGCATTTTCTTCGTCGTAATCACCACCAGCATCAGTGTGCAGTTTTTCCCTGCGTTGCTGGTCCATGCAGATCAGGTGACAGCTTTCGTGCAGTGCGGAGTGGACCGGGGTGTCGCCACGCACCAGCACCCGGCGGGCGATGATTCCCGCCTCGGGGTCACCGAACCAGCTGCCAGGGATCGCCTGGTCGTCTCCCACCCACTCCAGGGTAAGACCGAAACGGGCCAGCAGTTCGGCCAGGGCTGTGCCATTGATTTGGTTACAGAGAATGACGTCGTTCATGCTGCGCATGATAACCGTGATCGGGCAGAAGATCAGCGGATGATGATACGAACTTTATCGCCAGGATAAATTCGATCCGGATTTTTGATCCTGCTGCGCTTTGCCAATTCATGGTAGTTGAACGCGTTACCCGTGTAGAGCTTGGCGATGTCCCACAGGGTATCGCCCTTGACCACGATGTGAGTACAGTCGCAGGGTTCGGGTTGGGTTGTTTCCACGGTTGCCGGTTTTTCTTCGAAGGGTGCCGCGGTATCGATCACGCTGGTCTCCCCCGATGTTTTGGCGGGGACAGTCTGTTGTTTTCCATCCATCACTTGCTCAGTAACACTGTCCACTGGAGTAGTCGCTTGCTTTTCTGCTAGTGCGGGCGCTGCTTTTGCCGCAGCCTGGCGATCGATAATCAGATTGATCGTGCCGTCTTCATCACGCTCAATACGCAACGGTGGCTCTTCGATGGCTGGTTGAACTCTGGGTGGCGAAATTTTTGCCACGGGTGGATTCATGTGGGGTGGTTCGGTCTGTGGCCACAGCCAGTAACCAATCGGGAGCACGCTGAGCAGGAGCAGGAACAGTATCAGCCATAACAGTGAGTTGTCTTTCTCCTCGTACGCCACTTCACGTTGGGCTGTCGCGGCAGGATGTGTGGGGGGCGGCGGGGCGTGAAGAGTTTCGGCTCGGGAACGAGGCACTTCTTCAGCTGATGTGGCGAACGATTGTGCAGTTTTCGCAGCAGCGGTTTTTTCCGGCGACAGAAGAGGCGTGGGTTTCGCGGCAGGTGTTGGCGTCGGTTTTTTCTGTTCGGGTACAACCGGCGATGGCGATGGCGATGGAACAGGAGTCGGGACTTTTCTCTCGGGGACGATGGTTTTTGTTTCCTGTTTCTCCTCCACGGAGGGCGGCGCAATGTCAGTTTTGACGGGTTTTTGTTCCGTCGATTTCCTGGTAGCAGATTCAACGTGAATTGTCGCGGGTACTGGGTTTTCAGTGGGTTTTTCCGCGGTAGGAGGATTTTCTTCGTTAGTCATTTTTTTCTGCTGTTGTTGCAGCTGTGCAAAATGGTGCCGCAACGGTTCCACATCATGCATGTTGCGCAACAGCGGGAGTTCGGTGCAGAGGACAATTTCATCCTGATAGAGAAAGCCTGCGGAGAACAATTCCCGTGGCAGATAATGGGGCAAATTGGCCCACTTGCCCTGTTCGCTGCGTACCAGCCCGACGACCCGGTCGACCAGAAAGGCGTAGTGGCGCATTCCTTCGTCCTGTAGCAGCAAACGGCCGACGCCGATACGCGCTGTATCGATGCCGAAACGGGTATGCAGATCGATGACTGCATAGGTGAACTGGGCATGGTGAAAAATGCCCGGTGTGCTGCGTGCGCTTCCGGGCGTATGGGTGATGTGTTCGGGCGGCATGAGAATACTGCCTACGCTTTGCGCGGGAACGGCAAAGGGGATATCCGCAATGCGGAAGATCAGCAGTGTCTCGTCTTTGGCGAAAGGCATAACAGCCAGTATAACGGTGATACATGGGCGCCGCTTGAATCGTGAGCGCCGAATATTGGCTAGTTGCTGACGGCAGCGTTGGCCAGCGCGACAAATTGCTCGAGAGTAAGGGTTTCCGGGCGGCAGCCCGGGTCGATCCCCAGTGCTTCGATGGCGGTAGCATCGAGCAGGCCTTTCATGTTGTTGCGCAGGGTTTTGCGTCGCTGACTGAAGGCCTGATTGACCAGCCGGGAGAAGAATTTTTCGTCGTTTGCCGGGTATGGCGGGGTGGCATAGGGAATGAGGCGCACGATGGCCGAGTCGACCTTGGGTGGTGGGTTGAATGCGCCGGGGGGCACGGTGAAGAGTTTTTCCACCTCACAGCGGTACTGCACCATCACACTGAGGCGGCCATAGTCGTCGCCTCCCGGCTTTGCAGCGAGACGCTGCACAACCTCTTTTTGCAACATGAAGTGCATGTCGTGAATGCAGGGTGATTGATCCAGTAGATGAAAAATCAGCGGTGTGGAGATGTTGTAAGGCAGATTACCTACCACGCGTAACTTTTCATCGCCGGTTTGTCGCAGGGAGCAAAAATCGAATTTCAGCGCATCGGCGTTGTGAATGTGTAGCGTGCCCTGTGTTGCGAATTGCTGTTGCAGACGTGGCACCAGATCCCGATCCAGCTCCACGACATCCATCTCGCCCAATGCGGTCAGCAGCGGTTCGGTGAGGGCGCCGAGTCCCGGGCCGATTTCCACCAGTCGTTCGCCTGTCTGTGGATGGATGGCGGCGACGATACCGCGGATCACATTTTGATCGTGAAGAAAGTTCTGGCCGAAACGTTTGCGCGGGCGATGGTTCATCGTTGCACCATTTGTAATGCAGTATCGATGGCGTATTGCAGGCTACCTATTTCGGCTTTGCCGCTCCCCGCCAGTTCCAGTGCGGTGCCGTGGTCTACCGAGGTGCGCACGAAGGGTAGGCCGAGGGTGATGTTGGCCGCATGGCCGAAGCCCTTGTATTTGAGTACTGGTAATCCCTGGTCATGATACATCGCCAGCACCGCGTCGGCCTGTTGCAGGTGGTGCGGGGTGAAGGCGGTATCGGCAGGTAGCGGTCCGAGCAGTTGCATTTTCTCATCACGCAGTTGTTGTAGCAGCGGTTCGATGATTTCGATCTCTTCCCGTCCCAGGTGACCGCCTTCGCCCGCATGGGGATTGAGGCCGCAGACGAGGATGCGCGGCGAGGCAATGTTGAAGCGCTGTTGCAGATCGCTATGCAGGATGCGCAGCACTTCTTCCAGCAGGGGGCGGGTAATGGCGTGGCTTACCTCAGACAGCGGTAGGTGGGTAGTGGCAAGGGCAACACGCAGCCCGTCGGTGGCAAGCATCATCACTACTCGAGGTGTGTGGCTCAGTCCGGCGAGAAATTCGGTATGGCCGGTAAAGGGGATTCCTGCATCGTTGATGATGCCTTTGTGTACCGGACCAGTGACCAGAGCGTCGAAGGTGCCATCGAGGCAGCCTTCTGTAGCGCTGCGCAGGGTTTGCAAGACGTATTCGGCGTTGGTCGGGTCGAGTTTGCCGGGTGTTGCTGCTACGGCCAGTTCGGTATTGAGGATGGTCAGCTCGCCTGCGACGGAGGGGCTGGCCGGTTGCGTCGCATCAAAGGAGCGCAGTAGTAACGGCAGGCCCAGTTGTGTGGCCCGCTGTTGCAGCAATTCCCCTGAGGCGATCGCCACTATTTCACCGGGTTGCGCCTGCTGTGCCAGTTGTACACAGAGATCAGGACCGATGCCGGCCGGTTCGCCAGGGGTGAGTGCGAGGCGTGGAACGCTCATGTTATTGATCGAGGCGATACTCCACGTAGGCCTGATCGCGCAGCTGGCGTAGCCAGTTTTGGGTCTCTTCCTCCGCCTTACGCTGGCGTAGGGCGATAAAGGCCTCGTTACGTTTTGCCTCTTCGGTGTTGTCTACGGTACGCCAGCCCAGCGGTTCGACGATATGCCAGCCGAACTGGGTTTTGACTGGCGGGCTGACTGTGCTGACCTTGGTCTCTTTCAGCGCCTGCTGGAATTCGGGGACGTAGATCGACGGGTCGGCCCAGCCGAGATCGCCGCCCTTGATTGCTGAACCCCTGTCGTCGGAGTTGATCTCGGCCAGCTTGGCGAAGTCCTCACCCTTGACGATGCGCTGACGCAGACGGGCGATGCGTTTACGAGCTTCATCGCTGGAGACCAGTTTATTGGTGGCAACCAGAATATGGCGGGCATGAACCTGACGTAGCATGACTTTCTTTTCGCCGCGCTCATCCGCGAGTTGCAGGATATGGAAGCCACCGCTGCTACGGATTAGTTTGCTGACTTCGCTTTTTTTCATCCCGGTGACTTCATCGGCGAACAGGCTCGGCAGTTGTGCCAATTTGCGCCAGCCAAGGTCGCCGCCTTCCAGTGCCTGGGGGCCATCGGAGTAGGAGATGGCGATCTGGCGAAAATCATCGCCCTTGCGTAATTTTGCCAATAATCCTTCCGCCTTGCGCTTCTTTTCCTGAATCTGTTCCGGCGAAGCGTTGCCCGGCAGGGCAACCAGAATATGACGCAGCTTGTATTCGGTATTTTTACCGCTCTGCTGTTTCTGGCTTTCGAGGAAGGCGTCGACCTCCTGGGGCGAAACGTTGACCCGGCTGTCGACTACATTATTCTTCAGCCGCGAAATGATCACTTCATCACGGATCTGTTCGCGGAAACCGGCGAAACCGATACCGTCTTTTTTTAGCGCGGCACGGAACCGGGTCATGTTCATTTTATTGCGCTTGGCGATGTCTTCGATGATCTGGTTGAGTTGTTCATCGGCAACCTGGATACCGCGTTTTTGTGCCATCGTCAGTTGCAGCTTTTCGACGATCATCCGTTCCAGCATCTGCCGTTCCAGGATGGCCCGTGGCGGCAGGGGGGTACCTTTGCTGTTGAGCTGTTTAATCAGGGTGTCGACTCGACGGTCCAGTTCGTTGCGAGTGATGACGTCATCGTCGACCACGGCGGCGATACCGTTGATCTCCTTGGTAGCGGCGTGCAGCGGGTTAGCAAGGGTCAACAATAGAAAAAGGGAAACAAGGATACGCATAGCTTTCTTCGATTTAAGTTAGTCGGATAGGATACCACGTCCCACGCTCTCTTCGAGACCGCGACCGAGACTGGCTAGTCCTTTCAGTTCCAAAGTAAGGTAGATGCTGTGGCCCAGCTCTTCGCTTACCGCATCGCGCCGCTCCTGAGCAACCAGGCGCAGACTCCAGCAGCAACTCTGGTATTCGAGGCCGCCAATGCTTTCCAGTTCCCCTTCATTCTCCAGGTCGTAGCGGTAGGTGGCGAGCAGGCGCCAGCGCGGCGTCACCGGCCAGAGCAGGGTCGTGTCCGCTTGCCTGATCTGATCGGCACGGTGATAGCGGTAGTTGAGGCTGAGCACCTTGCCCTCTTCGGGAGAGTAGCGCAGTCGGGTGCTAAGTCGTTCTTCCCGTCCCGCACGCGGGTCCCACTCCTCGCTGACGCCGAGACTGAAGGTGTCGATGGGGCTGAAGGTCAGTTCACCGATGAGGTTGGAGGTACCTGCGGTCTCGACGGGTGTGGCGTTACTCAGGCCCACTTTGCGATCGGCAAAGTAGTGGAGTTGACCGATGGCTGCGCGCAGGCGTTCGCGACCGTTTCGTTCATCGATAAAACGGGTGGTCAGGGCTGTAGCCAACTGGTTGGCGTCCGCCTGGCGATCGGCACCACTGAAGCGGTTGTCACTAAACAGTTGACCAAAGCTGAAGTCGCGCAGGGCGGTATCGAAAAGGGGTAGGTCGCTCTGATCCTGGTAAGGGACATTCAGATAGAAGAGCCGCGGTTCCAGGGTCTGGGTGTAGGGGCTATCGCCCAGTTGCAGGGAACGCTCGAAGAACAATCCACCGTCGAGGGAACTGATCGGCAGGGTGCGTTCGACATGATCGCCAGCAGTCGAATCGGCGAGTTGATAACTGGTATAGCGCCAGGTGAGTCGGGGCGTCAGGAACCAGGCGGCGCCGCTTAGCGGCAGGCTGACGCCGGGTTTGAGATCGAGCCGCTCACCGGTGGGGACAAGGCTGTCGTGGGCAAAGCGTACCGCTTCGCTGCTTAGGCTGAAATTGAGATGGTCACGGCGTGCTGATTGGCGACTGTCAAGGCGTAGTTGTGGCAGACGTTGGTAGGGCGAGGTACCACTCAGGGTCTGGTAGTCCTGGGTACGGGCAAGGAAATTCCACGATTCATTGTTGTAGCTCAGATCGGCGCGTCGCTCTAGATGGGTCTGGCTGGTCGATTCGTCGCTGAAGGCCAACTCGTCACGGAAGAATTCGGTGTCGGAAACCTCGCGGTAGAGCAGCGTGCTATTCCAGCCTGCGCCGAGTTGGGTGTGATGATTTAGATAGAGGTAGCCGCGGTCTTCGCCGTAGAGCTTGTCGTTACCCAGATAGCTGCCGCGCAAGGTGGCGTAGCTCTGTGGACCCAGATAACGGTATTCCCCCATCAACATGCCACCACGGGCGGTGATAGTGCGCGGGGTGAAGGTCGCGTCCTGATTGGGGGCGATGTTCCAGTAGATGGGCAGACTGAAGTCGGTGCCGTTGCGCTCGGAGGTGCCGAAGGTCGGTGGCAACAGGCCGCTTTTACGCCCCTCCAAGGGGAAGTTGAGGTAGGGACTGTAGAAGAACGGTACGCCCATGAAGGAGAGGGTAGCGTGCCACGCCTCGCCCGTGTTGCTGTTGCGATCCAGTATCAGTTCATCGGCCTTGAGTTGCCAGTCTGGGTCCTGCGGATCACAGGTGGTGTAATGCAGTCTGTAGAGGTTTGCATGTTGCGGGTCGGACACTTCGATACGTTCGGCACTGCCTGCACCGTGGGTATCGCTGATAAGAAACCGGGCCTGCTCGAAGTTGCCGCTATCTTTCGCCAGGTCCATCTGTGCCTGGGCACTGTCGATACGCAGACCGCCACTGCGATAGCTGGTGTTGCCTTCGAGCCATAGCAGGTTGTTACGTTTATCGTACTCGGCCAGGTCGCCCAGCAGAGCGGCATTGTTGCGCTGCACTACCACATTGCCACGCAGGCGGGTGATGCCATCGGCTTCGGCAAAGGCCTCGTCGGCATCGACCCGGGTACTGCCTTCAGCTAATGACTTATCACCGCTAAGCGTATCGACCTGTTGTGGCAGGGGGCAGAGTGACCAGCGTGCATTGTCCTTTGCCGCCCCGATAGCGGGAGCGATGAGCAGGATGGCGAATGCCGCTGTCGTTTGTCTGTTCACGCCGGATTTAAAACTGTTTTAAGGCTTTGGCTTCAAAGTCGGCTAAAATCGCACAGTTTCTGCTACCCGGCAACGGGATCACCGGTAAGGTGGTTAAAATCTGCGGCTTGCAGAGCGGTTCGCATTGTCCGCCGCACCCATCTGGCATACTCTGTGCGCAAATCACCAAGCGAGGATTATAAAAATGCGTAAGGTTTTTTTTGCTGTTCCCTTTTTTCTTTTGGCCGCCGAGGTGAACGCCGCTGACAATATCGATTCCCTTGGTAGCTTGGCCGACCAGGCCGCGTTCCGCGCTTTTTCCGAAGATCTTTCTGCTGCGATTAGCTATAAGGCGGTGATCCCCGCCGAGTCGATGGGCATTACCGGCTTTGACATCGGTGTTGAGGCGACCGCTACTTCCCTGGCCAACAAGACAGAGTTTGATGCGGCTTGTGGCGGTTGTGGTGCGGATCAGATCATCATTCCCAAGGTCCACCTGCACAAGGGGCTGCCCCTGGGTATGGATCTCGGATTCATGATGGCCTCGGTTCCCAATAGCAATATCAAGCTGACCGGCGCTGAGTTCCGTTATGCAATTGTCGAGGGTGGCGCGGCGATGCCCGCGGTGGCCGCCCGTCTCACTTACAGCAAACTGGATGGGGTCGATCAACTTTCCATGAGCACTACCGGCCTGGAGTTGAGTGTCTCCAAGGGCTTTGCCATGGTGACTCCCTATGCGGGTATTGGCCAGAACTGGGTGAAGAGCGATAGTTCTCTCTGGAATAGTGAAGACTACACTCAGACCAAGACCTATCTCGGAGTTAACGTCAATTTTGGCCTGATGAACCTGGCCTTCGAGACCGACAAAACCGGCGATAGCAGCAGTACCAGCCTCAAGTTTGGTTTCCGCTTCTAAAAGCTGGTTGATGTAATCATGGCACAACGCCTGGCACTGCTGAGGCAATGGCTGGATGGTGAGTTGGGGATGGCCGGGTTCGATATCGAACCTGCCTCCACCGACGCCAGCTTTCGTCGCTATTTCCGCGTCACACATAATGGCAAGAGCCATATCGTTATGGATGCCCCGCCTGACAAGGAAGACATCCATCCCTTCGTCCGTATTGGCACGCAGCTGCGCGCCATCGGACTAAACGTCCCGGAAATCCTGGCCGAAAATTTCGCCCAGGGTTTTTTGTTGCTAGGCGATCTGGGGTCGCGTCAGTATCTGGATGAGCTCGACGAGCAGAATGTCGATAGTCTCTATGGCGATGCCATGGGGGCATTGGTCACTCTGCAGGCCGGTGGTCCAGGTGCCGAGGATCTGCCACCCTACGATCGACAACTGTTATGGCGGGAGATGGAGCTGTTCCGCGACTGGTTGCTGCACAAGCACCTGGGTATTACGCCGAATGGCACGATCCTCAAACTGCTCAACGAAACCTTTGCCCTGTTGGCGGACAACGCACTGGCGCAGCCTGCGGTGAGCGTTCACCGTGACTACCATTCGCGCAACCTGATGGTCTGCAAACAGAATCCGGGCATCCTCGATTTTCAGGACGCGGTATATGGTCCGGTGACCTATGATCTGGTCTCGCTGCTGCGTGACTGCTATATCGCATGGCCACGGGAACGGGTCGAGGGTTGGGCTCTGGCCTATCACGACCTTGCTGTAGAGCAGGGCATCCTGGCGGAGTCTCAGCAGGAGCGTTTCCTGCGCTGGTTTGACCTGATGGGCATACAGCGTCACCTCAAGGCCAGCGGTATCTTCGCCCGCCTGAATCACCGTGACGGTAAGTCCGGCTATCTCAAGGACATCCCCCGTACCCTGGAGTACGTGGTGGAAGTGAGTGCCCGCTACGCTGAGTTGGCCCCTTTCAGAAATCTGCTTGAGGAACATGTATTGCCTGAACTGGTCGAACAGAGACATTTCGGCTGAGGAGAGACAAACATGGGTTACCTGCAGAAGGTATGGCGCAATAATCGCGGGGTGTTGCTGTTCATTGTATTGATGTCGCTGTTTCGTAGCGTGGTGGCGGACTGGAATCATGTCCCCAGCGGTTCGATGCAGCCTTCCATCCTGATTGGCGATCGCATTCTGGTCGATAAACTGGCCTACGATCTGCGTCTGCCGTTCAGCCATGTTTCCCTGCTGCAACTGGGTCAACCACAACGTGGTGACATTGTTATCTTCGATTCGACGGCGGCCGATGAACGTCTGGTAAAGCGCCTGATAGGCTTGCCCGGTGATCGGGTGGCGATGCGCAACAATCGGCTCTGGTTGAACGGGAAATGGCTGTCGTACCAGCCATTGAGTCAGGAGAATGATGGAACCGTTTTGAGTGAAGCGATCAATGGACACGCGCATCCGGTGCACTGGGACGAGCAGCCCTCCCAACTCAGTAACTTCGGTCCGGTGACAGTGCCCGAAGGAAGTTACCTGATGTTGGGGGATAACCGTGACAACAGCGCCGATTCGCGGGTTATCGGTTTTGTGCCGCGTTCCGAGATCGTTGGGCGTGCTGAGAAAGTGGTTATCTCTTTCAATTACGAGAACTACTACCTGCCGCGAAATGAGCGGCTGTGGCAGGCGTTGCCCTGAATTTAGAAGCTATCTGAAATATTAAGGCTTGAGATGGCTTCTACATGTCGAAGCCAGCTTTGCGATAATATTCTTTCGCCTTCTCTTCATCCTGCGGTACGCCGTTGCCTTCCTGGTAGAGCATACCCAGGGTGGTCAGTGAGCCAGCCAGCCCCTGTGCCGCGGCCTGTTCGAACCACTTCACCGCTTCACCGAGGTCTTTTTCCACCCCCTCACCTTCCATATACATAAAGCCCAGGCCGTGCTGGGCCATAGCATGCCCCTGTTCTGCAGCGGCGCGCATGTACTTTATCGCTTCGTTCAGATTGGGTGTCCCGATCAGGCCGTTCTGTTGCATGATGGCGACCCGATATTGGGCCTCGGCGTTGCCGCCCTCGGCCAGTGGCGATAGCAGTTGCATCGCGGTACCGAAGTGCTTGCCTTCGAAGGCAGTGATGCCGCTGTTCAGGTCCATATCATCGTTGTTGATTTGCATCTCGGCTCCCGGGAGTTTGAGTTAACCCACAGGATGGAGTGGCGCGGTGGCTATTTCAAGGCATGGCGGGATTAGGCAGCCAGGTAGCGGGCGATGGCATCCACTTCGGCAAGGCCTTCGATGTGAATCTCCATGACGTAACGGGCCTTGTCGAGGGTAATGCCGAGGGCATTGAGTACACTGGCAGGCGGCACGTCTTCTGCGGCGTCGCCAATGCCGTAAGCCTTGAGCAGGCTGTTGGCCAGCAGCACCATATTGGGGTAGGCGGAACAGGCGCCTTGATAGGACTCGTTGTGGTGTTCACGCAGAGCGACCTGTAAGGCATCGGGCATGTGCCAGGTCTGCATCAGTTCGGCACCGATCTGAGTGTGACTGACTCCCAGGGTACGTTTTTCGATCAGGGACCAGGGGATTTCCGGGTTGGCGCCGATAACCCGGTTGAGAATGTAGTACTCGGGCTTGAGCAGGTGGCCCAGCACCAAAAAACCGAAGTTGTGCAGTAGTCCGCTCAAATAGGCCAGTCCGGGATTGACCTCCATGTGCTTCGGCAACAGGGTGCAGAGACCCTGGCAGAGAGTGGCGCAGTGCAGGGCATTGCGCCACAGGTTGTCACGACCCAGCGGACCTTCACGGGGGATGTCAAAGGGACGCAGGGCGCTGATCCCCAGGGCGGTGCTAATCGCTTTATCGAAACCCAGCACCTGGCGGACCGCCTGGCCCACGGTTTCGATCTCGTCGGGATAGCCATAAATGGGGGAACGGGCGTGGCGCAACAACTGCACGCTGAGGCTCGGGTCGGTTTCCACCACTTCCGTCAATTGCTCGATAGTGGCCTCCGGGTCGTGATAGAGGCGAAGTAGTTGCGCGCTGAGGTTGCCGATGGGTGGCAGCTCGTGCAGGCAGGCGAGCCGCTCCTGGATACCATCTACTGGACGTAGTTCGTGGATATTGTGCTGGCGAGCGAAACTGTCACTGTTGAGGAATTCCCGCTCGTCTCCCTTGAGCAGGCGCACCGGGGTGGAGAAAACGCCGTGCTTGGAATAACGATGCAGGTGGCGGAAATGTTCGCCGCTAAGGCGTGCCAGCAGCCGCTTGCTGCCAGGCTCCAGGTAGACGATCTCCTGCTCCAGCAGCGAGTCGTCGATCACTGCCTGGATACCGAAAGGAATAGCCAGCGGTGGCACGGTGCCCAGCTCACAATCTTTGAACACGTGGTGGGCTGCGCTGCGCTCTACAGGTTCCAGTTGGCGCTGTAGCAGCTCGAAGAGCTGGGAGAAGTTGAGCGCATTGGCCAGTGGCAGGACTGCCAGTAGTACCCCCTCTTCGTCGCCGAGTAGCACCGCCCGTGCGACTAACTCGGGGCGAATACCCGCCTGGACTACCGCCTGTTGCAGGGAGTCGGCAGGTTCGTGTTCAATCGTCTTAAATTCCACATCGTTTCGATGCAGATAACTTAAAACCGGGTTAGTGACAGCCATTGTTGCGTCCGGTGCATTACATTCTCCGGTTAAATTTAGCGCAAAAGCGCATTGGAGATGGGGGATTTTTCTGTCTTTTATGGATAATGGAGGTCGAACGGCGGTATTCAGGCGATAAACGCGTATGATGAGAGAGAAAAAGGGGAGGGGAAAGCACAGATGAGAGCGATGATACTCGCGGCCGGGCGGGGTGAGCGTATGCGCCCGCTCACCGACAGTACCCCGAAACCGCTGTTGCAGGCAGGCGGACAGACGCTGATCGAATATCACCTGCGGGCCCTGGCCGAGGCCGGTTTCGAGCAGGTGGTGATTAACCACGCCCACCTGGGAGAACAACTGGAGCAGGCTCTGGGTGATGGCAGCCGCTTTAGCCTCTCTATTCAGTATTCACCTGAAGGGACCGCACTGGAGACGGGGGGCGGGATATACCATGCCCTGCCACTGCTGGGCGATGAGCCCTTCCTGGTGGTCAATGGCGATGTCTGGACCGATTACCCTTACGAGCGCCTGCGCACCCAGGCAGTACAACTGGCCCATCTGGTGCTGGTGGATAATCCGCCGCAACACCCCAAAGGGGATTTTGCCCTGCAGGATGGTCGGGTGAGCGATACCGAAGGTGAGCGACTAACCTTTTCCGGGATAGGTGTCTACCGTGCCGAACTGTTTGCCGGGTGCAAGCCGGGCGGTTTTCCATTGGCGCCGATACTGCGTCGCGCCATCGCCGCCGATCTGGTGAGTGGTGAGCATTACCAGGGACGCTGGTTCGATATCGGTACCCCTGAGCGATTGCAGCAACTGGATGAAATACTGCGACAGGAAGCCTAGTCATGGGCCAGGAGATCGAATCGGCGCGTTTCAACAAACAGGATTTTGCCCGCTTCGGCAAACGCCTGGCGGCTGAGACCGAACTGCTGCAGCAGTGGTTCAACGAACACGCCCTGTCTGAGCAGCACGCCATCGGCGGTTTTGAGCTGGAGGCGTGGCTGGTGGATCGGCAGGGTGAACCGGCGCCGATTAACGAAGAGTATCTGGCGTTGCTTGGCGACAGCGCTCTCTATAGTCCTGAGCTGTCGCGTTTTAATGTCGAGATCAACAGTTCACCGCAGGCGCTCTATGACGATGCCCTGGAGCGGATGCATCGTGAGCTGAGTGCTAACTGGGGCCGTTGCCAGCAGGTGGCGCAGGAACTGGGCGCCGATTTGCTGATGATCGGTATCCTGCCGACCCTGCGCGAATCGATGCTAACCCTGGCCAACATGTCGCGCATGGAGCGCTATCGGGCGCTGAACGAGCAGGTGTTGCGGCTGCGCGGCGGTAAACCGCTGGAGCTCGACATTGTCGGCGAAGAGCATCTGCAGACCACCCACGGTGACGTCATGCTGGAGGCGGCCACCACTTCGTTTCAGATCCACCTGCAGGTCGATCAGGGACAGGCGGCGCGTTTCTATAACGCCGCGCAGATTATCTCCGCACCAATGGTGGCGATAAGCGCCAATTCACCGCTGCTGTTCGGCAAGCGCCTGTGGCAGGAGACCCGTATTCCCCTGTTTGAACAGGCCGTGGCGGTAGGTGGTATTGCCGACGGTGCCTTTGGTCCGTTGCGTCGGGTCTCCTTTGGCAGCGGCTATGTGCGGCGGAGCATGATGGAGCTGTATAGCGAAAACGCCGAACACTTCCCCGTTCTGTTGCCCGTGTCGCTGGGCGATGACCCGAGCCAACTGCCCCATCTGCGACTGCATAACGGTACTATCTGGCGCTGGAATCGGCCACTGGTCGGCTTCGATGAGGATGGACGGCCGCACCTGCGTATCGAGCATCGTGTGGTGGCGGCAGGGCCCAGTGTCGTCGATACCATTGCCAACGCCGCCTTCTTCTATGGTCTGGTCGCCTCGTTGGCTACCCAGGAGCAGGCGCCGGAACATCGCCTGGAATTTTTTCAGGCGCGGGACAACCTCTACGCGGCGGCGCGTTACGGGATGCAGGCACAGGTCACCTGGTTGGACGGTTGGCGCGGGCGCATGAGCGAACTGTTGCCGCAACTACTGGAGCAGGCGCGCCAGGGACTGGAACAGTTGGATTGTTCCGCCTCACTGAGTAATTTCTACCTGTCGATCATTGAACAGCGGCTGCAAACGAAGCAGACCGGTGCTGCCTGGCAACTGGCCTATCTGGATTGCCACGGCGGGGATCTGGCAGAACTGGTAGCGGCCTATCGCGAACGGCAGCAGAGTGGCAAGCCGGTGCATGAGTGGAGCCTGTGATCTTGATGGAGAAAGCATGCTGACAGAATTCGATACTCTGCCAGAAGGCCTGCTGGACCTTCCCTGTGAACGGTTGCATGAAAAACTGTCGGGGCCGACCCTGCTCCATCTACCGGGGCGCCGCGAACAGCCGCTGTTCGTTTCAGTATTGCTGCACGGTAACGAAGATACCGGCTGGGAAGCGATGCGTGCCCTGCTGGCCATGTACCGGGACAAAGAGTTGCCGCGGGCGATCTCCCTGTTTATCGGCAATGTGGCTGCGGCCCGTGAACAGATGCGTCACCTCGACGGACAGCCCGATTTCAATCGTATCTGGCGCGGGGGCGACAGCGCGGAGGCGCAGATGGCGCTTCAGATAGTGGAGAATATGCGCCAGCGTCAGGTCTTCGCCAGCATCGATATCCACAACAACACCGGCCTCAATCCCCACTACGCTTGTATCAATGCACTGGAACAGCCGTTTCTCCATCTTGCGACGCTATTCAGCCGTACTGTGGTCTATTTCATGACCCCCGATTCGGTACAGTCACGCGCTTTCAGTGCGATCTGTCCGGCGGTGACGGTGGAGTGCGGCAAGAGCGGCCAGAGTCACAATACGGCCCATGCGCTGGAATTTGTCGAGGCGGCGTTGCATCTGGACCACTTCCCGGAAGCTCCGTTGGCACCATCCGATTACGAATTGTTTCATACGGTGGCGACGGTGAAGGTGCCGACCGATGTGGATTTCGCTTTCAGTCCACACCAGGCAGAACTGGTGTTTCCCGAGGATCTGGATCGGCTCAACTTTCGTGAACTGCCAGCGGGTACCGAACTGGGGCGGGTGGATGACTCACAGCTACGGCTCAAGGCGCAAAGCGAGAGTGGTAGTGACGTGACCGCCGACTATTTTGCCGTTGATAACGGCAGTCTGATTACCCGTCGTGCGGTGATGCCTTCGATGCTGACACTGGACGAACAGGTGATTCGTCAGGACTGTCTTTGTTATCTGATGGAGCGATTGCCTGCGATTGGTTGACAGGGCGCGATCCGTTGTTCAATTGACGTATGTCAACTGTGATGCACCTTTCTGCATGGTAAAACGGTATCCCTTTTCGCATTGATGGAATTGAAAACTCTGTCACAGATATATGAGCGCTGCTGGCTCATCTTTTAGTGGTAGATCGGTGTTTCCCTCGCCGATCCGTTTTATTCAGAGAGTGTGTCATGAGTGACAAGCGGTACCAGCTGGTTTACACAGGGAAGCTTAAACCTGGGGTGAATGCTGAAACGGTTAAAAGCAATCTGGTTCTCTCCATGGGAATTAGTGAAGAAAAGGCCAGCCAACTGGTCAAGGACGAACCTAAAATGCTCAAGCGTTGCGCCACCGCGGTGGATGCGCAGGTCCTGGCGGAGAAATTCGAACAGGCAGGCATTATATGCATCGTACGCGACAGCGGCGGTGCTTCGTCCGTCGATGCGGGCAATGAAAGCTCATTGCTGAGTCTGTTGAAGAAACAGCCTGCACAGGATGACCATCATTCTTCCCTGTTGCGCCGTGTATTCAACGGACGACAGCGCAGCAAGCGCGCCTGATCTCCCTCATCCGGATTTTTTCTGATCGGTAACACCAGCCTGGCAGGGTAGTTGCGCCCTGGCCGGGCTATCCTGCTGTCACTAACAGTTCATCCCCCCTTCATCCCACTGTCACAGACCCGGCGCAGAGTAGGGCTCAGTTATGCAAAAGACTGAGTGTGAAATGGGCAGGCATTTACGCATCGCCGTCGTGACAGAAACCTGGGCGCCCGAGATCAACGGCGTGGCGATGACCCTTGGTCAGCTAGTGTCGCGCTTGCAACAGCGCGGACATCGTCTGCAACTGGTGCGCCCGGCCCGACCGGGCGAGGTACGCTGCAGCAATGAAGAGCTGGTGCGGATATTTGGGATGGCGATCCCCGGTTACCGCGAACTGCGCTTTGGCCTGCCTTCCAGCGGTGCGCTTAAACGTGCCTGGCAACTCTATCGTCCCGATGTGATCTACGTCGCCACCGAAGGGCCACTGGGTTGGTCGGCGATCCGTACCGCAGAACGGCTCGGCATCCCGGCGGTCAGTGGCTTTCACACCCAGTTTCACCAGTACAGTAGCTATTACGGCGCTGCCTGGTTGCAGCCGATGATCTTCGGTTACCTCAGGTCGCTGCACAATCGTACCGCCTGCACCCTGGTGCCGACCGAAGCGATGTGCCACAGCATGAAGAGCGAGTTCGAGAATGTGCGCGTGCTGGGGCGCGGTATCGATACTTCACTGTTTAACCCGAAACGTCGCTGTGAAAAGCTGCGTCGCGAGTGGGGGGCGGGTGACGGCGACACGGTATTCCTCTACGTCGGTCGACTGGCACGGGAGAAAAATATCGATACCGTTTTGCGCACCTTTCTTCGTTTGCGTCACGGTAACGAGCGGGCGCGGCTGGTGCTGGTGGGGCACGGTCCCGACTATCAGCGCCTTTATGAACGACACGAAGGGGTGATCTTCGTCGGCAGCCGTGTCGGCGAAGAGTTGGCGCGTCACTATGCCTCCGCCGACGCCTTTCTGTTTCCCAGTCAGAGTGAAACCTTCGGTAATGTGGTGCTGGAGGCAATGGCCAGCGGCCTGGCGGTGGTGGCCTACGATGAGGCGGCGGCGGAAATACATATTCGGCATGGCGAAAATGGTCTGCTGGCGGAAAGTGGTGACATCGCGGCTTTTCTACGCCACAGCAGCACGCTGTTGAACAACCACGCCTATCGCAGCGAGTTGGGCAGGGCTGCCCGTCGCAGTATGGAAGGAATTTCCTGGGAGACGGTGACCGACGAGTTTGCGCGTGTCCTTTGCGGATGTGTTGCACAGGAGGTGGAAGATGAATCTGACCAGTGTGTTGCAGCGGATTTCAGTCGCTGACGGCAATCTTTGCCTGCTCCTCAACCGCATGTCGCACCGGCAGGCACTGGCGGCACTGTTCCGTTTTATTTCGCGGATCGGGGACGGCATATTCTGGTATTCACTGATGCTGGTATTGCCGCTGCTCTATGGCTGGCCGGGGGTGACGGCAACCGGGGCGATGGCCGTTGTCGGGCTGGTGAATCTGTGGCTCTATCGCAAGTGCAAACACTCTGTCTCCCGCGAGCGCCCCTTCGTCACCCTGTCGCCGATTAACCTGGCCGGGGTGCCGCTGGACCGCTTCAGTTTCCCCTCCGGTCATACGCAGCATGCGGTGGGGTTTTCTGTCACCGCGGTAGCCTTCTTCCCGCAACTGGCGCTGGTGCTCTATCCGGTCGCCTTCCTCGTGGCCCTGTCCCGGCCCTTGCTCGGTCTCCACTACCCCTCCGATGTCCTGATCGGTGGCGCGCTGGGCTATATCGTCTCCCAACTGATCCTTAGCCTCTTTTTCTTCGGCGCTTGAAGTAATTCACACCGCGCTGCATAGTGCATACACTAGACTGAATAACTATAACTAGATGCATATCAATGCATCCTTTTTTATCGCCGCGACGTTTTTCCAATAATACAAAACAATAAACTGCTGCAGGGTTGCGCCTGGCTGCCCTGCGTAGAGGGAAAAGGCTCTCTATGGATAACCCGTTTATGCGCTGGTTGCTGGCGCGTCCGCTGACCCAGCAAATCACACTGGCCATGCTGCTGATGTTTCTTGCTGCAGCGGGTAGCGTGGGCTTTACCCTTTATGAGTTGGACCTGCGCAAGCATGACTATGTGGTGCTCAATCTGGCAGGGCAGCTCCGTGCCCTGTCACAGGGCATGGTACGAGAGAGTCTCCACTTCCAGGAACATGCGGATTCGGCGGCGGCGGCGGCTATCTATCAGAAAAATCTCAGCCAGCAGGCAGAACTGTTCGATCAGATTGTCACTTCCCTGCAGCAGCGTTACCTGCCGCCGGATCTGACCGGGCGCGATGAACCGCTGGTTTGTTCCTGGGATCAGCAATCCATCGCACAACTGGATCTTACTGCCCGTACCTGGCAGGAATTCAGTAAGGGCATCGGCCCGGCGCTAAGTGATGGCAATGACATCGAAGCGATGCGTCAGGCGGCGGCCTTCATCATGGACAATGAAGGGTGGTTGACGGTGGTGGCCGCCAACCTCACCAACGCCTTCCAGGAGATGATGGAAGGCAAGATGCAGGCGATTAGCCAGTTTAACCAGGGCTCCCTGGTGTTCTCCCTGCTGGCCGTGATCGCGCTACTGCTGATGCTCTACTACAGCTTTATCTTCCCGCTGCGCCAGACCATGAGCGGCGTTGAGCGTATCGCTAACGGCGAGTTTGGTTTTCAGATCCCGCAACAGGGTAGCCGCGAGCTGGGCCACATGGTCGGCAGACTCAATCTCTTCTCCCGTCGCATTCACTCCATTTTCCAGCTAACCGATCGTATCAGCCAGGCGAACACCCTGAGCGAAACCCTGCGCTTCGTCTTTAATGAATTTCGTACCCTGCTACCGCTGGACTGGGTGGGGATGCTGGAGCTGGATAGCAGTGGCGATCGCTTTGTTCTGCAACACCGCTTCACCGAAGGCGATACCAAACTCAATGAGGGCGACACCTTCCTCGCCCGGGGAACCCAGCTCGGCAGGGCGATGAGCGAACGGAAGCCGCTGCACCTGCCCGATCTGGAAGCGATCGCCGCGGAAGACGAGAAGGCGGAGTTTGCCGCCAGACTGGCCGAGGATGGCAGGCTTTCGGCGCTGTTCTTCCCGCTGGTCGAAGGGGAGTGGTCGGCGATGGTGGCGTTTGCGGTGAGTGCCCGGGATGCCTATACCCCTGAGCATCTCGAGTTGCTCGGCAACATCGCGGTACAGGTGGCACACGGTTTTGAGAAGACTGTGGTGACCGAGAATCTGGTTATTACTGCGGTAGCGGGTCTGGCGAAACTGGCCGAGAGCCGTGACATGGACACCGGCGATCATCTGCTACGTATGGCCCGCTATGCCTCGTTGATTGCCGAAGAGTTGAGGCGGGAGGGTCCGTATCAGGAGCGGGTTAACAGCGATCTGGTGCGCGACATTTTCCGCTTTGCCCCCATGCACGATATCGGCAAGGTGGGGATCCCCGACAGCATTCTGCTCAAGCCCGGTAAGCTCGGTTCAGATGAGTGGCACGAGATGCGGCGTCACCCGATTATCGGCGGTGAAGTGCTGCGTCGCTGCGAGATGCAGATGAATGCGGTGGGCCACAGCATGTTCAAGGTGGCTATCGAGATCGCCGAATGTCACCACGAGCAATTCGATGGTTCGGGCTACCCCAGTGGTTTGAGTGGTGAGGCGATTCCTCTGAGTGCCCGTATCGTGACCGTTGCCGATGTATTCGACGCCCTCACCTCGAAACGTCCCTACAAGGAGGCCTGGTCGGTGGATCAGGCACTGAATCTGTTCCGCGAGGAGGCGGGCAAGCAGTTCGACCCGGTGGTGGTGGAAGCGATGGAGCGGGCCATGCCGCGGATGATGGAGGTTTACATGCAACTGCGCCACGTCTGATTTCGTGGCAAAAAGGAGGTGGTAAAATCATCGTAAGTTATTGTGAATATTATAAAAAAGTGATGTAGAAACCCGTAGTAACAGGGGGGGACTCTCGCTATACTCGAAGGTGCTGTCCGTTTAATTCCAGAGGAGAACAGTGCGGTATTTCTGCCCTGCGTGAAGCGATGGACAGTCAAGGGAATTGTTTTAAATAGTTTGAGGTTTAGCTTATGCGTACTGGTACTGTGAAGTGGTTTAATAACACCAAAGGCTTTGGTTTTATTGCGCCAGCAGAAGGGGGAGAGGACGTCTTCGTTCACTTTTCGGCCATTCAGGGTGATGGGTATCGCACTCTGAACGAAGGTCAAAATGTTAGTTTCGAAGTGGAACAAGGCCCCAAAGGTCTTCAGGCGACCCAGGTCAGCGTCGTCGAATAAAGCCTGTTGTTTACTGACCTGAAGACCCCGCCTTCCGGCGGGGTCTTTGTTTTGCCCAGATAGCGACATTTCCGTTGCCTGTGTCCATACTGAAATTCCCCGCTATGGAATATGGCCTTATTTGGAATTATTCTAAAAATCCCCATTGATCGGGTGTGGATGTCGGCGTACTATACCCGACTCTAATCGTAGGTAATTTGCTAACCCTCATTGAAACTAAGGAGATAGGACTGTGGGCGTATTAGTTGGCCGCGAGGCCCCCGACTTTACCGCTAATGCCGTACTGGGCAGTGGCGAGATCATTCCCGATTTCAATCTGAAGAAAAACATCAAAGGCAAATATGCGGTTGTCTTTTTCTATCCGCTCGACTTCACCTTCGTCTGTCCTTCCGAGCTGATCGCCTTCGATCACCGTCTGGCAGAGTTCAAAAAGCGTAACGTGGAAGTGATCGGTGTTTCCATCGACTCCCACTACACCCACAACGCATGGCGTAACACCGACGTTAAAGACGGCGGTATCGGTCAGGTTGGCTACCCGCTGGTTGCCGATATCGACCACGCTATCTGCAAGGCCTATGACGTTGAGCACCCGGAAGCGGGCGTTGCTTTCCGTGCCTCCTTCCTTATCGACACCGCTGGCAATGTTCGCCACCAGGTTGTTAACGACCTGCCGCTGGGCCGCAACATCGACGAAATGCTGCGCATGGTCGATGCCCTTCAGTTCACCGAAGAGCACGGCGAAGTTTGCCCGGCTGGCTGGAACCAGGGCGACAAAGGTATGACCGCAACTCCCGATGGCGTTGCCTCCTACCTGGCGGATAACGCCGACAAGCTGTAAGAACAATTCTTCGCAGCAAGAAAAAGCCGGGAGCGCGAGCCCCGGCTTTTTTGTCGTGAATGTTTGTTTATTGGAATTTATCTCAAAACCAGGATTCGTGCCTGGAGACAAGGTGCCCCGCAGGTAATGCCCTTGGGTGCGCAAAGTTTTCGAGGAGCGGAGTTTACCGTTTGTAAATGAGCACCGGAGAAAGCTTTGCAACACAGTATCCGGGTACGAAGACGGTTTTGAGCTAGAGGCTCGCCTTATCCTGAGCGTGCAGCTTCTCATAACGCTCCTGATCCTTCAGGCAGCGACGTGCGGTCGGGTTGGCCCTGAGGCGTTCGAACGGGATCTCGATACCGCAGTCTTCACACACGCCGTACTCGCCGTCGTGCATCCGCTGTTGTGCGGCTTCCACATCACGCAGGGCGCGGATCGACTGGCCGATGGCGGCGGTGTTGATATCGCTCAGCAGGTCGGCGACCGACTCGTCGCCCGTGTCGTGAGTCTCTCCTGCCACGTCGCCATACTGCTCCTGTTCGCTACGCAGCAATTCATCACGGATGTCCTGGCGTAGTTGCAGGCGTTGTCCTTCGAGGGTCTGTTGCAATTCGCTTAGCTGTTTCTTGCTTAGATGACTCATGAGTTGGTCCCACTAATACCCATCACTATTATTGTCGACCCAGCGGTGACTTTCCTCTAATTGCTCTTTCTTCCAGAACGGGGCACGAGACTTCAGTGCTTCCATAATGTGACGGCAGGCTTCGAAAGCCTCCTTGCGGTGAGCCGACCAGACTGCCACCAGTACGATCGGTTCGTTGGGTTGCAACTCACCGACCCGATGCAGCACCAATTCATCCAGCAGCGGCCAGCGCTGGCGTGCCTCGTCGACAATCCGTGCCAGCTCCTTTTCGGTCATTCCCGGGTAGTGCTCCAGGGACATGCCCTGTACCTCATCGCCCTGATTGAAGTCGCGCATGGTGCCGACGAATACCGCACTGGCGCCATACTTGCCCGCAGCATGTTTATGGACCGCATTGCGCTCATAATGTTGCAATTCGTCCCACGGCTGGAACGACGACTCGCGGATCTCGATCTTCACCTTAGCCCCCGGTTACGGGTGGAAAGAAAGCCACCACATCGCCGCTGTGGACTTCGCAGTTGGGCTCACAATACTCTTCGTTGATCGCCACCAGGATATTCGTTGGCATGGCCTTGCCGCCGGAAGCGGCCAGCCAGACATCGGCGGCGGTCGCGACTTCACCAATCTCCACCGTTGCTCCGTCGCAGCCCATCTGCTCACGCAGGCTGGCAAAAAACTTTACTTTAACCGTCATCGTGGTTGCCCTCGAAGGTGCGCTGTTGTTTGCGCCATACACGGCCTGAGCCTATCATGATTGCTCCGAAGCGACCATTGATGACACTCAGTACAATGAGCAAATTAACCCACTTCAATAGCAGCGGCGAGGCCCACATGGTGGACGTCGGTGACAAGGCGACAACCCGGCGCATTGCCGTGGCCGAGGGACGCATCAGCATGCAGCCCGAGACCCTGGCGCTGATCCTCAAGGGTGAGTCGAAAAAAGGGGACGTGCTGGGCGTGGCGCGTATTGCCGGCATTATGGCGGCGAAGAAGACCGCCGATCTGATCCCGCTGTGTCATCCGCTGATGCTGAGCAGTGTTTCCATCGATCTTGAACCGCTGGAAAAAGAGCACGCGGTACGCTGTGTGGCCACGGTTGAAACCGCCGGACAGACCGGGGTAGAGATGGAAGCGCTAACCGCGGTGCAGGTGACCCTGTTGACCATCTACGACATGTGCAAGGCGGTCGACCGCGGTATGACGATGGAAGGGATTTGCCTGCTGGAAAAAGTAGGCGGTAAATCGGGGCACTGGCAGAAGCAGACTCAAAATTAGCGTGCTTGCCGATACGGTGTTAAAAATGAACTCAAAATGCTCATTTACTGGCGTGTAAACTCCGCTTTTTCGTTCATTTTTGCCTTGTCTCGCCTGCGCACACTAACCTTGAGACTACTTCTTCTAGCCTTACTTCTTACCTTGCATATGGTCGAGCATGCCGTTGATACCATATTGCCGCGCCAGCACGCTGAACTCCTGACGATAGTGGTTCACCGCGCTGTTCCCGTTGGCCACCACATCGTAGACCTTCCAGCCGCTCTCCCCACGATAGAAGTGAAAATCTAGCTGTACCGGATAGGTGTTGGCGCTGAAGACCTTCACCCCCAGGCTGACATCACCACCGCGCAGATCACCACGTGGGCGTAGATACTGCAGTCGGGTCTGTTCATAGCCGGTAAGCTGTTGCAACATCGCGCCGATAAAACGCTCACGCAATTCACGGGTGAAACGTTCACGTTGTTGCGGGTTGAAGTAACGATTCAGCGTGCCCGCGGCCCAGTAACTCATGCGCTGGAAATCGAAGAACGGCGCGATCTCCTGCTCCAGAAACTGGCGCAACTCATCCGGGGGAATGCCCTTGTTGTCGTCGAGATAGCCGGTGAGGATATCGATGCCGCGGCGCAGGATCATCGCCGGTTCGGCCAGATCGTTGGGCGCGTACGGTGTCGCGTAGGGCTGCGGATAGGCGGGCTGGTAGGGTGGGTAAGTGGGCGCGGCCAGCAGTTCCGATGCCGATAACAATAACACCGACAGCATAACGACCACCTTCATTCCCGCCCTCCCGTGAATCTATTTATTGTGGTGAGAGGATACCACAGCTAATGCATCAGGAAGCGCTCACAAAGTTCGGGAAGGCTTTTATTCAATATGGCACGCCTCGTCAAATGTAAGGCGCGGCCCACGCTGATAGAGCTTCTCGGTGGTGCCGTGGCCGAGGGCGCAGATGAAATTGGCCTGCACCTTTCCATCGGGGAAGAAGGCCGCTTCGATAGCCGCCTTGTCGAAACCGGACATCGG
>JBNKVM010000037.1:0-4252 GCA_050299175.1 Thiohalomonadaceae bacterium
TTCAGGCGCCGGCACCACGACGATCAAGGACACGTTCGAGAAGATCTTCAAGCGCGAGGGCGTCACCGCCGCCTTCATCGAGGGCGACGCCTTCCATCGCTACGACCGCGTCGAAATGAAGCGCGTGATGGCCGAAGAAGCAGAAAAGGGCAATAACCACTTCAGCCATTTCGGCCCCGAGGCCAACCTGCTGGAAGAACTGGAGACTGTTTTCAAGAAATTCGGCAAGAACGGCACGGGTCGCACCCGGCACTACGTTCACGACGAGGAGGAGGAGCAAAAGTACGGCTGCCCGCCCGGCACGTTCACCGACTGGGAGAAGATCAACACCGAAACCGACGTATTATTCTACGAGGGGCTGCACGGTGCCGTGGTCACCGAGGACGTCAACCTGGCCCGGCACTGCGACCTCAAGATCGGCGTGGTGCCCGTGGTGAACCTGGAGTGGATCCAGAAAATACACCGCGACAAGATGGATCGCGGTTACTCGCACGAGGCCATCAAGGACACCATCCTGCGACGCATGCCCGATTACCTGGACTACATCTGCCCGCAGTTCTCGCAGACCGATATCAACTTCCAGCGCGTGCCAACCGTGGACACGTCGAACGCCTTCATCGCGCGGTGGATCCCGACCCCGGACGAGTCGATGGTGGTGATCCGGTTCGCCACCCCGCGCGGCATCGATTTCCCCTACCTGATATCGATGATCCAGAACAGCTTCATGTCGCGGGCCAATTCCATTGTCGTGCCGGGGGGCAAACTCGACCTGGCGATGCAATTGATCCTGACCCCGATGATCCTGCAACTGATGGACCGAAGCCGCCGGGCCCGCGGCTCCCGCAAACTCGTCCGGGACCTGAAGAGATCCGCCTGACAGCCGCCAGGAGGGATGTGCTGGATGCAACAACCTGAACATTCATCGGAGCGCGTCTTGCCGCGCGCCGTCATCTGGGATCTCGACGGCACGCTGGTCGAATCCGCCCCCGATCTCGCGACCGCGCTGAACCAACTGCTCAACGAGGAGGGGCAGCACGGCCACGCGGTGGAGGCAGTGCGGCCGATGATCGGTGGCGGCGTGGCCAAGCTCATCGAGCGGGGTTTTCGGGCGGCCGGTGCGCCGCTCGACGAAGCCGGCTGCAACGCCCTGGTGCCGCGCTTCATGGAACTCTACACCGCCTGCGCCACCGACAGCACCCACCTGGTGCCGCACGCACGCGAGATGCTCCTGCATTTCTATCACGCGGGGGTGAAACAGGCGCTGTGCACCAACAAGCCCATCGGCGTGACCCGCCAGATTCTGGATGCGCTGGACATCACCGGATTCTTCGCCATCGCCGTCGGCGGCGATTCGACCCCCGAGAAAAAGCCCAGCCCCCTGCCCCTGCAGCTTTGCCTGGAGGAGCTCGCGGTCAAACCGCAGGATGCCGTGATGGTGGGGGACTCGGGCGCGGATGTCGGGGCCGCCAGGGCCGCTGGCGTGCCGGTCATCCTGGTGCCCGACGGCTACACCGGCCAACCGGCCGAGACCCTGGGGGCGGATCACGTGGTGGAGAACCTGTCCGAGATACCGGACGTCCTGTTGCCGCGTCTGCTGATGCGCCACAGCGCCTGAACAACCTCATCCAGTTGAACCCGCCCATGGCGATATTGCCGCGGCCGGTTTTGCATTTCAGTTGACCCGGGCGACTTGCAATGGCCAGCCAATTGGGTTTTATTGGCTAGCTGAAGCTGCCCAATCCCGGCCATCTTCAGAACGATGAGGGGTTCATCATGAAACGATCGGTCAACTCGGCGTTCCCATTGATTCTGGCCACGCTACTGAATGCTTTTCTCCCTGCCGCGGCGAAAGCGCAGGAAGCCGATCTTTCCTGCATGAATTACCGCGTTCTGGACAAGATCCAGGTCGCCGAGCGCTACAACGAATACGACGTCATCGTCGAGAACCGCTGCCCAGGCGCGGTGTACTACACCATGTGCATCGAGCGCCTCGACTCGCGGACGTCGAAGATCCTCGAATCGCACACGCCGAGCGGCTACGTGGAAAAGGACAGAAAGTCCCGGGTGAACCTGCAGATGAAAAAGAGCGACGAACAGGAATTCCGCCAGCGGTTCCAGGAATTCTACGTCAATATCACCTACGGCAATCACAGACATCAGATCCGGGCGATACCAGTCTCGATAAAAGCGGCGTAAAGTGTCATGTTGAAAGGTATCCAGTACTGTTTTTTTTCCAATCGGCAGCCTGTCTGCATAGCGTGAATTCCAAAAGAGAATCGGGAATTGTTTGTTTTACGATACCAGGCCCTGCATACAAAACTCCCAGCGATTCTCCTCCACTATACTCAAAAAATGTTACTTCAATTGAGTGACTACCAGGAGACAATGCGGCCGATCCTGATTTTTCCACAACGCCGTGGATACCATCATTGTTAACGATCTCCGCCCCGTTTATAAACAACTTGCTCCCGTCATCAGAACTGGTATAAAAAGTGTAAACTCCAGCCTCATCAACACTTAAACACCCCTGAAATCGAAACCCAAAATAATCATTTCTGTTGCGAGGCGCAATTGTGAAATTGCCGACAACACCAGTTTCAACAGCTTGCTGTTCATCAAAGTTTGGCAAGCTACTCCAACTACCTTCGTAATACTCAAATAGAACCCCATCATTCACAACAATGGTAGAAGTCGCCACCAAAGATGGTGAGATTGTGTCAGTCACAGTAATGATGTGTTGGCCTGGTGTATTAAAAACCAAGCCAAAAGTGTGGCTGCCATTATCCAAACCAGTTCCAGTCGTAAATGTATAGTCTGCCGGTAATGTGGCAAAATCATCTGTACTTGCAAACTGTACCGTACCGGTATAAGTCGTATTGTGTGTTCCATCCGCATTTCTAGCTGTCACTGTTACATCAATTAGATTCGTGCGATATACAGTTGTATCAGGCAAGCTAATTCCAAGCGGAGGCATACAATCAGTGGATAAACGGGAGTTGGGAATTTTTTGTTTTGCTATACTAGTAGTCTGGCAAACAAAGTTTGCCGGGTAAGCTAAAAGATGGCATGCTTCTGTCAAGAACAGAAATCATGACAGAAGGAATAGCCGTGAAAAAATATAGAGTTACATTAACAGAAGAAGAACGAGAAGAGCTGACAACATTAGTCAACAAAGGCAAAGGCGCAGCCCGACGGTTGCGTCGAGCCCGGATATTGCTCATGGCCGATGAAACCCAAGCAGGCGGGGCCTGGCAGGATGAAGCTATCGCAAAAGCACTAAATGCCCACGTGCGGACGGTGGAAAGGACTCGGGAAAAATGTGTTGAACTCGGCATTGAAGCAGCTCTCAACCACACCAGGCCCCAAAAGAAACGGGGGCGGGTTTTAGATGGTGACGCCGAGGCGCGTTTAACCCAATTGGCTTGTAGCCAGGCCCCAAATGGGCGTGAGAAGTGGAGTATGCAACTGCTGGCGGATAAGCTGATTGAGTTAGAGGTAGTGGAAACTGTTTCCAAAGAGACGGTGCGCACCACGTTAAAAAAAATGAACTTAAGCCTTGGCTGAAAGAGGAATGGTGTATACCGGAAGAAGAAAATGCTGACTTTGTCTGTGCCATGGAAGATGTGTTGGAAGTCTATCATCGACCGCACGACCCTAAGCGACCGACGGTTTGCTTTGATGAAGGGAGCAAACAGCAATTGAAGGAAACGCGCGTCCCCTTGCCAACAAGAGTTGGCGATGTGGCCAAGTATGATTATGAATACGAGCGCAATGGCACCAGCAACATGTTTGTTTTCTTTGCGCCCTTGGAGGCCTGGCGACACGTCAAGGTCACCGACCGGCGTACCATGATTGATTTTGCCGATTGTATGCGTGATTTGGTGGATATTCATTTCCCTGAAGCGGAGAAAATTGTGCTGGTAATGGATAACCTCAATACCCATAAATTTGCTTCCCTCTATGAAGCCTTTCCGCCAGCAGAAGCGCGGCGAATTATAGAAAAGTTAGAAATCCACTACACGCCTAAGCATGGCAGTTGGTTAAATATGGCTGAGATTGAACTCAGTGTTCTTCATCGCCAATGTCTCAAGGCACGTATCCCTGACCGAGAGACTTTAATTGAAAAAGTGTCAGTCTGGGAAGATGTCCGTAATGCGCACGAGTCAACAGTTCATTGGCGTTTTACAACCGAGGATGCTCGCATCAAATTACATCGCCTTTACCCGACAATAGATGTTTGCTGAACTACTAG
>JBNKVM010000038.1:0-30852 GCA_050299175.1 Thiohalomonadaceae bacterium
GCGCCAAAAGAATAAATAGTGCAACAATAGCTCCAGCCAGTTCTCTGCCGGTTACCAGAATGAATCGCTCAATGCGTCCATTATTAGTTGCAATACGTTTCGATCGGTCTTGTAACATTTTCTTTCAGGTAGAGATGGGTAATGCCGTTGCGCCGCTTGGAACGGCCAACAGGTTCCCCGTTTTGCCGTAACTGACATTTGTCTGCATTGGCGATCTCGATATCTAGTGCGGTCTGTGGTGCAAAACTGAGTTGGAGTTGGCCGTTTTCAAGCGTGGCGGAAGTCAATTGGGCGTTGGCCGAAAGCAGGTAGGGATATTTTTTTCCGCGCGAGCCAGTAATCAGTTCCACATTCGGATTAGCAGCATGGATATAGCGTTGACCGTTATAGCTATTGTAACCGGCGATAGCGGTACTTTTCTCCAAATTGGGTATCCCAGCCGTTTCAGGTAGGCGCAATTGGCGAATTGCATCCAGGCCGCGTACCCGCCATCCTTTGCCATGTCGTGCGACAACTACATCGGCAAATTGCTGTACCTTGCGGACATAGGTGGAGGTAAATACCGGGGTGATGCTTTGCTTACTTGCCCAACTATATACCTCATCCAGTGCCGCCAGGGAGGAGGGTTTACTGGCTGCATAGGTATGGTAATAGATGTTGATTGGTTTCAGGCGGCGTGGGGTATCGGTCATCTCGAAGGTTTCGATCACCCGGCGATAGCCGTAAAAAGGTCCGGTCCAGTCGTTGGTATAGACGTTTTCATTCTGGTTGGGAGCGAAGACCTGAAAGTAGCGCCCCTTCTGCATACCAATAGGCGCAACGGCTGTTAAGGTTGGCAGACTACGGGTCATTACGGTGTCGCCGCCATTGATATTGCCGACACCAGCCATAACCGTTCCTGTCAATGCAGCATTGGTGGGATTGCAGTTTCCGGTCCAGAAAAACATGGCCACAGATTTTCCCGGTGGTGCCAGTCTTGATTCGATGTAATTGATGGAGCCTTCAATCTCTCGTTGCAGGTCGAACTGGTAATCGGGGATCGGTAGGTTGTATTCGCCATCATCATCGCCTGGATCGACGACCTTTCCCCAGTTGAATGGATGGGAGAAGCTATGACTGGCCATTTCGATGTGCGGTAGGGCATAGATTTTACGGGCAATTGGTTCCAGCTCGGGCGAGAGTTCTGGGTAAAGCCCCTCGCTACCGACCTCGCCTTCGATGACCGAGATGCTACTGGGTAGGCGATATTTCTTAAGAATTTTTTCCAGCAACATTTCTGCCGCGTAGGGATTGCCTGGAAATTCCGCGCGGCTGGCAAAACCGTCACCGTCCATGTGGATCAGTAGCATACGACGGCCAGAGTCGGTGGTCAGATCGGGGACAGGCATCTGTGGTAGGCGCAGGGCTTCACGATAGAGGATGAACGGATCAGTAACCCAGCGATCGCCATTACCGCCCGGCAGCGTGGTAACCGCCAGTGGTTCGAGCAGATAACCGCCCCAGGGGGTAATGGCTGCGGTGATCTGTTTGTGACCGGCATCGTCTTCAATAATAGCCCAGGGGGTTCCTTGTTTCAGTGCAAGGGAAAAGAAGTTTCCTCTACCCAATAATGGTTTTGTTTCGAAACCTATGGCTTCGTTCGACAGGGTTAACTTGAGGTGTTTGGCCGGGCTGGAAAGCAACTGACGTTGCAGTCCAAACTGGGAAAGCTGGTGATCGTCAAGAAAGCCGATATTACCAATGAATAGTATTGGCACCCCCTCTTTCTGGCGCTCTCGCAGCCAGGTATTCAGGCGCTGTTCCGCCGAGGCACGCAGGTCATCCTGCAGCCAGACGACTACGCCGGCATAACGGCCGCGCATGGGGAATTCCGGCAGGTATTGGCGGGCGTCGTGATACTCGGCCGCGTAGCCGAAATAATTAAGCGGCATCGTACCATAGAGGACGACGCTCTCTTTCTCCATGAGTTCCGTTTCGTCGTCAGCGTTGTTGTAGAGCATCATTATCTTGCGGGGCATGACTTCCACACTGCCAACGCCGAGCATATCGAGACTGTTATTGGTGACCCAGGGAGTAAAGCCGAGCGCTTTTATCTTGTCGGCAACAATTCTGGCCTGTTCCCGTTCTCCTGCTGGCAGATAGTCGATGACGGTTACGGGTAGCTGATATCGATCCTTAACCTCCAGTAATTTCTCCTGTAACCACGCCCGGTCCTGTTCGCTTACGTCAACATATTTGTCTTCGAGTGCATTCCAGCTGCTGAATAGCGACTCTGCGGCAACAGCTGTAACAATTTCATGCAGTTCGGGCAATAGCTCAAAGCCACGGTTGAAAAAAAGCTTTGCCTCAGGATATTTCGACTTTATTGCACGCAGGGTGCGTATCATCCCCTGCTTCTGGCGTTGACGATTGGTGTCGTTGCCTGCGTAGAGCAGATAACTGTCCAGTGTATCGAGGAAAAAGCCGCGGAAGCCTTGATCCCAAAGCGGTGTGATCACCTGGGTGAGAAAAAAAGTGGTCCACTCTTCGCGAGACTGATCGATAACCACGCTTCCCCAGGCTGGATTGGTACCAAGCTGCCATGCGCTGGGGATCTGATCCAGGTAGGGACGTGAGCCATCTATCTCACCCAGAGAGACATAGGCGAATACCTCAGTGCCGTGCATTTCTTCGACAAAGCGATCACCGACATGTTGGGGTTCGATCACGACCTGATCAAAGGCACGAAGTTCGGCTATTGGCGGCTGTTCGCCGTAGAAGAAGGCGACTGCGGTTTCGGCATGGAGTGGAGAGGTGAAACTGGCCGTCAGCAGTAGCCATGATACGGAGATGATATGTGGGAACCGCATCAGCCCCTATTCCAGAGTTCGTTCAATCCTTCACGTAGTGGGGTAAATGGGAACGAGGCCAGTGTCTGACGCAAACGCTCCACCGATGTCGCGGAGTGGCGAATATCCCCCTGACGAGCCGGACCGTGATTAACCTTCGGTGTGACACCAGCTATTTCTCCCAGTACCTCGACCAAATCCATCAGGGTACCGCTGCTGCCCGTGCCGACATTCATTACCCCTTCGATGTCACCAGCCAGGGCAGCGGTATTGATACGAGCAACGTCTCCAACATAGACAAAGTCACGGGTCTGGCCTCCGTCGCCGTGAACATTGAGTTCCTCACCGCGGCGCAGGCGATCGACGAATAGGCTAATCACGCCAGAGTAAGGTGATGAAGGGTCCTGCTTTGGTCCGTAGACATTGAAGTAGCGCATACCGAGCATGCACATACCGTAGAGATCGGTCGCTAACCTGGCGTACTGATCGTTGAGTAACTTCTCCAGGCCGTAGGGGGAGCTCGGTGCGGTGGGGGAGGTCTCATTGAGTGGTAGCTCGGTGGGTTGACCGTAGACCGCGGCACTGGAGGCGTAGACCATGCGGGTGATGCCGTTGCGGCGGGCGTGGTCGAGAATGTTAACGAAACCAAGAATGTTGTCGCGGCAGGAGGGGACCGGTTCCTCCACCGAGGCGGCGACGGAAACCTGTGCAGCCAGGTGCAATACCCGGTCGCAACCGCTGATCGCATCGGCGACCGCTGCAGCATCATTGATGTCGCCGACAATCAGTCGTAGATCAGACGAGGTCGGGAGATTCTCGCGTTTGCCGCTGGAGAGGTTGTCCAGTACTGTGACACGGTGTCCCTCGTCTAACAGGCATCCTGCCGTGTGGGACCCGATAAATCCGGCGCCGCCGGTAATTAATACATGCATCTTTAAAGCGTCCAGTTTCCCTGGATAGAAATCCTGTTTCAGTGCAGGCCGACGCATCGGCAAAGTACCGGGGCATGGTATGCCTGTGGTGGGGTAAATTCAATAGTGTGAACCACTTAGCGAAACTGGCTTTGCATAACTTTGCACCAGTAGTGATGGACGCGCGGTTTTTTACCACTAATGAGGTATGTGGAAGTCCATTTGGTGATGTAATTGCCTAAAGTCATGATTTCTTCTGCCGATTAACTGACAACGGAATTCATGCGTTGAAAGGTCGTTATGTCCCGCTTGCTGTTTTCGATTGTTGTGCTGCTTGCTTCGCTTTCGGTAGCGATGGCGGGAGAAATCCGTTACGGGGCTACTGTGCATCAGGCAGAGTGGAAAACGGAGTCAACGCAACTGCGTTGCACGCTTTCACAGCAGATTCCCTATTACGGCGAGGCGCGTTTTTTCCGCATGGCTGGCGGTAAACTTGGCTTTCAGCTCCAGGTACTGAATCGGCCACGCGATGCAGGGGTGGCCAAAGTGGTCGCCGCGGTTCCCGATTGGCGTCATGATGCAGAGCCGCGCGAGCTGGGACAGATCAGCTATAGCGTGAGCGCTACGCCGTTCGCCTATTCGGAGATCATGGCGCGACGTTTGTTGCTCGAACTGCAGCAGGGGATGTTCCCTACCTTCTCCTATCAGGATTGGGCCGATGGGCGAGACTATGTCGCGGTAGCCGTTTCCGCGGTCAATTTGCACGGCGCCCTCAGCGAGTTCTACGCCTGCATGGACAAGCTGTTTGCCTACGGTTTCGACTATGTGCGTAACAGCCGCATCCGCTTTGCCTTCAACAGCAGTGCGTTGGACAGTGCCGCGACCAAAAGGCTCGACGAAGTCGCCACCTATATGAAGTCTGACCCAACGGTTAATCGTGTGTTGCTGGAAGGACGTACCGACAATGTCGGTTTTCGTCGCTATAACGAGGCACTATCGAAGAAGCGTAGCGAAGCAGTGCGTGACTATCTGCTCAAGAAAGGTGTGGCCAAGTCCAAGATTGTCCTGACAACCAAAGGGGAAAAACAGCCCCTCGCCAGCAATCAGACCCCTCAGGGGCGGGCTCTCAACCGCTCTGTCGATGTCACTCTGTCGAAATAGGCAGCGGCCCCCTGCCTCAGGTATACTTCCGATCTTTCGCTTTTCCCCGCCCGCAGTCGCGGTCGGTACTGAAACAATCGGGAGTGCTCATGTCTGGCGTCAAAAAAGTGGTTCTGGCCTATTCCGGCGGTCTGGATACCTCCATCATCCTCAAGTGGCTGCAGGATGTTTACGACTGTGAAGTGGTGACCTTCACCGCGGATATCGGTCAGGGTGAAGAGGTGGAACCGGCCCGTGCCAAGGCCAAGGCGGCCGGGGTGAAAGAGATCTACATCGATGACATGCGCGAGGAGTTCGCCCGCGATTTCGTCTATCCAATGATGCGTGCCAATGCACTTTACGAGGGGGAGTACCGTCTGGGTACCTCCATTGCCCGGCCATTGATTGCCAAGCGTCTGGTAGAAATCGCACAGGAGACTGGTGCTGATGCGATTTCCCACGGTGCCACCGGCAAGGGTAACGACCAGGTGCGTTTCGAACTGGGCGCCTATGCCCTGATGCCTGATGTGAAGATTATTGCTCCGTGGCGTGAGTGGGACCTCAATTCCCGCGAGAAGCTGATGGCTTACGCTAAAGAGCACGGTATCGAGATCGACTTTGCCAAGCAGAGCAAGAAATCTCCTTATTCCATGGATGCCAATCTGCTGCACATCTCCTATGAAGGCGATATTCTCGAAGACCCGTGGAATGAGCCGGAAGAGGATATGTGGCGCTGGACTGTTCCCCCGGAAAAGGCTCCCGATGAGCCTACCTATCTGGAACTCGGTTTCGAGAAGGGTGATATCGTCTCCATCGATGGTAAGGCAATGACACCGGCTACCGTGATGGCGTATTTGAACAAGGTGGCGGGTGCCAATGGTGTCGGGCGCGACGATCTGGTGGAAAACCGTTACGTCGGGATGAAATCCCGTGGCTGTTATGAGACACCTGCCGGTACGGTGATGCTTAAGGCGCACCGTGCAATGGAATCTCTGACTCTGGATCGCGGCGCGGCACACATGAAAGATGAACTGATGCCGCGCTACGCCGAGCTCATCTACAACGGTTACTGGTGGAGCCCTGAGCGTGAAATGCTGCAGGCTGCTATCGACAGGACCCAGGAACATGTCAATGGCACCGTGCGCATCAAACTCTACAAGGGCAATGTGATCATCGCGGGTCGCAAGTCGGAGAAAGATTCGCTGTTCGATGAGTCGATTGCCACCTTTGAAGATGATGCAGGTGCTTATAACCAGAAAGATGCGGAAGGGTTTATCCGCCTGAATGCACTGCGCCTGCGTATCGGAGCTCGTCGCAACAAAAAGTGAGACCAGACGCGGCTTCGGCCGCGTTATTGTCATAGGGGGGAGCTTTCTGACGCTATGGAAAGTAGTCGATTGTCTGCCGACGAATTCCTGAAGCAGTTTTTGACGCTGGTGCTGCTCGCCTGGGTCTTTCCCCCAGGCGTCGGCATGCTGTTTATCGCCTTTGTCGATATCCTCAGCTTCGACCAGATCAGCGGTGTCATGTTCAGCCTGCCGATGACCGTACTGGTGTTCGGTTCCTTCTTTCTCGCCGGGATCTACTTTTACCGTTTTGCCCAACCCATCGTCTATTTCCTACGTGCATCTGAGCCGGTGTCGCAGATGTTGGCACTAAAGCGGGCAAAGAGCTTCCCGCTGCATTTCTGGAGCCTGTTGGTTATTACTCTGTTGCTTGCGCCGAACGTGGTGATGTTTACCGCGATCGACATGTATGGTCATCAGCCCCAACCTTTCGACTGGTTCCGTCTTCATCTGGTGGCGTTAATCGTCACCATCCTGGTGGGCTTGCCGCTGTTTTTCCTGGTAGTCGATCTTTTCGGTAAAACCTTCAGCGGTGTATTCGTCGGCAAGCCACATATTACGATCAAGATGAAGGTGTTTTTGATCGGTTCACTGGTGCCGTTGTTGATTGATACCGTGTTGGTGCAGTATTACTGGGCGCGCACGGGTTACTTCGGTTGGGAGACATTTATTGTCTGGTTGTTACTGGAGTTGATCGCCATTGCTGGCAGCCTACTGTTTATGCGTAGTTTTGCTCAGGCACTGAATCCTCTGGAAAGTCTACTGGGTCACGATACGGGAACGGAAAATATGGAACTGGATCGTATGATATCCAGTTCCACCGACGAACTTGGCGCACTGGCTAACGAGTATCGCCGCCTGCTCAAAGATCTGCAGAAAATGGAAACACGGTTGCGCAAATCGGAGAAAGACTTGAGCGGGATTCTGCATGATATGCAGGATATTTTTTATCGCACTGATCGCAACGGCATCATTATTTTCATTACAGGTGCGGTCGAGCAGTGCGTCGGTTACACCCCGCATGAACTCATCGGTACCCAGTTGGCAAGTTATTACGCAGAGCCGCAGAAACGTCTGCGTTTCCTGGAAAAGATGACCAATAACGGGGGGATGGTGCGTAATGACATCATCAACCTGCGTCACAAAGACGGCTCCATGGTGTGGGTCTCTACCAATGCCCACTTTTACTATGACGATAACAGTGAACTTGCCGGGGTCGAAGGCAACACTCGTGATGTAACTCAATTGATTCTGGCGGAAAAGGCGCTGGAGCGGGAGACACAGCGAGCATTAGTCACACTGGCGTCGATTGGCGATGGTGTGGTGACCACCGATATAGAGGGCAACATCGAATACCTCAATCCAGTGGCCGAACATCTGCTTGATTGTGAACTGGAGCAGGTGCGTGGGCAGCACTATATGGAG
Organism: Thiohalomonadaceae bacterium; assembly: GCA_050299175.1. Taxonomy (GTDB): domain Bacteria; phylum Pseudomonadota; class Gammaproteobacteria; order Thiohalomonadales; family Thiohalomonadaceae; genus JAPHTQ01. Next base: position 7,651 of record JBNKVM010000038.1, read on the forward strand.
GTGCTGAAATTGTTCAACGAAAGTACCGGTGAAGAGCTCTACGATCTGGTTGAACTAATCCTGCACCGCGATAGTGCCATGGTACATGCGGATGATGGCATCCTGACTCACAAGGACGGTAGCCAGTTTACTATCAACATTACTGCGGCACCGATGCGTTCTCGCTACGATGAGATCGTCGGTGTGGTGCTGGTATTGCACGACATCACTGAAGTGATGACCATGGCTCGCCAGTTGAGCTATCAAGCCAGCCACGACATGCTGACCGGTCTGACCAATCGTCGTGAGTTTGAGCGGCAACTGGAGATCGCCATCCATAATGCGCGTACAGAAAATACCCACCATGTGCTGTGCTACATGGATCTCGATCAGTTCAAGGTGGTTAACGACACCTGTGGTCACCGTGCCGGGGATGAACTCTTGCGGCAACTTTCGCACATGCTCAAAGATATGGTGCGCGAGCACGATATTCTGGCGCGGCTGGGTGGCGATGAATTCGGTCTGTTACTGGGGGATTGCCCATTGGATAAGGCCGGGAACATCGCCGATATCGTGCGTCAGCATGTGCGCGATTTTCGCTTTGCCTGGAAGGACCGTAGCTTCGAGATTGGAGTCAGCATTGGTGTCGCGCCGATCACGGCACAGTCAGGATCTCTGATCGATGTATTGAGTCTCGCTGATGCCGCTTGCTATGTGGCCAAGGAGGCTGGGCGCAATCGAGTGCATGTCGCCGACGAACAGGATAAGGCCGTGGCGCGTCATCATCGTGAGATGGAGTGGATACATCGTATCTCCCGTGCCTTCGAAGAGGATAAATTTATCCTCTACTATCAGCCGATTATTCCGCTGGATGAGACCGGTCACTCTGTGGTGCCACGTGGTGAAGTACTGCTACGGATGCACGATGATAATAATGAAATGGTTTTCCCCATGGCCTTTATCCCGGCGGCCGAGCGTTACCATCTGATGCCGACCATTGATCGTTGGGTTGTACGCACCACGTTGGGTTTGATGCGCGAGGCACAGGGGCGTGCCGATGTTCCTCCATTCCGCTGCACCATCAATCTGTCGGGTCAGTCACTGACAGACGAATATTTCCTGGAGTTTGTGTTGGAGCAATTCGATGAAAGCGATGTCGATGCGGGCTATATCTGCTTTGAAATTACCGAGACTGCTGCTATTACCAATCTGAGTAGGGCAAGGCGCTTTATTGACACCCTGAAGTTGCGTGGTTGTCTCTTTTCTCTCGATGACTTCGGCAGTGGACTGAGTTCGTTCGGTTATCTCAAGGGTCTCAAGGTGGACTACATTAAGATAGATGGCAGCTTCGTCAAGGATATGGCTCAGGATACGCTGGATCGCGCTATGGTTGAGTCGATTAACCAGATCGGCCATGTTATGGGACTGAAAACCATTGCCGAATTTGTGGAAAATGAGAGGATTGTTGCCGAACTTAAAACGATGGGTGTTGACTATGTTCAGGGATTCGCCATTGCGATGCCTGAACCACTGATCGATGTTGCCAACCGCTTGTGTTCGGAAGAGATTTCCAACGTTCTTCCATCCTGAACGGCTATTTACATACAGAGGTTACCGATGCGCATTCTTCATACCATGTTGCGAACAGGCGATCTGCAACGTTCTATCGATTTCTACACCCAGGTGCTGGGGATGCGTTTGCTGCGCCAGCACGATTACCCTGACGGGGAATTTACTTTGGCGTTTCTCGGTTATGGTGAGGAGAGCGATGAAGCGGTGATCGAGCTGACCTACAACTGGGGCGTTGAAAGTTATGACCTGGGTAACGGTTATGGCCATATTGCCCTGGAAGTCGACGATGTCTATGAGGCAACTGCGGCGATTCGAGAACGTGGCGGCAGGATTTTGCGTGATGCCGGGCCAATGAATGCAGGCACCACGATTATCGCCTTTGTTGAAGATCCCGATGGCTACCAAATCGAGTTGATTGGCAAGAAAGGTTAGCGGCGAGTTATAGCGCCCGTTTTTTTCCACTATCGTCGAGGCAGACGAAGGTTACGTGGGTAGAGAAGACCTGTTCTTCGGCACCGCTCTCCAGGTTATCGGCAAAAACCTCTACGGCGTAGACCACCGAACTGCGGCCCTGCTTTTCCCGATTGATATTGAAGCGCAGCAGTGCCCCTTTGTGTACAGGCTTTCGGAAAGCGACCTCGTCCATACCGATGGTGACGAACATACAGCCGGGATAGTCGAGGGTTGCAGCGATCCAGGAGTATTCGTCGACCCACTTGAGCATATTGCCGCCAAACAGGTAGCCATAGTGGTTGAGGTGTTCCGGCAGTACCAGTTTATGTTGCTCCATGTGCGTGCTCCTCAGGTCGGTATTCGTTTCAGACATTCGAGATAACGCATTTCATCGGGTGGGGTGCCCGAACGCTGTGCTTCCCACATCGCTTCGCCCAGACACTCCAGCATGTGGTGCTCGACTTCATGGGGATCGCCGATGCGTTTGAGTAAACCCGCGTGTACCGTCTCGATGCCAGGAGGACGCCGGGTACTGAGTTGCTCGCGGATCGCCAAGTGCATGCCCATGTGGAGGAAAGGATTGGTCTGACCCTCTTCCGGCGAGAAGTCCCGATCCAGTGACTCCTCTTTTTCCAGCAAGCCGTGATACTCGGGATGTAGTGCGATCACCTCGGTCACCATCGCCTCCAATGGTGACAGGGGTTCCTGGTGTTGGAATTTATGCCAGCTGTCGATATAGAAGCGGCGTAGTTCATCGCGGTTATTGCTGAAGAGCATCGGTTCTACTCATATATCTTCTGTTTGTATTCACATAGATCCTCGATCACGCAGGCACTGCACTTCGGTTTGCGTGCCACGCAGACATAACGACCGTGGAGAATGAGCCAGTGGTGGGCATCCTGCAGAAACTCCTCGGGGATAAACTTAAGCAGCTTTTTCTCCACTTCCAGCACATTCTTGCCCGGGGCGATACCGGTGCGGTTGGCGACGCGAAAGATGTGGGTGTCGACGGCCATGGTTGGGTGGCCGAAGGCGGTGTTAAGCACTACGTTGGCGGTCTTTCTCCCGACACCGGGCAGTGCCTCCAGCGCCTTACGATCCTCGGGGACTTCACTGCCGTGCTGCTCGATCAGCAGCTTGCAGGTTTTGATAATGTTGGCACCCTTACTGTTAAACAGGCCGATGGTTTTGATGTACTGCTTTAGACCCTCTTCACCGAGCGCCAGGATCGCCTCAGGGGTATTGGCCACAGGGAAGAGTTTAGCGGTGGCTTTGTTAACACCCTTATCGGTGGCCTGGGCGGAAAGGATTACCGCCACCAGTAGTTCAAAGGGTGTGCGGTAATTCAGTTCCGTGGTGGGGTTGGGATTCTCCGCCCGGAGTCGGCGGAAGATTTCGCTACGTTTTTCCCGATTCATCGCTGATCGAATGCGTTACAACATCTCCGAGGCGTAGTCCGCCAGACGCGAACGTTCGCCACGCATCAGGGTGGCATGGCCACTGTGTTCCCACTCCTTGAAGCGATCCACCACATAGGTCAGACCGGAGTTGGTCTCTGTCAGGTAGGGGGTATCAATCTGGGCGATGTTACCCAGACAGACCACCTTGGTACCGGGACCGGCGCGGGTGATCAGGGTCTTCATCTGCTTCGAGGTGAGGTTCTGCGCCTCATCCAGGATCAGGTATTTGTTGAGGAAGGTACGACCGCGCATAAAGTTGAGCGAGCGGATCTTGATCCGTTTGTTTAGCAGGTCCTGGGTGGCGGCACGTTCCCAGTCGCTGTTGTGCTCTGACTGGGTCAATACCTCGAGGTTATCCATGAGGGCACCCATCCATGGCGTCATCTTCTCTTCCTCTGTGCCGGGGAGGAAGCCGATGTCCTCGCCTACCGAGACGGTGACACGGGTCATGATGATCTCGGCGTAACGCTTCTCATCCAGCACCTGGGCCAGACCGGCGGCAAGCGTCAGCAAGGTTTTACCGGTACCCGCCTGACCGACCAGGGTGACGAAGTCGACCTCCGGGTCCATCAGCAGGTTGAGGGCAAAGTTCTGTTCGCGGTTGCGGGCGTTGATGCCCCAGACGTTGTGATTGGGGTTGCTGTAATCGCGTACGGTTTCGATGATCGCATCGCCATCGACCACTTTACGCACAATAGCCTGGAAACCTTCTTCCTCGGGCTGGTTGATAAACTGATTGGGATACCAGCCCTCTACGTCCGGGCCACTGAGGCGGTAGAAGGTACGTCCTTCCTCCTGCCAGGAGTGCATCTCCTTGCTGTGCTTGTCCCAGAAATCGGCGGTAAGTTCGGTGGTACCGCGATAGAGTAGTTCGACATCTTCCAGCACCTGGTCGTTGCGATAATCCTCGGAGTGGATACCGAGGATCGACGCCTTGATACGCATGTTGGTGTCTTTGGAGACCAGCGTGACCTGACGTTCAGGTTGTTGCGTTTTCAGTGCCAGCGCGGTGCCGAGGATGGTGTTGTCGGACTTGCTGCCGGGCAGCGAGGAGGGCAGCTTGGCCTCCAGGATCTCGGTCTGGAAGAAGAGCTTGCCACTGGCGGCCTTGTGACCGTTGACGAAACCGCCCTGTGAGAGGGGAATGCCGTCGGCAATGCTTTCGGTACTAAGATCGCCCATAAGATCGTCCATGAAGCGGCTCGCCTGGCGGGCGTTACGCGCAACCTCGGAGTGGCCTTTCTTGTTGTTATCCAGTTCTTCCAGCACCACCATCGGCAGGTAGATGTCGTGTTCCTGGAAGCGAAAGAGGGCTGTGGGATCGTGCATCAGCACGTTGGTGTCGAGAACAAAAAGTCGCTTGTCGGTCATCTTGTACTTTTCTGTTGGGGTAATTCGTGCGGCGTTTACCGGTTTAAAGGGACATTACCCGATTACCTCGGGTCGCGCCATAGATTCGATTAAAGGGCTTTAACTGCTTCCAGCACTTCGGCGGCATGGCCCGCGGCCTTGACCTTGCGCCACTCCTGACGGAGTACGCCCTTGGCGTCGATGAGGAAGGTGCTGCGTTCCACGCCCATCACTTTTTTGCCATACATGTTCTTCTCTCGAATCACGTCGAACAGTTGGCACAGGGTTTCTTCCTGATCGGAAAGGAGAGCAAAGGGGAAGCCCTGCTTGGCCTTGAAGTTCTCGTGCGATTTGATGCTGTCGCGGGAGATACCGAAGACCTCGGTTTTCTGTTCGAGAAATTCGTTGTGAAGCTCACTGAATTCGTGACCTTCGGTGGTACAGCCCGGGGTGCTGTCCTTGGGATAGAAGTAGAGCACGATATTTTTGCCCTTGTGTTTCTTCAGCTGAAACTCCTGATCGCCAGTGGCGGGGAGTTTGAAGTCGGGTACCTTGCTGCCGATAGTGATTTCGCTCATTGCGTGTTTCGCTCCGTTTGCGCTGTTTCCCGTTATGACCGGCTAGCCTTTGCTCGGTTCGAGGATGCCATCGAGATTGAGGCTATCACAGAAATCGAGGAACTCTTCCCGCAGCCCTGCGATGGAGATGTTGCCGGGGATATTCACCGTCAGGGTGGCGGTGAACATCGGTGTGCCGGTATGGGCCGCGTTGTAGCTGTCGGTGTAGAGGTCCTGAATGTTGATATTGCGGTTGGAAAAGAATTCCGCAAGGTGGGTAACGATACCCGGATGGTCGAGGGAGACGATGTTGGCTGTGTAGGGCAGGGCGCTCGGGTCCTGGCGCTGGTCGCTGGTACGCTTGCTGAGGATGGTCAGGCCGAGCTTTTTCTGTAATGAGGGTAGCAGGTTTTCCAGTTTGGCCAGGGTGTCCCAGCTTCCCTCCACCATCATCAGAATGGCGAATTCCCCACCGAGAATGGTCATGCGGCTATCGAGGATGTTGGCCCCGGATTCGGTGATGGGGCGGGTGATATTCTTGACGATGCCCGGTTTGTCTTCACCCAGGGCGGAAATGACCAGGAACTGCTTGCTGGTGGAATTCATCGGTTGCGCTTTCTCCGGCGTGTTATCCGGTCGCTGCGTGGCGACCATCAGGCACCCCTAGTCTATCACCATTTCCCGCCCCTGCATCCAGCCGCAAAAGCCCGTTGTTTGGCCGATTTAGGCCAGGTTCTCTTGTCAGAAAGTGGGCGCCAAAGTACCATGCACGATTGATTTTTCCTTTCCTGGAGTGGTGTATGTTTCACGGCAGTATGGTGGCGCTGGTGACCCCCATGCGGGACGATGGTGCCATCGACGAGCAGAGCTTTGCCCAATTGGTCGAGTTCCATGTGGAGAATGGTACCGACGCCCTGGTGGTGGTCGGTACGACAGGTGAGTCGGCAACTCTGGACCACAAGGAGCACTGCGATCTGATCCGCAGCGCGGTGGAACTGGCCAAAGGTCGGCTACCGATCATCGCCGGGACTGGCGCCAACTCCACCCGTGAGGCCATCGACCTGACCCGCTGTGCCATGCAGTCCGGTGCGGATGCCTGTCTGCTGGTGACTCCTTACTACAACAAGCCAACTCAGGAGGGTCTCTATCGCCACTTCAAGGCGGTAGCCGATGCGGTGCCGATTCCACAGATTCTCTACAATGTCCCCGGTCGTACCGCCTGCGATATGAGTAATGATACGGTGGAGCGCCTGGCCTCGATCTCCAACATCGTCGGTATCAAGGACGCCACCGGCGACATGGTACGGGGCAAGGAACTGATCGAGCGCTGTGGGGACAAAATCGATGTTTACAGCGGTGACGATGCCACCACCCTCGACCTGATGCGTCTGGGTGGCAAAGGTGGAATCTCCGTGACCGCCAATGTGGCACCACGACAGATGCATGAGATGTGTGCCGCCGCACTGGCCGGTGAGTTTGAACGTGCCGGTGATATCAACAGCAAGCTGATGCCGTTGCACAAAAATCTGTTCGTTGAGGCTAATCCGATCCCGGTTAAATGGGCGTTGTACGAAATGGGACTGATTCCACCGGGTATCCGTCTGCCGCTGACCGAACTCTCCGACAAATATCACGACACCGTGCGTCAGGCTTTGCAAAGCGCTGGTGTGCTGAATTAAGGAAGCAATAGATTGATTGTTACCGTTTATCGTCTGCCCCTGCTGGCAGCAGTCTGTTTTACCCTGATCGCCTGTAGCGGTGGTGCCAGTAACGAACGTATCGATTACGAAGGTGCCAGGACCCTGCCACCGCTGGACGTGCCGCCGGATCTTTCCTCCCCTGTCGACACCGGAGCCGAGAATATTCCGGAAGTAAACAGTGTTGCGACTACCCAGGGGCGTCAACTATTAAGCGGCAAGGGGATTCGTATCGAGCGCGACGGTAGTACCCGTTGGTTGGTGATCGATGCCGGTACTGCCAAACTCTGGCCGCAACTGCGCAAGTTCTGGGACACCATTGGTCTGCAACTGGCCAAGGATGAACCCAAACTTGGCATCATTGAGACCGTATGGGGCGAGAACCGTGCCGATGCCCCGGGCGGTTTTATTGCCGATATGGTGAAAAAGGTGTTCAAGAACGCCTACGCGACGGGTACCCGCGATAAATACCGTGTGCGCCTGGAGCCAATTGGTAAAAATCGTACTGAATTGTTCATTACCCACTACGGTATGAAAAATGTAGTGGTTAGCGAGACCGAGGGCTTTGCTCAAACAGCGTGGGAACCGCGACCATCCGATCAGGAACTGGAAAACGAGATTCTCAATCGTCTGGTACTGTTCCTTGGTGGTGACAAAACGATTGCCAACGCCGTACTTGGCTCACAGCCAAAGAAAGACTCCATGTCGGAGATCAAAGGCAGCACACTGGTGATGCAGGAGAATTTCGGTCGTTCATGGCGTCTGGTGGGACTGGCACTGGATCGCATCGGACTGGTGGTCGAAGATCGTAATCGCAGCGAAGGACTCTATTACATCTCCCGCGTCGAGTCGTTGCAGGCCGCAAAAGACAAGAGCTGGTTGAGCAGTCTGTTCAGTGGTGAAGGCGATGCCGACGGCAAACAGTGGCGTTTGCAGATCAGCGGCAAAGAGAGCACCACCGTCCGTGTACTGGACGAGAACGGCAAGCCGGTCGATGAAAAGCTGGCGGTACCGCTGTTGCAGCGTCTACAGGAGTCTTTGCAGTAGCGATGCGCTTTGCCCTGTTTGGCAGCGGTAGTAAGGGCAATGCGACGCTGGTCGAACATGGCAAGACCCGCCTGCTGGTCGACTGCGGTTTCAGCATGCGCGAACTGGAGCGGCGTATGGCTCGGCTGGGCGTGGAAGGCTCGTCGATTAGCGCCATCCTGCTGACCCATGAACACAACGATCATCTTGGCGGGGCAGGTGCGTTGGCGCGTAAGTACAAGCTGCCGATCTGGCTGACCGCAGGTACCGCCCGTGCCGGAGAGAAACGACTGGGGGAGCTACCAGAGCGCCATCTGCTGAACTGCCATAGCGATTTCAGTATTGGCGACCTGACGGTCAGTCCGTTCCCGGTGCCGCACGATGCGCGCGAGCCGTGCCAATTTATCTTTAGCGATGGGGCACGTAGCCTGGGGCTACTGACCGATACCGGGCTAACCACGCAACACATCCAGCGTAAGCTGAGCGGTTGCGATGCCCTGATACTTGAGTGTAACCACGATCGGGAGATGTTGCGCAACGGTCCCTATCCGCCACAGCTACAACAGCGTATTGCCAGTGCTCTGGGGCATCTGAGCAATGAGCAGGCGGCAGATATCCTGCAAAAGCTGGATACCTCTTCACTGCAACATCTGGTGGCGGCGCATTTAAGCGAAGCCAATAATTTACCGCAGCTGGCCGCCGCCGCATTAAGTGATGTACTGGGCTGCGAACCTGGCTGGATCGACCTGGCGGATCAGGAGAACGGTCTGGCCTGGCGCGAGATCAATTAACTTCACCAATGGGTACTACTGGGGAATGACGATGGAAAAAAAGGCTGAACTCTATGCTGGCAAGGCAAAATCGGTCTACACCACCGACGATGCCGAGAAGCTGATCCTGCATTTTCGTAATGACACCTCTGCCTTTGACGGCGAAAAGGTGGAACAGCTCGACCGCAAGGGGATGGTGAACAACAAGTTCAACGCCTTCATCATGCAGGAGCTGGAAGAGGCGGGTATTCCGACCCACTTTGTCGAGCTGCTCTCCGATGAGGAGGCTGTGGTGAAGAACCTCGACATGATCCCGGTAGAGTGTGTGGTGCGCAATATTGCGGCAGGTTCTATCGTGCGTCGCCTCGGGGTGCAGGATGGGATGGATCTCAATCCCCCCACCTTTGAATTCTTCCTCAAAAATGACGAACTGCACGACCCGATGATCAACGATTTCCATATCCGTACCTTCGGCTGGGCAACGGAAGCCGAAGTGGAGCAGATGAAGAGCCTGACCTTCAAGGTCAACGAGGTACTGAAGAAAATGTTCCTCGATGCAGGCATGTTGCTGGTCGACTACAAACTGGAGTTCGGCCGCTTCAACGGCGAGGTGGTGCTGGGTGATGAATTCTCCCCGGACGGTTGCCGCCTGTGGGACAAGGACACCCGCGAGAAGCTGGACAAGGACCGCTTCCGTCAGGGGCTCGGTGGTGTGGTTGAGGCCTATGAAGAGGTAGCGCGGCGTCTGGGAGTCAAGCTCGACTGAGCATTGACTCCGCGGCTAACTGAACAGGCGAGCGGTGTAGGCCACTCGCCTGTTTTCGTATTACCGTCCGCGATTGAATCCGGTCACACTCTTCCCGCCGTTTTGTCATCGGCGGGGAAATATGCGCTATGATGGCGCGGTTTGTTTCATACCAAGAATCCATAACGCAATGGCGAACGATTACACAGCGGAATCCATAGAAGTCCTCTCCGGCCTGGAACCGGTGCGCAAGCGCCCCGGTATGTACACTCAGACCGAACGTCCCAACCACCTCGCCCAGGAGGTGATCGATAACTCGGTGGACGAGGCCATTGCCGGCCATGCCAGCACTATCGAAGTTGTCCTGTTCAAGGACCAGTCGCTCGAGGTTAGCGACGATGGTCGTGGTATGCCGGTGGATATCCATCCACGGGAGAAGATCCCCGGCGTCGAGGTGATCCTGACCAAGCTCCACGCAGGCGGTAAGTTCTCCAACAAGAACTACCAGTTTTCCGGTGGTCTGCACGGGGTCGGTGTCTCGGTAGTGAATGCCCTGTCGAAGAAGCTGGAGGTGAAGATCCGCCGCGATGGCAAGGAGTTCGCCATTGGCTTCAAGGATGGCAACAAGGCCTCCAAGCTGAAAGAGATCGGCACCGTCGGCAAGCGCAACACTGGTACTACCTTGCGTTTCTGGCCCGATGCCAAGTATTTCGATTCCCCCAAATTTTCCGTGCCGCGTTTGCGCCATGTGCTGCGTGCCAAGGCGGTGCTTTGTCCCGGCCTGCGTATCCGCTTTAAGGATGAGGCCAGTGGCGAGAGCGATGAGTGGTATTACGAGGACGGTCTGCGCGATTACCTGATCGACGAACTGCGGCAGGCGGTGACCCTGCCCGAGGAGCCGTTTCTCGGTAGCATGGCTGGTACAACCGAGGCGGTGGACTGGGCACTGGTGTGGCTGCCGGACGGCGGTGAGGCGGTGACCGAGAGTTACGTTAACCTGGTGCCCACCGCCCAGGGCGGTACCCATGTAAATGGTTTGCGTACTGGTCTGACCGAGGCGATGCGTGAGTTCTGCGAATTCCGTAATCTGCTACCACGTGGGGTCAAACTGACACCGGAAGATGTCTGGGACAAGGTTAGCTATATCCTCTCGGTTAAACTGGAAGACCCGCAGTTCTCCGGTCAAACCAAGGAGCGACTCTCTTCACGGGAGTGCGCGCCCTTCGTCTCCGGCGTGGTCAAGGACGCCTTCTCCCTCTGGCTCAACCAGCACCACGATCTGGGAGAGCAGCTCGCCGAGCTGGCCATCTCCAATGCCCAGAGCCGTCTGCGCGCAGGCAAGAAGGTGGCGCGCAAGAAGATTACCCAGGGGCCTGCCTTGCCGGGCAAGCTGGCCGATTGCTCCGGTTCCGATCTGGCACGTACTGAACTGTTCCTGGTGGAAGGTGACTCCGCGGGTGGTTCGGCCAAGCAGGCACGGGACAAGGAGTTCCAGGCGATCATGCCGCTACGTGGCAAGATCCTGAATACCTGGGAGGTTGACCCGACCGAGGTGCTGGCATCGCAGGAGGTGCACGATATCGCCGTCGCTATTGGGGTCGATCCGGGTTCCGACAAACTCGATGGTCTGCGTTACGGCAAGATCTGTATTCTCGCCGATGCCGACTCCGACGGTCTGCACATCGCCACCCTGCTGTGTGCGCTGTTCGTCCGCCACTTCCGTCCACTGGTGCAGGCGGGACATGTCTACATGGCGATGCCGCCGCTATTCCGCATCGACATCGGTCAGGAGACCTTCTATGCCCTGGACGATGACGAACGCAGGGGTGTGCTCGATCGCATCGCTGCCGAAAAGAAGCGCGGCAAGATCTCGGTCACCCGCTTCAAGGGACTGGGTGAGATGAATCCGAAGCAACTACGTGAAACAACTCTGGCTCCCGATACCCGCCGCTTGGTGCAGTTGACCATTGAGACGGGCGACGATACCAACAAGATCATGGACATGTTGCTGGCCAAGAAGCGTTCTGCTGAACGGCGTGCATGGCTGGAGAAGAAGGGAGACATGGCGGAGGTGTAGGATGAACAACCGACTCAACCAGAAGATCGACTACAAAATTGAAACCACCGGCTTGGGTCGTTGGCGACGTTACCTCTACCCGAACGGCCAATCCTTTTCTGAATTCCGTTCCCACGCTGAATTTCTTGGCTGGCCCGTGTTGCATTACACCTACGGTATATGTCCTGAAACAGGACGAAGGGTCGTTGCCAAAGGCGTTGTTGCTATGGGACGACTTGCCGTTGGCGGACTTGCCATCGGCCACGCTTCGTTGGGGATTATAGCTATCGGACAACTGGGACTAGGGCTGTTGCTCGGCCTTGCCCAATTGGCGACAGGTTACTATGCGCTAGGCCAAGCCGCATTGGCGGTCCAGTTCGGTATCGGCCAACTGGCTACCGGAGAGACGGCCATTGGCCAGATTGCTTTCGGCCAGTATGTGTTGGCGCAGATCGGCTGGGGCGAGTATGTCTGGCAGCAGGAGAGCGCTGATCCCATGGCGGTGGAGTACTTCAAGGGCTTGTGGCAAGCCGTAAGCAAATAGCAAACATTTAAAAACATACAGGCATAACGCATGAGCGATATAACCGAGATCAGTTACGAAGGGGTCGAGCAGCAGCCGCTGCGGGATTTTACCGAGAAGGCCTATCTCGACTATTCGATGTACGTGATTATGGACCGCGCCCTACCCAATATCGGCGACGGTCTCAAGCCAGTGCAGCGACGAATTATCTACGCCATGTCGGAGTTGGGGCTTAAGGCAGAATCGAAATACAAGAAGTCGGCACGCACCGTCGGTGACGTACTGGGTAAATACCATCCTCACGGTGACTCCGCCTGTTACGAAGCGATGGTGCTGATGGCACAACCCTTCTCTTACCGTTATCCGCTGGTGGATGGGCAGGGTAACTGGGGCGCGCCGGATGATCCCAAGTCTTTCGCCGCGATGCGTTACACCGAGGCGCGTCTGGCACGTTTCTCCGAACTGCTGCTTGCCGAAGTCGGTATGGGCACTGTCGACTGGAATCCCAATTTCGATGGTACCCTCGACGAGCCGAGGGTACTGCCCTCCCGTGTGCCTAACGTGCTGCTCAACGGTACCACCGGTATCGCGGTGGGGATGGCGACCGATATCCCACCGCACAACCTGCGCGAAGTGGCCAGTGCCTGTGTGCGATTACTGGATTCGTCCAAGACTACGCTGGAGGAGCTGTGCGAACACGTACAGGGCCCGGACTATCCAACCGATGCAGAGATCATTACCCCGCGCAGCGACCTGTTGAAGATGTATCAGACCGGTAATGGCAGCGTGCGTATGCGTGCCCGTTGGGAGAAGGAGGATGGCGATATCGTCATCACCGCGTTGCCACACCAGGTTTCCGGTGCCAAGATGCTGGAGCAGATCGCCGCGCAGATGCAGGCCAAGAAACTACCGATGGTCGAGGATCTGCGTGACGAATCGGACCATGAAAATCCCACCCGTCTGGTAATCGTGCCGCGTTCCAATCGTGTCGATCTGGAACAGCTAATGGCCCATCTCTTTGCCACCACCGATCTGGAAAAGAGTTATCGGGTAAATATGAACGTCATCGGTCTGGATGGGCGGCCGCAGGTCAAAAATCTGAAGCAGATGCTGCAGGAGTGGTTGCAGTTCAGGCAGCAGACAGTACGTCGCCGTCTTGAGCACCGCCTGGAGAAAGTCGACAGACGCCTGCATCTGCTTGATGGTTTGCTGATCGCTTTCCTCAATCTTGATGAGGTGATCAAGATCATCCGCACCGAAGACGAGCCGAAAAAGGTGTTGATGAAGCGCTTTAAGCTGAGCGAGTTGCAGGCCGACTTTGTCCTTGATACCCGTTTGCGTCAGTTGGCTCGCCTGGAAGAGATGAAGATACGTGGTGAGCAGGATGAACTGGCGAAAGAGAAGGCTGAGATCGAGAAGATTCTCGCTTCGGCAACACGTCTGAAGACACTGGTAAAGAAAGAACTGATCGCCGATGCGGAAGAGTATGGCGATGATCGCCGCTCGCCGCTGGTGGAACGTGAGGCGGCACAGGCGATGGACGAAACTGCGTTGATTGCTGCAGAACCGGTTACCGTGGTGCTGTCAGAGAAAGGCTGGGTGCGTGCTGCCAAGGGCCATGATGTCGATGCCGCTGGACTGAGTTACAAGGCGGGTGATGGCTATAAGGACAGTGCCATTGGCAAGAGCAATCAACTGGCGACATTCATCGATTCGACCGGGCGTAGTTATTGCGTACAGGCACATACCCTGCCTTCAGCACGAGGTCAGGGGGAACCGCTCACGGGTCGTGTTAATCCCATTGCCGGCGCAACTTTTGAGGCGGTGATTATGGGGGGCAACCAGGATCTCTACCTGTTGGCCAGTGACGCAGGTTACGGTTTTGTTGCCAAGCTGGAAGATTTGCAAGGACGTAACAAGGCAGGTAAGGCGGTGTTGAAACTGCCCAGTGGTGCCAGGGTGCTTACGCCACAGCGAGTGCATAACTACGATAATGATCTTGTCGCGGCGGTGACCAGTGAAGGACGCCTGTTGGTCTTCCCCATCAGTGAACTACCACAGATGCCAAAGGGCAAGGGCAATAAGATTATCGGAATTCCCGCAGCCAAGGCATCTACCCGAGAAGAGTTTGTCGTCGGCGCAGCAGTGTTGAGTGGTGGACGCGGTCTAGTGGTTTATGCAGGTAAGCGCCATATCACCATTAAAGGTTCTGATCTGGAACACTATGCGGGTGAACGTGGACGTCGTGGTAACAAGTTACCGCGTGGTTTTCAGCGGGTTGATGCTGTCGGCATCGAGGAGTAGAAGCGGCCCCAAAATTGTCTTCGTCTTCGCATCCTGTGTTGCAAAACCTTCTCTGGTGCTCATTTACTACTGGTAAACTGCGCTCCTCGTAGGTTTTGCGCCTTGCCTCCGAAGACGAATCCTAATTTTGAGACCACTTCTTAGTTGTAATTGGGTAGGTACAAGAAGGCCGCCTATAAGGCAGCCTTTATGATCTGATGGGTTGGGCAGGAGTTTTATTCGCTTGCCTGTTTGGTGCGTAATTCGTCCAGTCTTTCGAGAACCTTTTCTGCTCGTTGCAGGCTTTCGTTGGCCTGCTTGTTATCCGGTTGTAGTTGCAGCACCTGTTTCCAGCTTTTTACCGCCTGCTCAAATTGTCCCCGACTATAGGCATTGACCCCTTCACGCATCAGCCGATTGGCTTCTCTATCAATAGCAAGCTGCAGTTTGCGCTGAAGCTTGTTGTATTGCTCACGGTCTACTCCTGCCTCATTGAGGGCAGCAAGTTGTTCTCGTGCACGGGAAAAATCTTTTTTCTCGTAGCTTTTTTCAAACTGCCCAAGCAGATTTTCAGTGACCCGTTTGCGCTTAAGCTCCAAAACTCGCTGTTGCTGTTGTGTCGATATCTTCTGTTGCTTCAGGTTTTTGAGGCTCTCCTGAACCGCAGGTGTATTGCTCAGTTCGGCAGCGAGGTTAAGCAAACGCCCTGCGGTGCGAAGTTCGTTATTAGCCAGTGCTCGATTACCGTACTGGGTGAGCTCCTCGGCCAGCAATTCGGCTTCACGTTGAATCTTCTGCCGTCTGGATTTTGCCTCACTGCTACGGGGATTGACCCGTACCAGATCGTCGAAGACCGGAATCACTTCCTTGAGCCAGGTGCCGTAGCTGAGCAGCCGTTTTAGTTCCAGGCGTTCCAGTTCACGCATCTGCTCCTGATGTAGCTGTGCCAGGCCGTCCTTGAGTACCGCACTGTCGGGCAGGCGATCCAGGGCATCATCATAGCTGTCCAGTGCCTCGGCCCATTTACCCTGCTTCAGCAAACGCTCGTTTTTCTGACGTATTTCGTGTTCGTAACTGGCGGCCAGTGCTTCGACCTGTTTGCGTTTTTTTGCCGCCGTGGAGTAATCGGGATCGGTAGGTTCAACATTACCCAGGGACTTCAGCGCGTTACCGTACTGTTTTTCCTGAATCCATTGATCAATCTGCGCCTCACCCTGTTGGTAGCTGGTAAAGACGGTACAGCCGGTTTGCAGCAGGAGCGGCACAAACAACCACAACAGACGTGCCTTCCTCATGCCACCTCCAGATCGCTGTTCTTCAGAATGTTACGGATCTCTTCCAACATGTGGGCACGGAATGGGTCGTGAATGTCACGGATGTGGAAAATGGAAATCTGCTCTTTCTTGCCGCGCAGTTTGATCTTGCCGCGGTGGGTGGTCACGATGCGCCCAACCAGATCAGGTTGGTCTAACATTTCACCCGTGACGATGACCTGGCCGGGTACCCCGGCGTGTGACAGGCGTGAGGCCAGGTTGACCGAATCACCGACCACTGTGTATTCCATGCGATCTGCTGAACCCATATTACCTGCCAGCATGGTGCCACTGTTGACGCCGATGCGGAATTCCACCGTGGTCAGGCCGCGAGAGTTACGCAACTGGTTCATTTGTCGCACCAGTTCGAGGATCATCCAGGCGCAGGAGAGGGAGTAGAAAGCGTGCTCTTCATGTTCTTCGGGGACACCGAAGACAATCATCGCGCAGTCGCCCATGTACTTGTCGATATGGCCGTGGCAGAAGTGTACCGCACGGGCGATATTGCTGAAGTAGAGGTTGAGCAGGGAACTGATCTCCTGCGGTGACATGTTCTCAGAGATGCTGGTGAAGCCGACGATATCGGCGAACAGGACACTGGCAGTGACATGGCGCCCACCCAGCTCCAGGTGATCGCTGTGTTCGAAATCTTCGATAGCGCGTCGTGCGACCTGAGGTGAAACGTAGCGGGAGAATACCTGTTCTACCTGCTCTTTACGTAGCAGGCCTTCACCCATGCTATTCAGCGACTCCATCAGCATGCCGATTTCATCGTTACGATTTTCATGGACACGGAATTCGTAATGACCGTTGGAATAGGCCTCGCAGACTTCGACCAGTTTGTTGATCGGGCGACTGAAGCGTTGGCCCAGATAGTAGGAGACGCCGACGGTCAGCAGCAGCATGAGGAAAATGGTACTGACCACCGTGGCAATGGTTTCGTACTTGGCGTAGCTCAACAGCGAGTAGTCAAAGGTGATCAGGGCATAGCCGACGGTAATGTCGCGGAAGGTGATCGGCGAGAGGTAGGAGATGAGTGCCTGGTCGATGCCGTCTTTGGGTAACTCCCAGCGATAGACCGAGATGTTGTCATCCAGCGCGAGTGCACCAGTACTACTCTGCCCCAGGGCAGGCACAGCGCCTTCGCGCGCCGCCAGTTTCATCTCCTCGCTATAGACTGCTGCACCCATAATTCCCTCGCTCAATGTGAGGTTATGAGTCAGAAGCTCGAGGTTGAGGTTGTCGTTAGCCAGCAGGGGTTCCCGGGCACTTTCCGCCAGTTGCTGGACCTGGGTAGCGCCGTGGGAGTTCATCTGCTGTTCCAGCAGGCTGGTCTGGTTGGTTCCGACCAGTATTCCCAGCACGATCATGCCGCTGGCGATGAGGAAGGCGAAAGCAAAGGCCAGTTTGAGGGCGATGGGGACCCGGTCTGGCAGGCGTCGGGTACGCAGAATCTGGCCGATGGTCTTGAACGAGGGTTGTGCCTCAGCCTGGGCCAGAGCCAGGGATGTGCGTAGAGATCGCCCTGCTGCTTCCAGCTGGGGTTGATATCGCTCACTGATCGCACTGACAGAGTGTCGCAGGCTCATCCCGGTTTCCCGTTCTCTCCACTGAGGTTTCAATCGGCAAATCATACCATGGCAGTCGGCCGATGAGGCTTAAAATCAGATTAAGCCCTTGAATTATTCGTGCTGCCGACTGAGTCCGATTTTGCGAATAAAGCCGCCAGGTAATTCTGGGCTAAGGTATTGAAATTTGTATTGAACTTTCTTGTTTTGCCCCAAGTCTATCGCCTGGGGTCAACTTGTCTTTTTGAGCTGAATCCTATCCTAGCTTCTTAGCACTTACATTGGTAGACGGAAACACTATGAAAAGGGTTTTATTATTCTTTGCAACGAACTTCGCTATTTTACTGGTACTGAGTGCCAGTTTCCGCCTACTCGGCGTGGATCGCTGGTTGGCGGCCAACGGGTTGAATATGACCGCTCTGTTACTGTTTGCCGCAGTAATCGGTTTCGGTGGCTCTTTCATCTCTTTGGCGTTTTCCAAGCAAATGGCCAAGATGAGTACCGGGGCTCGGGTTGTCGAACAGCCACGTAACGGCGTTGAACAGTGGCTGTTGGAGACGGTACGCCAGTTTGCCAAACGGGCGGGTATTGGCATGCCAGAGGTGGCGATCTATGAATCTCCGGATATGAATGCCTTTGCTACGGGGATGAACCGTGATGCTGCCTTGGTCGCTGTCAGCACAGGGTTGCTGCAGGGAATGTCACGGGACGAGGTGGAAGGGGTGTTGGCCCACGAAATCAGCCATGTGGCCAATGGCGATATGGTTACCCTCAGCTTGATACAGGGGGTAGTCAATACCTTTGTGATCTTTCTGGCTCGGGTTATTGGTTCGCTGGTCGACTCGTTTCTACGCCGCGATAGCGAGTCGCACGGTCCGGGGATCGGCTATTTCGTAGTCTCCATGCTGGCTGAAGTGGTGCTGGGTGTGCTGGCCAGCATTATTGTGATGTGGTTTTCGCGGTTGCGTGAGTTTCGTGCCGACGCGGGAGGAGCGCAGCTGGCGGGGCGCGAACGCATGGTCGCTGCGCTACAGCGCCTGCAGCAATCGCAGATTCCCGGTCAGTTACCCAACGAGATGGCGGCTTTCGGTATCCGTGGCGGTGGGACGTTATCTCGGCTGTTTATGAGTCATCCACCGCTGGAGGAACGAATTAGGGTACTGCTCCAGGGATGATTTAACCCATGGAACTGAAGTCGTAGTCGAGTGTGGCGGTGGGTTCCTGGAGGAAGAAACCCTGGATATAGTCGACGCCGGTCGAGTAGATGGTGGCCAGGGTATGGGGGTCTTCCACCGCGTTGGCTATGAGCTTGACCGGCTTGTCCTTCAGTGCTGAGGAAATAGCATGTACCGTGTTTTGTGCTTCGCTGTTGCTACTTAGTGCACCAACGATGCTGGCATCCAGCTTGAGGTAGTTGGCAGTACAGGTGCTGAGGGTTTTAAGTGAATTGTCCTTGGTGCCGAAGTGATCGATGGCGATGCCGACATGCAGGGTTTTCAGGCCCTGTTCAAGGATCTTGTAGGAGTTGGTATTCTCATTGATGACCGTTTCAGGTATTTCGATAATCAGGGTATTTGGTTCGGCGTGTGCCGCCTTGAGAATCTCCTGTAACCAGGCAAGGAACTTGTTGTCCTTGAGTGACGAAGCGGAAAGTTTGACGAAGAGGCGTACAGGGTTACCTGCGTGCCGTTGCTCGGAAATAACCTTGATGGAGTGGGCAAGCACCCAGCGGTCGATCGCGGTCATCAGTCCAGCCCGATCGGCGGCGGGCAGGAATGTTTTTGGCAATAGGGTGTTCTTCTTTTCGTCCTGCATGCGTAGCAGCACTTCGTAGTTCTTGTTTTCATCGCCCTTGAGGCTGACGATGGGCTGGAACATGAGATGCAACAAATTGCTTTTGAGCGCGTGCTTGATCTGCTTGCTGAGTAGAGCGGTGCGCTCCTGTTCCGCCAGTTCTTCTTCACCAGGAATGTAGACGGTATAGCCGTTGCCACCTCTCTCGGCGGTTTCACGCAGACCTTTTTCTGCCCGATTCAATACATCCTGTGCGCTTTTGGTTGTTTCATCGTACGGATAGACACCAACACTACAGGTAATGGATACGGATTTACTGTTAATCGTAAACAGGTGCTCGGCGATGGTCTTGCACAGATTTTCTGCGAATTGCTCCGCATGTTCCTGGCTTTGCCCCTGAAGTAGTAACAGGAAATATTCACCTTCGTAGCGGGCCAGAATGTCATCTTTGCCGGTAATTTTGCTGTTAATCAGCTGTACCATATCGGCCAGTAACTGATCGCTGTGGTCGATACCCACATCCTGGCGCAGTTTCTTGAAATTATCCGGCGTGAGGTAAAAAAGCATGCCTTCCTTGCCTGGTTTGCCAAGAACCTCGCTGAATGTTTCGAAGAAATGGACGCGGTTGTAGGCACCAGTTACCAGGTCCAGTTTGCTCATATCCTTGAGTTTCTTCTCCAGCTCTTCGTTGTTAGCCTGCTGACGGATGATAATTTGTGTGCACGGTTCGCCATCATAGCTGGCGAGGGCAAACTCCATGGTGATATTGAAGCTGCTACCGTCGGGTTTCAGACCGTCCACACTGATGGTGTCGCTATCGGCGTTGACCTTGTCGAAGTCGCGCAGAAATTTTTTGAAGCGGGCGTGCTCATCTTTCTTCACCATGTTGAGAATCGGCAGGCCTTCCACATCTTCCATGCTGCTGAAACCGAACATCTCCAGGTAGGACTGGTTGGCATAGATATGCATGCCGTCGTGGACATAGGTAATGGCGTCGCGGGAGCTGTCGACCAGGGTCTGCGCACGGCGATTGGCTTCGTCGAGCCGGGTCTCGAACTCGATGACCTTACGGCGCTCCCGTGAGCTGACCATCTCCCGTAACACAGCGTGCTCAAGGCGTTTCGGCTGTGAGATAAAAACTACATCGCGTGCGCCAGCGGCGAGTAGTTCGGTGATCCTGTTTTCATCGACACCATCACCGATGAGTAACAGCGCGACATACTGGCCGGAGGTATCGATAATGTCCAATACCTCTTCGGCGGTAAGCCCTGAAATTTCCGGTTTGCCGAGAACCAGATCGACGTTTTCCTTGCCGAGTGCCTCGCGCAGATCTTCATCATCCTCTACTCGCTTGGCGTTTACGGCATGGCCTGCGTTGCGCAGCATGTTGGCAACGGTTTCGGCATCGTTAGAGGAGTCGTCGAGAACCAGTATGTGGATAGTCTGTTGTTTAAGCACGGTTAACCTTGTTTGCGTCCCTGAGGTGTCGGCGTTTCACACGCACAGGGCCGTATTCTAGGTACTTCCTCGGGTGGAAGCTACAGCAATGAACGGAAATTAGTCGGTGACAGGGGGCTACAGTTCATCCCAGATATGGCCGAAACCGTTATTGTCGGCACCCTTATCCGAGGGTTTATCCGCAGGCTTGGCCGCTGCTTGCGGTTGATCGGTACGTTTATAGGTAAATTGCGCAAAGGCACCACTGTCCTGAAGTTTGTCCTCCAGTTTCAACCTGGCCTGCAGCGAGGGTGCGTTGACGCTGAGTTCATTGCCCTTTTTAAACAGCAAAGTGGGGGTAATCAGGCTGCCTGCCTGTTTGAGCGCCGGGATTTCGTCCAGTAGCAGCCCATACTGGCTCTCCGCGGCCTTGCCTGCGGCCCGCTCATTGCTAACCAAAACCGGGGTGGCGTGAGGAGCAAGCACCTGTACACCGAGCTCCAGGCGTCCGTCGCTGCCCTGGCGTATCCAGCGTACTACACCGGTTTCCCAGGTGTTGCTGCCGTTACCGCGGTTGATACCCATCAGTTCCCCCACCTTGACGCCGACGCTTTCGTTACTCGCTAGTGAAAGGCGATAACCACCAGCGCTTTCATTAAGGATCTGCCAGGTCTGAGTGGGAATGGTGGAGTCGTCCTGTGCGATCTCGTCGGGATCGGTAAACGACTTGTAGTGGTCGTAATCTTTCTTGATGTAACTACTGCCACGGATGTCCCAGATGTCTTCGTTTGTAGGTTGGCTGACACCCACAACCGAACGGCTATTGAAGCGTGCTCGATGCATCTGGGTATTGGCGCTGCCCTGTTCCTTGGCAAGTAGCCGATAGAGGTTGGTCAGGCCAATTACCGCACTGACACTTGCTGCGTTGCGCTCATTGCGGGCAAAGCTGCGCTTGGGAGCGATGCCCCAGGCCCGTATCAGGCGGATAACCAGATCAGCAGGGATCTGGCCCGATCCCATGAGTCCTTCACGTTTTTCGAGTTCCTCATAGATCTTCTGGCTCAGTTCACGGGTATCGACCAGTCGGCACAACTCCTTGTTGCACTCCTCGTGATTGAATACCAGATAGTCGGGAGCCTGGTCGCTGTTGATATGGATAGAGAACAGTACCTCTGTAGCTGCCGGATCGCTGTAGGGCAGGATATGAGCGTGTGTTGCATAGCGGGAGAGAGCGTTATAGACCACTTCCGCTTCATTCTGGCGCAGACGGTAAGGGGAGGCGAGGGCCAACAACAGGATCTGTTTGTAGACCCTGGCGATACTCGATTCTGGTAATAGCTTGTTAAGCTCGTCGTTGACCCGGTCGTGATAGACATTCTTGTGTTCGGCAAAGAGGTAGAGGGCATTCAACTCGCGCCAGCTGTTCTCCGGGTGTGGACGATAGGTTTGATAACAGCTCAGCATGGCCTGGCTGAGATAGCGTATGGCGCGGTGGATCATCACCGTCAGCGCCTTGTTGTCACGGCTGAGAAAACTGCTGCCAAGCATCTCTTCGATGGCGGTTTTGTAGCCGAGTGCCATTTCGTTGGACAGGCTCTGATCCAGATTGGCGATACGCTGGGATTTTTCCGGCAAGGGAAAGGTGGCGTTTGAGAGACGTTTGTCCAGGGAGCTTTGGACGTAGTGGACCGGCTCGCGTAGTAGCTCCAGGAAGCGATAGCGCTCCTTCCAGGCGATTGCCAGGTGGTTGACTCCGTGTAGCGCTTCGTAGACCAGGCGTGCGGTTTCCCCGACATTGCCCATCGGTAGATCCCGTACCCACTGTTCGGTGTGGGACGTCCGGTAGTCGAAGGCATCCTTGCCCGGTTTGCTGCGTTCGGCAACGCCAAGCCCGAGTTGGCCATATTCCTTTGCCATCTACGGAACCCCCTTAACTTTTATTTCTAACTCCTTGTTATATATCAGTATTGATCTGATATTACAAGTGTGAGCTAGTTCACAGGTTGTTTACAGGGTTGCCCGGCGATTTCACGTACCAACTGTGGCATTAGATATCCGGGCGAACGTGCCCTGATCTCTGCGACTATTTTCGCAGCATTTTGTTCAGTTACTTCAAAATGTGCCGCGCCTTCGACTCGATCTAACAGGTGCAGGTAGTAGGGCATCACATGATGCCGAAAGAGGGTTTCGTGGAGTTGCGAAAGAGTCTCGCTGTCATCGTTAATACCGCGCAATAGCACGCTCTGATTGAGCAGAGCGATGTTATTTCGGTGCAATTGTTCTAATGCCTGCACAACATTGGCATCAATCTCATTGGCGTGGTTGCAGTGGATGACCATTACTGTTTGCCAGGAAAGCGAGTTCAACCACTCCAGTAATTCGGTATTAATGCGTTCCGGGAGGACAACGGGCAGGCGGGTATGAATCCGCAGCCGTTTTAACTGGGGCAGTCGTTTTAATCGCTCGCTCAGTGCGCATAAGCGGGAGGTATCGAATAGCAGTGGATCGCCTCCGCTCAGGATGATTTCCTCGACCTGCGGGTGGGCGTGCAAGTAATTGATGACTCCCTGCCAGTTATCCTGCCCCGGATTCTCCTCACTATAGGGGAAGTGGCGGCGA
>JBNKVM010000039.1:0-39676 GCA_050299175.1 Thiohalomonadaceae bacterium
GGGCTGACCCGAACAAAAGCGCTCCCGCATCCGTCTGACGGAATGCAGGACCGGTAACAACAGAGTGTGACGCCGCTGCCCGTATAACCAATGACTTCGGCAGCGTATGCTCGATGCCCGCCCCTATGCAGGCGGCCACTCTGGCGATCCCGCACCCTGATAAGGGAATGTGGTCGAGCGCCCGTGAGATAACAACATGAAAAGAATGCTGTTTAATGCAACTCAGCCGGAAGAGTTGCGTGTTGCGTTGGTCGACGGCCAACGTCTCTACGATCTGGATATCGAAAGCGCTACCCGCAAACAGAAGAAATCCAACATCTATAAAGGCCGTATCACCCGCATCGAGCCCAGCCTCGAAGCGGCCTTCGTCGACTACGGCGCAGAACGTCACGGCTTCCTCCCGCTGAAAGAAATTTCCCGCAGCTACTTCGACCCTTCCGTCGAGGTCTCAGGTCGCGCCAGCATCCAGCAGGTGTTGCGTGAAGGCCAGGAAGTTGTGGTCCAGGTGGATAAGGAAGAGCGTGGTAACAAGGGCGCCGCCCTCACCACCTTTATCAGCCTTGCCGGTCGCTATCTGGTACTGATGCCGAACAATCCCCGTGCCGGTGGTGTCTCCCGCCGTATCGAAGGCGACGACCGCAGTGAAATCCGCGACGCCATGAGCCAGCTGGAGATCCCGCAGGACATGGGCGTGATCGTACGCACCGCCGGTGTCGGCAAGAGCGCCGAAGAGCTGCAGTGGGACCTCGACTACCTGATTCAGGTCTGGTCGGCGATCGAAGAAGCCGCCGCCGAGCGCAAGGCGCCATTCCTGATCTACCAGGAGAGCAGCGTGGTGATCCGCGCCATTCGCGACTACCTGCGCTCCGACATCAACGAAATCATGATCGACGATGCCGAGGTCTTCAATCAGGCCAAGGAGTTCATGGGCAAGGTGATGCCGCAGAACCTGAACAAGCTGAAGCTGTATCAGGATCGCGTACCGCTGTTCACCCGTTACCAGATCGAATCGCAGATCGAGTCCGCCTTCCAGCGTGAGGTCAGCCTCCCCTCTGGCGGTTCCGTGGTCATCGACCACACCGAGGCGCTGATCTCCATCGACATCAACTCTGCCCGCGCTACTAAAGGCGGCGATATCGAAGAGACCGCACTCAACACCAACCTTGAAGCTGCTGACGAGATTGCCCGCCAGTTGCGCCTGCGTGACCTGGGTGGTCTGGTGGTTATCGACTTTATCGACATGGGTCCGGCGCGTAACCAGCGCGAAGTGGAAAACCGTCTGCGCGATGCGCTGAAGGTCGACCGCGCCCGCGTCCAGGTCGGTCGTATTTCCCGCTTCGGTCTGCTGGAGATGTCACGCCAGCGCCTGCGTCCTTCACTGGGCGAGTCGAGCCAGATCGTCTGCCCACGCTGTAATGGTCAGGGCACCATTCGCGGTATTGAGTCCCTCTCCCTCTCCATCCTCCGCATCATTGAGGAAGAGGCAATGAAGGAGAAGACTGGCCAGATCAAGGCACAGCTGCCGGTCGAGGTCGCCACCTTCCTGCTCAACGAGAAGCGCTCGGTGATCAACGAGATCGAAGAACGGCAGAAGGTCGGCGTATTGCTGATCCCCAACCAGTATCTGCAAACCCCACATTACGATGTGCAGCGCATCCGCACCGACGAAGTCGAGAGCGATGCACCGCCGAGCTACGAACAGGCTACCAAGGCAGAGGAAGTTGCCGAGGCCGTAGTCGAGGCCGCCGCGGAAACCAAGATTGAAGAACCTGCGGTGAAGATGGTCAGCCAGACCACAGCACCGCCTCCGGCCGAGCGTACCGCCCCAGCCGAAAACAAGCCGGGTATTTTCGTGCGTATCTTCCGCGCCCTCTTTGGCACGGGTGAAACAACCACCAAGAAACCAAAGAAGCAGGCCAAGGGTCGCGGTAACAACAAACCACAGGGCAAGCGTCAACAGGAGCGTGGCGGTCGTAACCGCGATGACTCCCAGCGCCGTCGCCAGCGCGGCGAACGCACTGACCGCGAGCGCAGCAACAAACAGGAACAGCAGGAGAAGCGCAAAGCGCAACAGGAGGCCAAGCAGCAGAAGCAGGCTGAGAGCCGCCAGCAGCCCCCTGCTCCCGCCGCTAATGAAGGTGAAGAGCGTCAGGATGGCGAGCGCAGCACCCGTCGCGGCAAACGTGGTGGACGTCGTCGCGGTCGTCGCGGTGGTGGCGGTAACAACACCAACCAGAACGATGCTGCGATGAATGCAGAGAACACTGCCAACGAGGAACCGGTAGTTATCGACATTCCTGCGAGCGACAACACCGAGCAACAGGATCGCGGCCAAAACCGTCGTCGTCCGCGCCGCAGTGAAGATGTGGCGGAAAGCCCGGCACGCCGTGGCGAACCCAGCGACAACGCGGAAAAATCCGAATCACCGAAACCGACACAGGAAGCGGTCGCAGAAAAAACTGCAGAGACCTCGAAGCCTGTTGCCGAGCAAGCAGCAGAAAAGCCATCTGCACCGGTCGCGGAGAACAAACCGCAGGCTGAGACCGGCACGCCGAAACCCGAGCAGGAAAAACCTGTTGAGAAACCGGCGCCAGTTACCAGCGAAGCAAAAGCGGAGCCGGTTGCGGAAAAGCCTGCTGCCCCGGAACCGAAACCGGTCGAGCCGCCCAAACCTGCCGCTGTAGAGGCAAAGCCGGCTGAGCCGCCGAAACCTGCCGCTGCGGAAGAAACAAAGCCGGTAGAACCATCCAAGCCGGTCGCAGCAGAAACTAAACCTGTCGAACCGCCAAAGCCGGTCGTCACCGAGCAACCGCGTCCGAGCAACCCGTCGCTGCAACAGGTTGAGACCAGTGCCCCCTCCACTCCTGCGCCGCAGCCTGTGGAGAACAAACCGGCCATGCCTGAACAGCCGAAACCGGTCGCGGTAGAAAAACCTGCCGAGCCGAAGGCTCCGCCGACATACACTCCGCCTGCGGCAGAGTCGCGACCGCTACAACAGGTCGAGACCCGTTCGGAGTTCAAGCCCCAGCCGGTAGGAAGCAGCAAACCTGCCCCCGGCGAGGAGAAGTCGGAAAAGCAGGATAACTAAACAAAAAGGGCGCCTCCGGCGCCCTTTTTTATTGCTGCGTTTATACCGTCACTTAAGGTACTTGCCGCGAATATCCGCCAGCAAACCCAGCGCCGCCGCCTCCACCAGTTCGTAGACATGTTCGAAGCCGTCCGGCCCGCCGTAATAGGGATCAGGCACCTCGCGCTCGCGTCGTTGCGGTGCGAACTCTAGAAATAACTTTACCTTGTGCTGGTGCTCTTTCGGCGCGCTGCCGACGAGATTGTGGTAGTTATCCTGATCCATCGCCAGGATGTAATCGAAGTTTTCGAAATCGTTACGTGAGACCCGGCGTGCTCGCTGCTCACTGAGATCGATGCCGTGGCGCTGTGCGGTCTGCTGCGAGCGCGGATCGGGCGGCTCGCCCACATGATAGGCATGCGTCCCCGCCGAATCGACGATAATGATATCGGCCAGCCCCTCCTGCTCCACCAGCGACTCAAATAGACCGTGAGCCAGCGGTGAACGGCAGATATTACCCATACAAACCATCAGTACATGAATCTTTTTATCGCTCATTTCACCCTCAAAGTTCTTCTGCGGCTTGATAAAAGGAAAAAACACCGCATAGCACTACCATGATACCGACTTGCCACTGACTGTGGAACGAACCATGCCACTAAGCGACCAGCATAAATCCAGCCTGCGCCGACTGATTGGTCGTTCGGTAAACTATCGCGGCAAGCCCTGTGTGGTCATTGAGTTGTTGGAGGAAGATGCCAGTCTGGTGCTGGAAGAGATGGGCAAGCGCGATGCGCTGCAATCGGATCAATACGGAGATGCGGGACGCCATGTGGCGGAGATCTTCACCCTGCCCCTGCTGGATGAGGATGGCAGTGGCAACTTCCATCCGGAGTTTTGTAAGTTAGGCTTGGCGAGCTGCGACTAACGCTCTGACCTTATCCAGATCCGCTTCGGTATCCACACCCGGACCAGGCAGTTCCACCGCCTCGGCTACCTGTATATGGCCGCCATGCCACAGCACTCTGAGCTGTTCCAGCGATTCCATCCGCTCCAGACCACACGGTTCCATGGTGATATAGCGCTGCAGGAAACCGGCGCGGTAGGCGTAGATCCCCAGGTGACGATAGTGCAGCGCCTTTTCCGGTAACTCTTCGGTGGTCACGGCAAAGGCATCCCGATCCCAGGGAATCACCGCACGGCTGAAGTAGAGCGCATTCCCCAGCGCGTTCATCACCACCTTCACCACATGGGGGTCGAACAGTTCCGCCGCGGTATGAATGCGAGTGCAGAGGGTTGCCATATCGGCGCCGTGATCGCCTTCCAGCAATTGCGCCACCTGGGCAAGCAATGTGGGCGGCATCAACGGTTCATCACCCTGCAGATTGACCACGATATCGTCGTCAGCCAGCCCCAGTTTTTGCGTCGCCTCCGCCAGCCGTTCACTGCCTGACTGATGATGCTCGCCAGTCATACAGACCGCGCCGCCAAATTTTTCGACCGCATCGGCAATGCGTTGATCATCAGTCGCTACCGTCACCGATGCGGCACCGCTCTCTTCCGCCCGCTCACAGACATGCTGCAACATCGACTTGCCGCCGATATCGAGTAGCGGCTTGCCGGGCAGACGGGTGGAGGCGTAGCGCGCCGGAATGATGACGTGAAAGGACAAACTCAGACCTCTTCGTCTGCCGCCAGTTGACGTGCTTCGTCTTCGAGCATCACCGGGATGTCGTCACGGATCGGATAGGCCAGACGGTCCGCCTTGCAGATCAGTTCCTGCTGCGCCTTGTGATAGACCAGCGGCCCCTTGCAGATCGGGCAGACAAGGATTTCCAGCAGTTTTTTATCCATGAATCTTCTCCAGGGTAGCAATAACCTTTGGGCCAAAGGCCTCTGGCAATCTCGCGGTAACCGGTACAAACCAGTGTCGCTCGCCAGTAAACGGGCGGTATTTTACCGCATCCTTCTCGGTCATCAGCACCTGATTGGCGCCGGCAAATTCGAGATCGCCATCCCCATAAGGGTGGTGATCGGAGAAAGGATGACAGATCGGTTCCAGCCCATTCTCGCGCAGGAATTCAAAGAAACGCGGCGGGTTGCCGATCCCGGCCACGGCGTGAACGGGCAGCTCGGAAAACTCACTCAGCTTACGACGGCTACTATCTTTCAGTGACACCGCTTCATTACCGTGAAGGTTCATCGACCACTCGCCGCTATAGGCCGAACCATTGGTGACAACAAAGTTAACCGTCTTCAGGCGCTGCGCCGATTCACGCAGTGGACCGGCGGGCAGACAGAGACCGTTACCCAGACGGCGCTTGCCGTCGATGACGGCGATTTCGATATCCCGCGCCAGAGCATAGTGTTGCAAACCATCGTCGGAGACGATGACATTCACATCGTGTCGCGCCAACAAACGCCGAACCGCCGCGGCGCGATCCGGACCGACCACCATCGGGCAGTTAGTGCGGCCAGCGAGCAGCACCGCTTCGTCACCAACCAGTTTGGGATCGCTGCCCGCCGTGACCTCCTGCGGCCACTGTTTGGCTTTACCGCCATAACCGCGACTGACGATGCCGGGTCGGTAGCCCTGCTCCTTGAGATAGTTGCTCAGCCAAACCACCAGCGGTGTCTTACCGCTTCCGCCGACGGTGATATTACCGACCACAATCACTGGCACAGGCGGACGATAGGCGGCAAAAATTTCCATGCGATAGAGCCAACGACGCAAACCGGCCAACAACGCGAACAGCAGCGACAGCGGCCATAGCAACCACAACCAGGGGCTCTTCTCGTACCAGTAGTAGTCCAGTCTTTTCATTCTGTGTTTAGCTCTTTTCCTGGAACTGCATGTTATAGAGCGCGGCATACTGACCGTTCTTCGCCAGCAGTTCAGCGTGCTTGCCGCTTTCGATCATACGACCCTTCTCCATCACTACGATGCGATCGGCATTTTCAATGGTAGAGAGACGATGGGCGATAACCAGCGTCGTACGGTTTTCCATCACCCGTTCCAGTGCCGCCTGAATGTGGCGCTCGGACTCGGTATCCAGCGCCGAGGTAGCCTCATCAAGGATCAGGATCGGCGCGTCCTTAAGCAGGGCACGGGCAATCGCAAGGCGCTGACGCTGACCGCCTGAAAGTAGCACCCCGTTCTCCCCCACCATGGTATCAAGACCCTCGGGCAGATCACGGATAAACTCCATCGCGTGGGCCGCCTCTGCCGCTTCGATAATCGCCTCGCGACTGGAACCTTCAAGCCGACCATAGGCAATGTTGTTGGCAATGGTATCGTTGAACAGGGTGATGTGCTGACTCACCAGGGCGATCTGATCACGTAACTGGCGCAATGGAATTTCACGGATATCGGTACCATCGATCAGGATACGTCCATGTTTCACATCGTAGAAACGCGGCAACAGACTGGCCAGGGTGGTCTTGCCACTACCGGAACGGCCGACCAGCGCGAGACTCATCCCTTCATCAATCTGCAGATCGAGATCGCTAATGACGTTGGCCTTTTCCTCGCCATAACTGAAGCTGACATTTTCGAAATGGACTTCACCACGTGCTCGCTTGATCTCCCGTGTTCCTTCATCGGTTTCTGCCGGGGTATCAATCAGTTCAAAAATACTGGCCGCCGCAGCGATGCCTCGTTGCAGGTTGGCGGTGATACCGGTAAGCCGTTTCATCGGTGAATGGATCAGCATCATCGCGCTGATAAAGGAGACAAAACCGCCTGCGGTCAGACCCGACGTCTCAACCTGTTTCAGGGCAAAATAGATCACCCCCGCCGAGGCGATGGCAGCGATAAACTCGACCACCGGAGTGGCCGCCGCATTAGTACGCTCCAGTTTCATATTGAGCATACGGTTGTGTTCGTTGGCCGCTTCGAAGCGCTGCAGTTCGTACTCTTCGCCGCCAAAGGTTTTCACTACACGCTGCCCTTCGATCGCCTCCTCGGCGATCTGAGTCACCTCACCCACCGAATTCTGGATACGGGTGCTGTAACGACGAAAACGACGATTTACAGTATTGATCACCTGGGCGATGAACGGTGCGCCGATCATCAGGATCAACGCCAGCTTCCAGTTGAGATAGAACATCCAGCTAATCAGCACCACCACCGTAAGCGTGTCGCGTACCAGGACGCTGATCGCATCGGTACTGGCACGGGCCACCTGCTCCACATCGTAGATCAGCTTGGAGAGTAAAGTACCGGACGGCACCGAATCGAACCAGGAAACAGGAAGGCGTAGTAACTTGGCAAACATCAGGCCACGCAACACATTGATCACCTTACGCGCAACCCAGGACATCCAGTAACGGGAAAGGTAAGTAGCGATACCACGGAAGAAAAAGATCCCCGCCATGATCAGCGGTGCATACTTAACCACATCCGGATCTTTCTCGACGAAACTACCGTCAATCAGCGGTTTGATATAGGCGGCGAAAGCCCCTTCGGTGAGGGCGATAATGATCAGACTGACCACAGAGACAATGAAGGCACGCCAGTGCGGAAGCACATAGCCCAACAGGCGGCGATAGATCCGCTTGCCGTCGGAAGTCGATGAACTCATCGTGCTTAGTTACCGTCTTTCGGTTTGCTGGTGGCGAAGGTCATGTTGACGAAGCCGAGCTGACGCACCGCATCCATCGCTGTAATGACCGCCTGATGGGTACTTAAACGATCGGCACTCAGAATGATGCGCGGTTTCTTCTCGCTACCCGCCGCTTCCTGAATGGCCCGCTTGAGGGTGTCGAGCTGGGTATTGATCACTTCCTTCTTGTTAACGAAGTAACGCCCCTTCTCGTCGATACCGATCTCGACCACCGTCTTGTCAGTCTTGATCTGCGGACCGCTGGCCTCGGGCAGTTCGATGCTGATTTCGGTCTCACGCTCGAAGGTGGTGGAGACCATGAAGAAGATCAGCAGCAGGAAGACGACGTCGATTAACGGCGTCAGATTAACATCCGGTTCCTCGCGTTGCTTGTTGGGTTGTAGCCGCATCAGGCGGCTTCCTCACCGGATTCGCGTTGACCGTGGATCACTTCAACCAGTTTCAGCGCCTCCTCTTCCATCTTCAGCACCAGCATGTCGACCTTGCCACGAAAGTAGCGGTAGAACATCAGGCTGGGGATGGCGACGGAGAGGCCCGCCGCGGTGGTGATCAGCGCCTCGGAGATGCCGCCCGCCAGAACCGTCGGATTGCCCACCCCCATGGAGGTGATTGCAGTGAAAACCTTGATCATACCGATTACGGTACCGAGCAGACCGAGTAGCGGGGTAATCGAAGCGATGGTGCCGAGGGTGTTGAGGAAGCGTTCCAACTCGACCACCACTTGGCGCCCGGTATCCTCAATGGCCTCTTTCATCACTTCACGGTCGTGGTGCATATTGAGCAGCCCGGCGGCGAGGATGCGGCCCAGCGGCGAACTGCCACGTAATGCCTTGAGTCGGTCCCGGTTGAGTTCGTTTTTCTTGTGCAGTGTCCAGACATGGGCAACCAGATTGGCAGGGACGATCTTCTCCTGCTTCAGTGCCCAGAAACGCTCGACGATGATGGCTACCGCCACCACCGAACAGAGGACGATCGGCACCATAATCCAGCCACCGGCGGTTACCATTTCAAACACGGTTTTTATTTCCCCGGATCAGTAAAAATAAGCCGCCCAATTTAACAAAGTAATGCCACCACGCCTAGTGGAGGCTCTCACATATTTCCATGCCAGAGCCGCCTGCTCTGCCGCCGCCAGGCTCGTAGTGGCGTAATGTCATCCTCACCCAGCTCTATCTGTAATGCTCCGCCGGCGTCGGTCCTGGCAGTGTTGATACCCCTTTGCCGATAACGTTCCACCACCTTCTGGTGAGGAAAACCGTAGCGATTACGGTAACCAACTGAGAACAGCGCCAGCTCTGGCTGCACTGCATCGAGGAAGGCCGCACTGGAGGAGCTCTTGCTACCGTGATGCGGCACCAGCAGGATATCGGCCTGTAACGGCTCCCCGCTGTCCAGTAGCGTACGTTCTGCACCGGTTTCGATATCGGCGGTAAGCAACAGTGCATGCCCGCCGACACTGACCCGCAGCACACAGGAGTGGTTATTCTCGTCGTTACTGGACTCTCCCGGCGGTGGATGGAGGAAACGGAAGCCTACTCCGTCCCACTGCCAGCTTTCACCGCGTAGGCATGGCACAGCATCCGGCAATTTCGTCACCAGTTCCCCATCCGCCCATACCTGATGGACAGGCACCTGTTTTAGTACCGAAATAACACCTCCCGCGTGGTCCCGATTACCGTGACTCACCACCAAAGTATCGATCTGACCGATTCCTGCATTCCGCAGGAACGGCACCACCACCGCATCCCCGGTGTCGAAGCCTGAGGCATAGGCTGGTCCGGTATCGAATAACAGGGTATGGGCATGGGTCTGCACCACCGCAGCCAGCCCCTGCCCTACATCCAGCAAGGTCAGACGGGCACTCCCCTCTGCTGGCATATCGGGCTGACGAAATAGCAGGGGTAACAGCAGCACCACGCCCATCGTTCTCAACGGCCAGCCTCTTGGCGCCAGTACCCAGAGCACCCCGATTAACGCAGGCACCACGGTCCAGCCCGAAGCCGCCAGAGGGAGTATCGGGATGGTCTCACTGAGCCACTGCAAAACCGGCCAGAGCCAACTCATGAGCATCGCTGCCAATTGTAACAACGCGCCAGCCGCAGCAGACCAGAGACCGAGCAATGCCACGCCGATGAGGGTGAGCGGTACTACCAGCAAGCTGACCCAGGGCACCGCAAACAGATTGGCCAGCGGCGCACTCAACGAGCCCTGCTGGAAGAAAAGCAATAGCAGCGGGAGCAGCCCCAATGCCACCAGCAGTTGCGCCCGCCCCCAGCGCCACCAGAGTCCTTTCGCATCCCACCGTCCCCACATACCGTAGAGAATCCAGGCAACCGCCGCGAAGGAGAGCCAGAAACCGGGAGAGAGGATTGAGGCAGGGTCGAACAGCGTCACCGCCCACAGGGCCAGCAGCAATACCCTGCCCCGCTCAATGGGACGGCGCCACCAGACCCCTCCGAGTACGATGGCCAGCATCAGCAAGGCCCGTTGGGTCGGAATGGAGAATCCGGCCAGGGCGGCATAGCCCAATGCTACAAGCATGGCGGCAAACGCAGCCGCACGCGGTGCAGCCAGCCGTTCACAACAGGCTGGACAGAAGCGCCACAGGCGCAGTATCAACAGGTACATCAGGCCGGCCACCAATCCCACATGCAGGCCGGAGATGGCCACCAGATGGTTGGTACCGCTGGCGAGTAGTACATCCCACTGCTCATCGCTGATAGCGCCACGTTCACCAATGGCCAGTGCGGTAATGATCCCGGCCATCGGCTCTGCACCAATATGGCTCTTGATGGCATGGCGGATCGCATTGCGCAGGCGCAACACGGGATAACCTTCTGCCACGCTCAGGCGCTGATTTGCTTTGCTCTCCCTGACATATCCCGTCGCCCGGATCCCCTGTTGGAACAGCCACTCTTCGTAATCGAAACTGCCTGGATTACGTAGCGACCAGGGGCGTTTGAACTTCACCCGCAATTGCCACCTTTCACCGGGAAGAAGTTGCGGGGAGTGCTTGCCGTACCAGGCGAGACGGACACGTTTTGGTAACAAAACAGGTGTACCTTCTTCGTCCCGAGCCGTATCGGGTGCAACAATGAAGCGCAGGATGCGTCCTTCCCGTTGCGGCAGAGAGACAATGGTACCGGTGATCTGTAGCGGCACGCCTTCCAGATCGGGAGAGAGTTCAGGATAAAGTTGCTGCCAGGCGCTCAGTGACGCCCAGCTAAAACCCGCGGCAAATAGCAGTGGAACGACTGACCACCGCCGGAGTTGCGGCTGAAAAAACAGTAGCAAACCCGGCACCCAGACCAGTAGAAGTAACGGGACAGCAGGAAATTCGCTCAACTGGAAAAGGCAGCAAAGCCCCACCAGCCAGGCTATCGTCCGTGAAAGCACAGGTTTTCCTTAGCGTTTTTTTGTGGATAATACGGGTCTTCCACACCCAGCGGTAACCCAAACCATGCCGAAAAAGCTTATCAAACGCTTCATGCCTAATCACGAAACGATTCGTGATCACAAGCATCTGCGCTTTTTCGGCACCCTGTTACACGACCCCAATCTGTTCCATCTCAACCGTCGCTCGGCTTCAGGCGCATTTGCCGTGGGGCTGTTCATGGCCTTCGTGCCCCTGCCGACACAGATGGTCCTGGCGGCCGCCGCGGCGATCCTGTTCCGCGTCAATCTGCCCATTTCGGTGGTACTGGTGTGGCTGACCAACCCGGTCACCATTCCGCCCATGTTCTACTTCGCCTATCTGGTCGGCACCTGGATCATGGGCGAGCCGGTACACATGGATCAGAATGCTTTCCAACTGTCCTATGAGTGGCTAAAAACGGAGCTGGCGGCGATCTGGCAGCCTTTCCTGCTGGGCTGCTTTGTCACCGGTTCGGTCAGCGCGTTGATTGGCTATTCGACGATTCGTGGGTTATGGCGACTGCATCTGGTGCGACATTATCAGGAGAGAAAGCTGCGCCGACAGCAGCGAGCCGCCGCAAAGAAAGAGCAGAATTGAGTCCGTTTATCTCTTTGCAGATACCCGACGTGGAATATCCGCCTTCTCCGCATCATTCAGCCACGCGGTAAATTTTTCCGCAGGCATCGGCCGCGCATACCAATATCCCTGCATCACGTCGCAGTCGTTCTCATACAGGAACTGGAACTGCTCCCGTGTCTCCACGCCTTCGGCAATTACCGTCCGCTTGAGGTTATGCGCCAGATTGATGATCGACAGGGCGATGGAAGCATCCTCCTCACCCACGGTAACGTCACGGACAAACGACTGGTCGATTTTCAGCTTATCGATAGGAAACTGTTTCAGGTAATTAAGACTGGAATAGCCCGTACCGAAATCATCCAGTGCCAGGGTGACGCCAATCTTCTTGAACTCGCGCAGGGTATTTACCGCCTCTTCCGGATCGGCCATGAGGACACTTTCAGTCAATTCCACTTCCAGCCTCTCCGGTTTAACAGCGTGACGTTCCAGGGCGGCTTTTACTACCGAAACCAGATTCTGCTGCTGGAACTGTCGCGCTGAAACATTGATGGCAATCTGTAAATCCGGTAATCCACTATTCTGCCATACGCTTAATTGGGCACAGGCGGTATCGATCACCCACTCCCCTATACGCACGATTAATCCCGTCTCTTCCGCCAGTGGAATAAACATGATCGGTGAAACCATACCAAGCTCAGGATGTTTCCAGCGTATCAATGCCTCAACCCCGGTTATCTTGCCATCAACCAACGAAACCTGTGGCTGGTAGTGCAAAACAAACTCGCCCATTTCCAGGGCGCGACGCAGACGCACTTCAAGATCAATCCGTTCCAGTAACAGCTCGTTCATCTCGGGTGAGTAGAAACGGAAATTGTTACTGCCACTCTCTTTTGAACGATACATGGCGACATCGGCATTTTTGATCAGCATTGATGCCGTATCACCATCACGAGGATAGAGCGCCACACCGACACTCGCTGTAACGATCATCTCCCGTGCCGCTACCCGGATCGGTTCCTCCACCAGAGCAAGGAGCTTTCTGGCCATGTTGACCGCATCGTTTTCCGCAGCCATGTCCGACATCACGATCATAAATTCGTCACCACCCAGGCGCGCTACCGTGTCACCTCGACGCATGTTGGACTCGAGGCGCTCGGCAACAATCCGTAGCAGGGAATCACCGATTTCATGCCCCATGCCATCATTAACCATCTTGAATCGATCCAGATCGAGCAGCATAACTGCCACCTGGCGCCTTGAGCGTGCGGCAAAAACCAGCGCCTGTTCCAGGCGGTCGTTCAGCAGCATACGGTTTGCAAGTCCTGTTAATGGATCGTGATTAGCCTGATGCTCGAGTTGAGCTTCGTAACTCTTGCGCTCCGTAATATCGCGGCAGGCAGCAAAGACATTGCCATCGGGTAAGCGCACAGCATTGACTTCAACGGGCAGTAGAAAAGTATCATAACGAATCAGATCGGCCTCGATTCTTACCTTGCCCTGTTCCAACACCCGGGAAAACTGAGCCTGCATATATTCCCAGTCATCAGCGGGAATAAAGTCCCGCATTGGCTTACCCAGGGTCTCATCATGCGCATCAACCAGCATGTCCTTGCCCTGCTGATTGACATAGATAATCTGCGCCTCTGGATTAAATACGAAAACCCCATCCGCAGCATTATCGAGTATGGCCCGCAAACGTGCGTCACTGGCATGTTTCGCCACCGCGGCACGTTTCTTCTCGGTGATGTCTTCATGCACGTAGATAAACCCTTGCAATACCGACTTCTGCCAGATCGGTTGCAGGCTAATTGTTGCCCACTCATCGTTATCCGGATCGTTCAGTTCCAGTTGGAGTGGTTCGCCCTGAACGATCTTCTGGCAGACAGGGCAATCGTTAATCATGACATTTTGTGGATGCCAAGCTTCGTGAACCGCTTTACCCACACCGCAATTGTGTTGTCCCGAGCTCGCACTCTTATTGCATGCCTGAATCATGCCTTCATGGTCCAGTAATAACACCGGCATCGGCATGCTTTCGAAGGAACTGGCATCGCGTGCCAACAGACGGAAAGGCTGCGCTAACATCCAGCGGGAAATCGCCAACAGTAACAAACTAAAGGCCCACAATTTGGCAAAATGACCGATCAGGTTGGAGAGCCCATAGACGCTGACATAGAGGGTAAAAGCAAATTCGGAAATAATGGTCAGGCCAATGATTCCCAACATGATACGGCGCAGACCGTTGTCGAGGAATTCACGATGCTGCTGGATACTCCACCCTGCAACCACTAGCATCGCGATGATGAGATATTCAGCAGCGATCTTGAAATTGGTCAGCCCTTCGCCCTGGATAAAGGCATCAGGGAAATAGCCACCTACGACTGCGCTACAGGCAACCGTGGTTGCAACACCGAAGAGAATAAAGCTGTTTCGTGGAAAAGTGTCCGCAACAAGGTAACGAGGTGCGATTAACAGCGTCAGCGCTTCAAGAAAACGGGCGCAAAGCCAGAGTTGGGTCGCGTAATTGGGATCATCACCTGGCGCCAACCCCATCCCTCGATAATAGAGGGTATGTAACATGTCGATACAAGCCACCCAGAAGAAACCCTGAGCAAGAAACAACAAAAAGGTATTACGGGTAAAGACAAAGCTGTTATAGGCAATAACGAACAGGGCAAAGCCCACAATAATGGCGAAGAACTCGGCAAGAACGTGAAACCAGAGAAAATTAAACTGACTTACCACCAACAGGAAGAAGGTGATAAGAAGTGCGGAGGCAATAGCGCTGTTGCGTCCCAGCCGACTGATGCCACTAAATGAAAACAGGCTCGACGCCAGCTCACTCATGCAAATGTACCAAGATTGCTATTTGTGTGGTTATTCGGAATTCTAGGCTAAGCATAGCCTATGCTGGCGAAAGATTCGGTTCGCCATAACAAGGAAGAGTTACAGATACGGGGAGGGAGGAAGATTCAGCTCAGCGTGCCGTCACACATTTGCAGGACTCGATCCATGCGCTCAGCCAGCCCCTGATCGTGAGTCACCACCACCAGACTGGTGCCGAACTCCTGATTCAGTTCCAGCATCATGGCGTAGACCTGATCGGCAGTACGCTGATCCAGATTACCCGTCGGCTCATCGGCCAGTATGCAACGTGGTTTGGTTACCATGGCACGGGCAATGGCGGCACGCTGTCGTTCACCACCCGAGAGTTCGCCGGGCTTGTGCAGTGTCCGCTGCCCCAGTCCAACACGCTCCAGAATAGCGCTGGCTTCACTCTGGGCATCACCAGGTTTCACACCACGAATCAGCAACGGCATCGCTACATTTTCCAACGCGGTAAACTCAGGCAGTAGATGGTGGAACTGATAGACAAAACCGAGTGACTGATTGCGCAGCACCCCTCGAGCGGTCTCATCCAACCCGGAAATCGCCTCACCGCCGACGAAGACCTCTCCTGAAGTGGGCGTGTCGAGCCCCCCCAGCAGGTGCAGCAGAGTACTTTTGCCGGATCCCGAAGCGCCGACGATGGCAATTCGTTCACCCGTGCCGATCTCCAGATTAACCCCGTTCAACACATCGACATGCAGCGGTCCCTGCACGAAACACTTGTGCAGATCACGACAAGCCAGTACGGCTTTCATCTCGGCCCCGTTACTCATAACGCAACGACTCCGCAGGTTGGGTGTTGGCAGCGCGTATCGCTGGGTAGATGGTGGCAAGAATGCTGAGCAGGAACGAAGCACCCGTGATCTGCACCACATCACTGAGGTGCAGCTCGCCGGTCAGGTCACTGATGTAATAGACGTCGGCGGGAAGAAACTGCACATGGAACAGATTTTCGATAGAGGAAACCACCGTCTCCACGTTAAGGGCCAAAGCGACACCACCGATCAATCCCAGCAGCGTACCGATAAAACCGATCAGGGTTCCCTGCACCATAAAGACCCCCATCACCGTGCGCGGGCTAGCACCAAGGGTACGCAGGATAGCAATGTCGGTAGTCTTGTCGGTCACCAGCATCACCAGGGTGGAGACGATATTGAAGGCGGCCACGGCCACCACCAGTAGCAGAATAATAAACATCACCCTCTTCTCCGTGGCCACGGCACGGAAGAAGTTGGCGTGGTATTGAGTCCAGTCGCGTACGCTGTATATCCCCGGCACCATCTCCGCCAGTTCGCGGCTGATCTTTGGCGCCATGAACAGGTCGTCGACCTTAAGCCGCAAACCGGAAACCTCTCCTTCCATACGGAACAGCTTACGCGCATCATCCAGATGGAGCAGTGCCATCGCGCTATCGTATTCATACATACCGACATTAAAGATACCGCTAACGGTAAAGCGCTTGAGTCGCGGCATCAGCCCTGCGGGCGATACGTTGGCGGTGGGTGCCACCAGAGTAACCTTGTCACCGGGGATCACACCGAGACCACGGGCCAGATCGATGCCGAGAATAATGTTGTAAGCACCCGCTTTCAGATCATCCAGACTACCCTGTTCCATTTTCGAGCCGACACTGGAGACCTTTGGCTCTTCATCAGGCAGGATTCCGCGGAAAATACCTCCGTTAACCCGCTGACCGTAGACCAGCATCCCCTCTTTCTGGATATAGGGCGCGCTGCCAACCACATCCGGGTGAGTATCGGCAATCGCCGCCAACTCCTGCCAGTGGCGCAACGGTTCGCTGAATCCACTAATAGTGGCATGGGAAGTCATACCGAGGATGCGCTGTCGCAGTTCGGTGTGAAAACCGTTCATCACCGATAACACCGTGATCAGGGCCGCCACACCCAGGGCAATGCCCAACATCGAGGTCATCGAGATGAAGGAGATAAAGTGGTTGCGACGCTTGGCGCGGGTATAGCGCAGGCCGATAAACAGGGGAAGTGGCAGGTACATGGCGCAGCATTAAACCATAAAAGCGGCCTCAGGGGCAGATGACTAGCAAGGCAGTTTCGAGAACCACTTCACCCGGTGACACCTTTGCCCGATAGGCCAGGGCCTCAACCCCGGCCGCCAGTGCCTGGCGCAAGGTCTGGCCGTAGAGCGGATCGATCTCATCTGCCGGACGCACATGTTGTACATCACCGCGCTGCACACAGAAGAAGATCACCGCCCTGTGACCCTGTGCTACCACCGCCATCAACTCCCGCAGATGTTTAGTGGCACGGGTACTCACCGCGTCGGGAAAATAACCGTAGCCGTCATCATCGCAGGTAGTGACATTCTTGATCTCTACGTAACAGTCACGACTATCGGCATGCCCCTGCAGCAAGAGATCGATGCGGCTGTTCTCCTCGCCATATTTCACCTCCTGGCGAATTTCACCATACCCCTGCAATTCGCCGACGATCCCGGATGTAATGCCCTCACTAACCAGCGTATTGGTAATACCGGTATGCACCCCAACCATCACCCCTTGAAGGTTTTCTGTCATCTCCCAACTATAAGGGTACTTACGTGCGGGATTATCCACCTTGCGCAGGAATGCCCGACTCCCGGGATCGGCACAACCGGTCATCGCTCCGGTATTGGGTGTATGGACGGTGATGACCTCGCCATTGGGAAGCTCGACATCGGCAAGAAAGCGCTTATAGCGTCGCAGTAATCGCGCTGGAGAAAGTTCAGGATCGTATTTCATATTGCAAAGTATACCGCGTTCGGTTTATCCAACGGACAGTGCCACAGTCGCCCTGTGTTCACGGGGTTAAACATGTTATAAATGGACCCATAACAATGAGAACACCATGAACAGCCACAAACAATCATTACTGGATCACAGCCTGCTGAATGTCGATCTGCGCCAGGCGGTTATCGCCCTTGCCGAGGCGCTGAGTCTGGTCGGTATCGACGAGCATCAGCATGGTGAACGTGTCGCCTACATGGCTACCAGCGTCGCTCGCAAGCTGGAATGGAATAGCCAGTCTATTGACGACATTTTCCACGCGGCCCTGCTCCATGACTGCGGCGTCTCCTCCAGCGTAATGCACAAAAAACTGGTCGCTGAGATGGACTGGGAAGGCTCGGAACTCCACTGTGTGCTCGGTGAATACTACATAAAAAACTTTCCGCCGCTCGCCTATCTCGCACCGATCATTCGCTATCACCATACCCACTGGAATACCTTGCAACAAAGTGAGTTGCCAAGGCATGTTCTTGAGGCAGCCAATCTTATCTATATGGTGGATCGGGTCGATGCCCTGCAGGCCCAGTTAAAAAACGATCCAAAAGTGGCGCCCTATCATATAGGAGATGTGATTCGCGAGCGCATTGCTACGGCAGCGGGCGAGCACTTCGCACATCATCTGGTTGAGGCCTTCCTGCTTGTCTCCGACAATGATGCCTTCTGGCTCACCATGGAACCATTACACCTGACCGACTTTATGGCAAAGATGCAGCATGATCGCGCAGCACAGCTCAGTCGCTACGACGATGTGCGCAAACTGGCCTGTATCTTTGCCCACATCGTCGATGCCAAAAGTTCATTTACCTATGACCACTCCGTCGGCGTCTCCCGTGTATCAAAACGACTGGCGGAAATGCTCGATCTTCCTTTGCCACGAGTTCAGGAAATCGAGCTGGCAGGATTGCTGCACGATCTGGGTAAACTCGGCGTGCCTGACGAGATTCTGGAAAAAAAAGGGCCGCTGGATGCGGAAGAGTCGGCGATCATGCACCGCCACAGTTACGAGTCATTCCGCATCCTCAATCGCGTCAAAGGATTTGAACGTATCGCACAGTGGGCGGGCAATCACCATGAAACCCTGCTCGGTGATGGTTACCCGTTTCACCATGAAGAGACGGAACTGGATCTCGAAGCACGCATCATCGCCGTTGCCGATATCTTCCAGGCATTGGCGCAGGATCGTCCCTATCGCAAGGCCCTGACCAGCCAGGAGACCATTGACTACCTCAAGGAGCTGGTTGCCAACGGAAAGATTGATAAAGAGATCGTTGCGCTGGTCGAAAATGAGCTGGATGAACTGTGGCAAATCGCAAGCAACCACGACGCCACCTGGTCGCCCCTGCTGACTTCCTGAGTTTTACAACTTCCTTTTTACCGA
This sequence comes from Thiohalomonadaceae bacterium, assembly GCA_050299175.1. GTDB lineage: Bacteria > Pseudomonadota > Gammaproteobacteria > Thiohalomonadales > Thiohalomonadaceae > JAPHTQ01. The sequence continues at coordinate 18,754 of JBNKVM010000039.1, forward strand.
TACCACATTGTGCACCTGATTGATCCGGCCAAGCACCCGGCTCAACTGGCTGGTATCGGCGATCTCCAGTGTCATTTCAATACGCGCACTATTGGTGCGTTTATCGCTCATGGTATTGGTCGCGAGCATGTTGATCTTTTCGTTATTCAACACCGTGTAAATATCGATCAACAAACCCTGGCGATCGATGGCCTCGATCTCGACATCGACAGGGTAGGTCTTCTCTTCACCAAAACCGCCCCACTCCACATCGATCAAACGCTGCAATTTATTCTCTGGCAGGTTGAGTACATTTTTGCAATCGCGTCGATGGATACTGACACCGCGACCCTGGGTGATAAAACCGATGATCGGATCACCTGGCGCAGGCTTGCAGCAGCGTGCCAGATTGGTTAACAAATTGCCGACACCGCGAATCGTGATGCCTTCAGCGATGCGTGACTCACGTTTGTGATCGGCCAGATGTGTATGTACCTCGACCTTCTTGGCCGGTGCAGTAAGGCGATGCACTGCGCTGGCAATTTGCGCCGGGTTGATATCGCCGCGGCCGATGGCGATCAGCATCTCTTCCTCACTCTGCATGTGGAAATGATTGCGCAGCTTTTCGTGATCCAGCGAACCGACACCCAGGCGTTGCAACTCCCGGTCAAGCAGCGACTTACCATCAACCAGGTTCTGTCCCTGATCCTGTTGCTTGAACCAGGTCCGTACCTTGGCGCGAGCGCGTGAGGTTTTCAGGTAACCGAGATGCGGGTTGAGCCAATCACGGCTGGGACCGCCCTGGCGAGTGGTGAGTATCTCTACCTGCTCACCCGATTTCAGCTCGTAGGTCAGCGGTACGATGCGACCGTTAATCTTGGCACCGCGACAGCGGTTTCCCACCTCAGTGTGTACGTAGTAGGCAAAATCGAGCGGCGTCGCCCCCTGCGGTAGATCGAATACTTCGCCACGGGGCGTCATGATGTAAACGCGATCCTGGAAGACCTCAGACTTGAAGCGATCAATGAAGTCGCCCGCATTGGCCTCCTCGGCCTGCCAGTCGAGTAGTTGCCTGAGCCAGGCGATCTTCTGTTCAAAGCCCTTGTCGTGTTTACCACCTTCTTTATAACGCCAGTGCGCCGCGACCCCCAGTTCCGCATGTTTGTCCATCTCGTAGGTGCGGATCTGCACCTCCAATGTTTTACCACCTGGCCCAACCACCGCGGTATGGATTGACTGGTAGTTGTTCTCTTTCGGCGTGGCAATGTAATCATCGAACTCTTTGGGGATGTGCGGCCAGAGTCCGTGTACCACGCCCAACACGTGATAACAGTCGGCAACGGAATCGACCAGCACACGGACCGCACGTACATCGTAGAGATCATGAAAGCTCAATCCCTTGGCTTTCATTTTTTTCCAGATGCTGAAGATGTGCTTGGGCCGCCCCTTGATGTCGGCCTTGACGCCGACCGCAGCGAGTTCGTCTTCGAGGGTCGCGATCACCTTGTCGATATATTTCTGTCGATCGACACGGCGCTCATCGAGAAATTTAGCCACCTGTTTGTAAGTGGCCGAATCGAGATAACGGAATGCCAGATCTTCCAGCTCCCACTTGATATGCCAGATACCGAGACGGTTGGCCAGTGGTGCGTAGATATCCATGGTTTCGCGGGCAATGCGCCGCTGCTTCTCTTCGGTAAGATACTTGAGGGTACGCATGTTGTGCAGGCGGTCGGAAAGTTTAATCATCACCACCCGCACGTCTTCCGCCATTGCCAGTAACAGCTTGCGCAGACTTTCCGCACGGATCTGTTCACCGCTGCCTTCGCGCAACCGCTGGTAATCGCCGATACTGCTCATTTTGGTGACACCATCCACCAGATGGGCCACCGAGGGAGAACAGATCTCCTTGATCTGCTCCAGCGTGACGTCGGTATCCTCCACCACATCGTGAAGGATCGCCGCGGCAATGCTCTCGTGATCCAGGCGCAAACTGGCAACGATGTCGGCGACCGCCATGGCATGGTTCAGGTAGGGTTCGCCCGAAGCGCGCACCTGCTTCTGGTGGGCCTGCTCGGCAATATTCAGGGCGCCACGAATCAGCGCTACCTCCTCCTCGGTTCGCCCCTCGGAGATGGTGGCAAGCCAAATCGCCTTGCTGTCCTCATGGTCATGGGACAGTGGCGGAAGCTGATTTTCCACATAGACCATGCAGTGCCCGTCTCTGCGCTACTCTCTACAGTTTAATCCAGCCAGCGAAATTAACGAGATCGCTTGCGTGTTTTTTGCACGACACGCTTTTTACCCACAGCTTTTTTGATCACACGTTTTATTTGGGGACTTTTATCACGTTTCCCATCCTCTGGCTGCCACGCAGGTACCAGATCGCGCTTGGCGTTACCGATCAGTTCATCCCGTCCCATGCGTTTCAATGCCTCACGCAACAGCGGCCAGTTTTTTGGATCGTGATAACGGAGAAATGCCTTATGCAGACGGCGACGCCTTTCCCCTTTTGGCACATCCACATTGCTGCCTTTGCGGCTGATGCGTTTCAGAGGATTTTTGCCGCTGTGATACATCGCAGTGGCGATAGCCATTGGTGAAGGCAGGAAGGTCTGTACCTGATCGGGACGGAAGCTGTTTTGCTTCAACCACAGTGCTAGATTCAACATATCCTCGTCACGGGTGCCGGGATGGGCGGCAATAAAGTACGGGATCAGATACTGCTCCTTACCCGCCTCTTTCGAGTATTTTTCAAACATGGTTTTGAAGCGTTCATAGCTTGCCATGCCCGGTTTCATCATGTGATTCAGCGGCCCCGCTTCACTGTGCTCAGGGGCGATCTTGAGATAACCACCGACATGATGGGTCACCAACTCCTTCACATATTCCGGTGTACGCACCGCGAGGTCGTAACGCAGTCCCGAGGCAATGAAAACCCGCTTTATCCCTTTAAGCTCACGCGCCTTACGGTAAAGCTGGATCAGCGGTTTCTGATCGGTATTCAGATTTTTACAGATATCCGGATAGACACAGGAGAGGCGACGGCAGGCCGATTCGATCTTTTCATCCTTGCAGTGTAGTCGCCACATGTTCGCCGTCGGGCCACCCAGATCGGAGATGTTGCCGGTGAATCCGGGAACGCGATCACGGATGGTTTCGATCTCGCGCAGAATCGACTGTTCCGAACGACTTTGGATAATCCGTCCTTCGTGTTCGGTAATCGAGCAGAAGGTACAACCGCCAAAACAGCCGCGCATGATATTGATCGAGAAACGGATCATCTCGTAGGCCGGGATCCGCGCATCCCCATAGGCCGGATGCGGCAGCCTGGTGTAAGGCAGTTCGAAGACCCGATCCAGCTCTTTGGTAGTCAACGGAATCGGTGGCGGATTGATCCAGACCTCGCGATTACCGTGGGCCTGCACCAGTGGACGGGCATTGCCCGGGTTGGTCTGCATGTGGAACACCCGCGAGGCATGGGCGTAAAGCACCGGGTCGTCGCGCACCTGATCGTAGGATGGCAGACGCACAACGACTTTGTCCCGCTGAGCCGTCGGCACTTCACGCATAGTGTGGACTGCTGCCTCCTCTTCCAGATGGGTCGAGTCCAATTCCACCCAGTCGCCCGGGGTCTGTTTGAGCATGAAGGCGGCACCACGCAGGTGTCGCATCTCCTGTATGGTTTTACCTGCGGCCAAACCGTGGGCCAATTCCACAATGGCGCGCTCGGCATTGCCGTAGAGCAGGATGTCCGCCTTGGCGTCCACCAATGCAGAGCGGCGCACCTTGTCCGACCAGTAGTCGTAATGAGCCATACGCCGCAGGCTCGCTTCGATACCGCCGAGCACCAACGTGACATCCCGATAGGCCTCGCGACAGCGCTGGGCATAGACGACTACCGCCCGGTCCGGTCGATGGCCACCCTCACCGTGAGGCGAATAGGCATCATCTGAACGGATTTTTCGGTCGGCGGTATAGCGATTGACCATCGAGTCCATATTGCCCGCGGTCACGCCGAAGAAGAGATTGGGTTTACCCAGGCGTTGGAAATCCTCGGCCGAGGTCCAGTTCGGCTGGGCGATAATGCCGACACGAAAGCCCTGCGCCTCCAGCACCCGACCAATCACTGCCATGCCAAAACTGGGGTGATCCACATAGGCATCCCCCGTTACCAGGATCACATCGCAGGAATCCCAGCCGAGCGCATCCATCTCCTCCCGCGACATCGGCATGACCGGCGCCGGCAACAGCCGCTTCGCCCAGTACTGGCGGTAGGAGAAGATATCGGCCAGCTCGGTAGCGTTTTTTGGCGCTTTTCGGGTCAATGGTTTACCTTTCAATGGAAGTTTTACTCTAAGCGGTAAAATGGCGTATATTTCAGATAATTGGGCATTATACTTGAAGTAGTTAAACCGGAGTCGAACAAATGCGCTTGTTTTTCGCAACATCCCTAGTTTTGATCACCGGTCTCGGTATGGGCCTCCCTGCCGTGGCGGAGGAGTTGCAGATGCCCGCCGAGAGCTCGCTGCCCCCTCAAAACACCATTTCACTGGAGATGCCGGTTCAGGGCATGAGCAAAGAGGCGGTCCTTGTCCAGTATGGCGAGCCCAATGAGAAAGTCCCAGCCATCGGCGAACCGCCTATTTCCCGCTGGGTCTATGGCCGCTATACCGTCTATTTCGAAGGCAACTACGTTATCCATAGCGTAATCAAAGACACCCGCCACTTCAGCGAATAACACCATGCCAAACTCGATTCTCCGTCTGCCGGCCGAATGGGACCGGCAGGATGCCGTATTGCTTACCTGGCCACACGATCAGAGCGACTGGCAACCGTGGCTTGCCGAAGTGGAGCCGGTATTTGTCGACATCGCCCGCGAAGTGGCCAAGCGGCAGATCCTCATTATCAGCAGCCGTGATGAGGCACACCTGCTCTACCTGCGCGACCTGCTGAGCAACGCCGGCGTGGCGATGGCTAACGTGCGCATCTATGGCGTTCCGTCCAACGACACCTGGGTGCGCGACCATGGCCCGATCACTATGCTCAAGCAAGGCAAGCCGCAACTGCTCGACTTCACCTTCAACGGTTGGGGCAACAAGCACCGTCATGATCTGGATAATCTGGTCACCCGTCGCCTGCATCAAGCCGAGGCCTTTAATGGCACTCCCCTGACCAGCCTGGAGTTGATCCTGGAAGGCGGCGCCATTGATAGCGACGGCGAAGGCACGATGCTGACTACCGTGGAGTGCCTCTTCTCGCCGCAGCGCAACCCGCAATACGACCGTGCCGGTTATGAAAAGCTCTTTGCCGAACTGTTCGGCATTGAACACATCCTCTGGCTCAACCACGGCCAGTTGGAGGGTGACGATACCGACGGCCACGTCGATACCCTCGCCCGTTTCACCGATCCGCACACCATCGCCTACGTCAGTTGCGAAGATGAGCAAGACAGCCATTACGCAGAGCTGGCGAAGATGCGTGAAGAGTTGGAAGGTTTCCGCGATAAACAGGGCCAGCCTTATCGGCTGGTGCCGCTGCCCCTGCCCGCGGCGATACGCAATGCTGAAGGCGATCGACTTCCGGCCACCCACGCCAATTTCCTCATCATCAACGGTGCGGTGCTGGTACCGACCTATGGCGATCCGACCGATGCGGTCAGTCTGGAAAACCTGCATGGCTGCTTCCCGGAGCATGAAATCGTGGCGATTAACTGCCGCCCCTTGATCGAACAGTTCGGCAGCCTGCACTGCGTTACCATGCAGTTGCCTGCTGGCGTTCTGAGTTAAGTCGTTCGCTGCTAAACTAGCGCCATCAATCGGGAGCCATACAGCAATGAGCACAAACACCCTGCGCGTCGCCATGGTCCAACATGCCTGCAGCGACAACCGCGATGAGAATCTGGAGAAAACGATCAAAGGCATTCACCAGGCCGCTGCCGATGGTGCAGAGCTGGTATTGCTGCAGGAACTGCACACCGCCCCCTACTTCTGCCAGACCGAAGAGAGCACCCAGTTCGATCGTGCCGAACCGATCCCCGGCCCCACCAGCGAAGCCCTCGCCGCTGCCGCCAAAGAGAGCAACTGTGTCATCGTCGCTTCGCTGTTCGAACGCCGTGCTCCCGGTCTCTACCACAACACCGCCGTGGTGCTGGAGCGGGACGGCACCGTCGCCGGCATCTATCGCAAAATGCATATCCCGGACGATCCCGGCTACTACGAGAAGTTCTATTTCACCCCGGGCGATCTAGGATTCGAACCGATCAATACCTCGATAGGTAAACTGGGCGTACTGGTCTGCTGGGACCAATGGTACCCGGAAGCGGCGCGTCTGATGGCGTTGTCCGGGGCGGAACTGCTGCTCTATCCCACCGCTATCGGCTGGGACGACAACGACACTGCCGAGGAACAGGCACGCCAACGCGACGCCTGGATCACCGTACAACGCGGTCATGCAGTGGCCAACGGCCTGCACCTGCTCGCCTGTAACCGTATCGGTCAGGAACCGGATCCGAGCGGTGCCACACCGGGCGCCCGCTTCTGGGGCAGCAGCTTTATCTCCGGACCTCAGGGTGAAATCCTGGCTCAGGCAACCACCGATCAGGAAGAGGTTATCGTTCTCGACATCGACATGGCCCGCAGTGAAACCGTGCGACGTATCTGGCCGTTCCTGCGCGACCGCCGCATCGACGCCTACGGTGACCTTGTCAAACGTTACCGCGACCAGTAGGGTTGCCCTTTCCTCCCCCTAACCTGACGCAAGAAGAGCACGACGATGATCGTTATCCTCAGTTCTGATTTCCCCAAAGAATCCGACGCCTACAGCCAGGCGATGGAGTATCTCGGTAACCTGCCGAACATTACCCTGCGGGTGCATGAAGAGCATGGCAAAGAGAAGGTACTGACCGAGATCTATCTGCTCGGCAACACCGCCGCGCTCGATGCGGAGGAAATCAACTCCCTGCCGGCGGTGGAACGAGTGGTAAGGGTTTCCGAAGAGTACCGTATCCTCGGTCGACACAAGGACGATCAGCGTCCCACCTCGTTCGAATATAACGGTGTCCATTTCGGTCAGGACAATCTCAACGTCTTCGCCGGACTCTGTGCGGTCAATACACCGGAAGATGTCGAAACAATGATGAAGGCACTGCAGGAGCAGGGACAGGTCTGCACCCGCATGGGCGCCTACAAACCACGCACCAGTCCCTATGCCTTCCAGGGCCACGGCAAAAATTGCCTACCCTACGTCTTCGAACTGGCGGGCAAATACGGTATCAAGGTGATCGCCATGGAGGTCACCCACGAAACCCACGTGGCGGAGATCAGGGAGGCCCTGCAACAGACCGGTAACCCCACCGGCATCATGTTGCAGATCGGCACCCGTAACACCCAGAACTTCGAACTGCTCAAGGCGGTCGGTCGCCAACGGGAATTCCCGGTACTGTTGAAACGTGGCTTCGGCATCACCCTGGAGGAGTCCCTCAACGCTGCGGAATACCTGGCCAGCGAGGGCAATAGTCGAGTGATCTTCGGTCTGCGTGGAATGAAGACCAACATGGGCGATCCGCACCGTAACTTCGTCGACTTCGCCCACGTCCCCGTAGTCAAGCGACTGACCCGTATGCCGGTATGTATCGACCCGTCCCACTCAGTCGGCACCCGTGACAGCGCACCGGACGGTCTGCTTGATGTGATGCACGTCACCGCCCAGGGCGTCATCGCCGGAGCCAACATGATTCTGGTCGATTTCCACCCCCATCCGCCGCGCGCGCTGGTGGACGGACCACAGGCACTGCAACTGCACGAGCTGCCCTGGTTCCTCGAAGATGTACGCATTGCACGTGAGGCCTACGAAAGGCGCGTCGCCCTGGCCAAGGTTCCTCGAAAGATATCAACCTGATCCCGTCTGCCACCCTGACAACTGTCGTGCGACGGGCTCTGCCATAACCTGTCATTTGGCATGAGTATCAGGAAAAGCTAATTTAAAATCCGACACTTAGCGTCGGGTTCGGGTTGCTACCTCTTTGGCACATACCTTGCTCCGGTATCGGCGGGATGTGCCCGTCTACCCCTCAAGCGAGGCGGGTTAGTCCCATTCCATAGATAGTGGCGTTTATCGTGCCCACCCTTCTGGGCACGATTTTTTTGCCACTCCCTCTCCCGCATCGACATTTACACTTTTTTTACTTCATGGCATACATGTTGCTGTATGGCAGAACAACCACAGCCTTGCCATACCCTGCAAATCTGGCATCATCCAGAAGGCGATCAGGGACATAGACCACTAGAAGCAGTCGCAAAATTAGCGAGCGAAGGCGAGACAAGGCAAGGATGGGCGAAAAAGCGCAGTTTACAGAGAGTAAATGAGCATTTTGAGCCCATGCTTAACACAGTATCGGCAAGCACAGCCATTTTGAGACTGCTTATACAAACATCCGGCAAAGACCGGACCCTAATGGAGGACCCATGAAACACCGTACTACCCCCATCCTGTTTACCCTGCTTTTCGGCACTGTCGTGCTGAGCGGTTGCGCATCCACAGGAGCCACACCTGCCAGTGACGCAACAGCAACAACACCTACCCCTGCACCGGCAACAACGGCCGTTGCAGTAGAAGAGAAAAAGACTGATAAAAAGAAAACTGCCGCCCCCGGTGCCGAGCCGGAGTGCGATTAACCCCCCCCCCTCACTCGGAGAAAAATACTAAAAAGGCCTCAGGCCTGAATAACAACACACACTTATTCCAACCAAAGGAGAAGTCGTAATGAAGATAAAAAGCATCATTACATCCACGGCACTCATGGCACTGCTCTCGCTCACCGCCATGTCAGCCACGGCCGAAGATATGGAGGTGAAAATCACCCCAGACATGCCCAAGGTCGATGTCACGCTGAATGGCAAGAAAGTGACCATCATGCGTAACCAGAACCAAAAAAATAACGTCAACCCCGCCTTCGCCAAAACCTCCCGCAAATGCCCCCCTTTCTGTATCAAACCCATGAGCCTCGGCCACGGTGTCGAGACCGTCGGTGAACTTGAAGTCATCGACTACATCAAGAAGATGGCGAACGGCGACAAATCGGTGATTCTGGTGGATAACCGCACCCCTGACTGGGTAGAGCGCGGCACTATCCCGGGCGCAGTCAATATCCCTTACACCAGGATGAGCCGAGCCAAGGGCGCCGACGATGTCACCATCGCCGAAACACTGGAGAAGCTGGGCGCGAAAGAGACCAGTAAGGGTTGGGACTTCAGCAATGCCAAGACCGCTGTTTTCTTCTGCAACGGTATGTGGTGTGGTCAATCCCCGGCAGGTATCGCTGGACTGCTCAAGGAAGGTTACCCGGGCAAGAAAATCAAATGGTATCGCGGCGGCATGCAGACCTGGGAAATCCTCGGTCTCTCCACCGTGAAGTAAAATGCCCGAAAACAAGAATGATGAGGACACAGCAATGATGAAAAATAAAATTACCTATCTCGCAGGAGTCATGCTGGGTGCAGCTGCGCTGATCACCCTGCCCGGCCAGGTTGCCGCTGCCGATCTGGCAGTAAAGATCACCCCTGAGAAGGCAAGCGCTACGGTCATGCACAACGGTAAAAAAATGACCCTGATGCGCAACCAGGACGAAAAGAACGAAATCAACCCGGCGTTCCAGGTTACCTCACGCAAGTGCCCACCTTTCTGCATCAAGCCGATCAAACTGCACAAAGATGTAGAGACCGTGGCCGAGTTGGAAATCATCGACGCCCTGGAAAAAATGGCCGCCGGTAACAAAAACATTCTGGTTGTTGACAACCGCACCCCGGACTGGCACCAACGCGGCACCATCCCCGGCGCAATCAACGTTCCCTACACCAAAATCAACCGCAAAAAAGGCGCAGACGATCTCTCCATCGCCGAGTCGCTGGAGAAATTTGGTGCAAAAGAAACCGCCAAAGGCTGGGACTTCAGCAAAGTCAAAACTATCTACCTGTTCTGTAACGGTATGTGGTGCGGACAGTCACCGCTAGGCATCGAAGGCCTGATCGGTGAAGGTTTCCCTGCCAAGAAGATTAAGTGGTATCGTGGCGGTATGCAGGACTGGGAAGTCCTCGGTCTGACCACCGTCAAACCATAATCCCTCACTGCTCCTGAAAGGCGGCCTCCTGTGAGGCCGCCTTTTTGCCAAATGTACGCAGGGAAAGCCGTACACGTTCACAAATCAGTAAAACAGTTGGCCTACCCTGGCAAAAGATGTGACCGAGCACGGTTGTCCCGTGCTGCATATCTGGCATTATAAAAACTACTGATGCGGCGACGTTTCAGCACCACAAGAAATAAACGGGAATTATGGAGGAGTTATGAAGTATACGATCCCGCCGTTCGCCTTGTTCACTGTACTCTGCGGAGTCACACTGCTCGGCGGCTGCAGCCTGTTAAGCCCTGCACCGGAACCAGTCAAGAAACCAGCGAAACCGGTTAAACCCACACCGCCCCCCCAGCCAGAGGTCATGATCACCCCTGACATGGCCAAGGCCGAAGTGAAACACAACGGTAAGACCGTGATCATCGAACGTATTCAGGATCAGGAGAACCGGGTCAACGAGAACTTCGTCAAAACCTCCCGCAAGTGTCCGCCATTCTGTGTCAAACCATTCAGTCTGGGGCACGGTGTCGAGACCATCGGTGAACTCGAACTCATCGACTATGCAGTCAAAATGAGCAAAGGCAATAAGTCCATCATCATCGTCGACGCACGCAGTCCCGAATGGCTGAAACTCGGTACCATACCTGGCTCGGTGAATATTCCATACAGCCGCCTGAACCGCGCAAAAGGTGCGATCGAAACCGCTATCATCAAGGCACTGGGGCAGTTGGGCGTGAAGAAGACATTGAAGGGCTGGGATTTCAGCAAAGCCAAGACCGTGGTGGTGTTCTCCAACGGGATCTGGAGCGACCAGTCTTCCGATGCTATCGAAGGTCTGCTGAAAGAGGGATATCCGGCGAAGAAGCTCAAATGGTATCGCGGCGGTCTGCAAAGCTGGGAGGTGCTGGGGTTGACCGTGATGGAACCGGAGCCGACAGAGGACCAATTTTAGACAATAAAAAAGCGGCCAGTGGCCGCTTTTTTTACGCTCGCGGTTTCACGATGTACCTTCACGCAAACGCTGCACATAGCGATACAGGGTACGCTCACTGACACCCAGCATCTGTGCCGCCTTGGCGCGATGTCCATCGCACTGCTCCAGGGCATGCATGACCGCATCCTGATTCAAGCGACCATGACGACGCTGCAGCAGATTGCCATTCTGCGATGCGGGCCAGTTGTCCGAATTGGAACTGGAAAAGCCTTCATTGCCGCCGCCATCCCAGACAATATGCTCGGGACGCATGATCTCCTCGCCATAAGCGAGAATTGCCGCCCGTTCCATGATATTGCGCAGCTCACGCACATTGCCCGGATAGTGATAGGTCATCAGCGTTTCGATGACATCGGGTGAGAGCGGCACATAACGGTCCCCCTCTTCGATCTTGTTGAGAAAATGTTCTGCCAGGGACGGGATGTCATCGGGACGATCGCGTAGCGGTGGAATGGTGACCGGGAAGGCAGAGAGGCGGTAATAGAGATCGCGGCGGAAATCGCCGTCCTCCGACATTGCCTTTAGGTCCTTGTTGGTCGCGGCCAGCACCCGAACATTCACCTGGATGTAATCGGTTCCGCCCAGGCGACGAAAGGTTCCGGTCTCCAGTACACGCAACAGTTTGGTCTGTAGTGACAGGGGCAGTTCGCCGATCTCGTCAATAAACAGGGTGCCGCCATCGGCCACTTCGAACAACCCTTTCTTGCGGTTGTTGGCCCCCGTAAATGCCCCCTTTTCGTGGCCAAACAGTTCGCTCTCGATCAGGTTCTCCCCCAGCGTGGCACAATCGACAATCACAAACGGCATGCTGGAACGATTGGAGTACTGGTGCAGGTACTGGGCCACACACTCCTTGCCGACACCACTCTCTCCCTGAAGCAGGACACTGGTCTGGGTCGGCGCCACCCGCTGTAACAGACTGGTCAGTCGTACCATGGGACGGGAACGACCAATGAGGATGGGGTCATCACTGGGTTTGAAGATGGGATAGATATACTCGCCGACGTAGATCACCTTGCCGGTATGGTCGAACAGCGGGTTAGAGTGGAGCTGTACATGCTCTTCCCCGCCGTTACGGTCATAGTGGATATGCATCACCTGGGTCGCCTGTCCGGTCTCGAACACCGTCTCCAGCGGGCAGTGCTCGCCATGCTGGCTGCAGGGAGCATCCGAGTGATGTGAGACTTCGTAACAGTACCGCCCTACCACATCCTCTGAGTGGCGGTGACCATAATGCTGCAGATAGTTACGGTTGGCGGCGATAATCTTGTAATCGCGGTCGATGACAACGAACGGGTCGGGAAAGATATCGATAATCTGCTCGCAGGACGGCTTGGCTTCCTCGAACTTCTCTGCCATGTCTATGCCCCCGATTTTGCTGTGTGTGGTGTGTTTTGTGTGGGAACGAATCAAGTCGTTCTGACATGTCGAGTCCTGACAATATGTCATGCCCGTCATGGCCTGTCAAAGATTTTGTCAGGTTCGGGGAAAGTGACAGACGAAAAAAAACCGGCGGGCCTTTCGGTCCCGCCGGTTCACTTCAAACGGCTTACTTGAGCTTGAGGATACCCAGTGCCTTGAGGATGTACTTCTCGAAGATCGGCTCGTTGGAACCCTTCTTCATCTTACTAATGAAGTACTTCTCGAAGGCCACCTTAGCCATGTGTACCCATTTACCCTTCTTCATCCAGGAGACGTTACGCGGCGGGATCTGCGGCATCGCAACGAAGGCGGCACCGGTATCACCCATGTCTGCCAAACAGATGGCGTTCCAGGTCGCCTTCTGATCGGCCGGCTTGCCGTCGATGTCATTGGCGATGTTGTGCGCAGTGGCCAGAACCATGGACTCGATCATGTAACCAGTCTTCGGGGTACCGGTCGGAACCGGGGTAGCCTCTACCGGCGGAATGGCGATGCCAACACCGATACCGTAGATGTTGTTCCACTTCGGATTCTGCTGGAAGTCGTTAACCTTGACGAAGCCGCGTGGGTTAACCAGATCGTCACCTACAGCGTTAACCGCATCGACACCCTTGAAGGCAGGCAACATCATGGAGTATTTGAAGTCCAGCTCGTGAGTTTTGTGGACTTCGCCTTTGTCGTCCAGCTCTTCCACGTGCATCTTGCCCGGCTCAACCTTGGTTACACGGGCGTTGGTGATCCACTTGATATGGCGATCGCGCATCTCGGACTCCAGCATGCCCTTGGAGTCGCCCACGCCGCCCAGACCCAGGTGACCAATATAGGGCTCAGAGGTTACGAAGGTCATCGGCACCTTGTCACGGATTTTGCGCTTGCGCAGGTCGGTATCCATGATGAAGGCGAACTCGTAGGCCGGACCAAAGCAGGAGGCCAGTTGGACAGCACCGACAACGATGTGGCCGGGGTTCTCAACGAAGGCCTGCCATTTCTCATAGGCTTCTTCGGCGTGGTCGGTGGTGCAGACAGAAACGGTGTTACCGGTAACAGGCCCCATACCCTCGACTTCTTCGAAGGCCAGTTTCGGGCCGGTGGCCAGTACCAGGTAGTCATATTTAATGGCGCTGCCATCGGCCAGAACGATAGTGTTCTCGTCCGGCTTGACCTCGGTAGCCGCCTTGGCGATGAAGTTGATGCCCTTGCGCTTCAGGTAGGGTTCCAGGGGGAAGGAAATATCCTTGCGGGTACGCCAACCCACAGCAACCCAGGGGTTAGAGGGGACAAAGCTAAAGTTTTCCTTGTCGCTGACAACGGTGATTTCGTGTTCTTTGCCCAGAACTTCGCGGATATCGTACGCGGCGGGCAGACCACCGGTGCTGGCGCCGATAATGACGACGTGTGCCATATTGGATGACTCCTCAAATGTTTGCGGTTTATTAAACAGCCTTCGGCTGGCCTCTATAATGCAATTTCCTTGCCATTCTAATGGTCTCCTCCCAATCAGGGTGAAAACCATTGGCACTCTTCTTTATGAGCACGGGCGTGCAAAGCCATTAAGGCGGGAGTGCTTGAAAAACGTTTTATTTTTCAGTGATGCCTGACAGTTATAGCGCAATCTGCCATCTTCTGACAGCGAAGAATGACATCACGATGGCGAACCATTGGCGTAGTTGCTATCAGACGCCTACAATACGCCGCTTTCTTCACTGAGCAAAGAGCAACTCCGGCAAGCTATGGCGCAGACCAGTACCCTGCTGCAACCGCGGCCCCACGACAAATCCGGCGAGCGACAGCGCTGGGGCCAACTCTATGGCAGCGCCTTCGGCCTGGGCATCGTCGAGGCGGCGCGCAGCGCGTCCGGCATCGTGGTGGCCATCACCCCGGATACCTCTTCCGCCACCCGTCTGGAATACGAACTTCGCTTCTACAACAGCGGCTCCCAGGCACTGCCCCTGCTCGGCTTTCCTGACTGGGAGACCTTGCCCTACGACACCTTCTCGCCTCACCAGGACATCATTTCCGAGCGACTTTCCACCCTGCAGCGGCTGCCGCAGTTGGAACGGGGCATCCTGATCCTGCCGATCTCCACCCTGATGCAACGCATTGCACCGCGTGGCTATATCGACGGCCACAGTCTGGCGCTGGACACCGGGGATACCCTGCAACTGGAAGAGATGCGCCGCCGCCTGGAGAACGCAGGCTACCGCTGCGTCTCCCAGGTGATGGAACACGGTGAGTTCGCCGTACGCGGCAGCCTGCTGGACCTCTTCCCCATGGGCAGCCGCCAGCCCTACCGTATCGAACTGTTCGACGATGAGGTGGAGAGCATTCGCACTTTCGACCCGGAAACGCAGCGTTCCGAAGATAAGGTGGAACAGATCCGACTACTGCCAGCCCGAGAGTTTCCCCTGCATGAAGAGGCGATCCGCCGCTTCCGCGAAGCCTACCGCAGCCGCTTTGAGGGCGACCCGCAAAAGAGCGTGATCTACCGCGACGTCAGTAACGGCCTGGCGCCTCCCAGCATCGAAT
Source organism: Thiohalomonadaceae bacterium (assembly GCA_050299175.1). Lineage (GTDB taxonomy): Bacteria > Pseudomonadota > Gammaproteobacteria > Thiohalomonadales > Thiohalomonadaceae > JAPHTQ01. The sequence goes on from JBNKVM010000039.1 coordinate 33,801, forward strand.
ACTACCTGCCACTGTTCTTCGAGGAGACCTCCACGCTCCTTGACTACCTGCCGGACAGCACGCTGCTGTTTACCACCGAAGGTGTCGACGAAGGTGCAGAACGCTTCTGGCAGGAGTGCCAGGAACGTTTCCAGGTGGCCCAATATCATGTGGAACATCCGCCCCTGCCGCCCACAGAGCTGTTTCTCGACATTCCGACACTGTTCGGTGGCCTGAAACGCTTCCCGCGCACCGAGTTACAACACTTTGAACTGCACGAAGGCGATCACGGCGCCAATTTCGCCTGTGAACAACCACCGCTACTGACCCTCGACCCTCGTGCTGAGGAGCCCAGCGCCCGACTGCGCCAGTTCGCCGCCCAATTCGACGGCCGCATCCTGTTCGCCGCCGAATCGCCGGGACGGCGCGAAAACCTGCTGCAACTGCTGCGCGGTTGCGGCATTCAGCCCGAGTCGGTGGAGAGTTGGCGCGAATTTGTCGACGGCAACATCCACCACGGTATCGTCGTTGCGCCGCTGGAACTGGGACTGCTGCTACGCGATCCGACCATCGCGGTGATCGCCGAAACCCAGCTCTACGGCGAGCAGGTGATGCAACGCCGTCGGCGCAAGGGACGCAAGGGCGACCCGGATGCGGTGGTGCGCAACCTGGTCGAACTACAACCCGGCGCACCGGTGGTTCACGAGGAACACGGCGTCGGCCGCTACCTGGGATTGCAGAAGCTCACCGTCGGCGGCTTCGAGGCGGAATTCCTCACCCTGGAATATTCTGGCGGCGACAAACTCTACGTGCCGGTGGCCTCACTGCACCTGATCAGCCGCTACAGCGGCGGTGGCGAGCAGATCCCGCTGCATAAACTGGGCAGCGGCCAGTGGGAGAAGGCCCGGCGCAAGGCGAGTGAAAAAATCCGTGACGTCGCCGCCGAACTGCTGGAGATCTATGCCAAGCGCGAGGCACGCAGCGGCCACCGCTACCCCATCGACGAGGTGCAATACGGCGCCTTTGCCGCCGCCTTCCCCTTCGAGGAGACCCCGGATCAGCAGGACGCCATCGACACGGTACTGGCCGACATGCGCTCGGACAAACCGATGGACCGCCTGATCTGTGGCGACGTCGGCTTCGGCAAGACCGAGGTGGCGCTGCGCGCTGCCTTCGTTGCGGTGATGGCGGGCCGCCAGGTGGCGGTGCTGGTCCCCACCACCCTGCTCGCCGAGCAGCACGCACAGAACTTCCGCGACCGTTTTGCCGACTGGCCGGTACGGATCGAATCCCTCTCTCGCTTCCGCTCGGGCAAGGAGCAGGAAAAGGTGCTCCAGGGACTGGAAACGGGAAAAGTGGATATCGTCATCGGCACCCACAAACTGCTGCAGAGCAGTATTAAGTACAACAAGCTGGGAATGGTGATCATCGACGAAGAACACCGTTTCGGCGTACGGCAGAAGGAGCAATTCAAGGCGCTGCGCGCCGAGGTGGATGTGCTGACCCTCACCGCCACGCCGATCCCGCGCACCCTCAACATGGCCATGGGCGGTCTGCGCGAGCTCTCCATCATCGCCTCCCCCCCGGCGAGACGGCTGGCGATTAAGACCTTCGTCCATGAGTGGAACCCGGAGTTGGTAAAAGAGGCTTGCCTGCGTGAGATCCGCCGCGGCGGCCAGGTCTACTTCCTGCACAACGAAGTGGAGAGTATCGAAAAGATCGCCAATCAACTGGAGGAGTTGTTGCCTGAGGCAACCTTGCGCGTGGCCCACGGCCAGATGCGCGAGCGGGATCTGGAACGGGTCATGTCCGACTTTTATCACCAGCGCTTCAACATCCTGGTCTGCACCACCATCATCGAGACCGGCATCGACGTCCCCAGTGCCAACACCATTATCATGAACCGAGCCGATCGCCTCGGTCTGGCCCAGCTCTATCAGTTGCGCGGCCGGGTCGGCCGTTCGCACCACCGCGCCTACGCCTACCTGATGATCCCCTCCAAGCGCAACATGACCAAGGATGCGGTGAAGCGGCTGGAGGCGATCGAATCCATCGAAGAGTTGGGCACCGGCTTCACCCTCGCCAGCCACGACCTGGAGATCCGCGGCGCCGGGGAACTGCTGGGCGAGGAGCAGAGCGGCCAGATCCACGAAATCGGCTTCAGTCTCTACAACGAACTGCTGGAGCGGGCGGTCAAGGCACTACGCGATGGCCACGAGCCGGAGTTGGAGCGACCGCTGCTGCACGGCACCGAGGTCGACCTTGGCGTCCCGGCCCTGCTCCCCGACGACTACCTGCCCGACGTCCATAGCCGCCTGCAGATCTACAAGCGCATCGCCAACGCGACGTCGGTAGAGGAACTGGACGAGCTACAGGTCGAGATGATCGACCGCTTCGGCCTGTTGCCCGAGGCGGCGAAGAACCTCTTCACCATTACTACCCTCAAACTACGCGCCACCCCCTTCGGTATCATCAAAATCGAGCTCGGAGACAAGGGTGGCCGCATCTCCTTCATCCCGCAACCGGACATCGATCCGATGCAGCTAATTAAACTGCTGCAGACCCGTCCCCAGGAGTTCCGTCTCGACGGCCAGGAACGGCTCAAGGTCACCAAGGCCATGCCCGAACTGGAGAACCGGGTCGCCCTGCTGGAACACCTCCTCAAGCATCTCAGCGTCGATAACCGCTAATCGGTCACAATTTCCAGAATTCTGGTACGCATATTGCTCTTTTTCGCCTAGTACTATTGTGTTAACCGAATAACAGGATTGTACACACTGGAATAAGCAGAAGCTGACAGGGTTTGTCAGAGACAATCGGCCAGTGTCAGGAGGAGGAATCTCGTACATGAAGCATCACAACCGTAATCCGGGTTGTTGGTTAGCTGCGGCTGCGCTATGCATTGGCGGCATCCTGCCGTTGCCGGTGCACGCAGCGGACAGCTATCTGGAAGCCCTGAAGGCCGAAGCCGGAAAGATAGACCCTGATAGCGGCACCGACGAAAAAGGCAGCGACCCCGCCTATCCCGCTCGCGGCCTTCCCCCCCAGAACGTCAACCCCGCCGAAACCATCAAAGCCGGTCTCAACAAGGAAGGATTTGAACAACAGCTGCAGGAAAACTACTACGGCAGCTACCTCTTCTACTCAACACTCCATGAAAACCAGCGCGAACAGGTCTATCAGGAGTACAAACAGAAGAACGACATAAAAAGCATACGCGACTCGATTATGTCGAGATTGAAAAAATAATCAGCTCAAACGCACACAGCAAAGGTACTGCTCATGAAATCCACCAGGAAACTCATCATTTCATTCTGCACCTCCATCCTTCTGGTTTGCGCGGCACAGGCTGAGGCTGTCGAAGTCAAACTCACCCCCAACCTGGACAGCTTCACCGTCAAGCATCAGGGCAAATCGGTCCAGATCGTCCGGAACCAGGATCAAAACAATGTCGTCGATCTCAGCTGGGCACGCACCTCGCGTAAATGTCCGCCCTTCTGCCCACAACCACTGCTGGTAGCGCCGGGTGTCACCACGGTAGGCGAGGTTGAAGTGTTCAACTTTATGCAGAACAAAGTGAATAAGGGCACGGGCCTGATCATCGACGCTCGCGTAGAGGAGTGGCACAAAAAAGGCACCATTCCCAGCTCCGTCAACATTCCTTTTACTGCCTTTGAGTTGAAAGCCAGCGATCCGAACCTTGAGGCTGTGATGAGAAAAATTGGCGCCCAGAAACGCACTGATGTCAGCTTTGTGAGTCGCGCATGGGATAGCACCGTGAAGGCACTTGGAGACGATCCTCAGCGCACTGGCTTCTGGGACTTCAGTAGCTCTCCAGAACTGCTGTTCTGGTGTAATGGTCCCTGGTGCGGCCAGTCGCCCCACGCTATTCATGGTCTGTTGGAGCTGGGCTTCCCGCCGGAAAAGATCTACTACTACCGTGGCGGCATGCAGATGTGGGAGATACTCGGACTGCCGGTTATCGTCCCTGAAGAAGAAGAGAAGTAATCCGCTCGCGATAGAACGGCGCATGCCCGGGCTGTTGCTCGCGCATGCGCTGGCGAAACGCAGTAAAAGACGGCTTGTAACCCAGCCGCAGCAGGTGGCTGGGGCAATCACAATCACTGGAACCAAAGCCGGGAAACGGCAGCGATGCGCCGCGCAGTTCGGCAAGCAGTGCCGACCAGTGATGCTCTCGTGATTGGGGATCGAAGGTGTACCAGATTTCCAGTAACTGGAGATGCGGCCGGAGGTAATCGATATGCCAGTGGGGACGCTGGCTGATACGGCGATGATGATCGGTCCGCGCCTTCACCCCGCCGGGGCCGAAGGCGCTGCCGCAATAAAGATAATAGCCAGGTTGCAGGAACAGCTCGCCGAGTTTCCCTGCGTTTACCCTCAGCGCCTGCGGGCAATGAAACAGCAGCAGGTAACAGCCCTTACCAGCTTTCACCTAATGAACCTCTGAACAAGTGGCTGCGCGTGCGATCTGCGGCGTTGCGCGGTGCTCGCTTCCTCGCCTATCTACTTGATATGTCTCGGTCGCTGTGCGCCGTGCGCCTTGCATCTCATCCCGCTCGCGTACTTCTCAGAGGTTCCTTAGTCGTAAGTTTTGCGGTTGTGTCTCCCACCCGGACTTTTCTTTTGCGTCACCACGCCTCTAATCGCCTCAGGACCATCCAACTGCTCACTGACATAGTTCGGGTTGAGCGGCATCAGATAGTAACGATCCCCACTCACCTTCAACTGACGAAAGGTGTATTCGTCGTTATGCCAGGCGATCACATAAGAACCGTCATGGTACGGCGAACCCGGCTCGATCACGATCACATCACCATCGTTAAACTCCGGTGCCATACTGTCGCCCAACACCATCAGGGCAAACGGCTCCTTCTCTTCGCAACCTGCGGCCAGTGGATCTTTCACATCGCCCTGTTTCAACTGATCAACGGAAATATGGGTTTCCACATTCACACCCTTGCTTTAATCCGGAAAAGAGAGACATATCATAACAGATGGTGGCGCTCGGTTTTGAGCAACGACGACAAAGCCGCTAAACTGCACAGCTTCCGGAACCGGCCGATAACCATAAAGAAAGAAGGTTTATTTAGCCATGAAACACTTTACCGATCTCATCGCCGAGGCCCTGCCCGACATCGAAGAACTTTTCCCCTGGGATCTGGAGGAAAAGCTGGGCCAGGGGAACGACCTCATCCTGCTCGACATCCGTGAACCCTACGAGTTCGACGCCCTGCATATCGAAGGTTCACTCAACGTCCCGCGCGGTATCCTTGAATCGGCCTGCGACTGGGATTACGACGAAACGGTTCCCGAACTGGCCGCCGGGCGGGAGCGGGAGATCATCGTCATCTGCCGTTCGGGTAACCGGAGTGTGCTGGCAGCCCACACCATGCAACGCATGGGCTTCAGGAATGTCGCTTCGCTAAAAACCGGGATTAAGGGCTGGAACGATTTTGAGCAGCCGATGTTTAACGCTGACGGCGAGCAGGTAGATATTGATGATGCGGATGAGGTGTTGGCGACGAGGTTGAGGCCTGAGCAGCGGAGGCCGGCCGCGTAGTTTTATCGTCATTCCGGCGAAGGCCGGAATCCATTCTTTGTTATTCCGGCTTCCGCCGGAATCTGGATGAGTCGCTAACGCGACGCTTTTATTGTGGGAGCGAGCGCCTGCTCGCGATTGGTTATGAGCCGCTACGCGGCGAATAAAGGCACTTGAAAGCGGGGACTCGCCCCCGCGGGCGAGGTACTTTCTTATGGCGATAAGAAAGTACCCAAAGAAACGCTCCCGAAATTCTCGCCCCTTCGGGGTTCCCTCGTTGCTCGCTCCAGTCGGGCGTTGCAGACAGGCCGTCCATGGCCTGACTGCAACATTGCGC
>JBNKVM010000040.1:0-51174 GCA_050299175.1 Thiohalomonadaceae bacterium
TTCTCCTCTCCGGTGCAATCACATATAGACAGGTGCACCGGTAATGATAAAACTAACCTCAGAGTTTATAGGACGCAGCGCTGCTATATTCTTCACTGCTGTGTTACTAAGCGGTTGTTTCGGTAACGACGAGACCTCGGACGCCACTTCTCAGCCAATGGGGACTCAAACTGAGACACCCGCAGCAACTCAACAGACATCGCTCCCCACATCCGAGCCGTCTTCCAGTAATCCTGTTTACGAAAATTATCCCTACTATAACGATCTTGAGCTGATTACTAATGCTGTTGACCCATATAGCCAACACAAGGAATGGAGTCTGGGTGACGAGTGGAATATCAGGCAGGGAGATAGTTACTCGCAGGACTGGCATCTGGAATTCAGGAAAGAAGGGCGTGATGTTGGTAATGATACAGAGCACAATAGTGCACTATTAAAAACAATAGTCCAGATTCCAGATGTCGCCGCTTATCCTGTTTTGTCGTTCTGGCATCAACTCAATCTGGAAAAATCAAATCAGTCTGTTGTTATCGAAGCTCAGACCATCCCTGATGGTTATGTGTTTCCGGATGAATTTTCACATGGAAGTACTGATGAACAGTTGATGAAGGCTCACGATCACGATAAAGAAGGTGAGCAGGAAAGCGAACGGAATAGGGACAGGGAGCAAAATAAGAATAAGGAACGCAATAGGGACAGAGAACACGATCATGATAATGAAGTGGACTTCCCATGGGTCGTCTTACACTCCATCGACAAAACTGCCAATACTGATGCCTACACGAATATTGCTGTGGATCTTTCGCCCTACGCGGGTCAACGTCTTCGTTTCCGTTTAAGGGTTATCGGTCACGAGCGGGAGCATGGTGATTCTGGTGACAGGAGAGGAGATGATGCAGAGAGGCGCTCAGCTCGATCACCGGAAGAAAATACCGATAAGAATCGTGACAAGGGTAAAGATAGGAACAAGGACGAAGAACGGAACAAGGACGAAGATCGGAATAAGGACGAAGATCGGAATAAGGATGAAGACCGAAACAAGGACAAGGACCGTGATAGGGATAAAGACCATGAACACGAACACCCTTACATTCTCTGGCGTATAGATGATATTGCCATAGGCGAGCGTGATTCCGACAAGGATGGTATTGCCGACGTCTTTGAGCTTCGGGTTGGCACCGACCCCAATGATCCAACTAGCGTACCGGTAGATAATAATCAGGATGGTATCCCTGATGTTATCAACGATCTTGTCGGTTCATGGACGGGTGCATGTCACTATGTCGGCGGTGGTGAATATTTCCGCGAGACACTCACAAACACGATCTATCGATTTAGACGAAGCTTCGAAAGTTCTGCTGCCGCAGACTGTGCTGTTGCATGGAATACCGTGACTATGGATTACTCCTATAGCTTTGTTGACCTTATCTACATTCCTGGCAGTACACACACCAAGCTAAATCTTCAGCTTGAGAAGGTGACGATATTACCGAGTGATGCCGATGTTGCCAGCGCACTTAATCGAACCTGCAGTAAGAAAGATTTTGTGGCGGGCATGGCCAATGCATCAGATGGCGTTACCTGTAATGGGGGGATCGTTTATCCCCAGATCGGTCTTCTCTACTACGACCTACTCAGACAGAACGCAGGGACACTGTGGCTTGGTGACAAACAGGATGTGACTGACCCTGCTGTAAGGGCGGCGACATTTGATTTTAATAATGTGTTCCAGAAAGCGGGAGGTGTGCAATGAAAACGAAGATCCACCACCTGATTTCTGTTGTAACTGCTGTGGCAATGGCCGCCGGTTCGACTGTATTTGCCGCAGAACCTGTTCTTGTATCACCACCTGTTAAGGACGGTGGTGTTAAGGCCGTTTATGAGTTCTACGACGATGCTGGTCTGCTGAACCTTGCCTATGAGAGAAGCTACCCGGACAAGCCGAGTGATTTTTTCTATGTAACGTATGATGCGGGTAAATGGAGTACACCATACATTATTCCGGTGTCACATCAGAATTCACGCGCATTGCGTGGTGTTGTTAATCTGGTCGATACAGTGAACAACAAGAATACTCCGCTGTTACTGTTAAATAGCGACAATACCGATTACGGCAAACTGTTTAATATCACTGGACCAGATGGCCTGGACACAAACGGTGTACCAAAAGGTTCAGGTCTGACTCCGGAGCAATTCCGGGCGATGCTGATTAATGGGCAGCGTCTCTTCTATATCATGCAAATCGGTAAGAACTGGTCAACACCCATGCCGATTCCCCAAAGCACAATGGTTACCCAGGCGGTTATTACTGCAGGGACAGACGGTACGGCACTGGTGCTATTTGCTCGTGATGGGGACAAGAATGGTGACACTGTGAATGATAGTGAGCTATATGCCACTGTTTATGCAAATCATCTCTGGAGTACTCCTGTACGCGTTACCAATAACAGTTTGCCCGAGCATGGCCTGCAGGTCACTTATGTTAACGGGCGATATGTGGTTGCCTGGGTTACGGATAAAGACGGAAATCTGCAAGATAGAAGTGATTCAGAACTGGGTTATGCAGCAATTTCCACGTCCGGGAATGTCGCAATGCCAGCGGCAACTGTAGTGGCAGATTTGCAGAATAACCCGGCACCTGTGTTAGGCACGATTGGTAATGAAGCGGTTCTGCTGTGGACATCGACAACCGCACCGGATGCAACGACAAGAAATATCTTTGAATCACGCTTCTCGACCAGTTGGACTGCCCCTGTTGATACCGGGTTGCAAGTCGATTACCTGCTTGGCGGGAAAGTATCAAATACTACCAGCGGCCCAATTCTTATTTTCAAGGATAAGGCCATTGCCCAGGCATCACTTAATATCGGTGGTACATGGAAACCTCCAGCAGGTCTGATCGCCATTGACGGTACAGGATTTGAGTACGAAGACTATTGGTTGTTTATCGACAGAGACAGCAACCTGTGGTCTGCTGGTGCCGCCAATGTGGCGACTAACAACCAGACAGCCGGCACTGGTCTCTATGTTTGGCATGAATTGATCGGACAGGATTTGGCCATGGGGCTTGTTATGGACCAGCCTCATCGCAAACAGCTTGGTAAACAGGCAAAGCTTGTATGGGCTGTCACCAATATAGGTGTTTTGCCGTCAGCGACCTATCGTGCAGAGATATATCGTGATGGTGGTTTGATGGGGGAAGTGCAGGGTACTGCACTTGAACCTGGAGCAAGGCAGTCGCACGAATATCCGTTTACCTTGGACAGGATCCAGGTTCCATTCGAAGTCAGGCTGGTATCTGTTCCTGAAGACCCAGTCAGCAACAACTCTGCAACTCGTGTTGTGGAAGTTCGCCCTGATTTTGACGTGCGTTCGGTCACGCACTCTGACGTAACGCACTTCACCGCTGACATTATCGAGCGAAAAGGCGTCAGTGCACCCCCTGTTCCGGTTTCATTTTATCTGGTTGATAACGGACAACTGAATCTGATTGCTAAGGGTGAGTTTGATACGAATAGTGGTATGCCACTGACCGTACAAACAGAACAACTAGTGGATCGGATGGACCCTTACCAGATTCTCGTGAAGGTCAACGAGAAGCGTTCGGTGAAAGAGGATAATTATTCCAATAATCAGTCTTCATTTATATACAAACCGCAGCCTGATTTTGAAATTGCACAATTTTATCTGACTGAGACAGATGTCCATGTGTCGGTACGAAATGCCGGTAACCAGACCGCATCATCAGTCGATGTACTGTTAACCGATGATCCATTAATTGCAACACAGAACACACCGGGTACAACAACTCCCTGGGACTATCAGCAGGTCACACTGGATACCTCTGGTCAGGCGCAACTGACCATTCCCCTTGCCAGCAAGGCCGCCTTCACCGGTGAAAGGCTCTATGCTGTCGTCAATCCTCACGGTACTTTCGTGGAGAGTGATCGCAATAACAATACAAAGAAAATTCCGACAAATCTAACTGCAACCAATGGTGGGGGCGGCACTCCGGGTACTCCTGGTCCGCTGGAACCCATTCTGGCGATGAGTCACATCAATCCATGGTGTAGCACGCTACAGGTTGATGTTAACAACAGTGGCACAGCGCCAGCGATTGCTTCGCGTATGGAATTGGTCGATACAGCAGGTTATTTGGTTGCCTCACAGACGCTACCGGTTGTGATGCCTGCGACAACAGAAACCGTTACGCTGCAGAATCTCGCATCCGGTAACTACACAGTGCGCATAACCTATAACACCGGAAATGGTGACCAGACTGCGCAGAGGCAGGCCAGCATCAATCCTGCTGCGATGTGTTCTACTGTGGCTGAGCAGGATGTGCGCATAGTCAGTTTGCAGCCGACACAGACGCCAAGCCAGCTACAGGTAGTCGTGAATGTCGCAGCAATTGGTTATCAATTGGATTATAGAAAACCACTCATTAGAGTGCCGGTTGAGTTGGAGGTGAAGCAGGGGATAACTACCATCTCTAACGTACAACAGGCAGTCTATCTTGGCGGAGGTGCGATAGAAGATGCATCTCAAACAACATTTTCCGTATCTCTCGCCAATGCCCCAGCAGGCGCTTTACAACTCACTGCCACTATCCCAGTGCGTGATGATGAAAGGGATGCAGTAAATAATATACAGTTCATGGAACTGGCAGGGGGTACTAACTGATGAATCTGCGTAAATCGATTATTGGTACTCTTGCAATACTGCTGCTGTCAGTAACAGGATTGGCTAGTATATTGACAAGTGCTGCCGTATTTACAAACTGCTCACCAGATAACTCAATATGTATAAATGTTCCCGCTATTGTTAAAGGGGATGTTACTAATTCAGGCTATTTTACGGGCCCTATTAAGGTTGAATCGGTGTTCAAAACTTCTAATATGCTCGAGAATGTTATTGGGGAATTTTCAACAGATAATTGGCTCAATTCGTCTGCGGCATTGATTTCTAATGATAGCTTTCTGAATATCCCGATTCGTCGGACTAAAAATAATTACTATTATTCATACCCCGAGAACGATATTGAAACTGCGGCTTTCTCGGATGGTGAGTTTGTTACGATTTGGACCGAAGATGGGACAACAATACATGCGAGAAGATACTCAGAAAATGGATCCGTTATTGGGAATTATTCGCTAGTAAAGCCACTTACAAATAACTATACATATGTTGATACACCACGAGTTTCTGTGTTGCCTAATGATGACTGGGTGGTTTGTTGGAATGAGGATGTGTATGCTTCCGGCAGTGTCTGGCAAGATTACAGGCGGTTTAGCTGCAACTTTTATTCCAAGGATGGTAGGTTTCTATACAATGATTCTTGGAAAGGTTATTATGTACCTAGTGTTAGAAAAATTGCCCCATACTTTCAAACGTTTGATTTGGCTGCAACAGAAAATGGCGTCTTTGTGGCAGGGCGTGAGTATGAAACCACAGGAAAGTATGCGGCTGTCGTCTATTTTGTTGACTATCAGAATAAAGTAACAAATAAAGTTTACCAGCAACTTAGTGAATATATTTTCAATCCCAGAATAACATCATTGCCTGGCGGTGGTGCACTACTGACAAATGTTACAAATGCATCCGCACCCTCATTATATGTTGTCGAATTTTCTGCAAATGGAAATTCTTTCCGTAATGGGCCGTTAGTCGCTACTGACTATGTTTGGGGGGCGGATATTTCCAGTGACGAAACTGGTAATTATGTTGTGGCATGGACTACTTCTACTCGTATGGCTAAATTAGGGCCAGGTGTCAGTTATACTGATGCAGCGATAACAGCCCGTCGGTTTAGAGCTGATGGGGTTGGGTTAGGAGCTGCACGTAATGTGGTTCCTCCTTTATCCGCAATGATCATGCCTATTAACTTTGATGGACCCATGTTGACCCATATGTCAGATGGTATTTATGTGGTGTCGGACTGGGTTCATACAATTCCTGAATTGAGAGTTAATATCATTGATGCAAATAGCCAAGGTGAATTGGTTACAGAATCGTTTATAAAGCAATCTACTTATTACAGCACTAAAGCTATGGCCACAAATGCCGGTATTGTTATTAATTCAAGTGAGGGTGTTGAATACGTTTCATATTTTAAATCTGTATCAACATGGCTGCTCGAACCAGGAGTGGATTTTGTTGCCGAGCCTGGTGATGTCATACCATTTGAATTCAAGGTCATTACACCATCTGGTGTTTCGTTGACTAGTGGTGTCCGTAATTACACCTACGCCGATCCGAATGATGGCAGTACTATCCAGATAGACTATCCTGCAGGCTTGACCAATGCCGCCGAAGTACTGGTCTCCATCCCGGACACCATTCCCAATACCAATCCGCCCGAACCGGTTTGCATCACCTGTGGTAGCTTCGAAGTATTTCAGCGCAAGGTCGCGGTACAAAGCGGCGTTTGCTCGATGCCGGCGGATGACAACCTCGGCTGGAGTACCTCAGCGGTAAAATCCTACCTCACACTGCCTGCGGTCAACGATCCAATCGCCGTCGACGACAATTACTGCTACCAGTTCAAAGTGGCCACCACCAACATGAACGGGACGGGCACCTCTTTTGAATACATCAACCCCAATATTGTTCAGGTCGACCGTACTGCACCGACAATTACCTACGTCACTGAAAATGCCGTGTGGGACAGTGCCAACCTCGACCTGACCTTCCAGGACGACAACAGCGGCATCAACCAAAGTACCGCCCGCTACCAGATCAACAACGGCACCTTCGTTCCCTTCAGCGGCACCGTCACCCTGATACCTGGCACCAACTTCGTCAAAGTGGAAGTGGAAGATAATGCCGGTAACGTTGGGACATACAGCCACACCTTCTTCTTCGACAACACCCCGCCGGACATCGTCATTCATACCATTGAAGATGGTGGTACCTATGGCGCCGATGTCAGCCTTGACTTCTCACTGACCCAACCGCTCAGCAACCTCACCATCTTGGTCGATGGCGTGCCGCGTTCCGATCTGGTCGGTTTGGCGGATGGTGTGCATACCATCGTGATCAGCGGTTACGACGCCCAGGGCAACCTGGTGCAAAAGACCGTCACCTTCACCAAAGACTCGACACTCTTCACGGTGACCGTCCTGTCTCCCTACAGCGGCACCTACGACATTAACGACATCACCATTGACTACACTGCCAGCAAACCGGTGTCATCGGCGACCTACACTCTTGATGGTGTCAATGGCGGAGCTGTTACCAACGGCATGATCCTGCCCAATCTGGCCGATGGTAACCACCTGCTGAGTTTGGTGTTTACGCCTGCCACCGGCGTACCCGTGACAAAAGATATTCCATTTACCGTCAAGGATGGTATTCCTGCCCTGAATGTTTTTGCGCCTGTAGAAGGAGCGATCTACCCTGCGAACAAATTTGTCGCGGAATTTAGTGTCGACTCGAGTAGCAGTGTCAGCTACCAGATCGTCGGGCAGGGCGGGGCACTCCCCGATCCTGTACCGATTACCTCTGGCACAGAAATTAGTGTGCCGAGCGATGGATCCTACACCCTGATCCTGACCGCGACCCACAACAACAGTGGCAACCAGCTTTCGCAGATGGTCCACATCACAACCGATGCAGTGCAACCGGCGATCACCCTTGCCTCACCCCATACCGGTGTCTACACATTCGATGCCATGCCGATCAACTACAGCAGCAACAAACCGCTGAATGGAATCGAATACTTCCTCGATGGAAACCCGGTTACCGAGCTTGTCGGCCTGACCACCGGCCCGCACAGCTTCCGCATCCAGGCGAAGGACTCTGCAAACCGTCTTACCCAACAAGTGGTGCAATTCAACGTCGCCACCCTTGAGATCCAGAGCCCGCAGAATGGCGAAAGCGTGATCTCCAACACCATGCCACCCAAACTGCCTTTCCGCTATGGTACCAGTGGAGGTTTCACCTCATTCAATGTGGCAGTCGATAGTGGCCCGAGACAACTGCTGGTCGATCCGCCGGGCGCCACCATACCGCTGCCCATGTCACCGGGCGATCACGAAGTCACACTGCGTGGTCAGGTTTACGGTTTGACCGCGGCCAAGCGTGCCGACTTCACCATCGGTGCCATGAACGTTAGTGTCGGCAAAGGCAGCCTCAATTACACCTATGCCAACTGCGATGCGGTAACCTCCATCTGCGATGTCACTGCCAGTGTGCGTGTCACCAACAGTGGCGACTATGCGGTTAACCAACCGATCACCGTACGTTTCGACCACATTGCCACGGGTGGTTACCAAACCCAATGGCAGACACTTTCTGGATTACCGATTGGTCAGTCAGCGGAAGTATTTTTCACCCCATTCCAGGCGACCCTTGGTGACACCTTTGCGGCGTTTATCGATCCAAACAGCGAGATTGTTGGCGAGTGGACAGCGGATAATGCCTATAGCCTGACCTTCCAGACCGGGCAAATTACTGCGGTGACACAGGAGCTGTCAGAAGAGAATGTTTACCTTGAAGGGGTCAGTATTTTTAATCGCATGGTGGTGAGTACCGCCGGGGCGATTGCTTCGGTGGAAGTCAGGGCTAACGACATTACCTTTGTCGACAGAGATGGTGCTAATGGATTTAATTTAATTGCAGACCTTGGCTTGCTTACGGACACATTTGAATGTGTACAAGTCATTGCAAAAAGTTCGGCTGACGTTGCATTGGATAGCTCGAGTGTGTGCTTTGATGTGCGGCCGTTAATTCCAGAAGTTACCACAAAATTCGAGTTTCCTTGGGCATCATATTCACAAAATGGTGTTGTGGATTTAGGTGCCCTTTCAATACCTGATGTTGCAGCAACTTTGGCAAGTTTACGTTCTCTTGTCCTTACGCGATCATATGGTGTTTTGCCACTTTTGGGAGAAGGTGGTGTAGTGGATTATAAGCTGCTGGCAGACCCCGCGGGCATTCATGGTCGAGCCTATACCAAAGCTACTGAGCTGGGTAGCTCGGTGTTAGATCGTGATGTGCCGAATGGGCATGGGATTTTCCTGTCGACTATAAATCTCAAAAGTGGCACCTGTGCTTCATCAGACGCAACACCAATCATGATGCAGCCACACTATCAAGATGTGACTTATCTATATAATGATGAAATCTATGCCAGTGAAATTCTTAATCAAATATCCCAGGGAGTTAGTGGTGCTGATATTGAGGGTTTGGAGTTTATCGAACTCTATGCAGGGGGAGGATTGATTGCATATAGCACCGATTACATCTACTCAGATTCTTCAACTATCGCGACAGTTATGGGACAAATCCTGCCAAATGCATCTGCCTACATATTAACGTGGGGATGGGAGGATCAGCGAGCGGAGGTGACAGAGGAATTAGGCATTGAGTATGGATTTGACGGGGCAGGTTGCTTCATTGCAGATTCTCCACAAGGTGTACAGCTTGCGTATGATGGGGAATACCGTGTGCATATTGATTCGCAGACAATGCTTAAATTGTCTGGTCAAAACATAAATATACTCGGATACGCTGGCTTCAGTTATGGCGCGTTGTATTCCGGTTCGTTCTTCAGTGGGTATGGTGTGATCTTGACCGGTAATGTGTCGGTATATCCACAAAGTATAAATTTGTTAGCTGATTTGGGGTTTAATGTAAAAGTAGCCATTGTGGACGGTCAGTTTTATGTTGCGCCTATTACTACAAATTACGGGGTTGGTATTCACCATAACGGTAAGCTAGCAAAAGCGGATTTAGTGATTTATCCGACATTTATGTATGGCTTTGGTTTTGGGGTGGATTGGAAGGCAGATATTCACTTGAATGGTGATGGCATGTACGACATGGTCGCTGGTAACCAAACGGGTACAAGTGACTTTGTGTCGCATGAATTCAGGTACGCGGAGTTTGATGGGCGTCTTGTACAGTTCTGGCGATGGAAAGTTTGTTTTCTTGGCGAGTGTACTACCAGTTTCTGGTTACATTTGGATACAACAGATTTTGATGACAATCCAAATGGATATGAAACCACAGGTACCAAATACAAACCTGAAGATGTTGCAGCTGCGCTTGAAGGTGTAAGTCAGGTTGACCTTGGCGGAATCAACGATCTAACTGCGTTGGGTCTATATTCTCTGATAGTCGGCGACACTCAATTGGCACAGGAGTATTTCTCCTGTGGTGTTCTGCAAGATTTAGAAGTGGGCAACATGTCCTATACTCCACTGTATAGTACCCGCAGTGGAAGCTGTGCGCCGGTCACAGAGCCGGACTTTGAGCCGGGTGCAGGTTCCCTGTATTACACCGATGCCGCTTGTACGAGTGAAGTGGACTACAAACCCACCTCTTTCCTGAAGTACTGCCAGAATAATCTGCTACCGCAGAATTATTCTAACTATGTGGGTAATGCTGCCGCATGGTTGGATGAAGAGAGCGGTAATCCTGCCTATCCCAATATTGGCAGGAGCAGCAAATGGACACTAAGCCATGGTGCCGCCATCGATGCCCTGGCGCTTTCTCCTGCAGGTAATCACCGCCCGTACATGAAACAGGTGGAATACCGAACGGTCGGTTCCTGTAGTCTTGAAATGCGTGTCTACAAGAAAAACATTACCGACACCAACCTGAAACCGTTACTGCTGGTTCATGGTGGTGCCTGGAAGTACCGCGGTTATGGCGCATTGGGCGCCGATGCCCTGGCCTCTCAATTTACCGAAAACGGCTATATCGTCTTCCAGCCGTACTATCGCCTGATGGGGGATGCCGATGGTCCAGCTGATTGTCAGCTCCCTGTACCTGCACCCATTGGTGACGGCACACCCGCACCCGGTGAAGCGATCGCTCAGGACATCGACGCAGCCTTGGACTGGGTCGAAATGCATGGGCCGACACTGGGCTCAGCAGGCGGACAGGTTGCCCTGGTAGGACAATCCGCGGGCGCACACCTCTCCGGTTGGCTGGCATCACGTCGCAGTGCTGAAATCTCCAAAGCACTGCTGATCTACCCACCAACAGATGCACCTAACTATATTGGCGAAATGGCGAACCAGAAATATGGCAATCCTCCGGTGCATGATGGTCTTCTGGTGCTGAGTGAATTCCTGAATCTGGATATCGCAGGATTTGTCCAGGCGGCTCCGTATACCCTTAACCCTGCGATCCTGCCGCCATTTACTCAGGCAAATAGTTTCCCTGATGCTGCCAGGATTGATGCGAATTTCCCGCCGACATTTATGCTTCATGGCAATGCCGACACCCTGGTGCCGGTTAACATGTCCACCCGCATGTGCGACGCACTCGCTGGCGCACCTTACGGTACAAACACTACTGCAGGCGGGCGTTACACCTGCGGTAGTCGACGTGGGGTGACTAACGTCATGCACATCATCGACGGCGCAAATCACATGCTGGACATGAAGTGCTTTGTGGATGGCTCGGCGATCGGGTCCGAGATCGCAGCGAACTTCCAGGATATTGACCTGGGTATGCTTTGCCCATCAGGCAGTCAGGCGACAAGTGACAATATCGTGAAACCGGCGCTTGCTGAAGCCGTGAGCTGGATGGCGGCGCCCTGATCACTTTATTCACTTTGCTGGGACACAGTTTGTCCCAGCAAAGTGGACTGCTTAGTCTGTCTTGTCTCCAGGTCTGTTGGTAGAATCCAGCCATGCAGACCTCCTTCGACTTTTCTTCCACTGAAATCCTCATCGCCGGTGTCGATGAGGTAGGGCGTGGCCCACTGGCCGGACCGGTGGTGACCGCCGCGGTGATTCTCGACCCTGGCAAGCCGATAGAGGGACTTGCTGACTCCAAAGCGATTTCGGAGAAGAAGCGGGAAAAGCTCTTTGATGAAATCAAGGAGAAGGCGCTGGCCTGGGCGATTGGTCGTTGCGAAGTGGATGAAATCGATGAGTTGAACATCCTCCAGGCGACCATGGTGGCGATGCAGCGGGCGGTGACCGGGTTGAATCCACAACCGCAACACGCCCTGATCGATGGTAACCGTTGCCCCAAACTGCCGTGTACCTCGGAGGCGATCATAAAAGGGGATAGTAAGGTGGCGGCGATCAGCGCTGCCTCGATCCTGGCCAAGGTGACCCGCGATCGGGAGATGGTGGAGATGGACTCGCTCTATCCTGGGTACGGCTTTGCCGGGCATAAAGGTTATCCCAGCAAAAAGCACCTGGAAGCGTTGCAGCAGCTGGGTGTGACGCCGATCCACCGCCGTAGTTTTGGCCCGGTGGCGCGTTGCCTCGAGGGGAATTGAGACCGGCTTCAGTCTTCTTCGTGTCAAGACTTGTTCTGTCCCCGATGCCGGGGTAACGTTCCTTCCCATGTCCGCCCAGTTCATCCACCTTCGCCTGCACACCGAATTCTCCCTCACCGACGGCTTGGTGCGGGTCAAGCCGTTGATGGCGGAGGCGCGCAAGCTGGGTATGCCTGCGGTGGCGCTGACCGATCAGTGCAACCTCTTCGCCATGGTCAAGTTCTATTCGGCGGCGCAGGCGAACGGTATCAAGCCGATCATCGGCGTCGATCTCTGGATCGATAACCCCGACGATGCCAACCGTCCCAGCCGTCTGGTACTGCTGTGCAAGGACGAGACCGGCTACCGTAATCTCACCCGCCTGGTTTCCCGCAGCTATATCGAAAACCAGCATCGCGGTATTCCCATCGTCAAACGCGAATGGCTACAGGGTCAGGTGAAGGGGCTGATCGCCCTTTCCGGCGGTCGCGAGGGCGACGTGGGTCAGGCGCTGCTGAACGGCAAGAAAGAACTGGCGGCGGATCTGCTCACCGGCTGGTTACGCCTGTTTGCTGACAACTACTATCTTGAATTGCAACGCACCGGTCGCGAAGGGGAGGAGAACTATCTCCATGCCGCGGCGGCGATAGCGGGGACCATGGGTGTCCCTGTGGTGGCCACCAATGACGTGCGCTTCATCGGCAAGGACGATTTCGATGCCCATGAGGTGCGGGTCTGCATCCACGACGGCCGCACCCTCGACGACCCGCGCCGCAGCCACCATTACAGCGAACAGCAGTATCTGCGTAGCCCCGAGGAGATGGTGGAACTGTTCGCCGACATCCCCGAAGCGCTGGAGAACAGCGTCGAGATTGCCAAGCGCTGTAATCTGGATCTGACTCTGGGTAAGTACTTCCTGCCCGATTTCCCGGTGCCCGATGGCCTGACCATGGATGAGTACTTCCGCCAGCTCTCCCGCGAGGGACTGGAGAAGCGACTCGACGTGCTGCTGGAGCGTGATGCCCCTGACTTTGCCGAAAAACGTAAACCCTACGACCAGCGGCTGGAGATGGAGCTCGACGTCATCATTCAGATGGGCTTCCCCGGTTACTTCCTCATCGTGGCCGACTTTATCCAGTGGGGTAAAAACAACGGCGTGCCGGTAGGGCCGGGGCGCGGTTCTGGCGCCGGTTCGCTGGTGGCCTACGCCCTGACTATCACCGATCTCGACCCGTTGGCCTACGACCTGCTGTTCGAGCGTTTCCTCAACCCGGAGCGGGTCTCGCTTCCCGACTTCGACGTCGACTTCTGCATGGAAGGGCGCGACCGGGTTATCGACTATGTGGCGCAGAAGTATGGTCGGGAGAAGGTGTCTCAGATCATCACCTACGGCACCCTGGCGGCCAAGGCGGTAGTACGTGATGTGGGCCGGGTGCTCGGTCACCCCTACGGTTTTGTTGACCAGATCGCCAAACTGATCCCGTTCGAGATCGGCATGACTCTGGAGAAGGCGCTGGAGCAGGAGCCGGAGCTAAAGGACCGCTACGATCAGGACGAAGAGGTCACCGCCCTCATCGATATGGCGAAGAAGCTGGAGGGCATTACCCGTAACGCCGGTAAGCACGCGGGCGGCGTGGTCATCGCCCCCACCGAACTGACCGACTTTTCGCCGCTCTATTGTGAAGAGGGTGGCCAGAGCATCGTTACCCAGTTCGACAAGAATGACGTGGAGTCGGCGGGTCTGGTGAAGTTCGACTTCCTTGGTCTGCGCACCCTGACTATCATCGACTGGGCCCTGGCCAACATCCGCAACAGCCTGAGCCTGCGCGGTGAGTCGGTAGAGAACTGTCCAGACATCAGCACCATCCCGCTCGACGATGCGGAAAGTTTCAAACTGCTCAAGGCGGCGAAAACCACCGCCGTATTCCAGCTCGAATCCCGTGGCATGAAAGAACTGATCGGCCGCCTGCAGCCAGACTGCTTTGAGGACATCGTCGCGCTGGTGGCCCTGTTCCGTCCCGGCCCGCTGCAGTCGGGCATGGTGGATGACTTTATCAATCGTAAGCACGGCCGGGCCGAGGTGGCCTATCCCCACCCGGATCTGGAACCAGTGCTCAAGCCCACCTACGGGGTCATCCTCTATCAGGAGCAGGTGCAGCGGATTGCCCAGGTGCTGGCCGGTTACTCCCTTGGTGGCGCCGACCTGTTGCGCCGCGCCATGGGTAAGAAGAAGCCGGAGGAGATGGCCAAGTAGCGCGAAACCTTCACCACTGGTGCGGTAGAGCGCGGGGTAGAGGAGGCCACCGCCACCTACATCTTCGACCTGATGGAGAAGTTTGCCGGTTACGGCTTCAACAAATCCCACTCCGCTGCCTATGCGCTGGTCTCCTACCAGACCCTGTGGCTCAAGCAGCACTACCCGGCGGAGTTCATGGCCGCGGTACTCTCCGCCGATATGGATAACACCGACAAGGTGGTGACCCTGATCGAGGAGTGTAAGGAGATGGGTCTCAAGGTGGTGCCGCCGTCGGTCAACACCAGCGACTACAAATTTACCGTCGATGGTAACGGTGCCGTGGTCTACGGTCTCGGCGCGATTAAAGGTGTGGGCGAAGGTGCCATCGATGGCATCGTCACCGAGAAGCAGGAGGGCGGGGCGTTCAGCGACCTGTTCGATTTCTGCCGCCGCATCGATACCAAAAAGGCCAACCGCCGGGTGCTGGAATCCCTGATCCGTGCCGGGGCGCTGGACCAGTTGGGGCCGAACCGTGCCACCCTGATGGCATCCCTGCCCCAGGCGCTGCAGATGGCTGAACAGGAGAGCCGGGCCGTGGCCTCCGGCACCGGCGATATGTTCGGTTTCGACAGCGATGTGCTGGAAGAGAGTCCGGCCAGCTATGACGAGGTACCAGAGTGGGATGAAGATGTCCGCCTGACCGGCGAAAAGGACACCCTTGGTCTCTACCTTACCGGCCACCCAATCAATAAGTATGAAGCCGAGATCAACGCCTTCACTAGCTGCCGCATCGCCAAACTCAATGGCGACAAGGCACAGAACGCGACCCTGGCAGGCCTGATCATCGCCCTGCGTACCCGCCCCACCAAGCGTGGTGACAAGATGGCCTTCCTCACCATCGATGACCGCACCGCACGTATCGAGGTGACCCTGTTCAGTGACGTCTATGCCCGTTATCAGGACAAGCTGCTGATGGACCAGGTGGTAGTGGTCAGCGGCGAGGTTCGTCACGACGACTATTCCGGCGGTCTGGTGATGCGCTGCCAGGAGTTGTGCGACATGGAGCATGCCCGTGAGCACTTTGCCCGTAACCTGTTGCTTGAGCTGTCGCAGGAGCAGGCGAGTAACGGTTTTGCCGGGAATTTGGAAAAGGTGCTGTCGCCGTTCCGCGACGGCAGCTGTCCCATCGCCATCAACTATCAGGGTAGCGACGCCATGGGTCGAGTGCGCCTGGGTGACGAGTGGCGGGTGCGCCCCAGCGATGAATTGCTGAAGCGGTTGCGGCATTTGCTGGGGGAGGAACAGGTGAGGGTCGAATATTCGCGCTGAAAGCGTCCAAATCGGACTAGGCGACAAATCGTGTTACATTCACGTATAATCCCCGACTCGCTACTTACATAGACAAAACGCGAACCGAATCAAAAACCTATGAACCTGAATTTTCTCGAATTCGAGCAGCCAATCGCCGAACTGGAGGCGAAGATTGAAGAGCTGCGTTATGTCGGCGACGACGCCGAGATCAACATCGGCGAAGAGATCGCGCGCCTGCAGGCCAAGAGCAAGAGCCTGACTGAATCGATCTTCTCCAATCTGAACTCCTGGCAGATTTCACAACTGGCGCGCCATCCGCAGCGTCCCTATACCCTCGACTACGTCGAGGCGATCTTTACCGATTTCGAAGAACTGCACGGTGACCGTGCCTTTGCCGACGACAAGGCGATCGTCGGTGGCGTGGCCCGAATCGATGGCCGCCCGGTGATGGTCATCGGTCACCAGAAAGGCCGCGACACCAAAGAGAAGGTAGCACGCAACTTTGGCATGCCGCGCCCGGAAGGTTATCGTAAGGCCCTGCGTCTGATGGAGATGGCCGAGCGTTTCCGCCTGCCGATCCTGACCTTTATCGATACCCCCGGTGCCTATCCCGGTGTCGGCGCGGAAGAGCGCGGTCAGTCCGAGGCGATTGCCCGTAATCTACTGGAGATGTCCAAGCTGCGTACGCCAATCATCTGCACCGTGATCGGTGAAGGTGGTTCTGGTGGTGCCCTGGCCATCGGCGTCGGCGACCGGGTGATGATGCTGCAATACAGCACCTATTCGGTCATCTCGCCGGAAGGTTGTGCTTCAATCCTGTGGAAGAGTGCAGAGAAGGCTTCTGATGCCGCCGAGGCACTGGGGATTACCTCCACTCGCCTCAAGGAGCTGGGCCTGATCGACTACATCATCGCTGAGCCGCTGGGCGGTGCACATCGCGATGTTGCTGCGATGGCGGCGAATATCAAACGGGCCCTGCTGGGCAAGCTGGAAGAGGTGGACCGCCTCGATACCGTACAACTGCTGGATAATCGTTATCGCCGTTTGATGTCTTTCGGCAATTTCGAAACGAAATAGTGACGCATACGGGTTGGGCAGGATGCCCAGCTGTTTGCGCTTTCATCGGGGGTTGAGTCTTAACCATGCCGCAATCCCTTCGCCAACATCTTCTTACCCTCCTGCAATCGCAATCCGTTGCAACGCGCTATTGGGTCGCCTTTAGTGGCGGTCTCGATTCCAGCGTGTTGCTGCACCTGATGGCTTCCTTACGTGATGTCCTGGATGCGCCGCTGCTGGCGCTGCATGTGGATCACGGTCTCTCCAAACACTCCACCGACTGGTCACGTCACTGCCGTGATATCTGTGATGCACTGAATGTCTCGCTGACGACGGAGCAGGTGACCGTTGCAACGGATAACGGTAAGGGGTTAGAGGCTGCAGCGCGCCACGCTCGCTATGCGGTTTTTGAAAAGGTGATGACGGAAGGCGATGTCCTGCTCAGTGCCCATCATCGCGATGACCAGGCCGAGACGGTGTTATTGCAACTGCTGCGCGGTGGTGGAGTGCATGGTCTGGCGGCGATGCCGTTGCGACGACCTCTGGGCAGCGGCACCCTGTTGCGTCCACTGCTCGATCTGCCCCGTAGTGAGCTGGAAGCCTACGCCGATGAGCACGGCCTGAAATGGATCGACGATCCGAGCAACTTCGATACTGCGCTGGAGCGTAACTACCTGCGCCACACCCTGTTACCTCAGCTGGAAGAGAGGCGTGCCGGGACGCACAAGGTGCTGGCGCGCAGTGCGCTCAATTTTGCCGAAAGTGCCCATCTGCTGGATGAACTGGCTGCCGAGGATCGGCAGGGAGTGCTGGGTGATGGCGGTGTATTGTCGCTGCGTGCTCTTCGCACCCTGAGTCCGGCCCGTTGCCGTAATTTGTTGCGTTACCACTGTCGTCAACTGGGATTGCCACTGCCGGAAACCGCACAGTTGCAGCAGGTGGTGTTAGAGCTGCTACCTGCAGCAGAGGATGCAACGCCGCTGGTGAGCTGGCCTGGGGTCGAGGTGCGCCGTTACCGTGACGGTGTCTGGTTCATGCCGCCGTTAATGCCGTTGCCCGAACAATTAGAGTCGATGCACTGGAATGGGGCGGAAACGCCGAACTGGCCTGCCGGGTTAGGGGTGCTGCGTGTTGTTCGCAAGCAGGGACGTGGTGTGTCGCCACAGAGACTCCGTGCGGGCGCTACCCTGCAACTGCGCCGGGGCGGTGAGTCACTGGTTCTGCCTGGGCGTTACGGTCACCATGAATTGAAGAAGCTTTATCAGGAGGCCGGGGTGCCGCCCTGGGAGCGGGAGCGCTGTCCATTACTCTACATTGATGGCGAGCTGGCGCAGGTAGCCGGGCTGTGGACGGCGGCGAAATTCGTCGCGAGTGACGAGGAAGAGGGGATCGAACTCGATTGGTCACTATTCGCCATTGAAAACGACGGGCAAAACAACGACAATTAGCCCGGCCCAGCGCCGAAAACTTTTTCTCCTGAACTCAGGCTCTTACGTTTTCATGACGAAGTACATCTTTATTACCGGCGGTGTGGTCTCCTCTCTTGGGAAGGGCATCGCTTCCGCTTCTCTTGCGGCCATTCTCGAAGCCCGCGGTCTCTCTATCACCATGCTCAAGCTCGACCCCTATATCAACGTCGATCCGGGGACCATGAGCCCGTTCCAGCATGGCGAGGTATTCGTGACCGAGGACGGCGCAGAGACCGACCTGGACCTGGGCCACTATGAGCGTTTCATCCGCTCCACCATGACCCAGCGTAACAACTTCACCACCGGTCGCATCTACGAAAACGTGATCCGCAAGGAGCGCCGCGGTGACTACCTCGGCGGCACCGTACAGGTGATCCCGCACATCACCGATGAGATCAAGCGTAGCGTCAAGGCGGGTGCCGAGGGCTATGACGTGGCGATGGTGGAGATCGGCGGTACCGTCGGCGACATCGAATCGCTGCCTTTCCTCGAAGCCATTCGTCAGATGCGGGTGGAACTGGGACAGGACAACGTGCTGTTCATGCACCTGACCCTGTTGCCCTACATTCCCACTGCTGGTGAACTGAAAACCAAGCCGACCCAGCACTCGGTCAAGGAGCTGCGCTCCATCGGTATCCAGCCGGATATCCTGATCTGCCGCGCCGACCGTCCGATGCCGGAAGACGAAAAGCGCAAAATCGCCCTGTTTACCAACGTCGAAGAGCGCGCGGTTATCTCCGCCATCGACGTCGATTCCATCTACTGTATCCCCGCTGAACTGCACAAGCAGGGGCTGGACGATATCGTGGTGGAAAAACTGCGTATCGATGTCAAACCGGCGGACCTTTCCGAATGGGATGCGGTGATCGACGCGCTGTACAATCCTACCGGCGAGACCACCATCGCCATGGTCGGCAAATACGTCGACCTGACCGAAGCCTACAAGTCTCTCTCCGAGGCGTTGATCCACGCCGGGATCAAGACCCGCACCAAGGTGAAGATCGAATACATCGATTCCGAGGATGTGGAGAAGGAAGGCACCGGCTGTCTCGAAGGCAAAGACGCGATCCTCGTCCCCGGCGGTTTCGGCGAGCGCGGTGTTGAGGGCAAGATCGCCGCGGTACGTTATGCCCGTGAGAACAACATTCCCTATCTCGGCATCTGCCTCGGTATGCAGGTGGCGGTGATTGAATATGCCCGCAACGTGGCCGGCCTTGCCGGTGCCCATAGCACTGAGTTCCGCAAGGAAGCCGCCCATCCGGTCATTGCCCTGATCACCGAATGGGTCGAGGCCGACGGTACCGTGGTAACCCGTAACGAACAGTCCGACCTCGGCGGCACCATGCGCCTGGGTGGTCAGACCTGTCATCTGCAGGATGGCAGCAAGGTGCGCGATCTCTACGGCAAGGAGACCATCGTCGAGCGCCATCGTCACCGTTACGAATTCAACAACAACTACCGTGAACCGCTCAACAAAGCGGGGCTGGTCTTTGCCGGTCTTTCCGAAGACAACTCGCTGGTGGAAGTGGTGGAACTGCCGAACCATCCCTGGTTTGTCGCCTGTCAGTTCCACCCCGAGTTCACCTCCACGCCGCGTGACGGACACCCGCTGTTCACCGGCTTCGTTGCCGCTGCGCGCAAGTATCGGGAGAGTCACTCCTGATGGAGCTATGCGGCTTCGAGGCAGGCCTCGACCATCCCCTGTTCCTGATCGCCGGTCCCTGTGTGATCGAGAGCGAGCAACTGGTGCTTGATACCGCCGGTGAGCTGCAATCCCTGTGTCATGAACTGGGGATAAACTTCATCTTCAAATCCTCCTTCGACAAGGCCAACCGCACCTCTACCGCCAGCTTCCGTGGACCTGGAGTGGAGCAGGGGTTGGCGATCCTGGAGAAGGTGAAAAAACAGTACAACCTGCCGGTGCTCACCGATGTACACGAGGACACCCCGCTGAATGAAGTCGCGGTGGTGGTCGACGTGTTGCAGACACCGGCCTTTCTCTGCCGTCAGACCAACTTCATTCAGGATGTCGCCCGTCAGGGCAAGCCGGTGAATATCAAGAAGGGCCAGTTCCTCGCTCCCTGGGATATGGCCAACGTGGTGGATAAGGCCCGTGAAGTGGGCAATAACGCGATCATGGTCTGCGAGCGCGGTGTCTCCTTCGGTTACAATACGCTGATTAGTGATATGCGCGGCCTGGCGGTGATGCGCGCCACCGGTTGCCCGGTGGTGTTCGATGCCACCCATTCAGTGCAACAGCCGGGTGGACTCGGCGGTCGCTCCGGCGGACAACGTGAATTTGTGCCGGTGCTGGCGCGTGCCGCGGTCGCCAGCGGTATTGCCGGACTGTTTATGGAAACCCATCCAGACCCTGACAAGGGACTCTCCGATGGTCCCAATATGTGGCCACTGGCCAGAATGAAGTCGCTGCTGGCAACGCTCAAGGCGCTCGACGAAACAGTCAAGTCACAGGGCTTCATCGAAAACGACTTAACCTAACTTCGACAACTATCAATAAATCCGGACAGTGATTATCAATGAGTGACAACAAGACCCAAATCGCAATCGTACGTGCCCGTGAAATCATCGACTCCCGTGGTAACCCCACGGTAGAGGCCGACGTCATCCTGGAAGGGGGCGCGATGGGGCGCGCTGCCGTTCCTTCAGGTGCTTCAACTGGCTCACGTGAAGCGATCGAACTGCGTGACAATGATGCCGAACGTTTCGGCGGCAAGGGCGTGCTGGATGCGGTAGCCAACGTCAACGGTCCCATCGCCAAGGCCCTTAACGGGATGGACGTGACCGACCAGAAGATTATCGACCAGACGCTGATTGAACTGGACGGTAGCGAAAACAAGGGCGAACTGGGTGCCAACGCCATCCTTGCCGTCTCCCTTGCCTGCGCCAAGGCCGCCGCCATGGCCAGCGAACTGCCGCTCTACCGCTACCTGGCGGAAGGCAAGGCAAAAGAATTCACCATGCCGGTACCGATGATGAACATCATCAACGGCGGTGAGCACGCCGACAACAGTGTCGACCTGCAGGAGTTCATGATCGTGCCGGTGGGTGCTGCTTCGATTAACGAAGCGATCCGCTACGGTTCCGAAGTTTTCCACGCATTGAAGAAGGTATTGAGCAGCAAGGGCATGAATACCGCGGTGGGTGACGAGGGCGGTTTCGCTCCCGACCTCTCCTCCAATGAGGAAGCGATTCAGGTCATCCTCGAAGCGATCGACAAGGCCGGCTACAAGGCTGGCGAAGACATCATGATCGCCATCGATGCCGCCAGTTCCGAGTTCTACAAGGACGGTAAATATATTCTGGCCTCAGAAGGCAAGGAGCTGACCGCTGCTGAATTCGTCGACCTGTTGGCTGACTGGGTGGAGAAGTATCCGATTATCTCCATCGAGGATGGTATGGACGAGAGTGACTGGGACGGCTGGAAGCTGCTTACCGAGCGCCTGGGCAAGAAGGTGCAGCTGGTGGGTGACGACCTGTTCGTGACTAATCCGAAGATCCTCAAGGAGGGCATCGAAAAGGGTATCGGTAACTCCATCCTGATCAAGGTTAACCAGATTGGTACCCTGACCGAGACTCTGGAAGCGATCCAGATGGCCAAGGACGCCGGTTATACCGCGGTGATCTCCCACCGTTCCGGTGAGACCGAGGACACCACCATCGCCGATCTGGCGGTGGCGACCAACGCTGGGCAGATCAAGACCGGTTCCATGTCCCGTTCCGACCGAATTGCCAAGTACAATCGCCTGCTCCGCATTGCCGAGGCGCTGAGTGACAAGGCGACCTATCCTGGCCGCGGAGCTTTCTACAATCTGAATGATTAGTGAGCACTGCGCTTCACTTCACAATAACAGGCCCGGTCAACCACAAGGTTGCCCGGGCCTGATACTATCCAGACCATCACAAGATTGCCCTGGGCTGATATTATCCAGACCATGAAATGGCTCGTCGGAATTCTGTTTGCCCTGTTTCTGCTGCTGCAATATCAATTGTGGTTCGGCAACAATGGCCTGTTGCGCGGCTGGCAGCTGGAACAAAAGGTCGAGCAGCAGAAAGCGGAAAACGAAAAACTGAAGGAGCGTAACAAGGCGCTGGAGGCCGAGGTACGCGATCTCAAGCACGGCATGGAGGCGATCGAGGAACGCGCCCGTGCCGACCTCGGTATGATCAAGAAAGACGAAACCTTCTATCAGGTGGTGGAAGAGTAACCCTGGAAATGCGAGCACAGGTTAATTAGCAATGACAACGGGACAAAAATTCTGGGCGGTAATCCCCGCAGCCGGTGTCGGTAGCCGGATGCAGGCCGATCGTCCAAAACAGTACCTGCCGTTGCACGGTAAGACGGTACTGGAACATACCCTGGCCCGTTTTCTCGATCATCCAAAGATCGATGGCGTGGTGGTTGCCCTGAGTGAGAACGATCCCTGGTGGCACGAGCTGGGTTTGCAGCATACAAAATTGTATACCGCACTGGGTGGTGAAGAACGCTGCCACTCGGTACTCAATGCGCTGGACGGATTACAGTCACAGGCAGACGAAAATGACTGGGTACTGGTCCACGATGCCGCACGTCCCTGTTTGCGGCGCGAGGATCTCGATCATCTACTTGATACGCTACAGGAGCATCCTGTCGGTGGTCTGCTCGGTCTGCCGGTGGCCGATACAGTGAAGCGTACCGGAGCTGATGACTCGGTGATCGAAACCGTCTCGCGTGAACATCTCTGGCGTGCACTGACACCGCAGATGTTTCGTCTGGCTGAGCTGCGCATGGCCCTGAATAATGCGCTGGAGAAAGGTGAGCTGGTTACCGACGACGCCTCGGCGATGGAACTGGCAGGCAAGGCGCCTAAAATGATTGAAGGGCATGGCGACAATATTAAGATCACTCGACCGCAGGATCTGCGTCTGGCAGAGCTATACCTGCAGGAGCATCTGGATTAGCTGCTGGTAGGGTAACGGAGGCTGTGATGGAAATATCGAGTATTCAGCAATATCTGGATAAGGCTACAGCAAAGCTCTCTGCCTGGATCGAAAATCCCGTTTTTTATTCCCAGTTTGGCCTCATCGTAGCTGCCGTTGTCACTGCCTATCTGCTGGCTCGTTTGTTTAATATGAAATCGCCTTCTCCCCATACGGAGACGCAAAGAAGTGCGAGCACAATTGTGCGCGATGGCCTGCATGTCCTGCGTGAATTGTCCTTCCCATTGCTGACGATTTTTTTGCTGATGGGGGCAGTGGACCTGAGTAACTACCTGTTTAAACAGAGTTGGTTGTTACGTTTTGCTGAAGGGATTGCAGTCGTTTTATTGCTGTATACCCTGATAGGTCGTTTTGTCCGGCATGCCTTCCTTGAAAAATTGCTCAAACTGGTACTGGTACCGATCGCATTGTTGCAGGTCTTCGGTTGGTTGGGTGAAGTAATCACCTATCTGGAAGCCAAGCAACTTGTGGTCGGCAATATCAGTATTTCGGCTTATGGATTATTCCGTGTGCTGATTTTCGGTACCCTGCTGTTCTGGCTTGGGCGAGTTTCCAACAATGTCGGTCAGCGGGTCATTCGCCAGCAGGAAAGCCTGGATGTTGGCACCCGGGAGATATTCGCCAAGATTTATCAGGTGGTGCTGGTTGTCGTTATCTTTTTGCTGCTGTTGCAGGTGATGGGTGTAAATATAACCGCACTGGCAGTGTTTGGTGGTGCCGTCGGTGTGGGTCTGGGCTTCGGTCTGCAAGCCATTGCCTCGAACTTTATTTCAGGGTTGATTCTGTTGCTGGATCGTTCACTGGCTATCGGTGATTACATCGAGCTGGAGGATGGGCGTAAGGGAACGATCAGCGAGATGAGTATGCGTTTCATAATGCTGGAAACCTTCGATGGCAAGGAAATTATGGTGCCGAACGAGAAATTCATTACTACCTCGTTTACCAACTGGACCCATTCCAACAAAAAGCAGCGTTATTCGCTCAATTTTCAGGTGGCCTATTCGACCGACCTGCATCACCTGTTCGAATTGTTGCGCGAGGTCGTGGCCAGCCATCCCATGGTTCTGAGTGGTGATGATCTTCCAGTGGAATTCCGACCGGATGCAGAGATTAGCGGCTTTGGTGATTCCGGCGTCGATATTCTGATCGAATTCTGGATGGAGGGCATTGACGATGGCCCAAACCGGGTCGGTGCCGATCTGCTATTGATGATCTGGGATGCGTTGAAGGCGAATCAGATCGAGATTCCGTTCCCACAACGTGAAGTCAAAATCATTAAAATGAGTGAAGGGCAAACGCCCGTTGTCGCGGAGAGTAATCCATGAGAATCGGACACGGTTATGATGTACACGCTTTTACCGAAGGCGATCACATCGTCCTTGGTGGCGTGAAGATCGCACACCACCACGCCTTTGCCGCTCACTCTGACGGTGATGTGTTGATTCATGCGCTTTGTGATGCGTTGCTCGGTGCACTGGCGCTGGGCGATATTGGTCGCCACTTCCCTGACAGCAGTGATGAGTTTCGTGGTATCGATAGTAGGCTACTGCTGCGTCGGGTGATGGAACTGGTTGCACAGCAGGGTTATCGTCTGGGTAATGCAGATATGACCATCATCGCCCAGTCACCGAAACTTTATATGCATGTCGACACCATGCGCGAGAATTTGGCGCAGGATCTGCGGGCCGAAATCGGTCAGGTCAACGTCAAGGCAACCACCACGGAAAAACTGGGCTTTGCCGGACGGGAAGAGGGTGTTGCTGCTCATGCAGTTGTGTTGCTGACACATGAGTGATGTTGTTTTCCTCCCAGCGTGGGCTTACGCTTTTGGTAAACCGGCCTGTCATGCCGTCATTCGTTCCACTCCTGAAGATTTTATCGTCAATGAACTCCTCGGTTTTGATCCCGACGGCGACGGTAATCACGCCCTGCTGCATATCCGTAAGCGCAATACCAACACTGAATGGCTGGCACGCCAGCTGGCGGAGTTGGCCGATGTGTCAGTCTCGGAAGTGGGTTATGCCGGACTCAAGGATCGCCACGCAGTCACGACACAATATTTCACGGTTAACCTGAGCGGAAAAAAAGAACCGGAGTGGCAGCGGCTATCCTCGGATGAGATCACCATCCTTTCCGTTGACCGTCACCATCGCAAATTGAAGCGTGGTAATCTGCTGGAAAACCAGTTTCAGTTGACGTTACGTCAGTTAGACGGAGAGTGTGATAGTTTGGCATCTCGCCTCGAGATGATCGCGGAACAGGGTGTGCCCAACTATTTCGGCCCACAACGCTTCGGACACGATGGCGGTAACCTGCAAAAAGCCGAGACGATGTTTCGCAGCAAACAGCGTGAGGCCGATCGTCATCTACGTGGGCTCTATCTTTCTGCCGCTCGTTCCTGGCTCTTCAATCAGGTGTTGAGTGCGCGAGTCACCGCAGGTAACTGGAACCAGGCCCTGCCCGGCGAGTCACTGTTGATCAATAACACCTCGAGTAGTTTTACCGTGCGTCTGCTTAATAGCGAGATTGAGCGTAAGGTCGCAATGGGTGAGCTCCATCCGAGTGGACCGCTATGGGGTAGGGGAAAGCCTGCCTCGTTGGGGGATGTTCTGGTACTCGAACAGTCAGTACTGGAACCAGAGTTGTTGTTGCGTGAAGGGCTGGAGAAGGCCGGAATGGAACAGGAGCGTCGTGCCCTGCGCCTGCCAGTCAGGAAATTGGCGTGGCAGTTTAGCGAACGGGATGTGTTACAGCTCTCTTTTGCCTTACCCGCGGGAGCCTATGCGACCAGTGTATTGCGTGAACTGGTGCAGTTCGAAGAGTCATGACGCTCAGCCGGTTTGGAATTTTGATACCAGTTCAGTCAGACGTTGGGAGATACTGGTGAGGTTGGTGTTAGCCTCATAGATCCGTTTGCCGCCTTCCGATGAGTGTTCGGCGATTTCACTGATATTGATAATATTGCGGTTGATCTCTTCGGCAACATGCAACTGTTGCTCAGCGGCCTCGGCGATCTGTGCATTCATTTGGGTGATCTGGGTCACTGAAACGGCGATGCGTTCCAGCGATGTCCCTGCATCGGCCGACTGTGCTGTGCTCGATTGTGTATGCTGGCGACTCTTCTCCATCACTTCAACGGCCCGCGCTGCACCAGTCTGCAAATGATCGATCATCTCCTCGATCTCTTCGGTTGAGTGCTGGGTACGTGTTGCCAGAGCCCGCACTTCGTCGGCAACTACGGCAAAACCGCGTCCCTGTTCCCCGGCGCGCGCAGCTTCGATGGCGGCATTCAATGCCAGCAGGTTGGTCTGTTCCGAAATTCCCTTGATGACATCCAGTACGCCACCGATCTTTTCGCTTTCGAGCTTCAGGCCATTGATCGCGCTGGTGGCGTTATCCATCTCCATTGCCAGTGACTCGATATCTTCAATAGTATGGGTCACGATGCGTCGGCCATCCTGAGCAGCGCCGTCGGCACTGTTAGCAGAATCTACTGCGACGCCCGCATGTTCGGTCACCTCCTGCATCGATGTAGTCATTTCGTTGATAGCAGTGGCGACCTGTTCAGTCTGGCGCAGTTGCTTCTCAACCCCTTCTCGGGTGATTTCGATGACTTCAGTCAGTTGACCAACCGCGGTATCGAGCTGGCTACTGGACTCATGTAATTCATCAATCATATCTAGCATCGCTTCGCGAATCGTACGCGCGCTTTCCGCAATATCCCCCAGTTCGTCATTGGAATGGCGGCTGATCTCGACACTGAAATCGTGTGCCGCCATGCGTTTCAGCTTGAGTGAGAGTTCATGGGACGGTTTGACGATAAACTTCTGCAGAAAAATATTGAACTGGATAAAGGCGAATAACACCGCCAGTGCCATGGCGACCAGCCCTGTCTTGATCGTGTCGCGTGCGTGACTGGCCGTATACTCACTCTGCTGTCTGACTTGTTGTTCAAGGTTACCTGCCGCGGTTTCGAGGAGTTTGAATAGAGGAGGGATCTGTTCGCGTTCGACTGTGGACAATTTGTTCGCTATCGATTCGCCACTGTTTGCCGCAGCCAACAGTTCGCGACCATGCTGGCTGAAGGTTGCGTGCTGTTCGTTGAACTGTTCCATCACAGAACGTATGGGATTGCTGTTCAGTTTCTTTAGCAGTGCGGTTGTTGCCGTACGTACGCTACGTTCCTGTTCGGAAAATGTCCGTTCTGCGGCCTTGCGAGTGTCTGATTGAAGGGCGCTGTGCCACGCCGCAAGTTGGAGGTCTACGTTATGCTGTAGTTTGAAGAGATCGCTTTGTAGCGCCACATCATGATTGAGTAGTGCTTGGTATTGCTGCTGATTTTTGTCGGCACCCCATAAACCATAGAGGGCCGAAGCAAGTAGCAGGACCGTGCCAGTGCCAGTGATAAACAGCATTTTAAAGTGGATACTGGAAAATAGTCGGCCCATTTTACGTGCCTGTCGTTACCTGTTACTCAACAAAGAATGGTCCGGGTTTAACGGACTTTCTAGTTATCGACCATATCGGGGAAGTTCTTGAGTGATTAACCGCGCTGTTTACCCAGTAATACGTAAACTGCTCCAGTGCCACCATCGGCCGGACGGGCAGAGCAGAAGGCTAGCACCTCGTTACGTTGACGTAGCCAGTGGTTGACCTTGCCCTTGAGTACGGGTTGTTTGTGCAGCGAACCGTTGCCCTTTCCGTGGATGATACGTACGGTTTTGAGTCGTTGCGCCAGTGCGCTGTGGAGGAAGGTAGTCAGAACCTGGCGTGCTTCGACGACACGCAGACCATGCAGATCGAGCTCTGCCTCAATTGCGTAGTGTCCACGACGTAGTTTTTTCAGCACGCTGTGTTGCAGACCGCCACGACAGTAGAACAGCTCTTCTCCTGTCTCCAGCTCAGCAGGATCGATATCGCCGCTGAGCATATCGTCCAGCACCTGTAGCTCATCCTCTTCACGCTTTAGCGGTCGGGCTGGCGGTGGATCACGATGCGGCGTGACACGATGCTGTGGCAACGGCACGGCATCAGCCACCGCCTGTCGAAACAGATCTTTGTCATCGTTGCTAATATTGTTTTTTTTGCTCATTGGCTTGCGCCATCGTATCGTGGTAGTTCCGAGTCTATCACACGCATTTGGGCTTCATGCCGAAGGACCGACACTGGTATAGTTGGTAAGATTCACAACAAGTAGACCATCGCACTGCCGGTCGCCTGACGAAAGAATGAAAATACTGATAAGTAACGACGACGGTTATCTGGCTCCCGGCATCAACTGCCTGGCGGAGCATCTAGCTGGCATCGCCGAGGTGACCGTGGTGGCGCCAGAGCGGGATCGCAGCGGTGCCAGCAACTCCCTGACCCTGGATATTCCCCTGCGGGTACAGCCTGTGCGGGAACGGGTCTATCGTGTCGATGGAACCCCTACAGATTGTGTGCATATTGCCATTACCGGGATGCTTGAGGATGAGCCTGACATGGTGGTCTCCGGGATTAATGCCGGGGCCAATCTGGGCGATGATGTACTCTATTCCGGAACCGTAGCGGCGGCGATGGAGGGGCGTTTCCTTGGCCTGCCGGCGATGGCGGTCTCACTCTGCGCCGCATCGGGACACAGTTTTACTCACTACGACAGCGCCGCAAAGGTGGCAATCCGCCTGCTGCAGCGGTTGCAGGAGAATCCGCTGCCCGCCGATACCATTCTTAACGTCAATGTCCCCGATCTGCCCTATGAGCAGCTACAGGGATATGAGGTGACTCGCCTGGGCCATCGCCACAAGGCGGAGGCGGTCATCCACGATACTGACCCCCGTGGACGCCCGATCTACTGGATCGGTCCCGCCGGGGTGGAGCAGGACGCTGGGCCAGGAACCGATTTTTACGCCATTCGTCAGCAACGGGTGTCGGTGACGCCGATCCAGGTGGATCTGACCCGCCACAGCCTGCTCGATGATGTGGCTGAGTGGTTGGGGGGGATTGGCTGAGATGACGCCGCAACGCATTCAGGGTATCGGCATGACCTCACAGCGCACCCGCGAACGACTGGTGCAACGCCTGCAGGAGAAGGGTATCGTCGATGAGCGCGTTCTGGCAGCGATCCGTGCGGTACCGCGCCACCTGTTTATCGACGAGGCGCTCGCCTCCCGTGCCTATGAAGACACCGCGCTACCTATCGGTAGTGGCCAGACGATTTCCCAGCCGTATGTTGTGGCGCGAATGACCGAGGCGCTGCTGCTGAACAGTCCGCGTAAGGTGTTGGAGGTGGGGACCGGCTGCGGTTACCAGACCGCGATCCTGGTCAATCTGGGACTGCAGGTTTTTACCATTGAACGTATCCGACCGTTGCATGACAAGGCGCGGCGCATTCTCGGCGAGATCAAGCATACCCCGGCGCGGATGCGCCACGGCGACGGTTACGAGGGTTGGAAGTCGGAGGCGCCCTTCGACGCTATTCTGGTTACCGCGGCGCCGCCAGAGGTGCCGGAAGCATTGCTGCAGCAATTGGCCGAGGGTGGCCATTTGATCATCCCGGTCGGTGCCGGTAGCGGACAGGAGTTGTTGCGCATTACCCGTGAGGGCGGCGAATTCACCAGTCAGTTGCTCGATTTCGTCACGTTTGTACCGATGCTGGGCGGTATCGATAGCAAGGGACCACGATGAAGATTTTCGCCAAACTCTATGATCGTGTGCTGGGCTGGTCGCGCCATCCCCATGCCCCCTGGTATCTGGGTGGATTGAGTTTTGCCGAATCGTCTTTCTTTCCTGTTCCGCCCGATGTGATGTTGGCGCCGATGTCCCTGGCGCAGCCGCAAAGGGCGTGGCGTTTTGCTCTGTTAACGACACTGGCCTCGGTGCTGGGTGGGATGTTGGGTTACCTCATCGGTGTCTACGCCTTCGATGTGGTCCAGCCGTGGCTGCAACAGGCAGGTTATGGGCCTGCCTACGAGAAAGTGAGCGAGTGGTTTGGCGTGTGGGGATTCTGGGCGGTTTTCCTTGCCGGTTTTTCGCCGATTCCCTACAAACTCTTTACCATCAGCGCCGGGGTGATCGGTATGGCTTTTTTCCCCTTCGTTCTGGCATCGGCCATTGGGCGGGGGGGGCGCTTCTTTCTGGTCGCTGGCTTGATGCGTTGGGGTGGGGAGAAGATGGAGCAGACCTTACGCCTCTATATTGATCGCATCAGCTGGGTGTTGGTGGTGATTCTACTGGTGCTCTATTTCATTATGAATAGTGGTGGAAATGGTTAGAGCGGCATACAGATGGGGCGTGGGTTTGCTCTGCGGCGTTCTGTTGAGCGCCTGCGGCGAACTGCAGCCCATGTCTGCCGATGGACAGATGATCGATTATCGGGTGATGACCGGCGACACCCTCTATTCCATCGCCTGGCGCTATGGTTACGATCACCAGGAAGTGGCGGCATGGAACAATATTCCGCCACCCTTTATTATCCATCCCGGTGACCATATCTACCTGATACCGCCGGGGCGTGAAGCGCGTACCAATCTGCCGCGTGATAGGGTTGCCGGGGATAGCACTCAAGTGGACGCAGCCGCGGCCGATAGTAGTGGCGGCGGTACGGCAAGCAGTAGTGCGCGACCTGCTACGCCCACAGTGGTCGGTACGTTGCGTAGCAAGGTTGAATCGACCTATCAGCGGCTAAAGAGTAGTACGGTACACTGGGCCTGGCCGACTACCGGTAAAGTGTTGAACGAGTTTTCACCACGCAACGGAAAGAAAGGACTGGATATCGGTGGTAGCATGGGTCAGCAAATTCGCGCTGCAGCGGGTGGCACGGTGGTATACAGCGGCAGTGGCCTGATTGGCTACGGTAATCTGGTTATCATCAAGCATAACGATACCTATCTCAGCGCCTACGGCCATAACCGCAAGTTGCTGGTCAAGGAGGGCGCATTAGTTAAGCAGGGCGAGGTAATCGCCGAAATGGGCGATAGCGGTAAAGAAGGAATTATGTTGCATTTCGAGATCCGCCGTAATGGCAAACCGGTGGATCCGATGAGTTATCTGCCAAGAAGAGGCTCTTGAGGAAAGCGTATATGGGAACAGACAAAACACCTGACGATAACGAGCAGTTCGTTGAAGACGAAGACAAAGAACTTCTCGATTCGGGTGATGAGGATGAAGTCAAGGAAGAGGCTGAGGAGTACGAAGCCGAGGAGATGACCTTTGAGGCTGGCGCGATCCCTGAAGGGCAGCTTGACGCTACCCGTCTCTATTTGAGCGAAATTGGTTTTTCTCCGCTGCTGAGCGCAGAGGAGGAGGTCTACTACGCGCGCATGGCGCAGCGTGGTGAAGAGGCCGGGCGCAAGCGCATGATCGAGAGCAACCTGCGCCTGGTGGTCAAGATCGCCCGTCGTTATCTCAACCGTGGTCTGGCGCTGCTGGATCTGATCGAAGAGGGCAATCTGGGCCTGATCCGTGCGGTGGAAAAGTTCGATCCCGAGCGTGGTTTCCGTTTTTCCACCTATGCCACCTGGTGGATTCGCCAGACCATTGAACGGGCGATCATGAATCAGACCCGGACCATTCGTCTGCCGATCCATGTGGTTAAGGAGATCAACGTCTATCTGCGTGCCGCGCGGCATCTGGCGCAGAATCTGGATCACGAGCCCAGCCCGGAAGAGATCGCCGAGATGCTGGATAAGCCCATCGATGACGTTAAGCGAATGATGGGCCTCAACGAACGGGTGACCTCCGTCGATGTACCGATGGGCCGAGATGCGGACAAGTCGCTGCTCGATGCCATCCCCGATGAGAACAACATGGACCCCTCCGACCTGCTACAGGACGAGGACATCCGCGGCAATATCGATCTCTGGTTGAGCAAACTCAGTGATAAGCAGCGCGAGGTGGTCGAGCGCCGTTTCGGCCTGCATGGTTACGATGTCTCTACCCTGGAAGAGGTCGGCGCAGAGATCGGTGTCACCCGCGAACGGGTACGCCAGATCCAGATTGAGGCACTGCGTCGCCTGCGTGAGATCCTGGAGAGCCAGGGCTACAGTGGCGATGTGCTTTAACTGAAGGACTTATAAAGCGAAACGCCGCCGTCATGGCGGCGTTTGCGTTCGTGGCGTGCTATTTCTCGAGGATGACGGCGGCGGCTACCCGGCGGCCTTCCGCGGCAAGGATATTGTAGGTGCGGCAGGCGGCGGCGGAGTTCATCACCTCATAACCGATGCCGAGGCCGATCAGCGCGGCCAACTGCTCCGTGCCGGGGAAGTGGAGTTTTTGCCCGGTGCCGAGCAGCAGTACTTCTGCATTCAGTTCCGCCAGCGCAGCCAGATCCTCACCACGGGCCTGTTCCAGTGATTCCGGTGTCCAATCATCGAGCAACTGTTCCGGGGTAATGACGAAACTGTGGCGCATTGCGACCAATTCGCCCGGCTGTGGACCATTGAGGATCACCTCTTCGCTACGGTAGGCATGGACGGTGTAAATGCCGTTACTCTGTTCTCTGCGTACTTGCATACAATTTTCCGTAATAAATTAATCGCTTATCGGCGTTTCGCTGATTGACAGGTATAATGGGCGCCAGTAATGTTAGCAACCTTCATTTCCCTGAATTGAGTGCCTGTTCCCGCTTTGTCGGGCAGATTGTGGATACCGTCACCTTGATAGAAGATTTCCAGAGAATCAAGCGCTTACCGCCTTACGTCTTTGCCATCGTCAATGAGTTGAAGGCCAAGGCACGCGCACGGGGTGAGGATATCATCGATTTCGGTATGGGTAACCCGGATCAGCCGACCCCATCACACATCGTCGATAAGCTGGTGGAAGCGGCGCAGCGTAACGATACGCACCGTTACTCCATGTCCAAGGGCATCCCTCGTCTGCGCCGTGCTATCTGTAGTTGGTACAAAGACAACTACGACGTTGAGTTGGACCCGGAGAAGGAGGCGATCGTCACCATCGGCTCCAAAGAGGGGCTGGCCCATCTGGCTCTAGCTACGACCGGTCCCGGTGACGCAATTCTGGTGCCCAACCCGGCCTATCCGATCCACCCCTACGGTTTCGTGATCTCCGGTGCCGATATTCGCCACGTACCGCTGGTGCCGGGCAAGGACTTCTTCGCCGAGTTGGAAAAGGCGATACGTGATTCCTGGCCGAAGCCGAAATTCCTGGTGCTCAATTTCCCCGGCAATCCTACTGCCCAGTGCGTGGAGCTCGATTTCTTTGAGCGAGTGGTGGCTATTGCCCGTGAACATGAAATCTGGGTGATTCACGACATCGCCTATGCAGAGATCGTCTTCGATGGCTACAAGGCGCCGTCGATCATGCAGGTGGTAGGGGCGAAGGATGTAGCGGTGGAGTTCTACTCCCTCTCCAAGAGCTACAATATGCCCGGCTGGCGGGTCGGTTTCATGGTAGGCAATCCAGTGCTGGTCAGCGCTTTGGCGAAGATCAAATCTTACCTCGACTATGGCATGTTTACTCCGATCCAGGTGGCAGCGATCAGCGCCCTGGAAGGTGACCAGGACTGCGTACGCGAGATTCGTGACATGTATCAGGCCCGCCGCGATGTGCTCTGCGATGGTCTCGATTCGGTAGGCTGGCAGGTGGAACGGCCCAAGGCGACCATGTTTGTCTGGGCGCCGATCCCCGAAGCCTATCGCCATCTCGGTTCGCTTGAGTTTTCCAAGAAACTGCTGGAGGAGGCCAAGGTGGCTGTCTCCCCCGGCGTCGGTTTTGGTGAATACGGCGATGACCACGTGCGTTTTAGCCTGATCGAAAACGAACACCGTACCCGTCAGGCGATCCGCGGCATACGCGATATGTTCCGCAAGGATGGCCTGCTTTGAATAACCCTGCCCCCGACGTCAAATCTATGCGCCCGATACAGAAATCCTCCAAGCTGGCCAACGTCTGCTACGACATCCGTGGCCCGGTAATGGATCATGCACGCCTGTTGGAGGAAGAGGGGCACCGTATCATCAAGCTCAATATCGGTAATTTGGCGCCGTTCGGTCTCGATACCCCGGAAGAGATCCAACAGGATGTGATTCACAATCTTCCGCAATCCTCCGGTTATTCCGATTCCAAGGGGTTATTTGCTGCGCGTAAAGCGATCATGCACTACACCCAGTCGAAGGGGATTCCCGGTGTCTCCCTGGACGATATTTATATCGGTAACGGTGCTTCAGAGCTGATCGTCATGGCGATGCAGGGACTGCTGGAGAATGGCGACGAGGTGCTGGTTCCTACGCCTGATTATCCGTTGTGGACCGCCGCGGTTAGCCTCGGTGGCGGCAAGCCACGCCACTATCTCTGTGACGAAGGTGCCGGCTGGTTGCCTGATTTGGATGATATTCGCAGCAAGATCAACAAAAACACCCGCGCTATCGTTATTATCAATCCCAACAATCCGACCGGCGCGCTCTATCCGGATGATCTGTTGCAGGAACTGGTCGAGATCGCCCGTCAACATCAGCTAATCATCTATGCCGATGAGATCTACGACAAAATGATCTATGACGGCGGCAAACATACTTCCATTGCTTCGCTGGCAGACGATGTGCTGTTTGTGACTTTTAATGGTTTGTCGAAGAACTACCGCGCCTGTGGCTATCGTGCGGGCTGGATGGTGGTTTCCGGTGAGCAGGAGCATGCCCGAGATTATATAGAGGGACTGAATATCCTCTCCTCTATGCGCCTCTGCTCCAATGTGCCGGGGCAGTTTGCCATTCAGACCGCGCTGGGCGGTTATCAGAGTATCAATGACCTGGTGGCGGAGGGCGGTCGCCTGCGTCGCCAGCGGGATATGGCCTGGGACATGCTCAACTCATTGCCTGGCGTTAGTTGCGTCAAGCCCTCCGCGGCGCTCTACCTGTTCCCCCGCCTGGACCCGAAGATGTATCCTATCGCCAATGATCAGCAATTTGTGCTGGAACTGCTGAAGGACGAAAAGGTATTGGTAGTGCAGGGGACTGGTTTTAACTGGATCGAGCCGGACCATTTCCGTATGGTCTTTCTGCCCAATGGCGACGATCTGCGGGAGGCCGTCAGCCGTATTGAACGTTTTCTGGATCATTACCGTAAGCGCCACGCCTGAGGCGCGCTCAACACGTAAACACAAGGGTTGTCATGAACGCTGTAAAAATTGGATTGCTGGGACTGGGTACTGTTGGCGGTGGTACCGTCAATGTGCTGCAACGTAACGCGGAAGAAATTGCCCGCCGTGCCGGTCATGCTATCGAGATTATCCACGCCTCGGCGCGCGATCTCGACAAGCCGCGTATTTGCGATACCGGTGACATCCAGCTGACCACCAATCCAGCCGAAGTGGTGGACAATCCCGATGTGGACGTCATCGTCGAACTGATCGGCGGCGATACCATTGCCCACGAGATGGTGATGCGCGCGATCAACAACGGCAAGCATGTGGTCACCGCGAACAAGGCACTGATCGCCAAGCACGGTAATGAAATCTTCGATGCGGCGCAGGAAAAGAATGTGATGATCGCCTTCGAGGCGGCGGTGGCAGGTGGTATTCCGATCATCAAGTCGATCCGTGAGGGACTTTCCGCCAACAACATCGACTGGCTGGCCGGGATTATCAACGGTACCGGTAACTTTATTCTGACCGCGATGCGTGACGAGGCCCGCGATTTCGGTGATGTGCTGGCCGAGGCGCAGCGTCTCGGTTATGCCGAAGCCGATCCGACCTTCGATGTCGAAGGCATCGATGCAGCACACAAACTGACAAT
The DNA here is from genome assembly GCA_050299175.1 of Thiohalomonadaceae bacterium. GTDB lineage: Bacteria > Pseudomonadota > Gammaproteobacteria > Thiohalomonadales > Thiohalomonadaceae > JAPHTQ01. Next base: position 36,022 of record JBNKVM010000040.1, read on the forward strand.
CCTCGGCTCCATTGCCTTCGGTATGCCACTCAACTTCGAAGCGGTACACACCGAAGGTATTTCACGCATCACCCGTGAAGATGTGGCGGTGGCCGACGAGCTGGGTTACAGCATCAAGCATCTGGGTATCGCCCGCCGTAACGTGCAGGGAATCGAGATGCGCGTCCATCCCACCCTGATCCCGAAGAGCCGCCTGCTGGCCAATGTCGATGGCGTGATGAACGCGGTACTGGTGCAGGGTGATGCAGTAGGCCCGACCCTCTATTACGGTGCAGGCGCTGGTGACGAACCGACCGCCTCAGCGGTGGTGGCCGATTTGATCGATGTGGCACGCTCACTGGACTGCGAACCCCAGGCGCGGGTACCGCATCTGGCGTTCCAGCCCGACAAACTGGAAGAGTTCCACCTGTTGCCGATGGATGAGGTAGAGACTGCTTTCTATCTGCGTATGCAGGTGGTGGACCGCCCCGGCGTACTGGCGGAACTGACTGCTATCTTCGCCGAACTGGGGATCAGCATTGAGGCCGTGATTCAGCGCGAACCTGCCGAGGGCGAGACTCTGGTTAACATCATCTTCCTCACTCGCGTGGTGAAGGAGAAGCAGATGATGCAGGCTCTGGCCCGCTTCGAAAAACTGAACAGCATTTTTGGCGACGTGACCCGTATCCGCGTCGAACAACTGAATTGATTTGACTGAGGAATAGCTATGCCTTTTCGTACCCGTTACACTGGATTGATCGACCGTTACCGTGATCGCTTGCCGGTACATGACGACACCCGTATTATCTCTCTCGGCGAGGGCAACACCCCGCTGATTCGTCTGCACAACATTCCGAAACTGTTGGGCAAAGAAGTCGACATCTACGTTAAATATGAAGGTCTCAACCCGACGGGTTCTTTCAAGGATCGCAGTATGACCATGGCGGTGACTAAAGCAGTCGAAGAGGGCTCCAAGGCGATCATCTGCGCCTCAACCGGTAACACCTCTGCTGCCGCCGCGGCCTATGCTGCACGTGCAGGTATTACCGCGTTCGTATTGATCCCAGACGGTAAGATCGCCATGGGTAAACTGGCTCAGGCTATGATGTATGGTGCAACCACCCTGCAGATCCGCGGTAACTTCGATGACGGTATGCGTCTGGTGAAAGAAGTTGCCGAGCAGGCACCGGTGACCATCGTTAACTCGATCAACCCGTTCCGACTGCAGGGACAGAAAACCGCCGCCTTCGAAATCGTCGAAGAGCTGGGTGGAGCGCCGGATTACCACTGCATTCCCGTGGGCAACGCCGGTAACATCACTGCACACTGGATGGGCTACAGCGAATACCGCGATAGCGGCATCGTCAGCAATGCGCCGACCATGGTCGGCTATCAGGCTGCAGGCGCGGCGCCGTTCATGCGTGGCGGTATGGTCGACAATCCGGAAACCGTTGCCACCGCGATTCGTATTGGTCATCCGCAGTCTTGGGACAAGGCGTGGAATGTGCAGAAAGAGTCCGGCGGCTGGTTCGATGAGTGCAGCGATGAAGAAATTCTTGCCGCGCAAAAACTGCTGGCGCAGAAAGAGGGCGTGTTCTGTGAACCGGCTTCTGCCACTTCATTGGCCGGTGCTATGCGTGATATCAAATCCGGCAAGATCCCGGAAGGTTCCAAAATCGTCTGTACCCTTACCGGTAACGGTCTGAAGGATCCGGACACAGCTATTGCACAATGTAAAGACGAAGGCGTCTTCACCATCGACGCTACGCTGGATGCGGTGAAAAAATCCATCCTCGATAACATGGTCGATTGATTGTTTACCGTCCCGGTACAGATAGTACCGGGACGGTGAATTGATTCTGGTACAGAGCTGGAATCCAGAAAGCCATGTCCAAATCCATCACTCTCATTATCCCCAGCCTGTTCGATAATTTGCCGGACCCCGTTCCGCGCCTTCCTGCACTGGAAACGTTACTTGCCCGTGCTGACTACCGCGACGATCTTCCGGTCGGTTATGAGCGCACTTTGATGCATCTCTTCGGCTTGCCGCAATCAACGGATCGTGATGTTCCAGAAGGCGCGCTTGGCCGATATGCGCAAACCGGCGAAAAACCAGAAGGCATCTGGCTTTGTGCCGCACCGGTGCATCTTTTTGCCGATCAATCCCGGGTTTACCTGAATACGATTGAAGATGCCTCGCTGAGTGAAGCAGAAGCGGCGCAATTGATTGCCGAATTGAATCAGCTATACAAACAGGATGGCTGGGAGTTTGTGCAACACACCAGTACCCAATGGTACCTGCGTATTCCTGAAGAGCCAGCAATTCGTACCACACCGTTGCGTGAGGTTGATGGCAAAACCATTCACGACAAACTCCCGCAAGGGGATGAAGCATTACAGTGGCATCGGGTTTTGAATGAAATGCAGATGCTGCTGCACGCCAGCCAGGTCAATCAGGTTCGACAGGAGAGAGGAGAACTACAGGTTAATGGTGTGTGGTTGTGGGGTATCGGCGAGATGCCTGATACAAACACAGCACAGCATTGGGCAAATGTGTGGACCAATGAGCCTATGGCATATAGTTTGGCGCTTCTAAGCAATTTACCAACATATGATCTATCTGACATTCTGGGACAGTGTCTGCGAGAGAACTGTGACGGCGAACAACTCGTCACTCTTATGGGAAACACATCCGGTGACGCTGCAAAAACACTTCTTCGTTGGGAAGCCGATTGGTTCGATCCATTACTCATTGCTTTGAAAAATAATGAAGTTGAATCCCTAAGAATTAATAGTGCCGATGGACGCCAATGGTTGTTGGAACGCCGTAATCTCTGGCGGTTTTGGCGACGACGGATAAGTATATCGAATCAGTCTAATATACTATCTAACCCATAAGGATATAGCGGTGCAGGTGAACGCATAACTCTTTTCAGAAAAAAGTAGTAGGCACTTGCCTAACGAACGTAGTAGATAGTAGTCTTCGGATTAAGAAAAAATGATAACAGGGAGGTTGTACGATGAAACTCGTATTGCATGCTATTGCAATGATGGCATTGGTGTTGACAGGGAATGTCTATTCAGCGGTCTATTGTGACTCCAGTTCCAACATATCCATGTATGAGTGGGTTGATGCTGTTACGATTAATGGCTCACCTTATTATACGGGTAACAATGGCGGTTATATTTCCCACTCTAGCCCTCAGTATATTGACTCTGATCAGATTGCTCTGACAATGACGCCAGGTTTCGGTTATGGCACATACTCAGAGAAATGGGGGGTATGGGTTGATTGGAATCAGGACGGAATTTTTGACGGTTCCGAGCAGGTTTATACCGGAACTACTGCTAGTACCGAGACATTATCTACCATTATTCCTGTTCCTATGAACGCCATGTTAGGCGATACCACTATGCGGGTAGTCATGAGCTGGGGTAACGACCCACAGGCATGTGGCACATATTACTACGGTGAAACTGAAGACTTCGTTGTAACCATTTCAGCAACTTCGTCAATCCCACCACCAGATCCGCTACCACAATTTTCTTTGAGTGTGGCCCCTGATTATACGGTTTACAGAAATGGCCCCGTTGATGCGAACCTGTTTTGGGTGGTTGAGAAGGATGGGGCTATCGTTCTGGAAAGTAATGCCACCTATAACATGAGTGAGAGGTGTTATCTTCTTACGGAAGGAAGCCAGTTCAGAATCTGGTTAAATGATTACACCGGTCAACAAGTTTCAAATACCATTGAGTTCACTGTTGGTGAGACATTTAGTCATCAGCTATCTGTGGATAATATGTACAACCTGAAACGTAGCGGCTCATTGGGTGAACCACTTCAGTGGATGATTGAACAGGATGGTGTGCTGGTAATGATAGATGATGCCAGTGCCACCCTGGATTATGTGTACAGCGGTAATATACCGGGGACACATATTCGTGCATGGCTGATGGAATTTATTAATGGCCAAGAACAGCGTGTTTCCAACTATGTCGAATATGATGTTGGAGCTCTGCCCGCATATGAAATTTCCATCGATCAGAGTCATCGTATTATGCGTACCGGTTATCAAGGTGAACCTGTGCAATGGCGGATTGATCGGGATGGTTTGCTTTACGGTTATGCCGATGCGTCATTTGATCTGCAATGGATCGATTACGATAATGCACCAGGTTCCATGTACATGGTCACCCTGGTAACCACCGATGGTATGGATACTCCTGTTTCCAACACAATACAGTATGTTGTTGACGATCTGCCGTTAACTCATATGCTTGATTTCATCAATGGCACTTTGATCCGTAGTGGTAGCCTTGGGGAGCCTCTTGGTTGGGTGATTGAGGAAGATGGACGTATTGTTCTGGACCGTGCTGCCGATAGTGAGTTGCAGTATGTACCGAGGATTATATCCGGAAAAAAGTACCGCTTCTGGCTAAATCAATTTATTGACGGTGGTTATCAGCGTGTCTCAAATATCGTCACTCTAACCGATGCAAATCAGTCGCCACCTCCAGTCCCACCACTGGCAATGCCGTTCACGATCAGTGTTGACGATAGCTATACGGTTTACAGAACGGGTCCGCTTGATGCCAATTTAACCTGGGTGGTTGAAAGGGATGGTGTAATTGCACTACAGGCAAATGCGACCTATTCAATGCAAACCCACAACGACTATGGTGGCGCAGGTACCAAATACAGGGTGTGGCTAAATGACAACACTGGTACTCAGGTTTCCAATATCATTGAATATACAATAGGTGAAACGTTTAACTATCAGCTGAGCGTAGACCCATACTATGGTCTGCATCGTAGTGGCATACTTGGCGATAACTTGACCTGGGTGATTGAAAAAGACTGGGCGACAGTTCTCGAGCGTGATGCCGCAAACGAGCTTGAGTATACCTATTACAACAACACGCCGGGATCATACGTGAGAGTATGGCTAAGGCAATATATTAACGGGCAATATCAACGCGTCTCCAACTATGTTGAATACATTGTAGATAGTCATCCCGCTTATGAGCTTACACTTGATCAAAGTCATCGCGTCATGCGTACAGGATATCTCGGTGAACCTGTGATGTGGCATATCGAACGGGATGGAGGTTTTTATACCGAAGTTGAGGCTGGCACTAGTCTGCAATGGGTGGATTATGAGAATGTGCCTGGGGCTACGTATTCTATTACGCTGGTCACAATGGATGGCATGGCAACACCTGTCTCCAACACTGTGCAATATACAGTTGACGATTTGCCAACGACCTATTCTCTCGACCTGTTGGATGGTTATCTAATGCGTAGTGGCATTGTGGGCGAATCGATAATGTATTGGGTGATTGAGGAAAACGGCCACATTATTCTGAAGCGTTATGCTTCAAATGAATTGCAATATATGCCAACAATAAGTTCCGGTTCGCAATACCGTTTCTGGTTGGAAAAATATGTCGACGGCGGTTATCAACGTGTCTCAAATATTGTCACGGTTATGGATGCGTCGGTACTGCCTCAGCCAACACCGACGTTACTTTATGATCTTAGCGTTGGCGCAGACTACACCACATACCGTAATGGCCCTCTGGATGCGGCTCCTACGTGGGTGATAGAGAAAGACGGTGCTATTGTGCTGCAGTACTATGGGAAGTACGTCATGCACCACAAGTACTGGCTTCTTTCTCCCGGGAGTAAATTCAGGATCTGGTTGACAGAATCAGGAGCACAGGTCAGCAATATTATTGAATTTACTGTCGATGAGACCTTTAGTCATCAACTATCTGTAGATTCGATCTATGGATTGCACCGTAGTGGGATGCTAGGGGAGGACTTGACATGGGTGATCGAGCGGGATGGTGCTGTAGTGTTAGAGCGGAATGCAGCCAATGAGCTGGATTATACATACTTCAATAACGCAGCTGGGTCACAGTACCGTGTTTGGCTTAAACAACCAATCAATGGTCAATATCAACGTGTATCCAATTACATTGATTATACTGTTGGTGTAACCCCCTCCTATGAAGTATTGACCGATCAAAGTCATCGCGTCATACGGACAGGTTATCTAGGCGAGCCGTTGTTGTGGAAGGTTGAGGTGGATGGCGCCCTGCTAGACTATTTTGATGCATCATTTTCCATGCAGTGGGTAGACTACACCAACATCCCTGGTGCGACCTATACAGTATCTCTGGTTGCAATGGATGGTTTGTATACCCCGGTTTCCAATGTCGTGACTTATACGGTAGATGATATTGTGGCGGCTTATTCCTTGTCCTTCACCAATAACACTCTCTCTCGCAGTGGTAGTTTAGGCGAAAATCTGACCTGGGTGATTGAAAGAGATGGTGAGATCGTGCTGCAACGTAATGCGACCAATGAGCTGCAATATTCACCCACTATTTATACAGGTGCTCAATACCGTTTCTGGTTGTTGGCACCTATAGACGGTGGCTACCAAAGAGTATCGAATATCGTAACTCTTCAGTAGGGCGATAGAAGTATAGAAAAATGGTGGCACTGTGTGCCGCCGTTCTTTTGGGTAGTTACTTTTAAATTCCATTTCCTTAGATGGCACCTTAGAACGGGTGCCATTTTATTTTAGCGACGTATGTTTCAGCGGTGACTTCTGCATCAGTGTCGTGAAATAATCCCGGGTATGAGTTATTCCACTACCCACCGTATTATCCATCGTACCGAGCAGCAGCTATCATCGGAGCAGTTTCCCGGCCTCCATCCATTGCTGGCGCGTATCGTTACCAACCGTGGCATTCAGTCTCCTGACGAACTGGAGCACTCCCTGGATCAATTATTACCCTTTACTGACTTAACGGGCGTAGATGCGGCTGTGACCCTGCTGGCTGAGGCGCTGGAGAAGCAGTGGCGTATTTTGATTGTCGGTGATTTCGATGCGGACGGTGCCACCAGTACTGCGCTGGCGGTGCGGGCGCTGCGCCTGTTCGGCACCGACGATGTCGATTTCCTGGTGCCTAATCGTTTTGAGTACGGCTATGGCCTGACGCCTGAGATCGTCGAGGTGGCGGCGCAACGTAAGCCAGACCTGATTGTCACCGTGGACAATGGCATCGCAAGCCTGCGCGGTGTGGCGGCGGCACAGGCACACGGTATCCGGGTGCTGATCACCGATCACCACCTGCCGCCTGAAGCCCTGCCTTCGGCTGAGGCGATCGTCAATCCCAACCAGCCGGGCGATGAATTCCCGAGCAAAAACCTGGCCGGGGTAGGGGTGATCTTCTATCTCATGATGGCGTTACGTAGCCACCTGCGCGAAAGGGGCTGGTTCGAGGCGCAGGGCGTTAACCAACCGAATCTGGCGCAACTGCTAGACCTGGTGGCACTGGGTACGGTGGCCGATGTGGTACCGTTGGATCGCAATAACCGTATTTTGGTGGCACAAGGGCTGGCGCGCATTCGTGCCGGACAGTTCTGCCCCGGTATTCAGGCGCTGTGTGAGGTGGCAAATCGCTCTCCACAACGACTTCTTGCCTCTGACCTCGGCTATGTCATCGGCCCACGCCTCAATGCCGCCGGACGGATGCACGACATGAGTGTCGGGATTACCTGCCTGCTCATGGATGATATGAAGGAGGCGCGGGAGCTGGCGCAGCAACTGGATCAGCTCAACTACGAACGCCGCGGTATCGAAAATGAGATGCGTGACGATGCGATGGCGGAGTTGCATCGACTGCAGTTGGATGAGGAGACGGAGTTGCCTTTTGGTTTGTGTCTCTACAATCCCGACTGGCACCAGGGGGTAATAGGCATTCTCGCGGCGCGTATCAAGGAGCGTGTGCATCGTCCTGTAATTGTTTTTACCTCGGCGGGTGATGGAATGGTTAAAGGTTCGGCCCGCTCGGTTCCTGGTGTGCATATTCGCGATGCCATCGATGCAGTCGCATCACGCCATCCTGAACTACTGGATCGTTTCGGTGGTCATGCCATGGCCGCCGGGCTGAGTCTTCCCGAAGAGAATCTGGGAACCTTTAAACAGGCCTTCGATGAGGAAGTGCGCCGTCACCTGACTGATGACGATCTCCACGGAGTGTTGCTCAGCGACGGTGAGCTCACTTCGAACGCCGTGGATCTGGAGTTGGTCGAGCGTATGCGAACCCTGCTGCCCTGGGGGCAGGGAATACCCGCACCGCTTTTCGATGGAACGTTCAATGTTATTGAACAACGTATTGTTGGTGAGCGACACCTCAAATTCCTGCTGCGTTGGGCAGACGGAAATGGCATGGTCGATGCCATTGCCTTCAACGTTGATGAGGAGCTACTTCAGCAGCGACTGCAGCAGATCAATATTGCCTACCGTCTCGATATCAATGAATGGCAGGGACGGCGTAGTGTGCAGTTGATGATTGAAGCATTTGTTGGTTGTGAGTAAATTTGTATTATAGTGCTGGAACTCGTCTCAGGGAAAAAGCATGGCCATTGATAAAGATATATCGATTCAGAGTCGACTATTCCACTATATTGCTATCTTCCTATGTGGGTGCCAGTTCTTTCTTTTTGATGTATCTGTTGCTGGACACAGTGAGAATTCCTCATTTGTCGTTGCGGTGGCTGCACAATCATGTGCAATGAGTGATGAAGAAGATAGTGAGGGAATGGTTGAATTAGCAACTGCTCCGACAAGAGTGATAAATAAAGAAAATATCTCCCGTTGTGTGAAGGATATAAATGAGATTGAGCACCTTATTCATGCTCGAGATACTTTGATTATTGATGTTCGAAATCGTAGTCGACAAATAAGTCATATCGATGGAACTATAGCTATTCCACCATATGCAATACATGGAAAAGGATTCATTAAAAACCAAAATCTTGTATTACTAGGTAATGGGGTAAATGATCTTCAGCTGGTAAATGAGTGTGTGCTTCTGCAGAAAAATGGCGCAAAGCGTGCCTATATACTCAAAGGTGGGGTGCGTGCCTGGGAACAAATGAAAGCTCAGTCTGATAGGGTATTACAACTGCCTGATAAATTGATTACAGCACAAGATGCCTATAGATATCAAATGAACCAGAAGTGGGTGATATTGACAGACACAGTATCCGATGCCAACGTGCAGGAATTTCACAAGCTATTTCCGGATTTTCAGGTGGTTACGATTGATTATAGGAAAGATGTTAGCCATGTATTGACAAAAAGTAAGAATACAAATTTCTTGGTGATTACAGCTAATGGTCAGCGCTATAGTGCGATCAGCGCTCTGATGCAGAGGCACAAGATACAGAACGACTTCTACCTGGAGGGTGGGGTTGCTGCATATCGGAAATACATTTCTACACAGCGAGCTTATTTGAGACGAATGCAGGAAAAAGCGGCAAAAAAGAAAACCCTTTGTGGAGGATGAAGTGATATCACGGAAAGAACAAATCTATACAGGCGTTGGAATTCTAATATTGATTTTTTTTGTGTACCAGATTTTTTTCGTTGGTCAGCAGCCTGAATATCCAGAGACACGTGTACTGCGTTACAGTTTTACGGTCAGTAATCCTGGGTCGAGTCCGTTGGAGAACGCTAATTTCTGGGCATATACGGCATTGGCACAAACTGCTAATCAAGAGCGTATAGCGATCAGATCATCTCATCCGTACAAGCTGCAAAGAGATTCAGATGGAAATGAGCGAATGTATTTTCTATTGGGTACCATAGCTCCCTATGCATCAAAGGTGATTAATGTTGGTGTGGAAATGCGTACAACCGATACTCCAAATCCTATAACAATACCACGTCTGGCCAAGTATATTCAGGCACAACGCTTCGTTGAGTCCGATGATGATAAGATTATAAATCTAGCTGAGCAACTGGATGCTTGGCGCTCATCCACGGCTATACACAATGTCTATGAGTGGGTTTTTTCGAATCTTACTTATGCCGGTTATCTTGCGGATGATATGGGCGCACGGTATGCCTTGGAAAGCAAGAGTGGAGACTGTTCCGAGTATGCCTATCTAGTGACTGCGCTGAGCAGGGCGACAGGACGCAATGCCCGGGTAATGGCCGGGTTCGTCGTGTCGGGGCGCAATCTGTTGCAACCGGCGGAATATCATAATTGGTCGGAGGTTTATTTCGGCGGCACTTGGCACCTGGTCGACGCACAGCGTGGTAGTTTTGATGATAATTATTCAGATTATATAGGCTTTCGCGTTGTCAGTAGCCCGACCGCTACAGATGGCAAGGATTTTGAGTCGCAAAGGTTGTTTGGGAGTGGTTTACCTCTACTAGTGAGGATGAACGGTAGGGGGTAGCGAATCGCATGGAATGCTGCAATATAGTATTTCGTTATATGGAGTAGGGGGGATACCTGCTTGCCTGAAGATAAAGCCAGAATAAAAAACTTTTTCCACTAGGCCATTGTTGGTAGAGTGTACTAGCCACCGTGGTGGTTATTCCTGAGTCGATTGGTGGGGATAACGAGTAATCGTTCAGGGAGAAGTCTCAATGCGGTCGAGTGCCGCGCAAACTGACATGGAATAATGGACTGTTGTTGGAATAAGAATTATAAGCCTGCTGGTTCCTCCCTCTTCGCCTTGTGCGCACTGGTGTTGTCTGTTGTTACACCAATGTCTAAGGCTGCAGAGCCCGTTTGTGCCCAAGTAAAGGTCGAAATTCGACAAGAACTTACTCTGGAAAGGCAGGCCTTTGATGCCACGATGCGCATCAATAATGGTCTGGATACGCTGGCAATTGAAAATGTGGCGGTGACGGTAAATTTTACCGACGAAAATGGTGTTCCCGTTCTTGCCAGTTCAGATCCCAACGAAACCAATCCCGCAGCTAAATTCTTTATCCGCGTCGATACCATGGATGGTATCAATGACATTACGGGCAACGGTTCTGTTGCTCCCAGTACTTCAGGTGAAATCCACTGGCTAATTATTCCCGTTCCTGGTGCGGCGGAAGGCCAGCCGGGCGGTAAGCTTTACTATGTCGGGGCGCACCTTAGTTACAGCATAGGTGGTGTAACGGAGGAAGTAGATGTTACTCCTGACTTCATCACCGTTAAGCCGATGCCCCAATTAGTGCTGGATTATTTCCTAACCAGTGAAGTGATTGCGGATGATGCTTTTACCTCAGAGATTGAGCCGCCTGAGCCATTTACCTTGGGTGTGCGGATTCATAATAAAGGCACCGGTCCAGCAAATAAGGTTGCTATCGACTCAGCACAGCCGAAAATAGTTGAGAACGAACAGGGGTTATTGATCGGTTTCACTATCACGGGTAGTTCGTTGGATGACCAACCTGCCAGTCCCGATTTGAAGATTAATTTTGGTGATATTGCACCAGATGCTTCGAAGATGGGGCGCTGGATCATGGAATCGACCCTGTCTGGAAAGTTTACTGAGTTCACTGCCGACATCAGCCATTCTGATGAGCTTGGGGGGGTGGTAACCTCACTTATCGATCCGAATGACGTCAATACACATTTTCTGTTACGTGATGTACGTGTCGATCTGCCAGGTCGTGATACGGTGCGAGATTTCCTTGCCTATCCGGTTAACGGCACTATTGACTCATTGACTGTCTACGAATCGGATACTGCTGATTCTGCAGTACCTAATCTTTCTTCTTCTGCCAGCCTTACACTTACCAGCAACACTGGCACCGATTCCTACTACACTTTGGTTGTACCTGCACAAGCTGGTCCCTTCTATGTTCGTCTTGCCGATCCTTTTAACGGTACCAAAGTGATCAAGGATGTGGTGCGTTCTGATGGCAAGGTGCTTTCCCCTGATAATGCATGGAATTCGAAAACCCGCAATCGTAATACCAACCCACCGAGCTGGGAGTACTGGCTAAATCTGTTTGATGCGAATGGTACTGGTAGTTACGTAGTGCATATTGGCGAGGCTGATCTGGCGCAGGTCCCACCTGTATTGCAGTTTATTGACGACAAAGTTACTGCCGAAGGTTTGCAGGTCGGTTTCATGGTTGTGGCCAGTGATCCTAATGGTGACCCCGTTACCCTGACTGCTACACCCTTACCGATGGGAGCCCAGTTCGTCGATAACGGTGACGGCACTGCTTATTTCAATTGGACACCTGCTGTTGGTCAGGCAGGACTCTATGCCATCAACTTCAAGGCTTCGGACGGTAATCTGAATGTTAGTCGTACGGTTAGTATCAAGGTTAACCCGGCCTGGGATAACGATGGCGATGGTATGGATGATGCCTGGGAGCTGGATAATTTTGGTGATCTCAGTCATGACGGCAGCGCTGACAGCGATGGAGATGGGGTTTCCGATCTAGACGAATACCTGAACGGAACAGATCCGAATTTGCTTCCTCCCGCAGTGCCGACCGATGTGCTTATCTTCTCCGGTAACGGGCAGAGCACTATCACATGGCCTGCAGTTAATGGTGCCACCGGCTACCGTATCTACTGGTCTGATCAGAACGGTGTCACCAAGGTGAATGGAACACTGCTGGAAGCGGTTGCTAGTCCCTATACCCACACCGGCCTGGTCAACGGTACCACCTATTATTACGTTATGAGTTCGATTGGTCCTGGTGGCGAGTCGAATACCTCGGTCGAGTTTAGCGTCATACCCGGTAAATTTGATTGGGATATACCTGGTCTGGTGGAACAGAGCGTCGGTAATGTTGAGGAAATGGACGCAGCCGTTGCCACAGATGGTAGCGCCATCATGGTCTGGGCACAGAGTGATGGCACTCATACAAATCTTTGGGGCGCACGTAATCTCCCGGGTAGCGGCTGGGATACCCCGGTATTGATCGATACCACGGACACTGCTGATGTTTCATTACCGCGCCTTGTTATTGACCCGAATGGTTATGCCATGGTGGTTTGGCGTGAAAGCGATGGCCTTACTGCACAGCTCATGGTCGCTGACTACGGCCCCGCTATAGGTTGGAGCACTCCATCTGTACTTAGCTCCGCTGTGACAATCGGTGATGCGCGCTTAGTGATCCGCAATGACGGTAGTGTGATTACTGCATGGAGCCAGGGCGATACAGCCGGCATGAATTCGACCATATGGTCGAACAGTTATATCGCTGGCGCCTGGGGGAGTGCACAGCGGATTGAAAGTGGCAGTGCCATGAATACCGCATCGCTACAATTAAAGGCTGATGCGAGTGGTAATTTACTCGCGGTATGGTCTGCTACTGCCGATGGGCAATTCTACGACATTGTCGCTAATACCTATGATGTAGGTGCAGGTTGGGGAACGGAGCAAACTCTGCGTAGTGGTTTGTTTGGTGATACCACTATGCCTGTAGTGATGCCGCAACTGGCGATGAACAGCGCTGGCCAGGCCGTATTGGTATGGAACGAAGCTGCCAGTCCTAACAGCATCTGGGCCAACACCTATGAAAGCACATCAGGTTGGGGCACGGCCACGCTACTGGATATCAGCGACACGCTAGGCGCTTACATGCCTGTAGTGGCTATTGATGGTGTCGGCAGTGCCTTTGTAGCGTGGGTTCAATCCGCTGGCGCCACCGATACACTGCATACTTCCCGTTACGTTGCGGGTGGTGGATGGGACGCTACACCAGCAATACAAAGTGTCGCCTCACGTCCTTCCCACCCTGGCAATGTCAGCTCTCCAGCGTTGGCGATGGATAATGAGGGTAATGCTGTACTTACCTGGCAACAGGGTGATGGTGTTGAAACCAATATTTGGGCACAGCGCTATGAGCGTTCTTCTGCTTCGTGGTTGACTCCGCGCATCATTGAAACAGAAAACAATGGGGACGCAGTTACACCAATGGTCGTCATGAACCCTGCGGGTGATACGTTAGTGGCGTGGCGACAAAACGATGGTCAGGATGACAACCTATGGGCCAATGGCTTCGCCCCAGGCAATGATGGCATGCCCAACATCCTGCCAGTAGTGGTGGTGAATGATGTTGCAGCAGATGAGCACTCGCTTGTTACTCTCGCAATCAATGACACCTTCGATCAGGATGGCAGTATCGTCAGCTATATCTGGGGGCAGGTGAGTGGTAGCTCGGTTGTGTTGACTGGTGCTGATACTGCCAGCGCCAGTTTTACTGCACCAACCCTCACCAGTCCTGAAAACCTCGTGTTCGCAGTTAATGTTACGGACGATCTGGGTGGCAGCACTGAAAAGCTGGTCACCGTTGCTGTCAATCCGGTCAATGCCCTGCCGACCGCCAATGCCGGTGCAGACCAAAGTGTTGATGAGCAGACAGCGGTTAGCTTGAGTGGCACTGCCAGCGACAGCGACGGCAGTGTGGTCAGCACCGTCTGGAGTCAGGTATCCGGTACACCGGTAACACTAAACAATGCCAGCACATTAACTGCTGGCTTCAGCGCGCCGACAGTCAAACAGATCGAAACCCTGATCTTCCGCCTGACGGTGACCGATGACGAAGGCGGTGTGATTAGCGATGACATCAATGTCACGGTTAATCCAGTTAACACTCTGCCGACCGCCAATGCCGGTGTAGACCAAAGTGTGGATGAGCAGACAGCGGTTAGCTTGTGTGGTACTGCCAGCGACAGCGACGGCAATGTGGTCAGCACCGTCTGGAGTCAGGTATCCGGTACACCGGTAACACTAAACAATGCCAGCACATTAACTGCTGGCTTCAGCGCGCCGACAGTCAAACAAACTGAAATCCTGATCTTCCGTCTGACGGTGACCGACGACGAAGGCGGTGTGTCCACAGACGAAATCCAGATCAGCGTCAATCCGGTGAATGCTTTACCGGTGGCCAATGCCGGTGCAGACCAAAGTGTGGATGAGCAGACGACCGTCACGCTTGCTGGTGTCGCCAGCGACAGCGACGGCAGTGTGGCCAGCACCGTCTGGAGTCAGGTAAGTGGTAGCATGGTCGTACTGGTGGGAAGCAATAGCCTGACAGCCAACTTCATGGCCCCGGTCGTGAAGACAGCCGAGATCTTAGTCTTCCGCCTGACGGTGACCGACGACGAAGGCGGTGTGACTAGCGATGACATCAATGTCACGGTTAATCCAGTTAACACCCTGCCGACCGCCAATGCCGGTGCAGACCAAAGTGTGGATGAGCAGACAGCGGTTAGCTTGAGTGGCACTGCCAGCGACAGCGACGGCAGTGTGGTCAGCACCGTCTGGAGTCAGGTATCCGGTACACCGGTAACACTAAACAATGCCAGCACATTAACTGCTGGCTTCAGCGCGCC
>JBNKVM010000041.1:0-33862 GCA_050299175.1 Thiohalomonadaceae bacterium
TCAGGTTGTCGACATAGCTTTGTACACGCAGCATCAAACGTAGTTTGAGCTCACGGGCAGCCTCAGAGGCATTGACGGTTGCGCGGGAACCCGTAGGTAATGGCAATCCCTTAACAACCAGTTTGCACTTGATGCCTACGCCAATTTGAATAGCCTCGACGACTCTGGGGAAAATACTGATTGGGCGTAAATCTTCGATCGCAGACTCCACTGTGGCACGTAAACCGTCTGGACCCTCCCATAGAGCCTCTCTGGCAGGGGCGACCAATACAGAAAAGTAATAGGGTGATCCCAGGTCACGCTCACCACTGAACACACGCTCAATGAAGTTGAAATTTCCAAATATGGACTGATTAATATCCAGCCCTCCCCAACCATCGGTGACTTTGACCTGCCTCACCCCTGGCAGTAAGGAAACGGCAGTTTCAATCGCCTGCACCGTCCACACTGAACGCGGCGCGTTCAACAACAATGCACGGTACCTGTCGTCAGGCCATCGTTTGGAACCGCCAGTCAGGGCTTCGTCATGCTGTATTTCGATCAGTGGTGCACCAGCAATACTTTCTGCATTGAAAAGTGGCATCAAACGCTGATCGAGTGGATTCCATCGATCAATCTTCTGTGTGAATGTGCCGTCCGATGCAGGAATGGTTGGGTCGAGGTTATGGGATGGGCCAGGATAAAATGCTTCAACACCTACAATGCGTTCAGCATCACTCGCGGAGAGTTCGACCCGTTCCAGGGTTGCGACATGATGGCCTCCAGCCGTTAGCAATCTGACTCCACGGGGAATTTCGATCTCGCTGTAATCTCCTGGCAGGCTACCCGTGAGTTTCAGTTTGATTTTTCCTCGTGCACGCATCCACGGACGTGGTAAGCCAATCTCTTCGCCCAGGTAGCTAAGTGCCTCACCAGTTGCCGTAACAACGAAAGAGTTATCGAAGCCTGTGGCAAGAGCGGACCATGTCCGGGCCTCTTCCAGCGCTGTGATTTCCAGCAGTTTGCGAATGGTTGACGCTGAGGTTAAGTCCAGCTCATCACCAAAAAGCTTGCGTGCCAATGCAAGTTTCTCTGCCAAAAGCCGGGCAAAGGGTTTGGCGATAAAACCCGCATCGGTCACACCATAACCATCTGACCCCGTATTGCGGAGTACCGACTCGTCGATGGCGAGTATGTCGGCGGTATCGATTGAAGTAGTCGTATCATCCATATGCACCCAGTGCCCCCATATTCAAGATTGCACGTTCACCGTCAATGGTTTCAAAAGCCAGTGCCACATTGAGTTCCCGGCGTTGTTCCATTCTGGCGCTATCACTCACATCTGAACCTTCTACAAAGGTTCCATTTGGCGCCAACTCCAGCTGGCCGTCGCTGAGCTTGACATCCAGTATTCGCTTAATGCGAGGCTCTTTATTCAGTACCAGAATGACAGCAATTCTGATCCGCTCGCGAACCATCACATGATTATCATTTTCCGTAAGTGCATTCAGCCCATCAAAACCAAAACTGGTATTGAAGATGTCGTCACCAAGACGTGTCGTCAACGCAATACGTAGTGCTTGCGTCAAAGTATCCATAGAGGTGACTTTTGCCAGATCGATCCCCGTTGAGGATGTTTCCAGTTTTAGATCCATCCCATTGGTAACGCCTGGCTCGATCAGCTCGCCCATGGCACTCCAACCCAGCAAGCGCTCTTTCAATATTCGCTTTTCATTCTCGATATCCAACATAAGCCCTCGCTATACAGATTCGAGTTTGTTTTGCCCTGCTGTCGCAGACAAATCGGTATTCTTCGGTGCGCCATCAGTCACACCACCAAGACTGTCGAGCAATACCTTGACACCACCCACCGTTAACTTGCTTGATTTGCCCGCGGTGACACTGGCAATTTTGGTGCATGGTTTTTCACTATTGTTTGTGTTCGTCTGTGAGCACCCCACAGCAATAGTCCAACTGGGTGGACCATCAGCAAGCAATACTTTCTGCCCCTGTACAGTTAACTTTGCGCTACTACTTACGGTTGCCGTACCGCCATGTCCGCAGACCACTGTGCTCGCTGTCGTCAATACTTTTGCCATAATGAGATGCGTCCTTACTTTAGTTACTGCTATTCAACCTTAACTGCGCTGGCCTTGAGCTTTATTTCTCCGGAGCCTGCATCCAGCGTAATATTTTCACCTTTAAGTTCGATACTGCCGTCGGCTTTCATAACAATGCTGGATTTACCCTCGGCGTGCTCGATGGTTACACTGTCGGCCTCAGCGGCCGTAGGCCGGGTACCAGCATTGGCGAGCTGACTCTTGCCAAAACGCAGCGTGAAACTGCCGTATTCGAGTACGCGATTTCCTTCAACGTCGATTAAGTCGTTGGTGGCTTTCCCGGTATGACCGGTAATGACTTCATCGTCACCAATGCTTTGTCGTTTCCCCTCCTCTACATCCACTGGCAGAATGAGCCACCAGTCACCGGC
Organism: Thiohalomonadaceae bacterium; assembly: GCA_050299175.1. Taxonomy (GTDB): domain Bacteria; phylum Pseudomonadota; class Gammaproteobacteria; order Thiohalomonadales; family Thiohalomonadaceae; genus JAPHTQ01. The sequence continues at coordinate 2,471 of JBNKVM010000041.1, forward strand.
CTGTGAGTCTGGCGCCTGACCGGATTCCCATAGCGCACCAATATCGATTGGGTCGCCACGCTCGGTGCGGCGATGGCTAACGACAACACGTGTGCCGGGATAGCGTGGTAAAACGAGACCTGTTTTGCCCCATGCGAACGGGCTGGTGTAGGCCACCCCCTGCGCAGGAGCATTACTGGGACGTTTAATGGGGAGTCGGCGACTCTGGTTGTTGCCACCATCATCGCCATCAAGGCCTCGCCAAAGTGTCAGCGTCTGCGCTGGCGGTTCGGCATTACCCGAAATATTCGTACCGCGTACTTCAGCCACTTCGGTGAACGAACGGGATTCAAACGCCTGTCGTACTCTTCGTGCCTGTGATTCGGCGATACGCTGGGTAGCGCTTGTTTCCGCGCACCTCTCCCCTTCTCGCCTGGTTTGTGATGCGGGGCTGTGGCTGTCCCAGACTGAAGAGGCATCCATTGATGCGAGCTGCACGCCGGTGACAACCGTTGAGAAACCAGCGCGTCGGCCGATGTTATGGGCCACCGATGCCACATAGAGGCTGACTTTACCTTCCCCCAGGGTTGTCTGACCAAAGTTGGGTAGAAGATCGCCAGCGACTGCGCCAATCACCATTTCTCCCAGCGCACCGGTCCAGTGTCCATGTGTTGCAGCAACATCAGCCGAGGGAGGCATAAACTCAACTACGTCACCGGGCTTGATGTCGGGCCTACCCTTGAGAGTCAGCTTGTACTGCTTTCGTTGTGGGGGGCTAATAAGTTCATCCGAACACGGGGCCGGTGGACCCATCTGATCGCAGGGATTGAAGTTCGGGTCTGTCGTGACAGGGGCAAGAACCTCGATTTCAATCAAACCGACTCCAGCATGTAACACTTTTGGGCTACCGGTTAACGGAATACTTCTTGCGCCAATATGCAGTTGTCCGTCGCGAATAAGCAGCATTCCCCTGCCATACTGGTTGCTCATTTTCTCCAGGCGGCCAGCATAGTGATTCAGGGTATCCAGCGTGCTGCGTCCAATTTCCGGGGTACTGCGTCGAGCAGTCGTTGTGTTGGTATCACTTCCGCCGGTTGCAGTAACATCGTGTGTTTGACATGTAATGCCGGCACTTTCCGCTACCTGACGCGCATTCTGTAAAGGCTGGTCATCGTTATACTGACTGCAGACCAGGGCACGTCTGGCCAGTTCATAGACTCTCTCCTTTGCGACAATCGTTGTTTCGTAGTGTTTAGTCCCCGTCTTGCGGGTAACCGAAACAACATAGAGCTTGGCAACCAGAAACTCGCTCAACTGTGAGCTTGTGACATTACCTAACGTATCGGTCAGTCCAGCAAGATTTTTCAGGTAGCCCACAACGGAAGATGCGGTATCACGCCAGTAGAGATAGATATCCAGATATGCCGCGGCACATGCGTTAGTATTCGCACGGGATATGCTGGCATAGTGTTCATCAGTCATCCCCTCGATGACAAACTGATACTCTCCACCTGACAGTCCAGAAGGTAGGCTCGCTTTGATATCGGCATAGTAATCGTCCCTGCCGATCTCCAGCACCGTCGGCGCCCCAGGAACAGTCTGTGCCGTTGCATTGTAAAAACTCAGCAACCACCCAGCATCATTGCCAACCATAATATCTTCCAGCGAGTTGATGCCTGGGGCACTCATCCGTTTTTCCTCGCCTTGATAAACTTCTGTCGAGCAGTAAATCTGGTCATGACGCGTGGTTCACGGATCCCCAGCGTTGATAACATCTTGAACAATGGTTGTTTTAAACGTGGAAGAATGTAGGGATTAACCGGCGGTGTGGAGTATTTCTCAATCGCCTTGTCGACGCGACGCCAGGCGAGTTTTAATGTCGAACCATAATCACTCCGGTCGCGCATGATGCCAATATGTATATCCCAACTGATAATTTTCAGTTCAAGCAACATGCCAGTGCCATTGCCGGTGGTATCGATGGTACGCTGCAGACCACTGCACAAAGGCAATACCCCACGAATAGCACGTTGTTGTCTGACTAAAATCCGTGCGGGAACCCGTTCAAAACTCGACGCATAAAGCATCTCCTCCGTATCCAGTTGCGGTTGTCGTTCATTGTAGCTACTACAGAGAAGTGTTTTGGGATCGGTATTCCGCCAACGATTTGCGGTACCACTGGGGATAACCACAACAAGATTAATTCCCGTATCCAGACGGATCTGGTGCGGCAGGCCGTGTTGAAGTTTCTCCTCAATCAGGCTGAATTCCTCATCAACACCAGGTTTTGGGATCGGGGTTAGGTACTCTTCAATCGGAAAACGCATCAGTTACCTCCAAAATCCGCCAGTGCGGCGATTCCGATACTGGCAACATCCAGCAGTTTTCCGAGTGCGCTGGGGCGAGGCATATATTCCAGTACGATGGTGACATCCAGGGCATCGCGCTTTTCAGTGTTGCTGGTAAAGGTGAGGGTTTTTATCTGCATATCAGTGCGAATAGTCATGGACGTGACCAGCACAAGACCACTGACCTTGCCACCAGTCCAGGCTTCCATGGCACTGCCACGTTTGCTGGTTTCAGCCATGGTTTCCAGGGCGAATTTCCAGGCAAAACGTTCCGCGCCGACAAGCAGACCTTGCAAAGTGATGGTGTCGTCATGTGTGCCAACGATCGCCTTCGCACCAGAAGAGCCAATGGCTGGAAGATGGTAACTTTCCTGCAGTGTCATGTTACGCACCGCCCAGAGAGGCACAGGCAGCAGACCATCAGAAATGATGGCCGATGGTACGGTCAAATAATCCTGATAACTGCGGGTAATTCCCATTTACCTTCCCTCTAAAAATTGCATCGCTTATTCGACAGTGAAGTCCATTGCTTCCAGCGCACGTCTGGCAGGTGCTGACACGCCTCCTGCACGAAGTATCAGTTCTGGTAACTCGGTGCTCGGGTTATTACCCCAATGGATACCCAGATCGCGACCAAATAATGCAGCCGCCCGCATTTTGATAATTTGCATCCATTTACGATGACTCGCATTGCCTGAATCAAGCGCGCTCCAGTCAATAGTACCGTTTTCCGGCAATCCACTTTCCGGGTCCAGTCCTCGTAATGCAGTCGGCAATGTCAATTCACCCGTGGTCGCTTCGATCATCACAAATCGACCAGAAATACGTCTCGCTCCTACATCCAACTGGATAGGTACGTTGTCCGGAGCATTAATCAACTGGTAGCCTCGTGCTAGTGGGTAGTGAGACGGCTGGATATAGATAGTTCTGATATTGCCGATGGAAAATACCTCGGCACCCAATTCCAATGCGACGATGATGGTGTGAATTTCCTCGCGCTCACCTTCCAGGTTGCGCTCAACATTCTGACCTGCCTGGAAATCACTAACGCGGGTACGATATCCCTGGATCAACCGCTCCAGCTCGGCGCGTACCGCCGTATCGGAGAGTCTGCCACCATGTTGCTGGCCAAGTGCTTCGATAGCATCAGCGACTTCCTGTACTGTGCCGTCGAGTAAATTCAGACCAGGACGTATATCCAGGGCATGACGTTGCAGTATTCGTTCTGTACGTGTTGTTGGCTGAATCCTTGGATCGACAATGGGACTGTCCGCTTCAAGACGTGCCAGCCGGTTACCAGTACGAATGGAGCCAAGTTCCTGCACAATATCTCTGCCCTCGGTCACCCAACGCAGCAATCCCATCAAAGCACGGTTGCTCATATCTTCCGGTAACTGCAGGTTCGCGCTGCGCAACCGGGCATAGGCACGGATCAGCGTTATAGATGTCGATGGAGTGAGATCGGGACTAATCAATCCATTCCCACGCGGCATGTCAGCCACATTACGATATAGGCTAAAGGCTTCGATCAGGTCGGCCTGAGACTGGGTCTCGAACATACGATAGATGGGGCGCAGACCAATACCACGTTGTACCTGCAGTGCAGTTGCGACACCACGTACCGCATCGATAGGCCAAAACTCCCAGGCATTCGGGAAGTCACGTGTAAACAGACGCAGTGTTGAGAGGACGGTCGGGTCCTGAAATTCAGCTTCAAGCACCTGGATGATGCGAGGATTGATCTGGCGTAATTGCTCTGTAACCGTATCAATTTCGGTTTCAGGTAAATAACCACGCCCCAGGACGCGCTCAATCAGGGATGGCAGACGGGGTGGTGTGCTGGAGGTTTCGAGCTGTAACAGCGGTTCGAGTATGAAGGCGATTTCGCCATTCGGACGAGTCACACGAATCATCCCGGAGGAGAAACGCTCAATGCGGAAACCGGCCTCATCGTAACGCACGAGCGCTGCATCGACTTCCGGATTCTCTTGTGAACGGGAGTAGTAGTACAAATTGGGTTCGCCCTGGGAAACTAGGCCGCGAACACGAATCGGCGTGGGTAATGCCTCGATAACATCAACCCCATTCCTGCTGGTCAGATAACCTCTTGGCGCCCTGAATTCCATGGATGCGATAATGCCATCCAGCGTCATTAGATCTGCATGCAGGCTGCGGTAATCGTCAACGGAACGGATGCCCGCATCAGTCAATTGTCGTGCAAGTTCCACGGCGTCAGAAATATTGCTGCGCATACCGCTTTTAATCAGTTCGAACTGTTCCTGTGTCAGTGCTCCTGTTCTGGAGGCCGTTTGCAGGCGCGCAATCAAATCAGCATTTGATGCATCCAGTCGCTGCACGCTGGCCCGGATACGTCCCTCAATAATGGGGTCGGTAATTTGTGATAAACCTGCGCGAGTCGCATGACTGACACCCATAAAGACGACATAGGAGCCAATCATATGTGTCAGGAACAGACCGATATCATCCGGCCACTCACCAGTGGTAATACCGTGAAACACTGTTGGTATCGCGGTAGCGCCCAGGTTGATAGAGTGACCGGCAACGAAGCCATAACCGCCACGCTCGATTAGCGGTCCAGTCAGCCGACCAAGCAGACGGAAGCCGCCGAACATAACCAAATTCTGCAATGTCGTGGTAGTGGCACGCTCCAATGTAATTGGACGATCAAATGCCAGACTCTCACCTGCCAACTGAGTAGCAGAAAAGGCACCAACTTCTGAAAGAAAAACAAGGGTATTGACCGCGCGCGCTGTGCGAATAACGCTGATTGTCCTGCCTACCAGTGCGGCCCTGACCAACAAACCTACTCCAGCGGTTACAAATGCCGCTGCAGCGGTTATCAGTAGTTCGATGGCGATGGCTTCGCGCACCTCCCTCCTGATATCCATTTGTATTTCTTCATACTCCCAGCTAATGGCATCATAGCGATCAATGAAATGCTGATACCGCCCGTTATTCCAGTCGCCGATAATTTCCTGACGTATTGCTTCGAGTCTGACGCTTACACTGGTACGAAATGCTGCGTTACCAATTTCGTGTTCATAAATCTGATTTTCTAGAATAAGAGAAACTGAAAAGTGGCTGTACATGGCGACACGGATGCCGAATATTGCTACTTTGGTTTCCACGTTAACTGCTTGTTGTAGATCTCTGGGATGACTTTCAGATGTAACAGCATGCCCAGAGTCATCTAGTACTCGCACACGCAAAACCGAACTTTCGATGTGGCGTGGATGAAAATACCCTTGAAGTAAGGACATCATTCCTTCAAGAATGTCCTTCATGTCTTGCCATGCAGCCGATTGAATTGGGCCACGACCATCCCACTGGGTCATGATTCGATTTTGAATAACATCCCTGCGAGCACTATCGAAATCTCTGTGCGCTCTTTCCCACTTATATTCCGCGACAATCTGGGAAAAATTATCGCTATCAGCGTCTACATCAGCGAGAGAAGCAAGAATATCACCTTCTAGCAAACCAATATTAATGAGCTCAATATAGCGGTGACGCAAATCGAATAGTATGGTAATTTCATCTGATGTAGTCCCTTCAATGAACGACCGGATACGCCGTATCCCGGTGTGCATGCCACGTATTCTGGAAATAATCTCGTTCAGCCCAATAATAATTGCACTTAAACTGGAGTGCAGCGTCTCCAATTCACTCACTCGTATGGTGTCGAGTGACTCAAGATGATCGTGTAATGCAGTTCTGAACTGTGAAATTACCTGCCGATCAGTCGCGAGATATGGGTCGTCATAGGGGCCATCTACAAGGGTCCGGGTGATAGCCCTAAGCAGATCAATAATGACATCTTCCTGATCGCGACAGAGAACACGCAGCGACTCCGCTCCCAAAACACCATCGGTGTCGAGCTCATAATCGCGTATAAATGTACGCAACCGGGTAATACTAGCCTGATAAGGCGCAGCCTCTTCATCTCGAGCCCAATGGAGCAGATGCAAAATAAGGCGTGAGGCACGCACCTGCCACTCTTCCGACAGTTCGGCGAAGACCCGTTCAAGGAATTCAACGACTGTACGTCCGCCGTTTATTTTGAACCAGTCTTCGAAAATACGACGCGGCGTATGCTCATAACTGTTATCAACCGCGTAAAGCACAAGCAGTAGAATCGAATAGGGTTTTGGAAATCCTGGCCAGTCTTCCAGCGCGCTTAACACTGCCAGTCGTGAGCCCATCGTTTCCAGGGTATTACGCTCAAGTGCTTCGTATAGAATTTCCAGGGCACGAGGATAGACACGAAGAGCCACCAGCATCTCTGCCGCTGCCGCCCTTGTCTGCCGATCTCCTTCGAGGAGCTGGGTACGCATGGCTTCCCAGAAAAACTCTTCCTGACCTGGCGCAATCGTAATTTGTGGAAGCCCAGGAAGTTTCATTCTGGTGAAGAGCAACCATGTACCGGCATCGTATGTGGCTGTATTACCTGAACCGGCTACCAGATAACGGTTATGTTGATCGAAATCGCGTGTGTCTGCCGCATGAATCGGGACACCCGCCAGAAATAGCAATTCCTGTTTATCTCGCTCGTACGGTGTACTGGCCCAGGCCGATATCTCATTTTCGCCCAGCGGGTTCAACTCATCGATTCTCTCAACGACCTCACGGTTAATATCTTCAGCGACATATGGAACGTTAAGTTTGACCCACCAGACAGTCACTCGACGTTCTTCATGCCAGTAGTCAATCCACATGTCACGATCATCCAGTGACGGAACGACATAATTGAGATAGCTGAAATAGTAATCGACGTTCATGCGGATGCTTGATGAACGGAGAACAATCCATGGGCGATTTGTTGCTGTCCGCCAGGATGGCGTAGTTGTTGGAGTCGTACCAGATGGTGGACTTATGCCATGTTCCTGCAACGCCTCGTCAACAACTTCGCGTACACGTTGTTCGACTCTGCTCTGGTCTTCAGCGCTAACTTGCCCTGCCCCGGGCCCCGTCCATTGGATTTCCGGAGCAAATGCCAGTATGGGGCCGTCCCCTGCCCCAACCGCTTCGCTGGATTGGGCCAATGTGCGACTAAGCCCTCTGCGGAAAGCATCATCTATCCATTCATCGTTGGCGAGCAACGTTGGATTGCCAATTTGCACTCTGGCGGGAATGCTGATATTCCGACCCACTCCTATTCACCATCCATATTATCTGCGATTCGGCTCAACACCTGCTCAATAAGCGCATCAGTATCAATACTGGCCGATGTGTCCTGTACCTCAATGGTGATGGGGAAGACAAGCGTCGTCGCATCAGTCGCAACAGGAAACCCTGTTGGCGAAAGATTTGAGCGTGAGCCCCTGCTTTCCACAGCAGTTGACTCTACAGACGGTTCTGAATCAGCAACACCTGTCCGACGATCAGCTTCCCTGCTCATCACGCGCTCGCAGGTATTTCACCGGTATTATTGGCTTTGTCTGTTGCCTTGGCCCCCAGGCTGACACCGGAGAACACTGCTGATGGAGCGCCACTGGTAGTGGCCGTTGTCGGTTGTGCGGTAGTGATAATGCAATCTGACAACACAACGGAGGCAAATGACCAATCGTCACCTTCAGCCTCCTGGAGTGTCACATCGAATCGGGTGCCATCCATCGCAAGTTTGGTTAACTTGGCAACCACATCTCCAATCGCCTTGACGGTCATGCTGAAGCTGACGTTTTCAGGTTTGTAGATCATACCGATATGTGTCTGCTCTATTGAATGCAGAATTTCGGTATTCATCTGGAAAGTCGGACTGAATGAATCGATCGGTGTAATGTCGACCGTGGTTCCGTCCTTGGTGTATGAGACTGCAAGTCTGGTATTCCAATCTGCCATTTTGAAACTCCTCAATTATTGTCTGGATGCGTACGCAGATATTCAGGGTGTTAGAATTTCGGCGCCAGAGTGATTCGTAGGCGATGCACAGCAGGCCCATAAGTTACGGAAACGATCATTTCCACTTCACGATTGGAGCGTGCAGTTGTAATGATGCTTGTGTCAGTAGGTGTACGAGCGGCCTCAGGGATATTCAGTGCATCCAGAACAGGGATGGTGACGCTGAAGTCCGCGATGACTGCACGGCGCTTGAGGGGGCCAAGAATCCCTTCCGTTTGGGTTTTCAGTCTGGTCATGCCTGCCTTGGTAATTCTGGCGTCGCCAATCAAACCAATCAGGCCGGCCTTTAGCCGGAATTCGATATCATCGAGGGTACGCACGATGTCGATATAAAGCAGGTTCGCATCGGAAGTGAAACAGCGACCTTCAGAGAAATGTAGGCTGGAGCCGACAATCAGCTCAGGGTCAATGATCGGGATAATATTTGCGTTTGATAGCGCGATAATCTCAGCCGGACTATATTGCTTTTCCACCGGCATGCTTACACCGCGTATCTTTTTCAGCACCATGGAAATATGGGGTGAATAGCCCGCAATGGCCGACATGGCTGCGGTAGCGGCATCTTCAGCTGCACCACGTGCTGCCACCATTACCATCCGGCTGGAATCGCTCTTGAGTGAACTTGCGGCGGTTGCGATATCCGCAGCATAACTGGAGGACTTGGCTGTTGCCGGGTTGACCATGGCTACGCCGATGCGTCTTAGTCCCTGTGATGACATCGATTCTACATGCTCTTTTAGTGCCATCAGGTTGGTCGCAGCTGTGCTACCAGATGCTGCTGCACCCACGGCAGTTTCATTGGCCAGCGACACGAATGTCACATCGTCCGCCGCTTCAAGCCCTGACAATGCAGCTGCATAATCATCACCGGAAACACGTACGCCATATATTTTTGATGGTTTGGGATCTTGCTGCATGGCCAGCATCAGGGATGTGTAGAGTGTCGTAGGTGTTACGGAACCTGAAGTCACTTTTGCAAACAGGGCTGCCGCATCGTCCTTGGTATACACAGGATAAGGCTTGTTGGCATCCGCCGTTCCTCCATTTGCACCTGCAGGAGTTTTGCCAACAACGGCAATAACACCAGGTGCACGTTGAGCAACAGGTTGTAGTGCTGAAGTATCGATCTGAACATCAATAAACGGGTATGCAACGGCGGGCATAGGTCAGTCCTCCATAAGAATGATCTTGCTGATCTCTGAAATATTCATCCCAGAATAGTGAAACGCGTTCATCTTTATCCTTGTTTCCATCCTCTGGAATACACTTTTAACCACTTGCACTAACAGGTACCAATCCAATTCCTTCACTCGCCAACCAGATGCCTGCCTTGTCGGCCCTCGCTGCTCTCTTCTGAGCATCGGTCATAGCCGGAGTTGCACCAGGCCAGTCATCGTCATCAAATACCGTGTCCGGCACTATCCACACCACGAGTATGGCCTTACGGATGGGCAACGAAGGAATGCGTGGCCGCTGTAGGCCATTTTGTTCAAGATATTTCTGTAATCGTTTACTTTCCGTCAGCAAATTGCGTACAGAGAACCCCGTATCCCTGATCAGGATTGCAGCAGTAATAGGATAGAGCTGAGGTGTGGGTGGTTTACCTGAGGGTGCGGAAAAACCAATACGTAGTGCGCTATGGAAATTTGTACCGGACTCAAGTAACTCGGTCACAGACACGGCATCAAGGTCCTCCAGCAGAACCGTGATATTTTCATCACGCAATGCGTCCGGATATTTCAATGAGCTTTTCAGTGCGGACAGGAATTTTTCACGTCTTTTCTGCTCCAGGATTACCGGGTCATCCGGTAAAGATCCCATATCAGCAATGATTGACGAATCAATGCTGCTGAGTTGTGGTCTGCTCGTTATCACTTCTTCTATGACACTGTCTTCCGGCGCTGACCGTGCGACGATATTTCCCCGCCACAAAGCATCTGCCGTGACGTCACCGGATGGCATCAGTTCTGCAGTACGGATTCGTAACTGCATTGGCTCATTGCCAGCCCCGGTCGTGATCGTGCCCTCAATGTCACGCGGATATTGGCTTAGATAAGTTAGGGAGAATTCGTCGAAGGTGGCGGTGAATGGTGAGTTTACAGGAACGATATCGGTGTTGTAGCCCGCATTGAGAATCTGTTCAAGCGCCTGTTCGCTAAAAAGCGCGGCACGAGAAGCTGCGTCACTTAGCTGCACTAATGTTTTATCTACGAAATCCATTCGCCCCTTGCACCCACAATAAAATCGTTTCTTGTTATGTTTATGACTAACAGTCAGGTGTCGCTAGAGACAACCATATGTAGAAAAACACGATATCGTGTTGATCTACAGATCAATGCTGACTGATTGAGTAACGAATTTTGGAAGTTAGCTTGTGGAGGAGTGCTAAAGAGTGTTGTTTTATTGGCATTCCTTCCATGGGCATTCGCTCCCTGTATTGATGCTAAAAAAAGTAGTTCGTGGTAATAGCTTCTGTCAAGTTTGATGCTCTCACGACAATAAGTTGTTGTAATTTATACTGTTCGGTACGTTGTGCAGGTACAAAATAGACGTAAAATCACCATCAGGCGGCCTGGATAGGAATAGCATTTTCGGTGCTGCGCACCTTATTTTGCTCTCCAAAGTAGACAAGGGTAGGTTTGTATGTGGTCAACTCCCGCGTGCTCAACTTGGCGTAGGCACATATGATCACAATGTCTCCGGGTTTTGCCTTGTGTGCTGCTGCACCGTTGACTGAGATGACACCCGAGCCCTCTTCCGCACGAATCGCATAGGTGGTGAAACGTTCGCCGTTACTGACGTTGTAGATATGGATCTGCTCATATTCGCGAATGCCGGAAATTTCAAGCAATCTGCCATCAATAGCGCAGGAACCTTCATACTCCAGCTCCGAGTGCGTCACTATTGCGCGATGCAATTTGGCCTTGAGCATGGTGGTAGTCATGGCAGCATGTACCTCGTGAAAATGCTCGACGCTCAAGACGCGTAGGCGAGCGAGATAGCGCCCGGCCCCACATTTAAGCCCGCAGTTGTGCTCATGACTGACTCCAGCACATCGACACCCTTAGTGGCGGCATAGGCGCGAAACTCGTGGATTAATCTATTGCCACCCATGATCTTCGGATCGCCAGCATAACTAATGACTACCGTATTAGTTTTCAGGCCGTTATCGATGGCGGCGGCAGCGATCTCCAGCAGTTTTTTCAGTGCGGCATCGAATCCTCGTGCAGTAGCCAATGCCCCGCTATCGCCTTGATGCATATGGATGACGGGTTTGATATTGAGTAGTGTCCCAGCCTGGTAACTAAGCCAATTGACACTATTTTCTCCCTTTTGCCGGGCGCGTTCACGTACGTAGTAGAGATCGTTGGGTACCAGATAGGCATGAATATGGTCACTCAAGTCATCCGCACGGCGGCAAAGTTCATTGAAATCCAGTTCTTCCTTCTCCAGCAGCTTGACCATTTCGTGAACCAGGACGGCCTGCCCGGTAAACATGGTTTTACTGTCATGTACGCGAAGTAATACAGAGCCACCAATATTTTCCTGGCGACGCTGTTTTATCAGCGCATTCAGTAACGGCAACTGGGCTTTGGTAACATGCTCAAAAACCTTACTGCGCGTACTGGTGACAGTAACAATTAATAGACGATCGAACCGGCTTGCGTATTCAAGCAATGAATCAACAATTTGCTCAGTGTCGGGCGGAGATGTTTCGGCAGCCTGTTTACGTTTCCTGGCATAGCTTTCATAAAAGTCAATAGTCGTTGCGGGATCACGTACGTCTAGCAGGTGCTCATCGCCAAGATGGAGGTTGATAGGCAACACCAGTATATCCTGCTGTTTGATATAGTCCGCAGGTAAGTCACAAGCTGAGTCAATCACTACTCCGATGCGTTTCACACACTCCCCCTCTCAAAATGTATGGGTTGGTCGGAAGGGCTTTCTCCTCGCCTACTCTCCCTGTTTGTCCAACATCCCCTCTTTTAATTCTGCATCTGCCGGTGCATTACCTAACCAGATGGCCAGTACGGCTTTTTTGAAGTCCTCGCCTTCGATCGTGCCAAGTAACTTATTGTTTTTGATTACACGGGTACCTTTGGATGGAAGGTAATCGATCTGGATGCGATCACCTTTCAGTGCACTCTCCGAGAACAGCGCGTTGAACTGTTTAATACGTGCGTCAAGTTCCGCCAGCGAATCCGCTGACTGGTTCTTTTCAAAACCCTCCTGCCAGGCAGCCACCAGTTTTTCTCCGGCTATCTCGTCATAGAGAATATCCATCTGCACGCGGAACGGTCCTGGTTGTGCGATTACTTCGGCGGCATCGTGGCTGGGCGTCGCCAGATAGAGAGAGCCAACATAAATATCGAACCACGCTTTCTCACGCAGGCCCATGCCATTCAGCTTCAGGGTTGTATTTCTTGCGATGGTGATCTGATCTTCCACTTCGATTCCAGCCAGCTGACCGGCCTGAGCAGTTGAACAGGTAAAAGATAACATTGCTGACAAAAACAGAATTCTGTACATGGCGACCTCGTTTCTTATAGATGTTTTACGATAATGCTACCTGCCGAATAGCCTGCGCCGAACGAACAGATCACACCAATGTCGTTTGCTGCCATATCGTTCCTGTGTTTATGGAACGCAATAATGGACCCGGCCGAACTGGTATTGGCATACTCATTCAGTATCACTGGCGCCTCTTCCGCAGTAGCGTCCCGACCTAGAACCTTTTTGGCAATCAAAAGATTCATGCTGAGATTAGCTTGATGTAGCCACATACGTTTAAGTGAAGACAATTTGATAGATTCGTCGGCCAGATGGGTGGTAATCATCTCTGCGACCATTGGCACCACCTCTTTGAAAACTTTGCGGCCGTTCTGGCGGAACAGTTTATCCCTTGCCCCAATGCCGCTCTCATCACAGCGATTGAGGAAACCGAAATTGTTGCGAATATTGTTGGAGAACTGCGTCTGCAATCGAGTGCTGACGATTTCCCAGTTATTATTGCTGTTACTGCTATCCACGGTCTCTACTACCATCGCGGTACAGGCATCACCGAAGATGAAATGGCAGTCTCGATCTTGCCATGCCACATGACCGGAGCATATCTCCGGGTTAATCACCAGTACCGCCCTAGCGGAACCGGATAAAATTGCGTCCCTGGCAGCTTGCAGGGCAAATGTTGCCGATGCACATGCCACATTCATGTCGTAGGCGAATCCTCGAATACCCAAGACATTCTGAATTTCGATAGAGACAGCCGGGTAGGCGCGCTGCAGGTTGGAACCGGAAACGATAACTGCATCGATATCCGTTGCACTCTTATTGGCGTCTGCCAGTGCCTCGGTTGCGGCAAATACCGCCATTTCGCACTGGATAGATGGCTCGTCGTCACTGCGCTCGGGAATGGATGGACAGAGACGGGAAGGATCTAGCACACCGGATTTATTCACGACAAAGCGGCGCTCAATGCCGGAGGCTTTCAGAATGAATTCCTCGCTGGAATGGGCCAGCGGTTCCAGTTCGCCAGCGGCGATCGCTCGAGCATTTTCCTGATTGAAATCGTCCACGTAGTGGTTGAATGACTCAACCAATTCCGCGTTACTGATGGTTTCCGGAGGCGTATAGAGTCCGGTGCCACTGATGACAACTTTTTGTGTTTGCGAAGAGTGCGACACAGATGACCTCCGGGTCATGGTTTATTAGAAGTAGGCCGGATGCAGATGATGAGATGATGCATCCGGCCTGACCTATTAGAAGCCCCAAACAAGTCCGACGGAAGCAATGTTCACATCAGAGTCGTAGGTACCTGACAGTCCATAGTTTGAAGAGGTGGTCGCATTGATATCAGTCTTGGCGACAAAAAGATGTGCCAGGGCAAAATCGACCGTCACTGCCGGAGATGCCTGATAGGATGCACCGACTGCCAGCCAGGTTCTGTCGTTGCCGGGAATTCGCGGTGTTCTATCCTGAGTGTTTTTGATCGGTGTTTGGTCGTAGGCGACGCCACCGCGGCAGACCCATTTCGAATTGGTGTAGTAGTTGAAGCCGACCGAGACTTTATATGTGTCTCGCCAGTTTTCTGGTTGTACAGCATCGGCCAATGCACTATCAAACTCGATTCGCAATTCGTCGAAGCTGCTCCATCCCGTCCAGGTGACGTCGGCCATCACTTCCCATTGAGGTACAAGCAGGCTGGTCACACTTAGGGAAAGACTGGCAGGCAAAGTTACTGAAGCCGTGGCACCAGTATCACCTTCCGGGATCATGCCTGAGAGAGCAGATGGTACAGTGAAATCCGCTGTGCCGGACAGCTTTTGTTTGACCTCTGAACGATAGGCAACTCCGATTCGCGTATCCTGATTCAACTCGTAGAGAAGACCCAGATTATATCCATAGCTCCAATTATCACCTTTAACAGTGAGCGAACCATCTGTTGCTGTGTTTCCAGAAGACCCCACATACGCACCATAATCTACCGCACTTGAGAGAGTAGCTTCTGCTCGCATATAGTCGATACCAGCGCCTAGAGAAAGCTTGTCGTTCACTTTATAGGCAACAGATGGGTTAATGTTGAGTGTCTGAAGGTCGGATTTGAGAGCATGGTAGCGTCCTTTCCAGGTGCTGTTATATTCGGTTTTCAAGCCGAACGGTGCACCGACACCCAGGCCGAGCATTACCTGGTTATTAAGTTCATGGACGTAATATGCACTGGGAACAAGTGCCCCACTGCTTGCATCACCACCATTATCCCCACTGACTGCTGTTGTACCATCCGACAATGTTGCATCACCGGAAAATTTCGCAGAAGGAACGATATAGTGAGCACCGGCAACCACCTGATCGCCTTTCAGACGTGTCATACCAGCCGGATTAAAAAAGATAGTGGAAGCATCTTCAGCGGATGCCGCACCGCCGGAAATAGCACTACCAACCTGCTTTACGCTTTGTTCTACCAGTGCAAAACCCGATGCATTGGCCTCTCCCACACCCAGCGCAGCACCAGCTACCACGAGCGATGCGATCGCTGGGTTGATTCTTTTGTTACCCATATTTATCCCCTTTGGTATATGAATTATCGATTAACTAAATCGTCCGATATTGCAAGACGACCGGCTTACCACCAATTGGCTCCGCACGGTTGTTTCACTCTGTGAAGAAGCCCATTGCTCGTTCCGGCCCATACAACATGGCCTTAAAACAAAATCGGTATCGTTTTGTTCTCTTCCCCGGTTTTTACCGCTCAATGTCCCGAGTAAAGTTTTGCCACTGGTGTTTCCAGTTTCTTCATTACCTGAGTACGCTTTAACTTATGGGTCGGCGTCATCAGACCGTTTTCGATCGACCAGGGCTCGAAACTCAGATGGACGCGTAATATGCGGGCGTAGCCGGGAAACATCTTGATCTGTTCCGCAATTCTGGCCAATACGGCCTCTTCTACCTTGGGCAATTCCAGTACACCGGATTGATTCGGGTCAACATCGATAGATGGCGCGAACTCTTTCCAGTATTCGGGATCAAGAATGCAGATGGCAGAGAGGTAAGGGCGCTGTTCACCTATTACCATTACCTGTTCGATCAGCGGGTCCATGGTGATCGCCATTTCCATATCGACGGGAGAGACCTTTTCACCATTACTGAGAACGATGATCTCCTTGATACGACCGGTGATATAGAGATGTCCAGAGTCATCAAGGCGTGCCTTATCGCCGGTATGCAACCAGCCATCAGCATCAAGGACCCGACCGTTGGCATCCTGGTTATTCCAGTAGCCGAGCATGATATTTGGCCCGCGGGCCAGCAGTTCATCATTCTCGCCGATTTTGACTTCCACACCATCCAGCAACAGACCAACGCTTTCCGGCACATTGTTGTCTGGTCGGTTGCAACTGATCACCGGTGAGGTTTCGGTTAAACCATAGCCATTCAAAATGGGTACACCCAGACCGACGAATACCTGTGCTATCTGCGGTACCAGCGCGGCACCACCACTTACGGCAACCCGCAAACGTCCACCAAGACGCTCTGTGATCTTCCGTGCCACCAACTGATTCAGTAGCGGCCATAACAACAGGGAGGGTTCCCACTTTCCTCGGCCTTGCAGGTAGAGAAATCGTTTCCAACCAATTCTTACCGCGAGATCGAAAAGTCGTTTTGCCGCAGGCCCTTTCTCTTCCAGACCGGCCATAACCTTGGCATAAACACGCTCATAGATACGCGGCACGCTGACCAGTGTGGTGGGACGAATAGTCTGCAAATCCTCCGCCAGTAGGGCGATGGATCGCGCATAGGCGATAGTCATGCCAACCATCACGGCGAAGTAGTAACCGAGGGTGCGTTCCAGGGTATGGGAAAGTGGCAGGAACGAGAGATTGATATCCGACTCGCCAAGGTCGACCACCCGTGCGCCTGCTTCCGCATTACTCAACATGTTGCGGTGACTTAGCATCACTCCCTTCGGAAATCCGGTGGTACCTGAGGTGTAAACAATGGAGGCCAGATCATCGCACTGGGCTTCTGAAGAACGCAGTGGACCGCCTTCTTCCGGTAACCATTCGTCGAGCATCTTCACGCGGGGATCGTCGATCGGTCTATCAACCGGTCTGATCAAAATAATGCGTTTCACATCCGGCATCGCCGGCAGTTCCGGCTCGATTCGGTCCCACTCCTCCTGATCACCGATGACCAGCAGTTTGCTGCCCGAATCACGCAGAATGTAGGAGACATTGCCGCCGCGATCGTCGGCATAGATCGGCACGGTGACCAGACCCAGTGCCAGTGCTGCCTGATCGAACATGACCCACTTGGCGCAGTTACGCATCATCACCGCGACACGATCGCCCGGTGATAAATCTTCCTGCAGCATCGCATCCTGCCAACGTGCGACCTGTTTAGCCATTTGCGACCAGGTCAGATCCTGCCAGTTTTCGTCGTCGCAATCGAAGTAATGGAAACCCACGGCATCCGGCGTGCGTTCCACACGACGCTGGAACAGTCCGCCCAAAGTGATGGCTTCGTCTGTTGTAATAAAGCGCTTCATATCGCCTGCTCCGGGTTGGCCATCCTGCGCTCGCATTGCCTCACGATTTTGCATCGACTCACCCCGTCATTAGTCGAGAAAGAAGTCCGGAAACAACTGTCCATCCGGATCCATTGCGTACGGTCGGAAGTCGTAAATACCCTCCTCCTTCAACACTTCATCGTCGATGAAGAAGTTGCCGGTACAGGAGCGGCTGTCGCGGATCAGGATGGCGTGTGCCGCATCGGCAACGATCTCCGGTTTACGACAGTTTTCAGGCTTGACCATGCCGTTCAACATGGCGACGGCCGCGGTATAGATCACGGTGCGCGGCCATAACGCATTGATCGCCACGCCCTGGTCACGAAACTCTTCCGCCATACCCAGTACACAGAGACTCATGCCGTACTTGGCCATGGTGTAGGCGGTGTGATTCTTGAACCACTTGGGTTTCATCGAGAGCGGTGGCGAAAGATTAAGAATGTGCGGATTCTCTGCCTTGAGCAGATGCGGCAGGCACGCCTGCGAGGTGGCGAAGGTGCCGCGGGCGTTGACCTGGTTCATCAGGTCGTAACGTTTCATCGGTGTTTCCAGGGTACCGGTAAGATTGATCGCGCTGGCGTTATTTACCAGGATATCGATGCCGCCGAAATGTTCCATCGTCTGTGCAACCGCCGCGGCGATCTGATCTTCATCGCGAATGTCGGTTTTGATCGCCAGTGCCTTGCCGCCAGCTTTTTCAAGCTCTGCAACAGCCGTATCCAATGTTCCAGGCAAGCTTGGATGGGGGGTGTCGGTCTTGGCAGCAATAGCGATATTGGCGCCGTCTTTTGCAGCGCGCAAAGCGATAGCCAAACCGATCCCGCGGGTTCCCCCGGTAATGAAGAGCGTTTTCCCCTTCAGGGTGGACATCAGTTCATCCTCCTAATTATTGTTCAACCGACCACATATAGGGCCGTTTGATCTGCGCGGCATTGTCGTCGCCGCACTCTTTATTCGGCGCTCCCCGCCCTCATGCGGATTACTTCTTCCGGCAATTCTGGGGACGATCCCTGATACCCCAGGTAATCAAGCAAACGTTGCGTCGGCACCGAACCGTTACGATCGAGAAACAGTCCGCGCACGATGGCGACGGAATGTATTCCCTTGGCACTATGCAGAAGCTGTTCCATGTAGAGCCACTTTTCATCCCAGCCGATCAGCCTGCTGGTCAGGCTGAAGCGCTGGAACGGAAACAGCGAACGGCGGAACTTGATGTCGATGTGCCCTACCACCGGCATCAATTTTTCCCGCCGCATCATCGGCAGCATGCCTGCGCGTAACAGCAGGTCCGTGCGGCCCAGATCCATAAAGCTGAGATAGCGTGCATTGGTCATATGCACGTTGATATCCAGGTCCGTCGGCAGGACCCGGAATCTCAACTCAGAGCTGTCGAGCAGACCGATGCGCGAGCGGAACAGCCCCGCCACAAAGATCCGCAACATGCGGAAGAACAGATTCAAAGCACTACGCTCCGCCGCTTACCGCACATCAAAAGGCTTCGTCGTTGAAAGCCATCATCGACTTGCCGCCAGCCAGGATCGCACTGAACAGTCCACCGCTCTGCGGCAGCAGACGCTGCATGTAGAAGCGCGCAGTATCGACCTTGGCCTGATAGAAGCGGGCTTCGTCGCCATCCAGTTTGTCGAGGGAGATTTCAGCCATCCGTGTCCACAGGTAGGCCAGCGCGGTCAGACCGAACAGGCGCAGATAGTCGCTCGATGCGGCACCCGCCTCGTTGGGATTGGCCATGCCGTTCTGCGCAATCCAGGCACTGGCGCGTTGCAGACGACCGAACGCCTTGGCCAGCGGGCCGACAAACTCGGCAAGCTGTTCGTTGTTCTGACGCGCTTCGATATAAGCCGCTACGGGCTGGAAGAAACGGCGCATGTAACGACCGAAGTGGGCAGACATTTTGCGACCGACCAGATCGAGCGCCTGCACGCCGTTGGTACCTTCGTATATCTGGGTGATGCGTGCATCGCGCACATACTGCTCCATACCGTGTTCGCGGATGTAGCCGTGACCGCCGAAGACCTGCACGCCGAGGTTGGTGACTTCGAATCCGGTGTCGGTGCCGAAGGCCTTGAATACCGGCATCAGCAGTGCCACCAGATCTTCCGACGCCTGCGCGGCTTCTTTGTCGGTGGAGCGTTCGTAGACGTCGATCTCACGGGCAAGCCAGCTACCGAGGGCGCGAACACCTTCCACGTAGGCGCGCTGGGTCAACAGCATGCGGCGTACGTCCGGGTGGACCAGCAGCGAATCGGCCGGTTTGTTGAGCGATTTCGGTCCGGTGAGTGCGCGACCTTGAATACGCTCGCGGGCATAGGCAACGGCACCCTGGTAGGCGGCATCGCCAAGACCGATCCCCTGCACACCGACGCCGAGACGCGCGGTGTTCATGAAGGTGAACATGGCGCGCATACCCTTGTTCGGCTCGCCGATCAACCAACCGCTGGCGTCGTCGAAATTCATCACGCAGGTGGAGGATGCCTTGATCCCCATCTTGTGTTCGATAGCGCCGCAGCTGACGCCGTTGGCCTCGCCCGCTTCGCCGTTGGCGTCGGGTCGGAACTTGGGCACCACAAACAGGCTGATGCCTTTGATCCCACTCGGCGCATCGGGCAGACGCGCCAGCACCAGGTGAACGATGTTGTCGGTCAGGTCATGTTCACCGGCGCTGATAAAGATCTTGGTGCCGGTGATTTTGTAGCTGCCGTCTTCCTGCGGCACGGCCTTGGTGCGTACCAGACCCAGGTCGGTACCGCACTGCGGTTCGGTCAGGCACATGGTGCCGGACCAGCTACCGTCTACCAGTTTGGGCAGGTAGAGCGCCTTCAACTCGTCGTTGCCGTGCGCCTTGATGGCGTTGTAGGCACCGTGGGAAAGACCGGGGTACATGCCGAACGAAAGGTTGGTGGCGCAGATCATCTCCTGCACCAGCAGGGTCACCGCATTGGGCAGGCCCTGGCCGCCGTATTCCGGATCACAGGCGAAGCTGGTCCAGCCCGCCTCGACATACTGGTCGTAGGCCTCTTTGAAACCAGCTGGGGTGCGTACCGCGCCGTCCTCGAAATGGCAGCCCTCTTCGTCACCGCTGCGGTTCAGCGGTTGTAGTACTTCAGTGAAGAACTTGCCCGCCTCTTCCACCACGGCGTTAACCAGGTCGCCGTCAAACTCTTCGCAGCCCGGCAGTGCCTGAATCTCTGCCGGGTCGAACAGTTCGTGATAGATAAACTGGTAATCCCTCAACGGGGGTTGGTATTCGGCCATTGCTTAGTTCCTCAGGGGTTTGCCGGTTTCCAGGATATGTTCCATGCGTGCCAGGGTGTCCGGGTGACGTGCCAGGCGCATGAACTGCTCGATCTCGAGATCGAGCAGATCCTGTTCGGTGAGGGATTCGGTAACGTCGGTGTCGCCGCCACTGAGGACTTCGATCAGGCCATTGGCCACGACCTTGTCGTGCGGGGTCACCTTGCCCAACTTGGCAAAGCCGTCCACGCCCATCTCCATCGCCACGCGGGCGGTCTTTCCGGGTAGACGAAGTTCAACCGGTTCCGGCGGGGTGTAGCCATCGACCATCGACAAAACCTTCGCCTTGGCATCGGCCAACAGGCGATCGCGGTTCATGGTGATGCCGTCGCCTTCACGCAGGAACATAAAGTCGAAGGCTTCCGGGGCACTCTTGGCCACGGTGGCCACGCTGATGGTTTCGAAGGATTTGATCACCGGAGGCATCGGGCCACCGGGACGACGCTTGTTCACCGTCCAGCGGGTCAACAGCTCTTTGCAGCCTCCCCAGCCGGGAATGACACCAACGCCCACTTCCACCAGACCCACGTAGGTCTCGGCATGGGCCTGCAGCGCATCGCAGTGGAGCAGAATTTCGCAGCCACCGCCCAGAGCCAGGCCTGAAGGCGCGCCCACTACGGGGAACGGCGCGTATTTCATCGCCATGTAGGTATCCTGGCCTTCCTTCACCAGCTTGGTCGCCTCGTCCCACATTGCCAGATTGCCTGCATAGACCAGCAGGCCAAGGTTGGCGCCCGCGGAGAAGTTGCTGCCCTCGTTGTAGACCACCATCGCCTTGAAGCCCATGGCCGGGATCAGTTCGACCGCCTTGCGGATCATGCCCATGATGAAGGGGTCCATGGTGTTCATCTTGGAGGTGAACTCCAGGCAGACCACACCGTCGCCGATGTCCCACAGGGCGGCGGAAGGATTCTTCGCCAGCGGTTTGCTGCGACGTTTGATGTCGGCCAGCAGCAGCACCCCTTCCGGACGCGGCAGATCCTGATAATCACCAGCGGGGGTGAAGACCTGCAACACGCCGTTTTCGGTGCGATAGAAGTTGCCTGCGCCGACCGCTTCAAGCAACGGCGGAACCGCCATGCCCTCGGCACGCAGGCGTTCGACGAACCAGGCGGGACCGATACGATCGATCAGCTCAAACGGGCCGTACTTCCAGGCATAACCGAGGCGCATCGCCTCGTCCACGGCGTAAATGTGATCGTTGATATCCGGCACCAGGCTGGCGGCGTAGCTCAACACCTTGGACATCACGCGCCATGCGTAGCGACCACCCTCGTCGGGGTGTTGCAGCATGATGTTCAGCCCCAGCTTGGCGGCGTCGACACTCTCCAGGCTCGGTTTGAGCGAAGGGGCATACTCGCCGGTCTGCAGGTTGATGCTCTCTTTAACCTTGTCACCGCCATCGCGGTTGATGCGGTAGAAACCGCCCTTGCCCTTACGCCCGGTGTAACCGTCGGCGATCATCTTCTCCAGCAGCGGCGGGATCTCGGCCACCTCGAAGAAGGCATCGCCCTCAGGCAGGGTCGCCTTCATGCTCTGCATCAGGTGCGGCATCAGATCGAGACCGACCAGATCGGAGAGACCGAAGACACCGGTCTTGGGAATCCCCAGCGGTTTGCCGATCACGGCGTCGGCCACTTCTACCGAAACGCCCATGCGGAACGCTTCCAGCACAGCGGTCTGGATCCAGTAGATACCGATACGGTTGGCGATAAATCCGGGGGTGTCCTTACAGTCGACCACGCCTTTGCCCAGACGGTGATCGCAGAACATCTGCACGGCGGTGACCGCATCATCACGGGTTTTGCTGCCCTTGACGATCTCCAGCAGACGCATATAGCGCGGCGGATTGAAGAAGTGGGTGATGAGGAAATCCTCGGCGAACCCCGCCGGCATATCCGCCACCAGATGGTCCAGCGGAATGGTGGAGGTGTTGGAGGAGACCAGCGCACCCGGTTTA
Source organism: Thiohalomonadaceae bacterium (assembly GCA_050299175.1). Lineage (GTDB taxonomy): Bacteria > Pseudomonadota > Gammaproteobacteria > Thiohalomonadales > Thiohalomonadaceae > JAPHTQ01. Next base: position 25,056 of record JBNKVM010000041.1, read on the forward strand.
CGCACCGCATCGATCTTGCGATAGAGGCTCTGCTTGATGTCGAGACGCTCGATCACCGCTTCGATGATCCAGTCGCAGTCGGCCAGCAGTTCCATGTGGTCTTCGATGTTACCGGTGGTAACCAGCTTGGCATTACGCTTGTGCATAAAGGCCGCGGGTTCTGCCTTGAGCAGTTTTTTAACTGCACCATCGGCGACGACGTTACGGTCTTTCGCCCCTTCCGGGACGATATCGAGCAGCACCACCGGCACCCCGGCATTGGCCATGTGCGCGGCGATCCCTACCCCCATGACGCCTGCGCCAATGACGGCAACCTTGTTGATCTCCATTACAGCGCCTCCAGAATGGTTGCGATGCCCTGCCCTCCACCGATGCACTGGGTGGAGAGTGCGAACTGCTTGCCTTCACGCTGCAACAGGGTGGCGGCCTTGGCGGTGATACGCGCGCCACTGGCACCCAGCGGGTGACCCAGGGCAATGGCGCCGCCGTCGAGGTTGATCTTGTCCATATCCAGACCGAGGTCGCGGATACAGGCAAGGGACTGGCTGGCGAAGGCTTCATTGAGTTCGATGATATCGAGGTCGGCGACTTCGAGACCGGCGCGGGCCAGTGCCTTGCGGGTTGCGGCGACCGGACCGATGCCCATGATCTCCGGCGCACAACCGGCGACGGCGATGCTCTTGATCGCGGCGATGGGTTTCAGGCCGTTCGCCAGGGCGTACTCTTCGCTGCAAACCAGGGTGGCGCTGGCGCCATCGGTGAGCGGTGAGGAGGTACCGGCGGTGACAGAACCATCGACAGAGAAGGCGGGCTTGAGACCGGAGAGGCCTTCAACAGTAGTTTCAGGACGGATACAACCATCCTGTTCAATCATCCCCTTGCCGCTGTCGATGGCGATGATCTCGTCGCTCAACTTGCCTGCGGCCTGAGCAGCGGCGGCTTTCTGGTGACTGAGGACCGCGAACTCTTCCTGCTCGGCGCGGGAAAGCCCGTATTTCTTAGCCACGTTTTCGGCGGTTTCGCCCATGCCCATGTAGGCGGCGGGCAGTGCCTTGTAGAGCACCGGGTTGGGCATCGGGTTAAATCCGGTCATCGGCACGCGAGTCATCGATTCGACACCGGCGGCGATGAAGACATCACCGGCCCCCATCTGGATGGCGCCGGCGGCCATGTGAATGGATTGCATGGAGGAGCCGCAGAAGCGGTTGACCGTGGTGCCTGCCACCGATTGGGGCAGACCGGCGAGGAAACCAACCAGGCGTGCCACATTGAAGCCCTGCTCACCCTCGGGGAAGGCACAACCAAGGATCAGATCCTCGATATCGTCCACCTTGACGCCACTCTTGGCGACCAGGGCCTTGACCACCTGGGCAGCCATATCGTCGGGACGAACCTTCACCATTTCGCCTTTCAGCGCAAAGGTAAAGGGGGATCGAACGTAGTCAGCGATTACGACACGCTTCATTGCCTTTCTCCGAATTTTTGTTGCTAGTTAAAAGAAAAAAGGCACGCGCCGTTCGGCACTATTCGCTGCGCGCCTCGATGTTGGTAATGCACTCCTGACGCATCTCTTCCAGTTCAACGAGGGTGGTTTCCAGGTCCTCGCGCTGCTGTTCCAGTTCACCAATGCGTCGTTCGACCTTCTCCAGCAGTAATTTGATCTGCTGAGTCTGCGACGGGTCGATGTCATAGATATCCAGATACTCCTTGATATCCGCCAACGTGAAACCGAGACGCTTGCCGCGCAGGATCAACTGCATACGGGCCTTGTCGCGGTGGGTATAGACCCGGGTGGTACCAGCCCGCTGGGGTTTGATCAGCCCCTTGGTTTCATAGAAGCGGATGGCGCGAGGGGTAATCCCCAACTCGTCGGCCAATTCCGTCACACTCAAAAGATCACTGGATGCAGGTGTCATATGGACCTCACTATAATTGCGGTTGACGTTAACGTCAACTAGTATCCCTAATGGTTATTGCGGTCTATGTTACCGGCGACTTCTGCCGTTAACCGCTCCATTATCGGTCCACCCTGACAAAATGCGTAACAACTATCGCTAAACCTTTTTACCGACTCCCGGCTCCAGTCCTGACCAGGCATGCTTTGGAAAGCGACTGTGCCCATGCCACGCAACAGATCAACCAGGTGGCGGCAGCCGCTGATACCGGAGAAGCGCCTGCTCAACATCGCATTCCAGCCCCGGCCCATACTGGCACCCCGCAGTGACTCGAAGCGGCAGATCACCTCGGGGCAGATTTCGAAGGGGGTAGCATCCATCCGCAGCTGGATTTCACGTATCAAAGTGTCAGGACCAAGCAGAATACGAATGGTCATGTCGTGCAGTGCCTCACCCGCCGGCAGTTTGCGATCGAAACCGACCGTGGTGTTGTAGGCCTTGGTGTCGAGCAGCCGGCTCTCTATCTCCAAGCACCCATCCTCAAGCAACCAGCTTTGGTGCTCGATGGAACGGTGGTGCATCGCCGTGCGCAACGGGGTCTTACTCATTACAACTCGCCTCTACATATTGGGGTAATTGGGGCCACCGCCGCCCTCGGGGGGAGTCCAGACGATGTTTCCGAAGGGATCTTTTATGTCGCAAGTCTTGCAGTGCAGACAGTTCGCCGCGTTGATCTGCAAGCGTGGTTTGCCGGTATCTCCATCGCGCAGAATTTCGTAGACACCTGCCGGGCAATAACGCTGCTCCGGTGCGTCGTAGCCGCTCAGATTGACGGTTACCGACACTTTCGGATTTCTGAGTGTCAAGTGACAGGGCTGGTCCTCTTCATGGCTGGTGTTGGAGACGAACACGGAAGAGAGGCGATCGAAGCTGACCACCCCATCGGGTTTGGGGTACTCGATAGGCTGGCATTCACTGGCGAATTTCAACGCAGTACGATCCGCCGTGCGATCATGCAACGTAAACGGCAGCTTGCCGCGGAAGATGTTCTGGTCGATGAAGTTGAAGCTGCCACCGAGCAGGGTGCCGAAACGGTGCAACGCTGGGCCGAAGTTGCGGCTGCGGTAGAGTTCGTCGTAGAGCCAGGAGTTCTTGATTGCCTCAGCGTAAGTAGCGAGATCGCGATCCGCCGGTTCCTCGCCCGCCAGTGCTGCGAACACTGTCTCTGCCGCCAACATCCCCGACTTCATCGCGGTGTGGCTGCCCTTGATCTTGGCGAAGTTGAGGGTACCCGCGTCGCAGCCCAGCAGCAGACCGCCCGGGAAATGTTGCTTGGGTAGTGCGTTCAGACCGCCCTTGGCGATGGCCCGCGCGCCGTAACTGAGGCGCTTGCCCCCTTCCAGCACATTGCGGATCTCCGGGTGTTGCTTAAAGCGCTGGAACTCCTCGAATGGCGAGAGGTAGGGGTTGCTGTAGTTGAGGTCGGTAATCAACCCGACCACCACCTGACCATCGGCGGCGTGGTAGAGGAAAGAGCCGCCGCTGGCACCATTTTCAGAGAGCGGCCAGCCCGCGCCGTGTACCACGGTACCGGGTTTGTGTTTTTCGGGATCGACCTGCCACAGCTCCTTGATGCCGAGGCCGTAGTGCTGCGGGTCGCACTCCGCATCCAGTTGGTAACGCTCAATGATCTCTTTGCCCAGGTGACCGCCGCAGCCTTCGGCAAACAGGGTGTAACGGCCGCGCAGTTCGATGCCGGGTTCGAAGCCCGACTTCTCCTGGCCGTTCTTGCCGAGGCCCATGTCGCCGGTAACCACCCCTTCGACCTGGCCCGACTCGCCGATCAATAAATCTGCCGCCGGATAACCGGCAAAGACATCGACACCGGCCTCCTCCGCCTTTTCGCCCAGCCAGCGGCAGAGGTTGCCCAGGCTGGCGATGTAGTTGCCTTTGTTATGCATGGTGCGGGGGATCAGCATGTTGGGCATGCGGATCGCACCGGTCGCGCTGGTGTAGAGCATCACCTGATCTTCCGTTACCGGCGTATCGAGCGGCGCGCCCAGCTCCCGCCAGTCGGGAAAGAGTTCAGCCAGGGCACGGCTTTCGAGTACCGCACCGGAGAGAATATGGGCGCCGATTTCAGAACCCTTTTCGAGCACGCAGACGCTCAAGTCACGGTCATGCTTCCGGGCCAGTTGGCGCAGGCGGATCGCCGCGGAGAGTCCGGCGGGACCACCGCCGACAATCACCACATCGAATTCCATGACTTCGCGTTCCATCAGATCACCCTCTCTCTATTTAATCGTTATCAATCCAGCGCAGAGGTCAGTGCCGGCACCGCTTCGAACAGGTCGGCCACCAGTCCGTAGTCGGCCACTTCGAAGATCGGTGCCTCTTCGTCCTTGTTAATGGCAACGATCACCTTGCTCTCTTTCATTCCCGCCAGGTGCTGAATCGCACCGGAGATGCCGACGGCGATGTAAATATCCGGCGCGACGATCTTGCCGGTCTGGCCTACCTGGTAGTCGTTGGAGATGAACTTGGCATCGACCGCCGCACGGGATGCGCCCACCGCGCCGCCCAGCTTGTCGGCCAGCGCCTCAATGATGGCGAAGTTCTCCTGGCTGCCCACACCGCGACCGCCGGAGACCACGACACGGGCAGTGGTCAGGTCCGGGCGATCGGATTTGGTGAGGTTGCGTGAGACAAAACGGGAAACGGCTTCACCGCCTGCTGCGGTGAGCGGTTCCACCGGTGCGGCATTGCCACCCGACCCGGCGGGTGCGAAGGCGGTGCCGCGCACGGTCATTACCTTCACCGCGTCACTGCTGTGCACGGTGGCGATGGCATTGCCTGCATAGATGGGACGTTTGAAGGTATCGGCATCGACCACTGCGATCACCTCGGAGATCTGCGCCACATCGAGCAATGCGGCCAGCCGTGGCATCAGGTTCTTGCCGAAGGTGGTGGCAGTCGCAAGCAGGTGGCTGTACTCGCGGCCGATTTTGGCGATCAGCGCGGCCAGCGGCTCGGCCAGTCCCTGCCCGTAAATGGCATCGTCGCACAGCAGGACGTGGGCAACACCGTTCAGGGCAGCGGCCTCGTCGGCCACTGCGCGGCAGCCTTCACCCGCCACCACGACAGTAACTTCACCCAGTTGAGCACCTGCGGTAACGGCATTCCGTGTCGCCGCACTCAGCGCACCGTTGTCGTGTTCAGCAATGACCAGAACGCCCATTAGAGTACCCTCGCTTCGTTACGCAGTTTGTCCACCAGTTCGGCCACGTCGGCCACCTTGATACCGCCGCTGCGTTTGGGCGGCTCTTCCACCTTCAGCACTTCGAGGCGCGGCGCGATGTCGACGCCAAGTTCAGCCGGTGTAAGTACATCCAGCGGCTTCTTCTTCGCCTTCATGATGTTGGGCAACTTGACGTAACGCGGCTCGTTGAGGCGCAGGTCGGCAGTGATCAGTGCGGGCAGTTGCAGGGCGACGGTCTCAAGTCCGCCGTCGATCTCACGGGTTACTTCCACCTCGCCGTCGTTGAGTGTCACCAGGGAGGCGAAGGTGCCCTGCCCCCAGTCCAACAGCGCGGCCAACATTTGGCCGGTCTGGTTGTTGTCGTCGTCGATGGCCTGTTTGCCCATGATGATCAGGTCGGGCTGCTCGCGCTTGACCACCTCAGCCAGCAGTTTGGCAACCGCTAGCGGCTGCAACTCTTCGTCGCTCTCCACCAGGATTGAGCGGTCGATACCCATTGCCATTGCGGTACGCAGCGTCTCCTGACAGGCGCTCTTGCCCAGGGAGACAACTACCGTTTCATCGGCCTTGCCCGCCTCCTGCAAGCGCACCGCCTCTTCCACGGCGATCTCGTCGAAAGGGTTCATGGCCATCTTCAGGTTGGCCAGATCGACACCGCTGCCATCAGCCTTGACGCTGATCTTCACGTTGGCGTCGACCACCCGTTTTGCGCAAACAAGAATCTTCATTCGTTGCTCCTCATCATCAGGCCCAATCACCAGGCCCTGTCGTCAAAATCCATCATGCTTTCCGCACCGGCATCGATGACCCGGAAGTGGGTCTCGATACGCGGCAGGATGCGCTGCATGAAAAAGCGCGCCGTTCTGACCTTGGCTTCATAGAACAGGGCTTCCTCCCCATCCATATTCTTCAGTCCAATCTCCGCCATGCGCGCCCACATGTAGGCCAGTCCGGTCAGTCCGAACAGTTGCAGGAAGTCCACCGCCCCGGCACCGATCTCCTCCGGGTTAACGGCGGCACGCTCAAGCAGCGTTTTAGACGCGATCTTCAGTCGGCCTGCCGCCGCTGCCAGCGGCGAGGTGAATTCCGCCAGCACGGCGTAACCACTTTTTACCTTCAGGTACTCGTGTACCGGGGCCAGAAAACGCTCGATCAATTTGCCGTCGCCCATCAGAAGTTTGCGTCCAGCTAGGTCCATCGCTTGCACGCCGTTGGTGCCCTCGTAGATCTGGCCGATGCGGGCATCGCGCACCAGTTGCTCCATGCCGTGTTCACGGATGTAGCCGTGACCGCCGTAGATCTGCACGCCGAGGTTGGCCACTTCGAAAGCGGCATCGGTAAAGAAGGCTTTAACCACCGGGGTCATCAATGCCACCAGTTCATCGGCGGCCTGGCGTTCCTGCGGATCGCCGGAGTGGTTGGCAATGTCAAGTTGCTGCGCCACCCAGACAGAGAGTGCGCGGCAGCCTTCAGTGTAGGCGCGCATGGTGAGTAGCATGCGGCGGATATCCGGATGCACAGTCAGCGGATCGGCCACTGCGTCGCTTTGCGCGCCCGACGGTGCACGCCCCTGCAGACGCTCTTTCGCGTAGGCCACGGCGTTCTGGTAGGCCGCCTCGGCAATACCCAGACCCTGCATACCGACAGCCAGACGCTCGGTGTTCATCATCTTGAACATGGCGCGCATGCCCTTGTTCACCTCACCGACCAGCCAGCCTTTGGCATCATCGAAGTTCATCACGCAGGTGGCGGATGCCTTGATCCCCATTTTGTGTTCGATGGCACCACAACTGACGTTATTGGTATCACCCAGTCCGCCTTCGCTATCAGACAGAATCTTGGGTACAACGAACAGGCTGACGCCCTTGATCCCGGCGGGTGCGTCAGGGGTACGCGCCAATACCAGATGCACAATGTTTTCGGTGAGGTCGTGATCACCTGCGGTGATGAAAATCTTGGTACCGCTAATGCTGTAGCTACCGTCGTCCTGGAGTACCGCGCGGGTGCGCAGCAGGCCAAGATCGGTGCCGCAGTGCGGCTCGGTAAGACACATGGAACCGCTCCATTCACCTGACGCCATGCGGGGAAAGTAGATATCTTTCAGTGCCGGATCGGCATAACTCTCCAATGCACCCCAGGCGCCGTTGGTGAGGCCGGGATAGAGGCTGAAGGAGAGATTGCAGGCACAGATCATTTCGTCGACCAGCATATGCAGAGATTTGGGCAGACCCTGGCCGCCATATTCGCTATCGAGGGCGATGCTGTTCCAGCCCGCCTCGATAAAATCGCGGTAAGCCTGTTTGAAACCTTCGGGGGTGGTAACCTTGCCGTCATGCCACTGGCACGCTTCTTCATCGCCGCTGCGATTGAGCGGTAACAACCGTTCGCTGGTGAACTTGCCCGCCTCCTCCAGAATCGATTCGAGGGTCTCCCTGTCCAGCTCCTCGAATCCCGGCAATCTCTGCATCGCCTCACCGCGGTGAAGCTCGTAATAGGCGAACAGCATGTCTCTTATCGGTGCTTGGTAGAGTGGCATACGGTGTTTCCTTAACTCAGAGGCGTCATCTCTTGCAGGGTACGGTTCGTGGAGAAACGGTGCTTGTGACGTGCTGGTAATCTAGTTGACGTATACGTCAATGTCAACCATCATTCCCTCATCCAGACACATCATCGAGGGAAGCCCACCCATGTCAGAAGCTATCGTGATCACCCATGCCACCCGCACCCCTATTGGATCCTTCGGTGGCGCGCTTGCTTCCGTGCCCTCAGTGGAACTGGGCGCCACGGTTATTCGCTCGCTGCTGGAGCAGTCGGGTCTGGACGCCAGGCTGGTGGAAGAGGTCATCTTGGGCCAGGTGCTGACCGCCGGAACCGGCCAAAATCCTGCCCGGCAAGCAGCATTGAAAGCAGGACTGCCCGTGGAAAGCTCGGCGATGACCATAAATAAGGTATGCGGCAGCGGGTTGAAGGCAGTCCACCTCGCAGTTCAGGCCATCGCCTGCGGTGACGTGGATATTGTGATTGCCGGTGGTCAGGAGAGCATGAGCCTGTCGGCACATGTGCTACCCAGATCAAGGAAGGGACAGATGATGGGCGACTGGGCGATGAAGGACAGCATGATCGCCGATGGCCTCTGGTGCGCGATGACCGATGTCCACATGGGTGTTACTGCAGAAAACATCGCCGAGCAGTTCAATCTCTCTCGTGAGCAGCAAGATGCCCTTGCCGCCGAATCCCAACAACGCACCGAGGCGGCGCAAAACGCCGGTGTGTTCGATGCAGAAATCACCCCGGTGTCGGTGCCGCAGCGCAAAGGCGAACCGCTGGTCTTCTCGCGAGATGAATTCCCCCGCGCCGGAACAACAGCGGAAAAGCTTGGCAGACTTCGCCCGGCATTCAAGAAAGAAGGTACCGTCACCGCCGGTAACGCCTCCGGGATTAACGATGGTGCTGCGGCAGTGCTGGTAATGAAAGAATCGAAAGCCCGCGAACTTGGGCTAAAACCGCTGGCGCGTATCGTTGCCTTTGCCAGTGCCGGTGTCGATCCGGCGGTAATGGGCACGGGTCCGATCCCCGCCACCAACAAATGCCTGGAAAAGGCGGGTTGGCAGGTGTGCGATCTGGATCTGGTGGAGGCGAATGAAGCATTTGCC
>JBNKVM010000042.1:0-36320 GCA_050299175.1 Thiohalomonadaceae bacterium
CTAACTCCCGATCAATTTGGCAATCATCGCCACAGGATTCTGTTCGGCAAGCCCTGACAAACTGATCTTCATCCCTTGGGGAGTAAGAATATCGATGCGCAATGCCGATGGCTCTTGCGGTTGAACTGTCTGTGGTGTGAGCTTGATAAAATCGGATTGAGCCCGAGTTGTCTGGGACGGCTCATTCTGAGCTTGCATTGCAGTTTGCTCATTTGTTTCTGAGTCAGCATCAGTCGCTTGCGAACCTGTGAAGCATCAATGAACTCCGATAGCTTCCGGGCTTCTCGGATCAGCGATTCGGGGATGCGCTCGGCCTGGGACGGGGAAAGTCACAGGGGCTTGCCGAACGTTCACCGTTGGAGAGCCAATCCACTCTTTTGTCCAAAACCGAGGTAATCATACACTATGAGATGCTGGTCGGCGAAAAGGGCGCTTTTCGGTCCTAGACCGAAATACTGCGGAAAACTCCCGGTCTGGTGGACTTTGAGTTTTAATCCCGCAGCATACGGAAGCAAGGGCGGTCTAACCAAGGTCGAAACAGGTTGAAGAGTGCTTGACGATTCGGCAGGAGCTGGATAAATTACAGCAACGGAGAGGGTCAGATGTTATGACATTACACAAACTGGATCGAATTGACATCAACATACTTGCACAACTGCAATGTAACGGCAGGATGACGAATATCAATCTGGCTGAAGCCGTTGCGTTGTCTCCGAGTCCGTGTCTGGCGCGAGTCAAACGTCTCGAAAAAGGCGGTTACATCATCAGCTATAACGCCCACGTTGATGTCAGGAAGCTGGGGCAGACGGCGACTGTCTTCACGGAGATCACGCTAACTGGCCATCATAAGGAAAATTTCGCCAAATTTGAAAAAAAGATCCGCAACATCGATGAAATAATCGAGTGTCATATGATCAGCGGCGGATACGATTACCTGCTAAAGTTTGTTACGCGGGACATCATGCACTATCAAACCCTGATGGAAGATATCCTTGAAAAGGATTTCGGTATCGAAAAATATTTCACTTACGTCGTGCTTAAAACGCCCATAGAGAAAAAGCAGTATCCGATCGATAAGCTGATCACCCTGGATAAATAACGGTAAATCGCAAACGCTTTGGGTATAGCGTTCATCGAACAGATTGTTAATGTCGAGAGAAAACTTGAATTTCTCTGTTGACGCGTACGAAGCCGTGAGTCCCGCTACCGTATAGTCCGGTAGCTCAAAAGAGGGAACACCCGTTCCACCAAAAAAAATTTTACCTGAAGCGCCCAGCTCCGGGTCGCTGGAAAAGCCTTTAAAAGAAGTCTCTCGATAGCTTAATCCAGCGAGCATATCCCATTTTTCATTGATTTTTTATAGATCACTTTCAAGGACCGTCACGCTTTGCGGCAGGTAATTCACGCTAACTCTCCCTGGCAAAGATACTTGATGTGCAGGTAATCGTCCAGGCCGTAGCGGGATCCTTCGCGCCCGTAGCCCGACTCCTTGATGCCGCCGAACGGGGCCGCTTCGCTTGCCACCACCCCTTCATTGATGCCGATGACGCCCGCTTCCAGCAACGCTGAGACCCGCGAGATGCGTTTCAGGTCTTCGGAGTAGAAATAGGCTGCCAGCCCAAAGGGCGTGTCATTGGCCTGTCGTATCGCTTCGTCCTCGTCGGTGAAACGGAACAGGGGGGCGATGGGGCCGAAAGTCTCCTCGCGAAACAGTGCCATGTCGCGAGTCGCTTCGCTGAGCACCGTGGGCGCGTAGTAGTAGGGGCCGTTGGCGATTTCGTTACGCAGCGGTTGACCGCCGGTCAGCAGGGTGGCGCCTTGTGCCAATGCGTCCTGTACGTGGCGGTCGATCTTTTCCACCGCGCGCTCGTTGATCATCGGACCTATCTCGGAGTCTTCCCGGGTGGCAGGGCCGACACGCAAGGCTTCGATGCGGGCTGTCAACCGCTCGGCAAAGCGATCGTAGATGCCGTCCTGTACATAGATCCGGTTCGGACTTACGCAGGTCTGGCCGCTGTTGCGGAATTTACCACGCACCAGTCCGTCCACGGCCGCATCGAGATCGGCATCGTCGAACACGATAAAGGGGGCATTGCCTCCCAGTTCCAGGGACAGTTTTTTCAGGGTGTCAGCGGACTCGCGGGCCAGGTGCTTGCCTACCGGAGTCGAGCCGGTGAAGGTGATCTTGCGCACGCGCGGGTCCCGCAGCCAGACGCCGACAGTCTCAGGGGTGGTTTCGCGCGATGCGGTGACGATATTGACCACACCGGGGGGAAAGCCGGCCTCTGCGATCAGTTTGACCAGCGCCAATGCTGTCAACGGTGTGTCTTCTGCTGGCTTGGCGATCACCGTACAGCCGGCGGCGAGCGCCGGGGCTATCTTGCGGGCGATCATCGCCAGCGGGAAATTCCACGGTGTAACCGCCGCTACCACGCCCACTGGCTCCTTGACCACCATTTGTTTTTTGCCGGGAATCAACGGCGGTAGCAGATCACCGTAGACGCGCACGGCTTCCTCGGCGAACCACTCCACGTAAGCCGCGCCGTAGGCGACTTCACCGCGTGCTTCACCCAGGGGCTTGCCCTGTTCGCGGGACATGAGTCTGGCAAGGTCCTCGCCGTTGGCCAGGATCAGGGCGTGCCAGCGTTTCAACAATTGCGCGCGTTCGCGTGCGTTGCGGGCCCGCCAGTTCGGAAAGGCGGCATGCGCCGCTTCCAAAGCCTGCAAGGCATCGGTGGCATTGCTGTCGGGGACGCGAGCGAAAACGGTGCCATCGGCCGGATCGCTGACGTCGTAGCAGCGGGCGCCAAACGCCTCGCACCATTCGCCGGCGATGAAGTTTCGCGTGCATTGTAAATCGGAGCGATCCAGAGTGAGTGGGAAGGTCATGCTTTATGTTCTCCTGATCGTTGTTTTGGGGACAGTTGATTCGGGGACAGTTGTTTCGGGGACAGTTGATTTGGCGACGCAAGCGGCGATCGCCTCCCCCATTTCTGTAGTCGATGCGCTACCCCCGAGATCCCGGGTACGGGGACCCGATGCCAGTACGCTCTCGATCGCCGCGACTATGGCATCGTGAGCGCTGCGGGCCGGTCCGCGGCCCTGGCCGAGAAAGTCCAGCATCATGGCGCCGGACCAGATCATGGCAACTGGATTGGCGATGTTACTGCCGTAAATGTCGGGTGCGGAGCCGTGCACTGGCTCGAACAGCGAGGGAAAATGGCGTTCCGGATTCAGGTTGGCGGAAGGTGCCAGGCCGATGGTTCCTGTGCAGGCCGGCCCCAGGTCGGACAGGATATCACCGAACAGGTTAGAGGCGACCACCACATCGAAGCGCTCCGGCTGAAGGACAAAGCGCGCGCACAGGATATCGATGTGCTGCTTATCCCACTCGATATCAGGGTAATGCAGACGCGCGAGTTCTGCGGCGCGCTCATCCCACCAAGGCATACTGATGGCCATGCCGTTGCTTTTGGTGGCTACCGTGAGGTGTTTGCGCGACCTTCGGCGGGCCAGATCGAAGGCGAACTTCATCACTCGTTCCGTGCCCTGGCGTGTGAAAACCGACTGCTGCATCACGACCTCTCGGGGCGTACCTTCAAACATGATCCCGCCCACCGAAGAGTATTCGCCCTCCGTATTTTCCCGCACGATCATGAAATCGATATCGCCCGGGCCGCGACCGGCGAGGGGGCAGGGGACGCCGGCGAAGGTCCGCACTGGTCGCAGGTTGATGTACTGGTCGAATTCGCGGCGAAACTTGAGGATTGATCCCCACAGGGAGATGTGATCGGGGACGGTTTCCGGCCAGCCCACAGCACCGAAGTAGATGGCGTCCACGCCGGACAATTGCGCCTTCCAGTCGTCGGGCATCATTTGGCCGTGCTCGGCGTAATAGTCGCAACTGGCCCAGTCGATAGAGGTGTATTCCAGCGGGATACCGAAACGCTCCGCTGCGGCGTCGAGCACACGCAGCCCTTCGGGCATCACCTCTTTGCCGATGCCGTCCCCTGGAATCAGTGCGATTTTGAACGGTCTCGTCATGGAGAAATTCGTCATATCAGGCCACCTCTTCGCGCACGTCTTTTTCATCGAGCACAGTATCCAGTGTGCGCTTCAGTCGCTCAAACAGGAGATCGAAATCTTGCGCCCGATAGCAAAGTGCGGGCGCAAACCCGAGAATATTGTCACCGAAGGCGCGGAATATGAGGCCGTTGCGATAAGCCTCCTGAGTAATTCGCTCGTGCAGAGCCAGGGCAGGATCGAAACGGCGTTTGGTCTCCTTGTCGGCGACCAGTTCTAGTGCACCCAGCAATCCGAGCTGGCGGGCGTCGCCCACCAGGGGATGATCCGTCAACGCCTGCAGCCCCTGCTCGAAGCGGGGTGCCTGGGCCACGCCGTTGGCGAGCAAGCCGCCTTCCTCGTACAGGCGCAGCACTTCCAGCGCGATCGCCGCGCTGACCGGGTGTGCCGAGTAAGTCTGTCCGTGGCCGGTGGGGATGTCAATCGGCCCGCCGTCGGCGATGCCTGTGTAGATGGCGTCGGAAAACATCACCGCACCCATGGGGGCATACCCGGAGGTCAGGCCTTTGGCGACAGTCATCAAGTCGGGCTCAACGCCTTCCGCTTCACAGGCGAACATGGGGCCGGTGCGGCCAAATCCGGTGATCACTTCGTCGACCACCAGCAGGATATCCAGTTCGCGACAGGTGTCGCTGATGGCCTTGAGCCAGCCTTTGGGCGGAACGATAACGCCGCCGGAGCCGATCACCGGTTCGCAAAAGAAGGCGGCTACATTTTCGGCTCCGAGCTCGTTCACCCTGGCTCGCAGGGCATCGACCGAGGCGGCGATGATCGCCTGCGGGTCGTCGCCCACCTCGCTGCGATAGGGATAGGGGCAAGGGATGTGGTGTTGATGGCTTTGAGGGACATCGAAGTTGTGGTGAAACGCGGGCAAGCCGGTCAGCCCCGAGCCGAGCGAGGAGGAGCCGTGGTAACCCCGCTCCATCGCGATCAGTTGTTTTTTCCGGGGCTTGCCGATGGAGTTGTAGTAATGGGTGATATAGCGGATCGCGGAGTCGATGGCATCGGAGCCGCCGAGAGTGAAATAGACGTGTTGCAGCGAGGCCGGCGCCAGTTCGATGAGCTTCGCCGCCAGGCGAATGGCCGGTTCGGATCCGTAGCTGAAGTAGCCCGTGGCGTAGGGGAGCCGGGCCATTTGTTCGGTGGCAGCGCGCACGACGCTTTCCTGGCCGTAGCCCGCGTTGACACACCACAATCCGGAGAATGCATCGAGCAGTTCGTTGCCCGCCTGGTCGCGCAGATAAGCACCCCGACCCGATTCCAGGACGGTCACGCCCTTGCGTTCATGGGCGCGGAAGTTTGTGACCGGATGAACCAAGTGGTTTCGATCCATGGCGATCAATTGTGGGTTGGACATAATCAATTTCCTGTAAATATTCACACAGAGACGGCGACTCTTATTCGCCAAAACCTTGAAATGTGAAAGCGCTGCATCTTGAGCCGATACCCGCTTATTCTCCTTGCTATGGTAACGGCATGGACACAGTGGGTGATTTCGAAGAGCGGCAACTGCTCAGCGTATAATTCCATATTGCCGGCCGGCTGCGGTACTTGATGCTGCGACTGGCGCCAGGCGGGGAGGGCTCCTAACGAATTTGGCAAACCGGACGGTAGCATATGCTGCATCCACCTGTGAAAACGATGCTTCTTGCGGTTTCAGCCCTCTGCATTGGAAACATCGCTTTATGCTTACGTGCTTAAATAGTGAATGTCCCAATTCAGTAGCATGTCTCAAGAGCGCTATTTACACCGGGCCGAAGTTTACGACCAAATCCGAACAACGGGAAAACCAACTCATGAGCAGATTTACACCCAAGTACATTACCTTTGATTGCTACGGCACTTTGACCAATTTCCGCATGGGGGCCATGACCCGCGAAATATTCGCCGACCGCATTCCTGCTGAACAGATGGAGCAGTTTGTCAAAGACTATGCGGCCTATCGGCTTGATGAAGTGCTGGGTGCCTGGAAGCCCTACGAGGAGGTGCTTTACAGCGCGGTGCTGCGTACCTGTAAGAAATGGAAGCTAGAATTTAACGAAGACGAGGCGCGGAGCTACTACGAAGCCGTTCCGACCTGGGGGCCGCACCCAGACGTACCGGAAGGTCTTTCCAAAGTCGCGAAGGAAATCCCTCTGGTGATCCTGTCGAACGCCTCTGATGACCAGATCCAGCACAATGTGGACAAGCTCGGAGCGCCGTTCGCGCACATCTTCACCGCCCAGCAAGCCCAGGCCTACAAACCCCGCCTCCAGGCTTGGGAATACATGTTCGACCAACTCGGCTGCGGTCCGGAAGAGATGATGCATGTTTCCTCCAGCTTCCGCTACGATCACATGTCCGCCTGTGATCTGGGTTATGGTGCACGCGTGTACGTCAATCGCAACCACGAGCCGTCGCTGCTGCCACATTACGCGACTCACGAGATTAAGGACATCGGCGGCCTGCCCGCAATTGTCGGTCTGTGATCCGCCCGGTGTGTGAGTAAAACGATGAAACTCGAATCCTATTGGCTTGACACGGCACCCGCGGTTACCGGTGCCGAGGCGGGGGACGTGCACGCACGCGAGGACGTCGTCGGGCGCGCCCGAGGGAGGTGCTGCCGATTTAAACTGAATAAACAGGTAAGTGGGATAATAGGTGCGGGGAATATATGAAAGATAAGAGACCCGAAACAATCGCCTTGACTCGCCGAGCGGCCCTGCGCGGCTTGGCCGGTCTGGGACTGACGGCCAGTGTTGCCAGCTCCTTGCTTCTGCCGGCCCGTGTTAGCGCGGAACTGACTCGGGAAGAGGCGCTGCGTCCCCGGCGGGGCGGACGGATTCGCGTGGCCTGCATTGCCGCGTCGACGTTAGACACTATGGACCCGGCCAAGGGAAGTACGTCCACTGACTACGCCCGGCACTACATGTTCTACAGTGGGCTCACCCAATACGACAGCGACCTAAGGGGACAGTTATCGTTGGCGGAGTCCCTGGAGACGGACGATCTGCAGGTCTGGAACGTCAGTCTACGGCATGGTGTGGCTTTTCACGACGGCAAGCCGCTGGAACCGAGGGATGTGGTCTACTCCCTGATGCGCCATCGTGATGCCAGCGTCGGTTCCCGTGTCAAGCCCATTGCCGACCAGTTCGACAGCGTCGAGGTGACAGGACCGCGCCAAGTTCGGATTCGGTTGACGTACCCCAACGCCGACCTGCCGGAGATTTTGGCGGACTCGCACTTCCTCATTATCAAGGACGGCACCAGCGACTTTCGCAGGTCGCCGGGTACAGGTCCCTACAAGCTCAAAGAGTTTACCCCTGGAGTGCGCACCATCGGCGTACGCAATGAAAATTACTGGAAACCGGGCAGGCCCTACCTGGACGAAATCGAGTTGGTGGGAATTCCCGATGAAACCGCTCGGGTGAACGCGCTGCTATCAGGCGATGTTCAACTGGCCAATGCGATAGACCCCCGTTCCACGCGTCGGATCGAGAAGACTCCCGGCTTTCAGATGATGGACACACCTTCCAGTCTCTACACCAGCTTGGTTATTCGTCAGGATATACCGCCCACCAACAGTCGTCACTTGACCTTGGCTCTCAAGTATCTGATGGATCGTCCCACCATTCAACGGGCCTTGTTCCGAGGATTTGCGACTATCGCCAACGACCATCCCGTGCATCCGAACCATCCCTTCTACGCCTCGGATCTGCCACAGAGACAGCACGACCCCGAGCGTGCCGCGTATCATTTGAAGAAAGGTGGCTTCGAGGGCCTGCGACTGCCAGCCTACGCGTCGCCGGCAGCTACGGGTTCCGTCGACATGGCGACGCTCCTGCAGATGTCGGCCATCCCTATCGGTCTCAATTTAGGGGTCAACCGGGTACCCTCGGGTGGCTACTGGTCCAACCATTGGGGAAAGCACCCGTTGTCATTCGGCAATGTAAATCCGCGGCCAACCCTGGATATGCTGTTTAGCCTGTTTTTTAAATCCGACGCGGAATGGAACACCTCCCGCTGGAACAACATCAAGTTTGATCAACTGCTGCAAGCGGCCCGCTCAGAGAGTGATCAGACCAAACGCAAGCAGATGTATGTCGACATGCAGGTGCTGGTTCACAATGAGTGCGGTATCGGTATTCCAGTCTTTATGAACCTGCTCGACGGCTACGACTCGCGACTTAGAGGGCTTTCCCCCATTCCAATCGGTGGTCTGATGGGCTACTCATTTGCCGAGTATGTATGGCTGGAAGAATAAAAGGGTTTACCTATGAGTACTATTGCCAACCTTTTCCTAAAGCGCCTGGGTACCTCGATGGTGACCCTGCTGCTAGTATCCGCGGTGGTCTTCCTGATCACCAACCTGCTGCCCGGCGACCCTGCACAGGCAATGCTAGGCCAGGCCGCCACTCCCGAAGTATTAGAAGCCCTACGGGTAAAGCTAGGCCTCGATCAGCCGCCCCATATCCGCTACCTGAACTGGCTGGGGGCGTTACTCAGCGGTGACCCAGGCGTGTCGCTGGCTAACAACATGCCGATAGCGGAACTGGTGTCCGACCGCTTACCACGCTCTTTATTGCTGGCCGGGATCACCGCCGTGGTCGCGGTGCCCTTTGCTCTGTTTGTGGGCATTATGGCGGCCATGTACAGTGGTAGCCGCGTGGACCGATTCATCAGTTCCATTGTCATGTTTATCGTCGCCGTGCCGGAATTCCTGGTGGCGACAACGGCTGTGCTGATCTTTGCCGTGCAATTGGGTTGGCTGGCCTCCGTTTCCTACGCACCGCCGGATCCGAGCCTGTCGCAGTTTCTGGCGACCTATGCCCTGCCGGTCATGACGCTGTGCCTTGTTCTGATCGGGCAGATGGCCAGAATGACCCGCTCCGCGCTTATCGAGCAGATGCAGCAGCCCTATGTGGAGATGGCCGTCCTGAAGGGGGCGAGCCACTCCCGGTTGGTGCTGAGGCATGCGCTGCCTAACGCGGTAGGCCCTATCGCCAATGCCGTGGCTCTAAGCCTTTCCTATTTGATGGGCGGTGTGGTGATAGTGGAGGTCATCTTCAACTATCCGGGCATTGCCAGCCTGATGGTGGACTCGGTAACCAACCGCGACTTCCCACTGTTGCAGGTCTGCGCGATGCTCTTCTGTACCGGATACCTGATACTGGTGTTGATGGCCGATGTCTGCGCCATCCTGTCAAACCCCAAACTGCGCAAGTGAGGCAACGATGAAAAACTGGTATGACTATTTGGGCATCTCCGGCCTGGTGGGATTGGCGTTGGCGCTGCTTTGGATTTTCGTAAGCTTGACAGGTCCCATTATTGCGCCTTACGGGCCCGGCGAAATCGTCGACTACGAAGTCTTCCTGCCTATGAGTTGGGAGCACCCGCTGGGTACCGATTACCTGGGGCGTAGCGTGCTGAGTCGCATCATGGACGGCGCGCGCTTTACCGTGGGGCTGGCTTTTGCCGCCGCGCTGCTGGCCGCGTTTCTGGGAACGGGGTTGGGCCTGATATCTGCGGTGAGCGGCAAGGCTCTGGATGAGAGCATCAGTCGCGTAATGGATGCCCTGTTGGCTATCCCCAATAAAATCTTTGCCCTGGTGATGATCGCCGGATTCGGTTCTTCGATACCGCTTTTGTTGCTGATCACCGGCATCGCCTATACCCCCGGGGTGTTTCGGATAGCCCGGTCACTGGCGGTAAACATCAATCAGATGGACTACGTTCAGGTGGCTCGGGCAAGGGGTGAAGGTCGGCTCTACCTGGCCTGCTTTGAAGTACTCCCCAACATGATTCATCCCATGTTGACGGATTTTGGGCTGCGCTTCGTCTATGTGGTTCTGTTGTTGAGCAGTTTGAGCTTCCTGGGTCTTGGCGTGCAGCCTCCTAACGCTGACCTGGGATCTTTAGTCCGGGAAAACATGTCCGGTCTGTGGGACGGTGCGCCCGCCATTTTGGCCCCGGCGGCCGCCATTGCCAGTTTGACCATTGGCGTAAACCTGGTTATCGACAGTCTGCGCGGTCGGCGCTGAACGGCAAGGGAGCGAGAATATGAGTGATCTTATACGGGTAGAAAATCTCAGGGTTGTCGCCCGCAGCGATGACGGTCACGAGAAAACCATTGTCAGGGATGTTGGATTTTCCATTCCCCGCGGCGAGGTATTGGCGTTGATCGGCGAATCGGGCTCGGGGAAGACCACCATTGCATTGGCGCTGATGCGCTACGCACGTAAGGGCTGCCACATTAGCGGCGGATCCATTCGACTCGGCGACACTGACTTGATGTCATTGAGCCAAAGTGAGCTGCAGTCCCTGCGCGGCCGGCGTGTCTCCTACGTGGCCCAGAGCGCGGCATCGAGCTTCAACCCCTCCATGAAAATCATGAGCCAGATACTGGAGGCCACCCAAATCCACCGCACCCTGCCCAGGAAAGAGGCGGAAGCGAAAGCGGTGGACCTGTTTCGGGCGCTGGCGCTGCCGAACCCGGAAACTATCGGTTCGCGCTATCCGCACCAGGTTTCAGGTGGGCAGTTGCAGCGCCTGATGGCGGCCATGGCCTTGATCACAGACCCCGAGCTGGTGATCTTCGACGAACCCACCACGGCGCTGGATGTGACCACGCAAATTGACGTGCTGCAGGCCTTCAAGCGAGTGGTGGAAGAGCGGGGCATTACCGCTGTCTACGTCTCCCACGATCTGGCGGTGGTGGCGCAAATGGCTGATCAGGTGGTGGTGCTCAACAACGGAGAGATCCGCGAGATGGGCAGGACGGAACAGATCCTCAACGCCCCCGGGAACGACTACACCAAGCAGTTACTGGCCGCCGCGAGGCCAGCCCTGCGCAGTGCCGGGAACGCGGACGAGGTCGAAGAGCTGTTGCTCAGCGTCGAGGGTCTGGTGGCTGGTTACGGTAAGATTGGCGCGGACGGGCGGCCCACTATTCCCATACTGGAGGACATCGATCTCAGCATCAAGCGGGGGACAACCCTGGGCGTGATCGGTGAGTCCGGCTCTGGAAAGTCCACCCTGGCTCGCGTCATTGCCGGGCTGGTGCCGCCCGCCGCCGGCACGATCAAGTTGGCGGGCGAAACCCTCCCGGGTGACATGGCCCAGCGTACCCGGGAGCAGTTTCGGCGCGTACAGATCGTTTTTCAAAATGCCGATACCGCACTCAACCCGGCCCACACGGTAGAGCGTATCCTTGCCCGGCCGTTGGCTTTCTATCACGGTATCAAGGGCGACGCCAATGCCCAGCGTGTACGCGAACTGTTGGATCTTGTGCACCTGCCCGCGTCCATTGCCGCGCAGCCCTGTGCTCGCCTGTCGGGCGGGCAGAAGCAGCGCATCAACCTGGCTCGGGCGCTGGCCGCGGAGCCGGATCTGATTCTCTGCGACGAGGTAACCTCGGCGCTCGATACGGTGGTGGGCGCGGCGATTCTCGACCTGATGGCTGAACTGCGCCGCGAACTCGGCGTGTCCTTTATGTTCATCAGCCACGATATTTCGACGGTTCGTGCCGTATGCGATGAGATCCTGGTGCTCTACGCCGGCCAGAAAGTCGAGCACGGCAGCCGCGCCATCTTTAGCGCGCCGCCGTTCCATCCCTACACCGACCTGTTGATCGGCTCGGTCCCGGAGATGCGCCGTGGCTGGCTCGAACAGGCGGGTGTGCAACGGATGCTGCCGGCCGTTGCTGCGCCGTCTGGCGAGCGCGGTCTCTGTCCCTTTCTGGACCGTTGTCCGGTACGTATCGACGGGGTGTGCAACCGCGTTGCGCCACCGCGTGCGATTCTCCAAGACGGCAATGAAGTGCTCTGTCATCACAGCGATGCTGAATTGCAACAATATCAACAGCGCATAGCGGAGCAACCAGAGGAAGTTTCATTATTAACGCGCGCTTTGTGAGGCTGACCGAAAACCGGACGGGTGACGCTGGCGCTTTCCTTACCCACCAAGGCCTTTGCCGGTTACAAGCACCGGGCGAAACGCAACAGACCCTGGTTGAGCTACTTCTAGCGGACGCAAACGTTATACACAATTAAACGGAAAGCAATAGGATTAAGCACAATGACAGTATCGGCATCAAGAGCCACACTTCAATCTATCGAGACGCCCTGCTTGATACTCGATGTTGATCGAATGGATCGCAATATCCAGCGGTTGAGATCCCACCTATCCCTACTTGGACCTGATTTAAGGCCCCACCTGAAGACTGCAAAATCGGTAGAAGCAGCCCGTCGGGTCATGACCAGTGAGACCGGGCCTGCCACGGTTTCCACCCTGAAGGAAGCGGAGCAATTCGCCAAAGCCGGTGTCCGCGACCTCATCTATGCGGTCGGCATAGCGCCCGGAAAGTTGAATCGGGTGTTGGCGTTGCGGAATTCCGGCGTGGATCTTGCCGTCATTCTCGACACTGTAGAGCAGGCGCACCTGGTTGCCGAGGCATCCCGTGAATCGGGTAGCCCCATTCCTGCGTTGATCGAGATTGATTGCGACGGTCATCGCTCTGGGGTTTTGCCGGACGAAAGCCAAAAATTGATTGATATTGGCCGCGCGCTTCACGATGGCGGCGCCGAACTGCGCGGAGTACTCACCCATGCCGGTGGTAGCTATGATGCCCGGGGGAGCGAAGCGCTTGAACAGTGCGCAGAAGTGGAGCGGGGCGGAGCAGTCAAGGCCGCAGAGACTCTACGCGAAGCCGGCCTGCCCTGTCCGGTCGTCAGTGTCGGCTCCACGCCGACTGCCCATTTCAGCCGTGATCTCACCGGTGTCACCGAAGTCCGGGCCGGCGTATTCGTCTTCTTCGATCTGGTCATGGCCGGCATAGGCGTCTGCAAGATTGACGATATCGCTGTCTCTGTACTGGCGACAGTCATCGGACATCAGCCAAGCAAGGGATGGATTCTAGTGGATGCTGGCTGGATGGCCATGTCTCGCGATCGCGGCACTGCCAAACAGGAAGTCGACCAAGGTTATGGTCTGGTCTGCGACATCCACGGCAAGCCCTATGATGACCTGATCCTGGCAGACGCCAATCAGGAGCACGGTGTCATCGCTCTGCGCCAGGGATCCAATGGCACGCTTCCCGATCTGCCGATTGGAGCACGGGTCCGTATTCTGCCGAACCACGCCTGCGCCACTGGCGCCCAACATGATAGCTATCACGTCGTGCGCAGCGGCGCCGATGACATCGAAGCCGAATGGCCGCGATTTGGAGGATGGTAATGGATACTACAACCCCTATCGATATAACCACCGTCCTGACTGACAATGCCCCCGCCCCAGCCGGCCACTATGTCCAAGCCACGGTGTGCGGCGGGCTGGTCTATGTGTCGGGCCAGTTGCCTGTCCGCCCTGACGGTACACACGCCCCTGAGGCTACTTTCGACGATCAGGCTCGGCAGGCGCTGAACAATCTGCTTGCCATCGTTGAAGCCGCCGGCAGCTCACCCGAACGTATTTTGAAAATAACAGCCTATATAGTCGGCGTGGAAAACTGGCCCGAGTTCAATGCCATCTATGCCGCCACACTGGGAGACATCAAACCCGCCCGGGTTGTGGTTCCTGTGCCCGAGCTTCACTATGGCTATCTTGTGGAAATCGAAGCTGTCGCGGCGCTGAATACGAAAATAAATTAATTCGGTGGCTCCAAGATAGTGAAGTTGTCGCGACAGCAGGAGGTCGGACGATCATGCCCCGACAACGTTCGACCTCAATAGACGCCGCGAAAAATGCCGGCCATGCCTCAGATTAAAGTGAAAATTGCTTGAGTTTCGCAGCAATAAAGCATCTCTATTGCACAGATACCCATAAAATTGTTTGTGTCCATCGAATTATTGCAGGAGATTAACCAAATGGTATACAAACCGAAATTCATCAGCTTCGATTGCTACGGGACGCTCATTAACTTCGAAATGGGGCCGACTGCAAAAAAGATTTTCGAAGGTCGTGTTCCGACTGAACGGATGCCGGCTTTTTTAGAGAGTTTTCGATTCTACCGTCTCGATGAAGTATTGGGTGATTGGAAACCGTTCTTTGACGTTGTTGAAAATTCCATCCAGCGGGCGTGCAAGGCGCACGACGTAGAATATCGTTCATCTGATGCGGTCGCATTGTACGACGCCATCCCGACCTGGCAGCCCCATCCGAACGTCGTCGAGACGCTGGAGGCAATCGCTCGGCACATCCCGCTGGTGATCCTGTCGAACTCGATGGTCGATTTGATTCCGCATAGCGTTGCCCACCTCAAGGCACCATTCCACGCCGTGTACACCGCCGAGGAAGCGCGCGCCTACAAACCGCGGGGGCAGGCTTTCGAGTACATGTTCGATCAACTCGGCTGCGGGCCGGAGCAGATGTTGCACGTTTCGTCGAGCTTTCGTTACGATCTCATGACGGCGAATGATCTGGGCTTCATGGGCAAAGCGTTCATAGATCGCAACCATGAGCCCGCGTGCGAGGGCTATGGCGTCAACCGGTTGACTGATTTTCGCCAACTTGCCGACCTGGTTGGTATCGAAATCCCGTCGCAGGCTGCAATGTTGAATCGAGGTGCCTGATGCCGGAGAAGCAATCGGTTGCGGCGGCACTGAGCACGGCGGTGCCCGATCTTGCCCTGGACGAAGTGGGAGAGCTGGTCAGCCGCCTTTACGGTATCACTGGCAGTATCAAGCCGCTCGCGGGTGAGCGCGATCAGAATTGCTGCATAGAGACCGCGGACGACACCCGTTACGTCGTCAAGATCAGCAACCCATCCGAGCAGGTGTCGGTGGTTGATTTTCAGATTGCTGCGCTCGAGCATATCGCCCGCGTCTCCCCGGATCAGCCGGTGCCTCACGTGGTGCCGACACTCGGCGGACGTACGCGGGATACGGTGAGGCTGGCCGACGGGGTTGAAACCACCGTGCGGATGCTGACCTATCTCGACGGCGTCCAGATCCGGGAGACTTCCCGTACCGCTGCTCAGCGCAGGGCAATGGGAGCAGTGCTGGCCAGGTTGGATCTCGCGTTGGGCGATTTCACCCATCCTGCGGCGACGCACGATCTACTCTGGAATGTCTCCGCAGCGCACCGGCTGATAGAAAAACTCGATGCCATCGTGGACGCCCCACGCCGTGCGCTCGCGGAGTCGTTCATGACGCGCTTCACCGACCACGTGCTGCCGCGCCTGGACTCGGTGAGGGCGCAGGTGATCCACAACGATTACCACCTCTACAACGTGCTGGTCACACCCGACGATCATGAACGCATTGTGGGGATTATCGACTTCGGTGACATGCTGCATGCGCCCCTGGTGGGTGAAGTGGCCACCGCGGCGGCTTTTCACATGACTGGTAAGGACGATCCGTTCGAGGGGCCGGCGCAGTTCGTCGGGGCCTATCACGAGACGCTGCCGCTAACCGACATCGAGCAGGAGATCGTCGCCGACCTGATGGCGACACGTCACCTCATCACGGTGTTGATTTCGGAGTGGCGCGCCGTGCGCTACCCCGAGAACCGCGCCTACATCATGCGCCACAATCCCGCAGCCTGGGAGGCGCTGTCTCTGATGGCCGATCTTTCCCGCGATGAAGCGCGCGACCGACTCCTGACCGAAATACGAAGAGGAAAATCCAATGAAAAGCACCACTGACCTCAACATGGTCAACGCCTATATCCCCGGACGGGCCAACGTGGACCCTGCCACCGCGGCCATGATTGAGCGGCGCGACGCCTTGCTCGGCCCGGCCTATCGACTGATGTACGAACATCCGCTGCACATCGTGCGCGGTGAAGGCGTATGGCTGATTGATCCGGAAGGCCGCCGCTACCTCGACATCTACAACAACGTGGCGTCGCTCGGACACTGTCACCCGGCGGTGACCGAGGCGATATGCCGGCAGGTGAAGATTCTCGCGACCAACACCCGCTATCTGCACGATACGATTCTTGAGCTGGCCGAACGCCTGCTCGCGACCGTGCCCGAGACTGACCTGGCGCATCTCATGTTGACCTGCACGGGCAGCGAGGCAAACGACGTCGCCTATCGCATTGCCCAGGTTCGCACCGGCGGCACGGGCGTGATCGTCACCGAAACCGCCTATCACGGCTTTACCGACGCCGTGTCGAAATTCTCGCCATCGCTCGGTGCGACGGTCGATCTCGGCGCCCACGTTCGCCTGGTGCCGGCACCGCGTCTCTACCATGCCGAGGGCGCCGACCTCGCCGAGCGCTTCACCCGCGATGTCCAGGCGGCGATCGCCGATCTGCAGCGTCACGGCATTAAGCCGGCGATGCTCCTTGTCGACTCCGTGTTCACCAGTGACGGCATTCTCCCTGAGCCCGCGGGCTTTTTGAAGGGTGCGGTCGACGCCATCAAGCGGGCTGGCGGCCTTTTCATCGCCGATGAGGTCCAGCCCGGCTTCGGGCGAACCGGCGAGCATATGTGGGGCTTCCAGCGCCACGGCATCACTCCGGATATCGTCACCATGGGCAAGCCGATGGGCAATGGACAACCGGTCGCGGGACTGATGGCCACCGCCGACGCGCTGGCGGAATTCGGCAAGAACTCGAGATACTTCAACACCTTTGCCGGCAATACCGTATCCTGCGCCGCGGCGCTGGCAGTGCTGGATACCATCGAAGAGGAAGGCCTGGTGCAGCATGCGGCCAGGGTCGGGAAGATCCTGCGTGATGGCATCACCGAGCTCGCCAATCGGCATGAGGCCATTGGTGACGTGCGCGGCGTGGGCATGTTCGTCGGCGTGGAACTGGTCTCCGACCGCGCAACGCGCGCCCCGGACCGCGAGCTCACCAGCCGGGTGGTCAATCGCATGCGCGAAAAGGGCGTCCTGCTCAGCGCCTGTGCGATGGGGCACAATGTGCTCAAGATTCGCCCGCCACTGGTGCTGTCTGCGGAACAAGCTGGCATGGTGATCGAAACGTTGGATGAAGCGCTGACCGCAGCCCAATCGGCATAATCGGGGTAAGGCGACCGCACTGATGGTGGTATTAACTCATGAGTTCTTCAGTATCGCTTGATCGGTACGATATCAAGATTCTCGAGCACCTTCAGTGCGAAGGGCGCTGTTCGAACGTCGAACTGGCCGCGGCCATTGACCTAAGTCAGAGCCCCTGTCTCGCCCGTACGAAACGGCTTCATGAAATCGGCGTTATCCGGGGCTTCCGCGCGGATGTCGCGCTGGAGAAGCTGGGCAGCCACGTCATTGTTTTTACAGAAGTAACCATCAGCAACCATCGACCCCATGACTTTCGTAAATTCGAAGAAGGAATTGGCAAATACCGAGAAATCGTCGAATGCTATAACGTCAGTGGCGGTTACGATTATCTGCTGAAAATCGTGGCGCCTAGTGTTGCCTATTTCCAGGCGTTAATGGAGCGGCTGTTGGAAGACGATATCGGAATCGAGAATTATTCCAGCCGGATTGTATTGCGCCAGCCACTCGACCAACGCGGATATCCGCTGAGTATAATCACAACCGGAAAGCCAAGTTGGGAGTGATGAAGGTAACTTCTCAATAACCCGGGGTAATTGAGAAGTTACTGATGAAGTGACGCACTGGCGCAGGAAATTTGACGCCGTGCGTCACTATGGAGTCCGTGCCGAAATTTCCAGATCATCTTCAAAGTCAGCGAGCGCTTGTGATTGAGGGCTTCGTAAACGGGATTGCTTTTGCCGATCATGGGCTCCAGATCTTTTACAGTTAGTCGTTTAACAATCTACGAAGTCGATAAAATTTTAGCCTCAAATTCACCACAATTATCTGCCATTCTTACAAACCTTTTTAGTATTTCTTATTGTTCATCCTAAGAAATCAGCAATCAATGCCGCGATGGGCGCCATATAATTCTAACGTCCAGCAAATAATTCTAACGCCCAGCAAATTTCGTTGTGGTGCCGCCGCAATACGGCCACTAGCCCACGTTCAACGAACTTACAGGCCAGCCAACAGGAGGTTACGATGGAGACTCAAGTAATGATTGACGACTCGCCGGCGCCGGTGCTAAGCAAGCTCACTGCAACCCATTTGCCCCAGGCAATGGCTCTATCATCCGAGATGGGCTGGCCATACCGGGCGGAAGATTGGGCATTCGCCCACGCACTTGGCGATGGGCTCGCCCTTGAGCTGGGAGATCGTCTAATCGGTACGGCAATGCGATGGAATTATGGCAATGCCTTCACCAGCATCGGGATGATCATTGTCGGCAAAGAGTTCCAGGGCCACGGTTACGGTGCACGTCTCGTCGACGCACTTTTGGCCGGAGTAGAATCAACAACGGTGTTCTTGAATGCCACACGAGAGGCATTCGATCTCTATCAACGCCGTGGCTTCATCAGCACTGGCGTGCTAAATCAGCACCAGGGTGTCCCGGTATTGAACGGCGCCAGCTCACAACAGTCGAGGGTAAGAAAAGCCGAAGCATCCGACCTTTCCCTGATCATGGATCTGGACGAGGGTTGTCTTGGCATGCCAAGAACCGGGTTGCTCAAAAGCCTGGCAGAGATAGGGCAGTTGACCCTCATTTCCGCAGGCGGCGTAGCCAGCGGCTATGCAGTGTGCCGAGCGTTTGGACGGGGGCACGTTATCGGTCCTGTGGTTGCGCAAAATCTCGAAGACGCCCGCACCCTCATCGAAGCCGCCATCTCCCAACTGTCGGGCGGTATTGTTCGTGTGGATACCTCTGCCGATTCAGGTCTAAGCCCGTGGCTGGAGGAGAGGGGGCTGAAATGTGTCGATACGGTAACCCCGATGGTGCGCGGGACGCCGCCCCAAACTTCGCTGCAGACCCGAATCTTCGCGCTCTGCAGTCAGTCACTTGGCTAGGAAATTCTTAAAATGCGTTCCGAGGCCAAGGTCCGGACTGATCCCCCATCAGAAAAAATGGTCGCTGTAAGCGGCGATAGGAGCAACCGATGAAACTCTCTTCTTACTGGCTGGACACAGCCCCGACATTTGGCGGCGCCTCGCAGGAACCTGTAGAAGGTAAGGCGGACGTGGTCGTTGTGGGAGCTGGACTAACCGGCGTTTCTGCGGCGTTGGCGCTGGCCAAGAAAGGCGCGCGTGTCGTGGTGTGCGAGGCGGAGACCGTAGGACACGCTGCCTCAGGCCGCAACGGCGGCATGTGCAACAACGGATTTGCCCAGGATTACGCTGCCATCGCAGCGAAATTCGGTACCGAAAAAGCCAACTACCTGTACCACAGCTTTGACAAGGGCGTTGACACGATTGAACGGCTGGTGCGCGAAGAGGGAATCGACTGTAGTTTCAAGCGTGTCGGCAAACTCAAACTCGCCGCCAAGCCCGAGCATTATGAAAAGCTCGTCCGCACCCAGGCGCTACTCGTCAAACAAGCCGATCCGGATACGGAAATCGTCACCCGCGAGCAATTGCGCGACGAACTGGGCTCGCAACGCTATTACGGCGGCATGCTCTTCAAGAAAAGTGCGGGCATGCATGTTGGCCGCTTCGTCACCGGACTCGCCGAGGCCGCGGCCCGCCGTGGCGTTCAAATTCATGAGCGCACCCCCGTCACCGGTTTTCGGCAGGTCCAGGGCGGTCATGAGGTCACGACCCCCCGGGGCCGTATCGTTGCCTCTCAGGTACTGCTGGCCAGTGGCATCTCACAGGTGGGCCCCCTTGGCTGGATTCGGCGGCGCGTAGTGCCGGTTGGGGCTTTTATCATTGTGACCGAGCCCCTGCCCACCGATTTGCTGGATCAACTGATACCCCGTCGGCGCATGTACACCGACACCAAGAACCTGGTGAACTACTTCCGGACGACTCCCGATAACCGGTTTTTGTTCGGTGGCCGGGCCCGTTTTGCGGTTTCCAATCCCAAATCCGACACCAAGAGTGGTGACATTCTGCATCGTTCGATGTGCGAGGTATTCCCCCAACTTGCCAAAGTGTGCGCCGATTATTGCTGGGGCGGCATGGTGGATATGACCCAGGATCGCCTGCCCCGCGCCGGCGAACGCAAAGGCATTTACTACTCCATGGGTTACAGCGGTCACGGCACGCAAATGTCCACTTATATGGGTACCGTTATGGCCGAAGTGATGGAAGGTCGCACCGATCTCAACCCCTGGAAGGAATTCAGTTGGCCTGCCATCCCCGGTCACTTTGGCCCTCCCTGGTTCCTGCCTTTCGTGGGTGCCTTTTACCGACTAAAGGATCAACTGCAGTGACTTCTCCCATCAAATACCTTGCCGACTCCGGTCGGCTCGAACAGTGCTTTATCAATGGCGAGTGGACGGCAGCCGATATCGCGGGACGCTCCACTGTCATCGATCCATCCACCGAGGAGGCGATTGCCGAAATCGCCCTGAGCAGTGCCGCCGATGTCAATCGGGCTGTGGCTGCGGCCAAAGCCGCCTTCCCCGCTTGGTCGGCGACAACAGTCGCTGACCGGGTTGAGTTGCTGGGGCGAATCCACGATTTGATTCTCGAACGGGTTGAAATGTTTGCCCAGGCTTTGTCCCTGGAGATGGGGGCGGCCATCAGCTACGCCCGCACTGCCCATGTGCCACTGGCGGCCGAGCACATCCGCGCGGCGCGTGAAAACCTGACGACTTATCCTTTTCTGAGTCACCGGAGCACCACCGCCATCCTGCGCGAGCCAGTTGGCGTGTGCGGGCTGATTACGCCCTGGAACTGGCCGCTGTATCAAATTACCGCCAAGGTTGGCCCTGCACTGGCGGCAGGCTGCACAGTCGTGCTGAAGCCGAGTGAACTGTCGCCGCTCAGCGCCCTGATTTTCGCCGAACTGATCCACGATGCCGGCGTACCGGCCGGGGTTTTCAATCTCGTTAACGGCGATGGCGCCGGGGTCGGAACCGCCCTTTCCACCCATCCCGATGTGGATATGATCTCTATCACCGGGTCCACCAGGGCAGGGATCCTCGTAGCCCAGGCAGCCGCTCCCACAGTCAAGCGGGTGGCCCAGGAATTGGGCGGTAAATCCCCCAACGTCATATTGCCGGACGCCGACCTGACCAAGGCGGTACCGCCGGGGGTGGCCGCCTGTTTTCGTAATGTCGGTCAGTCCTGCAGCGCGCCGACACGTATGATTGTTCCCCGCGATCGACTCCAGGAAGTGGAGGCACTGGCCCGTGACACCGCGGCCGAGTTCGTCGTTGGCGATCCACGCTCGGAGCAAACCACCCATGGTCCGGTTGCCAACCGGGCCCAATTTGACAGGGTACAGAAATTAATCCGTATCGGCATGGATGAAGGTGCCAAGCTGGTCTGTGGCGGGCCGGGAAGGCCGGACGGCCTGGATCGCGGCTTTTATGCACGCCCGACGATCTTTTCCGAAGTAGGCACCAACATGACGATTGCCCAGGAGGAAATCTTCGGGCCGGTATTGTCAATCCTCCCTTATGACACAGTCGAAGAGGCGATTGAGATCGCCAACGACTCGATATACGGGCTCGGCGCCCAGGTCCAGAGCGCAAGCATCCAGAGCGCTCGGGCTGTGGCGGCAAAATTGCGGTGTGGCCAGGTGCATCTCAATTACCCGGCCTGGGATCGCAATGCGCCGTTCGGTGGCTACAAATGTTCCGGTAATGGTCGGGAATATGGCATCGAAGGTATCGAAGAGTATCTACTAACCAAAGCTGTCGTCGGTTATGGACCAGGCGATGATGAATTCCATTAAGGAGCCCTCGATATGCCACTAACGATAAAAGTCATCCCCAGTGATGACAAACTTCCTGCTTCCGCTGACGTCGTTATCATTGGCGGGGGCATTGTCGGTGTAACGGCGGCCTATTTTCTGGCCAAGCGCGGGCTTTCTGTCGCGCTGACTGAAAAGGGCTGTGTCAACGGCGAGCAGTCGAGCCGTAACTGGGGTTGGTGCCGGCAGCAGAACCGCGATGCCCGCGAGCTGCCGATGTCGGGTCTTGCCTTGCGTTTGTGGGATCAGCTCACGGCAGAAATCGGCAATGACATCGGATTTCGTCGCTGCGGCCTGCTCTATGCCACTGACAACCCGGCACAGCTTGAGGAATGGGAAAAGTGGCGGGAGGTCGCGCGCCAGTTCGACGTCAACACCAGGATGCTCACGGCTGGCGAAGCAACGTCGTTGATTCCGGCCAATGGCCGCAAGTGGCTGGGCGGTGTCCATTCCCAGGATGACGGCAAGGGAGAACCCTGGCTGGCGGCATCGGCCATTGCGGAAGGTGCGAGAGCGCTGGGCGCCACCATCCATCAAAATTGTGCGGCCCGTGGCCTGGATGTGACCAATGGTGCAGTGACCGGCGTCATTACCGAAAAAGGCGTTATTCGAACAAGCACGGTGCTGTGTGCTGCCGGGGCATGGGCTTCGGCGTTCTGTCGGCAACACGGCATTACTTTCCCGCTGTCGACCGTACGCCAGACCTCGCTTCGCACCGCGCCGGCTCCCAATATTGGCGAGGCGATCTACACGCCCGATTGCGCGCTTACCCGTCGCCTCGACGGCAGCTACACCGTGGCGATCAGCGGCAAGGGCACCGTGGAGATCACCCCACAGGGCCTTCGCTTTGCTCGGGAGTTCATGCCAATGTTTATCAAGCGTTGGAAAAACGTGGACATTCGTGTCGGCAAATCCTTTTTCCAGGGACCGGAGTCCATGAGAAAATGGCAAACAATCGGCGAGACGCCA
This sequence comes from Thiohalomonadaceae bacterium, assembly GCA_050299175.1. Lineage (GTDB taxonomy): Bacteria > Pseudomonadota > Gammaproteobacteria > Thiohalomonadales > Thiohalomonadaceae > JAPHTQ01. The sequence goes on from JBNKVM010000042.1 coordinate 22,720, forward strand.
CTGGAGCGTATGCGAATTCTCGATCCCGAGCCTAACATGAAAACAGTTTCTTCCATGATGGAGCGGATCAGGTCTCGTTTTCCCGCTCTGGCGAACATCGAGCTCACTGAATCCTGGGGCGGTTATATTGATTGTACACCCGATGCGGTTCCGGTTATTTCCCCGGTGGACGACATAAGCGGCTTTTTACTCGCTGCCGGGTGCTCGGGCCATGGCTTTGGACTCGGTCCGGCTATTGGCCACCTGGCCGCCGACCTGGTTGCCAACGATACACCCTGTGTCGATCCCACACCATTCCACTTGTCACGCTTGCTGGATGGTTCCAAATTCGATATCGGTGCAATCTGATCTCCTGGTAAGCATGTGGCTATCACCCGTGCTTGAGTGAAAATATCTTCCGGGTATGCGGGGAAACAATAGCTTTTTTAAGTTTTAGCGGTCTCAACGTCGGCCCATTGCCTGGAGCACAAAAAAAAAGCGGGATAGAAATCCCGCATTTATGTTCAGGGCGAACGGGTTGCCGCGGGCGCATGGAAGCGCAGGAGCGGCGATGTGGAGAAATAAAGGTCTTTCGGCTAACCTTCGACAACTACATAGAGCTTTTTGACCGTTTCAATTGTACGCCAAAGGCCTATGTAGCCAGGTTTCATGATAAAACAGTCACCCGCCATGTAGATCACCGGTTCGCCACCTTCCGGCGTCAGTTCAATGACGCCTTCGATAATATAACAGAACTCGAAAGTCTCGCCCTTTATTGACTTGTTGACCCCTGGCGTACCCTGCCACACTCCGGTTTTAATCTTGCCATCGCGAGCCAAATCCGCTGGCCAGGACTTTAGTAACGGGTTGCCCTCTACTAGCCGCTCCGGATCAACTCGGGATTCACGGGGCGCTTCGTTGGGGTTCAGATCGATAGTTTTTAGCAGTGACATAATCCACCTTTTTTGCGTGTGGGAAAAAACAATGGCATTTCGCCATCATCATCATTGAAAGATTATAAGGAGTCCCTGAAAGCAGAATGCTTTAAATACCGCTGCCAGTTCGGCAAAAATCGCCGTTAAATGTGGCGATGGCGAAAAAAAGCGTTGTTAATGTCGAAGATGCGAATCTCCGAATAAACGCCCACTTCCCGCACTTGGCGAGTATGCCTTTGCGGTCGTGAATGCAGCGCATGTAGAGGGCGTGCCCATTCCTAACGGTTCACCCTACAAACCTCAAAAGGATTCCCGCACATGTCCGGCATTGAATTGGATGTTGCTGCTTGATGGCTGGGTAATAGGCATGAACTGCCAAAAGGAAAATATAAAACGGAATTTCTTGCACTGTTGTCCATAAAAGGCGGCAGAATTATCTAAAACCTATGACTTAAAATACTCCTGCCAGAAAAATAAATTATAGGACTTTGAAATGAATTTCAAAAAAGCTCTTCTGCCTGCGTTGATTAGTGCTGTCACAACACCTGCATTTTCGGCTGTGGACCAGAATGAAGCGGCCCAGATAGAGACTCTTGAAGAGGTTATTGTCACGGGTACGCGCCGCCAGGATCGAACGGTTACTCAATCTGTGGTTCCGATCGATGTGTTCTCATCGGAGGATCTGATCCGGCAGGGAACCTCAGATACTAACGCCTTATTCCAGGCCCTTATACCCTCTTTCAGTGTGGCCCAAAACTCCATTTCCGGGGGTACCTCGTTCGTTCGTCCACCAAACCTCCGTGGTCTTCCCCCTGACCAGACACTCGTTCTGGTGAATGGAAAACGACGACACCGGTCTGCCATGATCAATACTGATGTTGGCGCGAATTCGTTGCTGAGTCAGGCCGTCGACCTCGCCCAAATCCCTGCAGTTGCGATCAAACGAGTTGAAGTGCTTCGCGATGGCGCATCAGCCCAATATGGCTCTGACGCTATCGCAGGTGTTATCAACATTGTCCTCAAGGACGATAATTCCGGCTTTAGCGGCGGCGGCCGTTTGGGTCAGTATTATGCGGGTGATGGTGAAGATTATCAGCTGGCGTTTAATACCGGGTTTGCTGTCGGCGATAATGGCTTCATCAACGTCAGCGCTGAATATGTGAATGGCGGGCCTACCAGCCGGGGTACCCAGCGACCTGGTGCATTGCAACTGAGCCAGGAAAGACCAGAGCTTAACATTCCCGATCCTGTTCAGGATTGGGGTAAAACCGAGATGGATGTGAAGCGACTTTTTGTTAACAGTGCCTTCGATATTGGCGACAGCGAGGTTTATTTTTTCGGTAACTATGGTGTCGGCGATGGCACCCAAAATTTCAACTACCGCCAACCGTTCGACACTGCAAATTTCAACCGGACCGGCCTGTTCAATGTAACCTACTACCTTGATGAACTTCCCAACGGAAATCGGGACGCGACCGGGGCGACTTTCAATTTCGCAGACATGTTACCTAACGGCTTCAAACCCATTTTCTCGGGCGAGATCGATGATATTGCTGGCACAATCGGTTTTCGCGGTCAAATGGGAGAGCTTAATTACGACTTTTCTGCCAGCCATGGTCAAAACGAGCTAAGCTTTTCCCTCGCCAACACACTTAATCCATCCTTTGGCCCGGATACACCAACCAGCTTCCACCTGGGTAAGTTTACCCAGAAAGAACAAAATCTAAATGCCGACTTCAGTTATCCTGTCGATCTTGGCTTAGCCAGTCCACTTAACGTTGCCTGGGGTGTGGAGTATCGCCGGGAAGAATACGAAATTGGCTTGGGAGACACAGCGTCCTGGTCAGCGGGCCCCTTTGCGCGCCAGGTAGTGGAAAACCCCGACGGCTCAACCTTTGTTGTCACCAGCTCTGTGGGATCGAATGGCAGCCGTGGCAAAGGCCCTCGCAGTGTTGGAACAAGTTCGCGGAAAAACTATGCCTTCTATATCGATCTTGAGACCGATGTAACCAGTGCACTCACAATTGGTGCCGCAGCACGATATGAGGACTTCAATACATTTGGCGGTACATCCAATGTCAAAGGTTCCGCCCGCTATGAACTTTCGTCGACCCTGGCGGTCAGGGGTGCGGTCAGTACGGGTTTCCATGCTCCCTCGCCAGGCCAGACAGATACCAGCAATGTGACACTGAACTTCGAGGCCGGTAGCACGACGCCGGTGCAGACGGGTACCTATGCGGTTTCAAATCCGGCTGCGATTTATTACGGTGCGAAGGATGTAGAGCCTGAAGAGTCACTCAATTTGACTGCTGGTGTAGTGATTACACCAGCCTCGGGTATCAACCTGACGGTTGACTACTACAACATTCGTATTGAGGATCGCCTTGGTCTGTCGAGGGCATTCTCTGTAACGTCTGACGACCGGACCGCACTTGCTGAACTCGGAGTTGCCGATGCGAATGAACTCAATCGGGTTCAGTATCTGACCAATGCCTTTGACACGCGAACCCAGGGGATCGATGCTGTGCTGACGAAGGCTATCCACACGGATAACGCAGGCACCTTCAATACCTCGCTGAGCTTGAACTGGAATAAGACAAAGGTAATCGATCGCGACCCAGTCGTTGTCAGCGACGCGCGGGTGGCCACTCTTGAGAAAGTTCACCCAAAATTGCGTGTGAACTTGACGGAAACATGGGAAATGGGCCCGTTCTCGCTTTTGACCCGGGTTAATTACTATGACAAGTATACAGTCACGGCCAATAGCGGTGCTGCCCAGACTTTTGGTGAAGAAGTCGTTGTTGATCTTGAGGGCACTTATCAGTTCAACGATAACTTCAGTTTTTCGTTTGGTGCACAAAACCTGTTCGACAACTTCCCCGACAAGGATCTCCGTTCCATTGACCCGAACACGGGTTTGCCGGGCAATGGCAACCAGTATATCGACGTTTCACCCTTCGGCTATAATGGCGGCTTCTGGTATATCCGAACCAATGTAGATTTCTGATACGGCAAGAAATTGTAAAGTCGTAAACTGCAAGGGCCACCGTTCCGTCGGGAACAGTGGCCCTTTTTTATGTCGGGTTTTTCTGCAACCCTTTAGAGTGGGAAAGACGGCCAGTTCCGCGGCGTGCCAGTAACTGAACGGTTGCAATCGGTGCTGCCAGTTGAAGCGTTCGTGAAGGGGTTTGGTGAAGCGCTTTTGACAGTCAGATTGCCAGATGGCGTTCGACGAGAGCCACATGCAGGCGGATACCCGTTGCCAGCACATCGTCGTTGAAGTCGTAACGGGGATGATGGAGCGGTACTTCCTCATCGCCGCGACCCTGGCCCAGCCAAATGTACGCGCCCTCGCAGGCCTGGAGCATGAACCCGAAGTCCTCCGAGGTGAAGGCCGGCTGTGAGGCGAGTTCGGCGTGGGCAAAGCCGGCCGCAGCGGCCAAGGCTTCTTCTGCGGCGTCCGCGTTGTTGATTGTCGCCGGATAGTAGCGAATGTAATTCACCGTTACGCGTGTCTCGCTGGCCAAGGCGACTCCGTCGGCAGCGCGTCGTAGAGACTCTTCGATTCGGTCCTGCACCGCGGTATCGAAAGTGCGTACCGTGCCCACAATGCGCACGGCAGCGGGGAGGACGTTGTGCGAACTTCCTCCCTCGATCTGTGTTACGGAAAGCACCGCCGTGGACATCGGCGGGATTCGACGGGATACCAGACCGTTGAGTTGTGTGACGAGGTTGCTCGCCGCCAGGATCGCATCCGGTGTCTTGTGGGGCATGGCGGCATGGCCACCGCGCCCCTCAACCAGAATCTCAAACTTGTCGGCCGCCGCCATGATCGGCCCCGGCCGCGTCGAAACCGTCCCGGCAGGAAGGTCCGGCCAGTTGTGAAAGGCAAACACCCGGTCACAGGGGAATCGATCAAACAACCCATCCTCGACCATGGCCCGGGCGCCGGCGTGCCCCTCTTCGGCCGGCTGGAAAATGAAATGCACCGTGCCGTCGAAGCGGCGGGTACGAGCGAGATGCCGGGCGGCGCCCAGCAGCATCGTCACATGTCCGTCGTGACCGCAGCCGTGGAATACTCCCGGATTGCGGCTGGCATAGGGCAGGCCGGTCTCCTCATGGATCGGCAGCGCGTCCATATCCGCGCGCAGGCCAATGCTGCGGTCGGAATTACCCACCTTCAGGGAGGCGACGACACCAGTTTTGCCGATGCCCGTGTGTACCTCCAGCCCGAGTTCGCGCAGAGCCTCTGCAATCTTGTTGGCCGTGCGGTGTTCTTCGTAGGCAAGTTCTGGATTGGCGTGAATGTCGCGGCGAAAAGACACCAAAGGCGCCACCAGATCGTCAATTTTCCACACGTTGTCTGACATCGTTTACTCCTTCTGAAACGGATGTGCTTCTGTCGGATGGGTGACAGGCATTCATCAATGTGCCACCTGTGCATACTCTCTCCCGGGAGTGGAAGAGGGTATAGGAGCTTGCCGTCCGGGGCCGGATCACTCCGGCAAATGCTGCAGAACAAAAGACAGGGTGGCGAAGTGCTCGATCTTGTCGATACGCTTCGGCTCGTCAGACGGACCTTCGTAGGTGGCGCCAATCACGTTGAGAGCCTGGTTGCGCACGGGAAAGTACACGGTTCCGTCTTCACCGGTGATCCAGGGCTGCTGGTCGGGCATAGTGACGAAATCTTGGATAACGCGGGCACCAGCTACCGGCTTGCCCTTGTAAAGAACCTTCACTTTGATCATGTCGCCGGCTTGGGCGGGCATGTCCTCGCCGTGCAAATCGTATTTGCCGTCCTTCAGGGCGGGAGCACCATTGACGGGAATGATTTGTAGCGTCTGGCTGGGGATTTTGGGAACATTCCGCAGCATGCCACGAATATGCACGGCGTACTTCATGGTCCTTTCGGCGCTGACAGCATCGGGCACTTCGTCACGGCCCTTGGCGTGCCATTTGCCGTCCTTCGTCTTGGACCAAACACCATTGTTCATTACTGCGGACACGGCCTCCGGGTAGTCATCCCCACCCACCAGGACCATAGGGCCCGCCTTGATCAATTTGGCATCCACCTTGTTCCAATCGCCGTCATAACCGGTTATGCCGACCATTTTGTCGAATCGCTTCACGGTGTCGAGGTCGTCGGCACCCACTCCGTACACCAGGGCGAGTTGTTTGGAACGCTCTGCAAACCAGATGCCGTGAGCATAGGCCTGACTGCCCATTAATAGGCTCACTGCGGTTGCCGATGCTGTGATAAATTTACCTAACTTTTTCATGGTAACTCCTATTAATGAAGATTTATTGGTTTTGTACGGAAGTTGAAGGTTAGTTTTCTCGTAAACATTCTGGTAACGCTTTCCTGGATAAATGCTGCATCACCTTCCGCCTTGGTAATGATCGCCAGCACCGCTGATCCGCTGGGGATACTCGCCCCCTCAGCCACAAAACCGTTGTCCTTGATGGAGGGCAGTGCGTATTGGCTTTTTCCCACACTGTTTTCTACCGTTGAACAGTAGATCACAAGGGCTGCAGCGCTGACATCTGAATCCGGGCTCTGCGACGGCATAAACGATGGAATTTGTCGGTCATTTCGGCAAATTTTGCCGGTGCGGTTTGGTCTTTCACAGTGCAACCCAGTCAGGCCGACAGCCGAAGCGGAACACTTAAACAGAGAGCCAGATCGAGCGATACATAATTTCGAACTCGGGGGTGGATATGGAATAAATTCTGCCGATCAAATGCGGAAACGGCAGATTATTGGCGGCCAGGAGTAGTAGGCTAGTCTCATTGGGTTAGTCATGAAGAATATCGTTTTACACTGATCTCACAGGCATCTGGTTAGTCGTGAAGAACATAGTTTTGATACTGCTAAGTACGCTTGCGGCTGTGCCCGCGTTTTCGAGCGAACTACACTCTGACAAGGTTGGTGCGGAATTTATGCTCGATGAATTTGAGTACCGCTCCCAACCCGGAGAGAATCCCGTGGCATGGAGCGCTGCCATTTCAGTGGGCACCGAGAACCGGCAATTGTGGTTGATTTCGGAGGGCGAGCGAACTCGCGGCAGGCTGGACAGCAACGAATTGCGGGCCTACTACAGCCACCGTATGCAGCCGGACTGGTATATCAATGTCGGTTGGCGCGGCGATATTAAGCCCGAGCCCGAACGCAAGTGGTTCCTGTTGGGCGTGGAAGGGAGTGTGCCCTATGATATAGGGATGGCGTTTTCGCTTTATTCGGGTGACGACGGGGATACGGCTATACGTTTCGAGTTGGAGCGCGAGTTTAACCTGGCGCGCGATTGGATGTTAACGCCCCAGATTAAAGTGAATGGCTATGGGCAGAACGATCCGGAAACGGGAACCGGTTCCGGGCTGGCGGATTTTGAATTCGCCGTGCGTCTGGCCTATGAATTGTCGCCGGCGGTTGTACCTTACATCGGGGCTATTTGGGCCAAACCCTATGGGCAGACCGCCGATTACGCCCGTGCGGAAGGCGAGGGAGGCAGTACCACCCAGGTTTTATTCGGCGTCAGTCTGCAGTTCTAATATATACCCTATCGTTGCATAAATTTTCGGCCCAGGACCGCTCTAAAAGGTCCTGAACTCGAAAATTTATGCAACGATAGGGTATAGTCGTAGCACGTCTTTGATTTTACGCATTGTTTAACTTCTTCGATCTCACCGACCCCACTCCTCGCAGTCAAACAGGCGGGAGAGTTGCCGGAAGTTATTTCGTGCACGACCCTTAACTGGCGGTGGAGCCGTTTCGATTCCTGTTTCAGCATTTTCTGCCAATTTGTGTCCCACTTTAAAATATTTGACGGTCTGAGCAGTCTTATTTGAGGCAATATTTTCCGCAATAAGTTGTAGTCTATTAAATAGAGCGGAGCATGTGTATGACCTGCGTACGCAAACAGATTACACCCTATGAACAACACGGATGAGAAAACACGGATGAGAAAGCACGGATGAGAAAGCACGGATGAGAGCCCCCGTGGAGAACTATTATAAAATGTAGATTATAGCTACCTCCACATTACCCTCACTGGAGAGACATCATCATGAATACGAAATTTCCGTTTCGCCGCTCGATTTTAGCGAGCGTTATTTGTCTGACTGGAAGTGCAGTTACTCTGGCTGAAGATTCCGCGGTCAGCGAGCTGGAAGAGATTACAGTGGTCTCTCAGAAACAACCCTATCGTGGTGATGCACCACTAAAGTCATTGCCACAAGCGGTCCAGATCCTAGATAGTGATCTGCTGAGCGATATGGGAGTGGTCGAATTGCAGAATGCCCTGGACCTGGCGGGGGGCGTGACTCGCCAGAACGACTTCGGCGGCCTGTGGGACAGCTTTGCCGTGCGGGGGTTTGCCGGAGATGAGAACGTGCCATCCGGGTATCTGGTTAACGGCTTCGCTGCCGGCCGTGGATTCAGTGGCCGCCGGGATGCTTCGAACATCGAGAGTATTGAAATCATAAAGGGGCCGGGGTCGGCCCTATACGGTCGCAGTGAGCCGGGCGGAACCATCAATCTGATCACTAAAAAGCCGCAGTTCGAAACCGAAGGTTATGTTCAGATCTCAGTTGGGCGCTTCGACGGTTATCGGCTGGAGGGGGATTACACGGGTGAACTGACTGATACTATTGCCTTTCGGATCAATGGCGCCTATGACGAGGCCGAAGGCTACAGGCACAACGAGCCGCAGAAGTACGCATTGACGCCTTCCTTTCTGTTTGCCTTGTCCGACAGCACCTCTCTGTCGTACGAGCTCGAGCTGGCCAAACAGGAGGCCCTGTTCGATCGCGGCGTCGTTGCCATAGACGGGGATGCCAGTGTCTTGTCTGCCAGGAGGTTCCTGGGTGATCCGCGCAATGGGCCGATGGAAGTTGAGGCCACAGGGCATCAGTTCGTACTCCAGCATGATCTGAATAATGACTGGTCGATTCTGGCGGGACTGGGTTATCGGGAGTCGTCCTTCAAAGGCTACTCTGCCGATACGGAACTCTCCGGAGGGCGGCAGCTCCTGCTGGTGGACGGCGAAACCCTGAACCGGCAACGCCGCTACCGCGATTACGATGCCGAGGACCTGTCGGGCCGAGTGGAATTGACAGGTGCCTTCGATACAGGCCCTTTCACCCATCATGTGTTGATCGGCGCGGACGCTTACGAGTTTGAGCTCGAAAGTATTCAGAATCGTTGGCGAGTTGGCTTCGGTACCATGGATCCGACGTACTCCGTCAACATCTTCAATCCCGTTGAAATCTATGACCAGCCGATACCGGATCCTCAAAACAACAACCTGGAGGAGCAAAGTTCCCTGGGTTTTTATATACAGGATCAGCTCGATTTGACCGAGAAATGGAAGTTGACGCTGGGGGTGCGCTACGACGACTACGCCCAGGACATCACCAACCGGTTGGCGGGCACGGTCACAAAGACGTCCCAAACCGCCACCAATCCGCGCGCCGGGCTGGTGTACGAGATGAATAACAACGTTTCGCTTTATGCCAGCTATTCGGAGGGTTTCCGGCCCAATACAGGCATCGACTTCTTCAACGAGGCGTTCGCGCCGGAGGAAAGTAAGTCCTATGAAGCCGGCGTAAAAATGTCGACTCCGGATGAGCGCTTGTCGGGTTCCATCGCGTTATTCAAGGCGGAGAAGTCCAACGTGCTGACATCCGACCCGGTACACGCCGGCTATTCCGCCGCACTGGGAGAGGCGGAAAGTCAGGGGGTTGAAATCGATTTGTCCGGTAATATCACCGACAGTCTGCGCCTATGGTTCGCCTACGCCTACATCGACGCCCAGACCACCAATGATGTGATCAATCGCGATTGGGGGGTTGAAATTCCGGCGGGCAGTCGCCTTATCAACGTCCCGGAACACAGCGGCAGTCTCTCGCTGATACAAAGCTTTGAAATTGGTGATTCACCGGCCACTGTCGGTCTCGGGGTGAATTATGTGGATGATCGACTGGGTGAAACCATCGACCCGGACTACATACTGCCGTCCTATACATTGGTAAGTCTGTTCGGTTCCTATTCACCCATGGACAAGCTGAAGTTCTCCATCGGTATCGACAACCTGTTCGATGAGGAGTACTCCGCCAGTTCGTACCATAAGTGGTGGACCATGCCGGGCTCTCCCCGTACCTACACCGTGAGCATGCGTTTCAGCCTGTAACACCCGCACAAAGGCGTCGGGTGGGCATCATGGGCCTCGAAACCCCCTCTCTATCACTGATAAAAGGGCGGAAGTTATTTCGTGCACGACCCTTATCCGGGGGGGGCGAAAATGCAAAATAAAAGCAATGCCAAGCATGCAAAAACGGCAGATTATTTCCTTGGATCCTTGTAAGCTAGCAGCGTAAACAGACAAAATAAACGTAAAATTCAGTTGTTAGCTCGAAAAAGCGTTGGTCAAATAATTCTGACGAGGTAATTACTCATGGAATCGACGGAATTTACCATCCGTAAAATGCAGCCCCGCGACCGTGATACCGCTGTAAGGCTCTCTCAGGCGGAAGGTTGGGCGCACCGTCGGGAAGACTGGGATTTCCATTGCCGGTTTGGACGAGGGTGGGTCGCTTGTACGCCAGAGGGCTCGATTATTGGGACGGGTTTTTGGTGTCCGTACGGTAGCGAGCTGGGCACCCTGGGTCTGGTGGTCGTCGATGAGCGATATCGCGGTTACGGCCTTGCTCGCCGGCTGGTGGAGACGATTTTTGAAGACGCTGGCCCTCGCACTTTCCGGACTGTCTGGACCCGGAGTGGTCTAAACCTTAGTCGAGCCATGGGCTTCCGGCAGGTGGGGGAGGTGCAGCAATGGCAGGGAGTGCCTTCGCCTACCGCCGTTGAGCCGCCAGCGGGCCTGTCGCTTCGCGAGGTCGATGATACCGTACTGCCGTTACTGTGTGAGCTGGACGAGGCTGCCTTCGGAGCCCCGCGGCCTGAATTACTTCGTGCTATCCTGGAGCAGGGGGACGGTGTGTTGGCCGAAACGGACAGCCAGCCGGTCGGTTTCGGCCTGATTCGCCCGGCCGGTCGCGGCATGCTCATCGGGCCTGTTGTCGCCCCGGATGAGGAGGTGGCAAAAGTCCTTGTGTCACGGCTGCTGTCGATCGGTTCCAGTCTTACGAGAATCGATATACCCGCCTGTGCGACGGCGCTGGCTGAATTTTTGCGGCAATCCGACCTGACCCTGGTTGATGTGGCTCCTGTGATCATGAGAGGCGAGGCGCTGGCCGACAATCAAGCGACCCGCACCTATGCCATCGCTTCCCAATCCCTGGGATAACCAACCTGCAACCAGCACTTACAGGCTTTGATACAGCGATGTTTGCCAAGCGGAAGTTTCTCAATGTCCACAAATGGATCGGCCTGTTGGCCGCTCTGACCATTCTCCTCCAATCCATTACCGGTACCATGCTTGTTTATCGTTGGGAACTCGCCCGGTTTCTGGACCCGGGTGGTATGGTTCGCAAGAGCGAGCTTGGCGATCAATCCATCGGTGTTGTCCTGAGTTCGGTGGAAAAAAGCCTGCCCGAAATGGACATTCAACGTGTATTTTATCCCGATACCTCGGCTGCGACTTATTTGCTGCAACTGGTCAATAGCGATGGCACTGTCCACTTTGCTTCGGTTGATCCAGGGAACGGAAAAATATTGCGTTTTGGAACGGTCTGGCGGTTTCCGGTCGAGGCGGCGTTTAGACTGCACTATGAGCTGGCATCCGGCAAGCTGGGTACGTCTATCGTTCTTTTAACGGGTATATGCATCCTGGCCATGTGCATCACCGGTATCGGCTATTGGTGGCCCGGGCGGGGCCGTCGTTGGCGGAACAGTCTGGCCGTCAATTGGCGTTTGAAGCCCAGGCTGGTTCTGCGACAGATACACCGGACAGTGGGAATTATACTAGCACCAGTGCTGCTCGTTATGGTTACAACCGGGCTGATCATCGGAGGAGAAATCCTGTTTGCAGAGCCGGCATCGTCACCCGCCGCCCAGGTTGACGGGTTTGATTATTCCAGGCTGGAGGCATCGATCGATCAAGCGCAAGGCGTTTTCCCTAAGGCCGTTATTCAGAGTATAAATTTCGGCGGCGATCACACGGTAAAAGTGCAATTTTATGCCCCGGAACGAAATTCCCGCGCCGTCCACCAAGTGCTCATCAATTCGGCTGGCCTTGGCCTGCTCTCTGTTACCCCGGCAGATAAAAGCAGTGATCTTTGGATGGCTCTGTTGCCTTTTCACACTGGGTCTGCCCTTGGCAGAATCGGTCCGCTGGTCGTTTTGTTGGCCGGACTGACATTGATTATCCTGTGTAGTATGGGGCTTGTCATGTGGTTACAAAAGCCGCGAGCCAAGAGCGCCGCACTCAAGCAGGCATTTTGATGAAACATGGGAGTTGGATAAAAGCCAGGATTAAGGGGCTGGCTGTATCGCTCCAGAAACGGAGAGCAAACCCGCCGGGAAATCGATTTGGCCTAGCGCTCACTGGATAATTTACGCTGGCGTATATACCCAAAGCGTTTGAGATTTAGGCCTTCAGAGCACGCCCCTTTTTGCCCCTGACCGCGTCGCTCCGTCCAGCCGCTCCAGGCATTCGCGGCGCTAGCGCCCTCACATGGGGCCTGCCATGCAGCGTCGTCGCGCCCCCTGCTATTACAAGAAGGGGGAACAAAAATTGACGCACTCTGCATACCTAAATCTCAAACGCTTTGGGTATACAGACAGTATTGTGTGAATAGCGATAGAAAATTTTGCGCCAAGTTCTGCTGAAGCGAACAGGCTATTTTCCTAACTTCAATTTTATATTAGAAAATTATTATCAATTTCAAAAGTTTGCAAACGTCGGATTGATTGCTTATAAGAAATAGGCCGCATCGAAATAGCCTGCAGGTGCCTGGATATCTATGGGCCTAAAATGTAACTTATTGATTTTAAAGGTTGATTTTTATTTACTTTGGAAATAGGCTGCGGAGTGGATATCTTAAAGCTTCGGCAGAAGAAACTGTTATGCGACGCAATCGGAGCCCGCATCTGCGTGAAGGATTGACTATGACAAAAGCAACTTATTTCCTGGAAATAGCAATTTTTGTGGCAATTGTATTTGCGGATTCAATTGGCCTCGTCCCAATTTCTCAAACCGTGCTGCTTGTGCCATTCATCTGGGTCGTGCTCCGGCTACGGAAGGAGCCTTGGTCAACTATTGGTCTTACCTTACCTTTGGGAACGAGCAAATTTATAGTCTTGGGTGTGCTTGCTGGCATTTTTATGGAGTTACTCGCTGTATATGTAACGACACCCTTGATTAGTGGAGCTTTCGGCGTTGAGCCGGACTATTCAGAGCTTAGTGAGATACAAGGTAATATCCAGCTTCTTGTACTGTATTTGGTCCTTTCGTGGGTATTGGCCGCGTTTGGTGAGGAAATTTGCTTTCGCGGTTTTCTTATGAAACGCATAGCACAGGTATTTGGCAAGACACAGGCAGCATGGCTTGTTAGCTTGGTGCTGACGAGCGTCCTGTTTGGGTGGGGACACACCGAGCAAGGCATATCTGGGTGGGTACAGGAAGGTTTCAGCGGTTTGTTGCTGGGAATATTGTTTTTGGTTTCTCGCAAGAATCTTGTCCTACCAATTATTGCTCATGGTGTCTCTAACAGTGTGGCGTTCGTGCTTAT
>JBNKVM010000043.1:0-20955 GCA_050299175.1 Thiohalomonadaceae bacterium
CCGTCCCTGGTGCTTTTTACCTTGGCTTGACTCTACCCATGTAAAGTTGCGTTCGTCAAGAAAACGTTATTTTATCGTGCATAGAAATATGTCGTTGCGAATCTACAAGCAGCTTTAATATGTTTTTTGTTATTTGATAAATCCAATTTCTGACTAAATCGCATGGCCACATCCTTCCAACCTTTTTTAGCAACCAACTTTTTTCCTCTAGATTACTAACAAGTTCATATTTCACTACGTAGTTTGAATAGCGCGGCCACATCACCGTACTTACCCTCGGTAGTAACCATCAACACACTTCAACACGCGGAACCAACAATAACCATGTTAATTGAATGGTTTTTTTTGTCGAGGGGGGGGGGGGAGCAACACCATGGGTACTACCACATAGTCACCGTCCCCCATATCTACCAACGCCTTCCCCGCACACACGATGCTCCGCCCTGAAAGTTGACTATCTAATTGATTTATCTGCCTCTAAATGCGATCATCTGCGCCTGTTTACACAGCAACCTACGCGGGAATTCCCATCGTGACGACTCCACTGAAAACCGCCGTGATCGGCGTCGGTTATCTGGGGCGCTTTCATGCCCAGAAATACGCCGCCCTGCCCCAGGCTGAACTGGTGGCCGTAGCCGATAGTAACTTCGAAAACGCCCAGCGGGTTGCAGATGAGTGCAACACCCAGGCAGTTGGCGACTACCGCGAACTGTTCGGCAAAGTCGATGCAGTAAGTATTGTGGTACCGACCCAACTCCACTATCAGATTGCGAAGGAGTGTCTGGAGAATGGTATCCATGTACTGCTGGAAAAACCGATGACTGTCACCGTGGCCGAGGCAGATGAGCTAATCGCCATCGCCAAAGAGAAACAACTGGTACTGCAGATCGGCCACCTGGAACGCTTCAACTCCGCGGTACTGGCACTTGAGCCTGTGCTGACCACCCCGCAATTTATCGAGTCACACCGCCTTGCCCCATTCAACCCACGCGGTGCCGACGTCAATGTGGTGCTGGACCTGATGATCCATGACATCGACATCATCCAGAATCTGGTGCGCTCACCTATCAAACAGATCGACGCCAACGGTGTCTCCGTACTGACCAAAGAACACGACATCGTCAACGCCCGCATCACCTTCGAAAATGGCTGTGTCGCCAACGTCACCGCCAGCCGGGTCAGTATGAAGCCACAGCGCAAGATGCGTATCTTCCAGCCCGACGCCTACATCTCCATCGATTTTCAGGACAAGGTGCTCAGCGTCCATCGCAAGGGCGAAAAAGAGATGTTCCCGGGCATTCCCGAGATCACCTCTGAAGAGAGTATCTTTGACAATTCCGATGCTATTCTGGCTGAAGCGAACGCCTTCATCGAAGCAATTAACAGCAAGAGTGCGCCACCGGTTACCGGTGAAGATGGCCGGCAGGCACTGGACACAGCGATTCGCATTAGTGAGATCCTGGGCTAAACCCTATTTAAAAATTATCCAAAGGTAACGACACATGATCCCAATGGTGGACCTCAAAGGTCAGTATCACGCGATTAAAGATGAAATCGACCAGGGCCTGTTACAGGCGCTGGAAGCGACCCAGTTCATCCTCGGCCCCAACGTCAAAGGTTTCGAGGAAGAGGCCGCCGCCTATCTCGGCGTGAAGCATGCGGTCGGTTGTGCCTCAGGTACCGACGCGCTGCACCTGGCACTGATCGCTGCCGGTATTGGCGAGGGTGACGAGGTCATTACTACACCTTTCACCTTCATCGCCACCGCCGAAGCGATTCTCTATGTCGGAGCTGTCCCGGTTTTCGTCGATATCGACGAAAAGACCATGAACATCGATGTTGATCAGATCGAAGCAGCGATCACTAAAAAGACCAAGGCGATCCTGCCGGTGCACCTGTTCGGTCAGCCCGCCGATATGCCTGCAATTCAGGCCATCGCTGACAAACATGGCCTGGTTGTGGTCGAAGACTGCGCCCAGTCCTTCGGTGCTGACATCGCTGGCAAGCAGACTGGCAGCCTGAGCGCTGCCGGCTGCTTCAGCTTCTTCCCCAGCAAGAACCTGGGCTGCTTCGGCGATGGTGGTCTGGTCACCACCAACGACGACAAGGCCGCGGAACATCTGCGCGTGCTGCGCAACCACGGTAGCTGGCAGCGTTACCACCACTCCGAGTTGGGCTTTAACTCCCGTCTCGACGAGTTGCAGGCAGTGATCCTGCGCGCCAAGTTGAAGCGCATTGATCAGTACAGCGAGGGTCGTCGCCGCGTTGCACACCGCTACTCTGCTGCACTGGCACAAATGGACGGCACCACCCCGCCGCACGAAGATGGCATCGGTCGTCACGTCTATCACCAGTACACCCTGCTGAGTGAAAAACGCGATCAGATCATGGCTGCACTGCAGGAAAAACAGATCGCCTGCGCAGTCTACTATCCGATCCCACTGCACCAGCAGGAGGTCTTTGCCGAAATGTGCAAGGGTGTCACTTTGCCGGTTACAGAAAAGATCGCCAGTCTCTGCATGTCTCTACCTGTCTACCCTGAACTGGAAGATGAAAAGGTCGACATGATCCTGGACGTCATTCGCTCGGCACTTTAATTCCCTACCTGCCAACCTGTGACCAACACGCATAAACAGGTTCTGATCGTCGCCGGAGAAGCCTCCGGTGATCATCATGCGGCACGTCTGGTAGAAGAGCTGCATCAAATCGACCCGTCAGTTCACTTTGCCGGTATCGGTGGCGAACGGATGAAAAGAGCCGGTGTCGAGATTCTGGTCGACTCCGCAGATATGGCGGTGGTGGGACTGGTGGAAGTACTGGCCAACTACCGCTTCCTCAAAGGGGTACTGGACCGGATGCGCAACGAACTGCGCGAACGCCGTCCAGACATGCTTATCCTGGTCGACTACCCCGATTTCAATCTGCGTCTGGCGAAAACCGCCAAAGAATTGGGCATCAAGGTGCTCTACTACATCAGCCCGCAGATCTGGGCCTGGCGGCAGAAACGGGTCTACAAGATCAAGAAACTGGTCGACATGATGGCGGTGGTCTTCCCCTTCGAAGTCCCGTTCTATGAACATGCAAACGTGCCGGTACGATTTGTCGGCCATCCGCTGGTCGATGAAGTAAATAGCCCACTAAGTCATGAACAGGCGGAAAGAGAATTCGGTCTCGATCCCGCAAGACCGGTACTAGGGCTCTTTCCAGGCAGTCGTCGTAGCGAGATAAAACGTCTGTTACCTATCGTGCTGGAGAGTGCCGCACTGATCCACAAACAGCGACCCGATGTGCAATTTATACTGCCGCGGGCCTCGACATTGAGCGGAGATTTTCTTGCACCCTATCTGGCGGCAACCGATCTCGATATTCGTGTTATCCCCGGTCGTTCTTACGATGTCACACGCGCTTGCGATGCGATTGTCAGTGCATCGGGCACTGCAACACTGGAGATTGCCCTGATGCAGGTACCGCTGGTGGTGATCTATAAAATCGCCTCGCTCAGTTATCGCATCATGTCGCGCATGATCAAGGTCGATCACATCGCGCTGTGCAATATCGTCGCGGGTAAACGCGTTGCGCCGGAGTTGATTCAACATGATGCCACACCGGAAAAGATCAGCCGTGCTGCACTGGAATTGCTAAACGATGAAGACAAAGCCAACGCGATGCGTCAACGGCAATTAATAGTCAGAGAGAAATTGGGGGGCAGCGGCGGTTCGAAAAATGTTGCCGAACTGGCACTGGAATTACTGCACAAATAAAAAAGCCACGGTGACCGTGGCTTTTCTTTTTCCGAACTAGCGAATAATACTACGTCGCGATTCACCGAGAAAATCGGCAAAACGTTTCACTTCCTCATGCTGCTCGCCCATCGCGTTGATCTGTTTGGTCGCCTCTTCCAGACTCAGGCCTTCCCGATAAAGGATCTTGTAGACCTTGTTCAGGTTACGAATCTGTTCGTCGCTAAATCCACGACGCTTAAGACCGACCTTGTTCAGTCCGTGCGGCGCAGCGGGATTTCCTGAGATCATCAGGTATGGCGGAACATCCTTGGAGATGGCACTGCCCATGCCGGTAAAGGCATAGTCACCGATAGAGCAGAACTGGTGCACCAGAGTAAAGCCACTGAGGATCACGAAGTCACCCACATGGGCATGACCGGCCAGTGAAGCATTATTTGAGAAAATCACACCATTGCCAACCTGGCAGTCGTGGGCGATGTGAATGTAGGCCATCAGCAGGTTATCGTTACCCACTTTGGTCAGGCCACCGCCACTGACGGTACCGCGGTTGATGGTGACGAATTCACGGATAGTATTGCGATCGCCGATCTCCAACCGTGTCGGCTCACCATTGTACTTCAGATCCTGAGGCGCCTCGCCAATGGAGGCAAATTGGTGGATTTTATTTTCGCAACCAATACTGGTTGGCCCATTAATCACCACATGCGGACCAATCCAGGTATTGGCGCCAATCTCCACCCCGGCACCGATAACAGTGTAGGCGCCGACAGTAACACCCTCAGCAAGTTTTGCTGAGGGGTCGATGATTGCTGTGGAGTGGATATCGCTCATGTTATTTTATGGCCTGTTCTGCACACATAAGTTCCGCGCTGGCAACGACATTATCATCAACTTTTGCCACAGCGTTGAATTTCCAGATAGTGCGTTTCTGTTTCACTACTTCGACTTCCAGAACCAGTTGGTCGCCAGGCAGGACGGGTTGCTTGAAACGGCAGTTGTCGATCCCGGCAAAATAGTAGAGCGAGCTACCATCAGGTTTCTTACCCTGAGTTTTGAATGCCAGAATACCAGTAGCCTGGGCCAGCGCTTCCATAATCAATACGCCAGGAAAAACGGGGCGTTCCGGAAAATGCCCGGTAAACATCGGCTCATTGACTGAAACATTCTTAATTGCCTTAAGGCGCTTACCCGGTTCACACTCCAGTACACGGTCTACCAACAGAAAAGGGTACCGATGCGGCAGGTGCTCAAGGATTGCCTGAATATCCATTTTTTCCACTGTCATTAACCTTCTTTCGTTTTTTCAGCCAGTGCTTTCTCCAGCGCCTTGATACGGCGAGCCATATCATCCAGCTGTTTAAAGCGTACATAATTCTTTTGCCATTCGTTCTTTGGCTCCAGCGGTGTGCCTGCGGAGTAGACGCCACTCTGCTTGATCGAACCGGGCACCAGGGACATAGCGGTAACGGTCACGCCATCAACAATTTTCAGATGTCCAAGAATACCGACACCGCCACCGATAGCACAGTTAGCGCCAATGTCCGCGCTACCTGCGACACCGACACAACCCGCCATGGCGGTATCGTTACCGACCTTGACGTTATGGGCGATCTGGATCTGGTTATCCAGCTTCACACCGTCACCAATCAGGGTATCTTCAATTGCACCGCGGTCGATACTGGTATTGGCCCCGATCTCGACATCATCGCCAATAATAACCCGGCCTAACTGGTGAATCTTGATCCACTTGCCCTTGTCATTGGCAAAGCCGAAACCATCGGAACCGATCACGGCACCGGAATGGATCACGGCACGTGCACCAATACGGCAGTCATGATACACGGTGACATTGGCATGAATAAGTGAGTCACTACCCACTTCACTGCCTTCACCAATCACACTACCCGCCCCGATGGTCACATTGTCAGCAACCTTCACAGCCTTGCCGATCACCGCATTGGCACCAACGCGCACATTGTGGCCCAACATCGCTTCGGGGTGGATAACCGCACGTTCATGCAACAGCGACTCATCGCCATGCTGCGGCGAAAACAGAGCCGAAAGATGTGCGTAACTGAGATAGGGATTATCCGAAATCAGCGCATTGCCGGAAAAATACTGGCGATCATCTTCACGCAGGATCACCGCACCAACTGCGCTGTCCTGCAGATATTTACGATAACGGGAATCGGCCAGAAAACTGATGCTTTCAGCGTCGGTATTTGCCAGCGTGGCAATGCGCCGAATGATATGGTTCGCATCACCTTCAACGCGCAGGCCGAGCTTCTCTGCCAGTTGCCCTAGTGTGTAATGCAATCGCGTATCGCCTATTTTTTCTTGTTATCTTTTTTGGCGAAATCCTGCTTGAGACGGTCGATGACACTCTTTGTAATGTCGACACGTTCACTGGCAAAGATAACGCCGGTTTCCAGAATCAGGTCGTAGCCCTTCTCCTTGGCCAGAGCAACGATAGAGGTAGCGATATCCCGCTGCATCTTCGCCAGTTCTTCATTACGCCGAATATTGAAATCTTCGGCAAACTCGTCGCGGGAGCGTTTAAGATCGCGTTTTTGTGTCAGGATCTCACGTTCCAGTTTACTCTGCTCTTCCTGACTCATAGTCAGGCTATCGCGCGCCATCTTATCTTCCAGCGCCTTGATCTTTTTCTGCTCAGCCTGCAGCTTGGTGTCACGTCCGGCAAATTCATCCTGCAAGGTTTTGCGCACAGCTTCCGCCTGAGGCGCCTGCTCAAGAACCTGGGCAGTGTTAACAAAGGCGATGCTGGGAGCATCCGCCGCAACAGCCGTATTCGCGGTGAACCCGATCAAAACAGCGATCAGAGACGAGACAATGCGTTTCATATCTGCTTCCTGTGTACTTCCATCGTTATTGGATACCCAGCGTAAACTGGAAGGATTCCGTCTCATCCCCCGCTTTCTCGTTAAGCGGCATTGAGTAAACAAAGGAGAGCGGACCGACCGGGGTCATCCATGCCAACCCCAAACCTGTAGTGTAGCGGAGTTCTGACAGGTCTGTGCTTTCACTAGTATTGTATACGTTACCTGCGTCGACGAACGCCTTCAAGCGCATTGACGGACTATCCAGCGCCCAGGGAGGGGGGAAGACCAGTTCCATGGTACCCAGCAGGCGGGCGTTACCACCCAGCGGGTCGCCGTTAGAATCGAGGGTACCGGGTGTCGAGAACAGGGTATTGGTGCGATAACCGCGCAAGGTCGATACACCACCTGCGTAGTAGCGCTCATAGGGTGCCAGAATATTACTGCTGTCGTAGACATCGGCATAGGCAACGTCGCCTTCGACACTAAAGGTCAGGTGCTTCACCAACGGGAAGTAGTGTTGTTTATTGACCCGCAACTTGTAAAAGCGGTTGGCCTGATCGGTAACAGGAAGTGCGACCTCGCCACTCAGCAACAATTTCCCGCCTGAAGTGGGGAAATAGATCGCATTGCGGGTATCGTGGCTCCAGCTCAGCTCGAAGCCATAGGTGTCGTACTGACAATCATATTGGTCGGCCGAAGTACTGGCGTCGCTACAGAAATCGAGTACTTCAACTGATGTTGCACTATCCACATTCAGTTTTGAGTGTTCGTAACGCAAGCCGTAACTCATGGTGTCGTACTCACTCACTGGCACCCCAAAACGCATCAGCGCACCGTAGGCATCACGAGTATAGTCTGCGGTATTGGCCGCTGCCGAGTCGGTCGTACGGTAGTAGAGATCGTAGGTACGGCTCACCCCATCCTGGGTCCAGTAAGGATCCGTGGTATTAAAGCTGTATGTGGTCGCGGTGGAACTGTTATCGAAGGTAATCGCAACCTTCTCACCGGTCCCCATGAAGTTTTCCCAGTTGATGCTGGCGTTGATCAACATTCCCTGCACGTCGCCGTAACCAATACCGAAATTAAAGCTACCGAAGGAGTCACGCTCCTTGACGTCAAAGTTCACATCGACCTGATCGGGGCTCCCAGGAACGGCTGGCGTTTTAACGTTAACATCGGTGAAGTAACCAAGGCGATTCAGACGGGTGACAGAGCGCTGCACCTTGCTACTGGACATCCAGCCACCTTCCATCTGGCGCATCTCCCGACGTAGCACTTCATCATCGGTACGGATGTTTCCGGTAAGGTTAATGCGACGTACCGTTACCCGTTGTCCCGGATCAATCATATAGGTGAGATTGACCTCGCGTTTTTCCTTGTCCAGTTCCGGCACCGGATTAATGTTGGCAAAGGCGTAACCGATATTACCCAGGGCATCGCTAATCCGTCGGTGACTCTCGGTAATCTCCAGGCGCGAGAAGGTATCACCCGGATGTACTGAAATAAGCTTTTCAAGCTCCTCTTTGGGCACAATCGTATTGCCCGCCACCTGCACGCTGCCGATAGAGTATTTATCCCCTTCCGCAACATTGATGGTGATGTAGACATCCTTCTTGTCCGGGGTAATCGTCACCTGGGTGGAGAGAATTTCAAAATTGATATAACCATTATTCATATAATGGGAGCGTAGCGTTTCCAGATCGGCAGCCAGTTTCTGTTTTGAATATTGATCGCTGCTACTGAACCAGCCCGCATCGGAACCCAGCTGGAATTTTTTGGTCAGTTCTTCCTGACTGAAGGCTTCATTACCGATGATATTAAGATGGCGAATCGCCGCCACATCACCTTCTGCAATTTCAATCAGTATCGCTACGCGGTTACGTTCCAGTGGCGTAACGGTGGAACGCACCTGGGCATTGTATTTGCCCATCGCCAGATAGGCCTGCTTCAACTCCTGCTTGACCTTGTCGAGCATGGAGTAATCGAAAACATGACCTTCACTCATGCCGACCAGCTTGACGTTGGAGGTCAGCATATCGGTAGAAATATCGTCGTTACCTTTGAATTCGATGCTGGCGATCGCCGGACGTTCGGCAAGAAATACCACCAGCACCTTGCCGTCGCGCTCAAGCACCACATCACGAAAGAAACCGGTTTTGTAGAGGGCGTGAACAGCCGCATCGGCTGTCTCGTCACTCAGGGTGTCACCCTTCTTCAGCGGCAGATAGTTATACACCGTACCCAGGGAGATACGCTGCAGCCCTTCTACACGAATATCACTGATAACGAAATTCTCGATGGCGAAAGAGGCCGAACTCAAGACCAACAGTAAGACAAGACCGATACGTTGCAACAAAAACATTTTCTCTCGTTTATTTATCGTCAATTATCCAACCAGACGAGTCAGGTCATTAAAAATCGCCAGAACAGTCAGGGCCAAAATCAGGGCCAAACCAATACGCTGCCCCATCGCTTCAACTCGCTCAGGTACCGGGCGACGAATCACACCTTCAATCAGATAGTAGAGCAGATGTCCGCCATCCAGCACCGGGATTGGTAGCAGATTCAGTACCCCAAGGCTGACACTGATCAGCCCAAGAAACTTGAGGAAATGACTCATCCCGGCATCGGCCGACTGCTTGGCGTACTGTGCAATGCCAATCGGACCGCTGATATTTTCCACCGAGGCCCGCCCCATGATCATTTCACCGATCATTCGCAGTGTCAGGCCCGCCATCTCCCAGGTCTTGTTCCACGCCACCGGGATAGCTGCTGCCGCATCATAACGCAATTCGGCGCGTAGCGGCTCGAACAGACTGCGGTCGAAATAAACCCCTGCGCCAATCTTGCCGATCGGCCCTTTATCGCTCTGTACCACCTGCGGTCGCAGCGATATCGGCATCTCTTTACCGTCACGCTGAATCAGCAGTTCAAGCGGCATATCGGGATGCGCCTGAGTGATCGATACCAGCTGCTGCCACTCATCCACTTGCTGTCCTGCGGCGAGCAAGACTTTGTCCCCGGTCTGCAGGCCCGCCTCATCAGCGACCGAATCCTCGACCACCTTACCGATCACAGGCGCGATACGCGGCTGGTAGACATTCAGGCCCAGCTTTTTATACAGCTCCTGAGGCTTGCTATTGGCATCCACCTCATCGAATTCCAGCATCGCCTCGCGACTAACTCCGCCTTCATAGATAGTCAGCTTGACCGGATTATTCAGCAGCATCTTCGGCAGGATCGCCTCAATCGCCGACTGCCAGGTCGGTGTCGCCTCACCATCCACGGAGAGAATCTCCTGGCCACTATGCAGTCCCGCTGCAGAGGCAATGGAATCCGGTGCAATATCGCCGATGATCGGCTTGATGCCATTGATGCCGATCACAAACATCATCCAATAGGCGACAATGGCAAAGGCAAAATTGAAAAATGGACCGGCAAGGACGATAGCACTGCGCTTTAGCAGTGGCTGGCGGTTAAAGGCGCGGTGCAATTCCGCCTCAGGCACCTCCCCCTCACGCTCGTCGAGCATCTTGACGTAACCACCCAGGGGAATGGAGGCCACCATATATTCAGTCTGATCCGGTCCCGATTTTTTTTGCCACAATGGCTTACCGAATCCGATGGAGTAACGCAGTACCTTGACCCCCACCCAGCGGGCAACCAGGAAATGTCCCAGTTCGTGTACCGCGATCAGCAGGCTCAACGCCACCAGCAGTGAAAGAATGGTCAGCAGTACATCCATCATCAGTGCAACACCTCAACATCCGCCATCAGTGTGGTCGCCACTTCTCTGGCTTCCGTATCGGCAGCAAAAATCGTCTCCAGCGACTCGGCTGCGGCAATGCTCATTCGTCCCAAAGTCTCTTCAATAAGTTCCGGGATCGCAGTAAACCGAATACGCTCCTGCAGGAAAGCCTCAACCGCGATCTCATTCGCGGCGTTGAGGATCGTCGGCGCTGTGCCACCCGACTCTATCGCCTCCATCGCCAGACGCAGACAGGGGAAACGGCGCAAATCGGGCTCCTCGAAATCGAGCCGCGCCACGTCGAAAAGATTCAGGCTCGGCACCCCGGATTCAATACGCTCGGGCCATGCCAGGGCATGGGCAATGGGTGTGCGCATATCGGGATTACCCATCTGTGCCAGTACCGAACCGTCGTTGTACTCCACCATAGAGTGAATCACGCTCTGCGGATGCAACACCACCTGGATGTTCGCCGTGGTGGTGTGAAACAGCCAGCAGGCCTCGATCACTTCCAGGCCCTTGTTCATCATGGTGGCGGAATCGACCGAAATCTTCTGTCCCATCGACCAGTTGGGATGGGCCACCGCCTGTGCCGGGGTCACCGACGCCAGTTGTTCGATGGGGGTGGTACGGAACGGGCCGCCGGAGGCGGTCAACAGGATGCGGCTGACCCCAACCTCGCTCAGGCCGCGGGAGAAGTCGCCCGGCATGCACTG
The DNA here is from genome assembly GCA_050299175.1 of Thiohalomonadaceae bacterium. Taxonomy (GTDB): domain Bacteria; phylum Pseudomonadota; class Gammaproteobacteria; order Thiohalomonadales; family Thiohalomonadaceae; genus JAPHTQ01. The sequence goes on from JBNKVM010000043.1 coordinate 11,048, forward strand.
GAAGATGGCGTTGTGTTCGCTGTCGATAGGCAGCAGCTCGGCATGGTGACGGCGCACCTCATCCATAAAGAGCTGGCCGGACATCACCAGCGCCTCCTTATTGGCCAGCAGGATACGCTTGCCGCTACGCGCCGCGGCGAGTGCCGGGGGCAACCCGGCGGCACCGACGATGGCCGCCATCACGTAGTCGACCTCATCCAGCGCGGCGATCGTTTCCAGCCCCGCCACGCCGCTCAATACTTCGACCTCGGCGCCCTGTGCCGCCAGCTTGCCGCGCAGTTGCTCCGCCGCCGCTTCGTCGGCCATCACCGCGTAGCGCGGACGGAATTGCAGACACTGCTCCAGCAGACGCTCGACCTGGCGGTTGGCACTCAGTGCCACCACCCGATAGCGCTCGGGATGGCGTGCCAGCACATCCAGCGTGCTGACGCCGATGGAGCCGGTGGCACCGAGAATGGTGACGCCCTTTACCGACTCAGCCATAACAGTCCCAAGGTAAAGATCGGTGCGGCGGCGGTGAGGCTGTCGATACGATCCAGCACGCCGCCATGACCGGGCAGCAAGTCACCGCTATCTTTCACTGCGGCAATGCGCTTGAACAGGCTCTCCAGCAGGTCACCCAACACCGACAGCGCCACGGTCAACACTACCAGCGCCAGATAGGCGGCCATGCCGTCGACCGGTGGCAACCAGCGGGTAGAGATCAGGGCGATCAGCAGAGCAAACAGCATCCCGCCGACGACGCCTTCCCAGGTCTTGCCCGGGCTGACATTCGGCGCCAGCTTGCGCTTGCCGAAGGCGCGACCGGAAAAATAGGCGCCGGTATCCGCGGCCCAGATCAACAACATCAGCAGGATCACAAAACCGGGACCAAAGCGATCGTGTAGCAGCCACAGCGCCGCCCAGGCGGGCACCATCACCAGTATCCCGGCCAGCCCACGCACCACGGCAACACGCCACAACGCGGCGCTACGCGGATAGCCGAGTACGGATAAAAGCGCCACCACCCACCATGCCGCCGCCGCCAGCAGGATAACCATCGACCACTCGCCCTGGCCAAGAAAACGGTGCGCAATGAAGAGTAGAGAGGCGATCAGGGCAACATAGGCCAACCGCCCAGGTAGCGCCTTCAAATTACACAGGCGCGACCACTCCCAGGCGCCCATGGCAATAATCAGCGCAACACCGATGGCGAAGGTGTTGGAGGAGCTGGCCCAGATGGCCCACAGGGCCAGTGGGGCAAGAATCAGGGCGGTTATCACTCGCAGCTTAAGCATGACGCAGCTTCTCCACCTGATCGCCGGTACGGCCAAAGCGGCGTTGACGGCAGGCATAGGACTTCAGCGCATCATCGAAGGCTGGCTGATCGAAATCTGGCCACAGCAGATCAGTGAAATAGAGTTCGGTATAGGCCAGCTGCCAGAGCAGGAAGTTACTAATGCGCTGCTCGCCGCCGGTACGGATAAACAGATCCGGCTCGGGCAAATCCGTCAGGGAGAGGTGTTGTGCGAGCAACTCCGGGGTGATCGCATCGCTGCGAAGTTTACCGGCCTCCACCTCTGCGGCCAGCACCTGACAAGCCTGGGTGATATCCCAACGACCACCATAGTTGGCAGCGATGTTGAGATGCAGGCGGCTGTTTTCTTTGGTGAGTTCTTCGCTTTCGCGAATACGCTGCTGCAGTTCGGGAGAGAAGGCGCTGATATCGCCGATGACCCGCAACCGAACGCCGTTCTTGTTCAGCTTTTTGACCTCTTTTTCCAGCGCGGTCATAAACAGGTTCATCAACATGCCGACCTCGTCCTTGGGACGACGCCAGTTTTCACTACTGAAGGCAAACAGGGTTAACACCTCGACCCCGGCAGAAGCACAGAAATCGATAGTACGGCGTACCGCTTCCAGGCCGACCTTATGCCCGGCGACACGCGGCAAATGGCGTTTGCGGCCCCAACGTCCATTGCCATCCATGATGATGGCGACATGACGGGGGACATTGCCCTGGGTAAAGTTGGAATCGTTTTTGTCGGCCATACCCACCGAATCCGGCATCGCTGTGAAAATAAGCAGCGCCCTTACATGGAGGCCGCTGCATTGTTATGTGCTAAATGGACAGCAGGTCCTGCTCTTTCGCTGCGACCAGTTTGTCCACCTCAGCGATATATTTATCGGTGATCTTCTGAATACCGTCCTCGCCACCGCGCGCCTGGTCCTCGCTGATCTCTTTCTCTTTCAGCAGGTCCTTAATGTCGGAGTTGGCATCACGGCGGATATTGCGGATCGCCACCTTGCCCTGCTCACCCTCGTGACGTACCACCTTGGTCAGGTCGCGACGACGCTCTTCGGTCAGCGGCGGCATCGGTACACGAATCACGGTACCGGCAGAAGAAGGATTCAAACCCAGGTCCGAGGTCATGATCGCCTTCTCCACCACAGAGACCATCGGCTTTTCCCAAGGCGTCACGGTCAGGGTGCGGGAATCTTCCACCGCGATGTTAGCCACCTGGCCGATAGGCACTTCGGAACCGTAGTAATCGACAGTAATGTGGTTCAACAGACTGGGATGTGCACGACCGGTACGAATCTTCGTCAGTTCGGTCTTCAGCGCCTCGAGGCTTTTCTGCATCCGCGCTTCAGCATCTTTCTGGATATCGTTAATCATCTACTTGTCTCCACACTCCACCAGGGTGCCTTCATCCCCACCGTGCAGGATATTACGCAAGGCTCCCGGCTTGTTCATGTTGAACACTCGTAAAGGCATTTTGTGATCGCGACACAGCACCATCGCTGTCAGGTCCATCACGCCGAGTTGTTTCGCCAGCACCTCGTCGTAAGTAAGGCGGCTATAGCGGGTGGCACTGGGGTCCTTGACCGGATCGGCCGTATAAACACCGTCCACCTTGGTCGCCTTGAGCACCAGATCGGCATTGATCTCAATACCGCGCAGGGTTGCCGCCGAGTCGGTGGTAAAGAACGGGTTGCCTGTGCCAGCGGCCATGATCACCACACGCCCCTTCTCCAGGTGACGAATGGCGCGACGGCGCACATAGTCTTCACAGACCTGGTGGATCGGCAGTGCCGACATCACCCGTACGGTCAGGCCCGCCTTTTCCAGGCCATCCTGTACCGACAGCGAGTTAATCACTGTCGCCAGCATACCCATGTGGTCTGCGGTTGCCCGTTCCATGCCACCCGAGGCAAGACTGACGCCGCGGAAGATATTGCCACCGCCGATTACCAAACCGACCTCTGCGCCATCCTTGACGACTTCGGCGATCTCGGCGGCGATGCGCTGCACCACCGCCGGGTCGATGCCGAAGTCCTGCTCACCCATCAGCGCTTCGCCGCTGAGTTTGAGCAGAATCCGTTTGTAAGCCAGCTTGCCCTCGGCTTTTCCCATGGCTTAGCTACCTTTGACCTGAGCCATCACCTCGTCGGCAAAGTTCTCCTGTTTCTTCTCGATGCCCTCGCCCACCTCAAAACGGGTGAAACCGGCAACCTTGGCGCCAGCGCCCTTGAGCAGTTTCTCTACGGTGGTATCCGGGTCTTTAACGAACGGCTGACCCAGCAGGGTAACCTCTTTGAGGAACTTGCTGATGCGACCGTCGATCATCTTCTCGATGATCTCGGCAGGCTTGCCGGATTCGGCCGCCTGGGCACTGAAGATTTCACGCTCTTTAGCGATCACTTCGGCAGGCACGTCATCGGCAGAAACCGCCTGCGGACGGCTGGCAGCGATATGCATGGCAATGTCACGACCCAGTTCCAGATCGCCACCTTCCAGGTCGACGACTACACCAATGCGGCTGCCGTGGGAGTAGCTGGCCAGTACACCGTTGCTCTGCATCAGAGAGACGCGACGTACGTTCATGTTCTCACCGATCTTGGCGATCATCGCCTTGAGAGTATCGGCGACGCTCTCACCGCCAGACATCTTCGCGGCCAGCAGTGCGTCCAGGTCGGCAATGTCGTTGTCCAGTGCAACCTGTGCTACTTCGTTGCTGAAGTTCTGGAAATCGTCACCCTTGGTCACGAAGTCGGTTTCGCAGTTAACTTCGACGATGGCGACCTTCTTGTTGTTGCCGCTCGCCTTGATCACGATAAGACCTTCGGCAGCGGTACGGCCTGCCTTCTTGTCGGCCTTGGCCAGACCGGTCTTACGCATGTGCTCGATGGCAGCTTCGATATCGCCGTTGCACTCCACCAGGGCCTTTTTGCATTCCATCATGCCAGCGCCGGTGCGCTCGCGCAGATCCTTTACCATAGAAGCGGTAATAGACATGTTGCTCTTTCCTCTTAAACAATCATCTAAAAACGAAACCGTGCCGCGTATGCGGTACGTAATGTCCTGTTCCAAAAAAGGGGGCAACGCCCCCTTTTCGTTTCAGCTCAAGGCGGTTTAGCCTGCCGCCTTTTCGCCTTCGTCTTCGGTCACTTCGATGAACTCATCCTTGGAGCCGCCGGTGGAAGAGGAAGCACGTCCTTCCAGAATGGCGTTGGCGGCACCCTGTACGTAAAGGGTGATGGCGCGAATGGCGTCATCGTTACCAGGGATGATGTAGTCGATGTTTTCCGGGCTGCAGTTGCTATCGATAACGGCGATAACCGGGATACCCAGAGTGCGCGCTTCGTTAACGGCGATCTTTTCGTGACCTACGTCGATCACGAACAGGGCATCGGGCAGGCCGCCCATGTCCTTGATACCGCCCAGGCTGCGCTGCAGTTTTTCCATCTCACGACGACGCATCAGCGCTTCTTTCTTGGTCAGGCGATCCAGAGAACCATCCTGATCCATCGCTTCGAGGTCTTTCAGACGCTTGATGGACTGCTTAACGGTTTTGTAGTTGGTCAGCATGCCGCCCAGCCAACGATGGTTGACGTAGGGCATACCGCAACGCTCGGCTTCTTCACGAACGATGTCGCGGGCCTGGCGCTTGGTGCCAACGAAGAGAATGTTGCCTTTCTTGGAAGCCAGCTTGGAGACGAAGTTCATCGCCTCGTTGTACAGCGGGAGGCTCTTCTCCAGGTTGATGATATGAATCTTGTTACGGTCGCCGAAGAGGAACGGAGCCATCTTGGGATTCCAGTAACGGGTCTGGTGACCGAAGTGAACACCGGCCTCCAGCATTTGACGCATGGTAACGTTAGCCATTCTATTTAATACTCCTGCTTGGGTTAGTCCTCCATGTGCAGACGGTGACCCAACCCCTCGCGGGGCACCCGGGTAACCGAAAGAACCTCGAAAGGCGCCTTCAGCACATGTGTGGATTTCAGCCCCGACGGACCATCCGCTGGGTGCTGATTTTTGGTTTGCCTATAAAAGCCGCCCTTTATACCATAAGCCCCTTTATTCAACAACGTTCACCCCCCAATTATCGGGAAGGACGGCAACCCGGCGACACATTGAGCCGCGAGTAATAAATTTAGGAAAATCATATAGATGAGTATTAACATCAAAACCGCGGACGAGATCGAAAAGATGCGCGTCGCCGGTCGTCTGGCCGCCGAAGTGCTGGAGATGATCGCCCCCCACGTCCAGCCTGGTGTCACCACCGAGGAGCTGGACCGTCTCTGCCACGACTACATCGTCAATGAACAGCAAGCGATCCCGGCACCGCTGAACTACCACGGTTATCCGAAATCCATCTGCACCTCGATCAATCACGTGGTCTGCCACGGCATTCCGGGTGAGAAGAAGCTGAAGAAGGGTGACATCGTCAATATCGATATCACCGTGATCAAGGACGGCTACCACGGCGACACCAGCCAGATGTTCTTCGTCGGTGAGCCATCGATCAAGGCGCGCCGCCTGGTCGAGATCGCCCGCGAGTGCCTGCTGATCGGCATCCGCATGGTGCGTCCCGGCATCCGCCTCGGCGACATCGGCCACGCCATCCAGAGCCACGCCGAGTCCCACAACTTCTCCGTGGTACGCGAATACTGCGGTCACGGCATCGGCAAGGAGTTCCACGAAGAGCCGCAGGTGCTGCACTACGGCAGTCCGGGCACTGGCGCGATCCTCGAGCCGGGAATGACCTTCACCATCGAACCGATGGTCAACGCGGGCAAGCGCAACGTCAGTCTGCTGCCCGACGACTGGACCGTGATCACCAAGGATCGCAGCCTCTCCGCCCAGTGGGAGCACACCATTCTGGTCACCGATGACGGCGTCGAAGTGCTAACCCTGCGTCAGGGCGAAACCGTCTAAAGGTCCCCCTAAATGCTTTTTGCTGTAAAAGAGCTGTTCGACGAGCAACGCTTCGAGGCCGACCTCGAGGCGACCACGAATCCAATCAAAACCTTTCGCGATGCGATCCGCCAGGGTGACGATGCGCTGGAATATCGTTTCCTCAACAGCGAGTCAGTGGTTTCACTGGTCACCCACCGCGCCGCCTTTATCGATCAAATCCTGATCCACGCCTGGCGCCACTGTGGCCTCGATGTCGACGACATCGCCCTGATCGCCGTCGGCGGCTATGGCCGTGGCGAGCTGCATCCCCGCTCCGACATCGACATTATGTTGCTGGCCGAACCGGAGGCACTGGACAAACACGCGCCGGAACTGGAGAAGTTCCTGATGTTCCTCTGGGACCTGGGACTGGAGATCGGCCACAGCGTACGCACCCTGGCCGACTGTGTGGAACAGGGCCGCGACGATATCACCGTCGCCACCAATATTATGGAAGCGCGCCTGCTCTGTGGCCCGGAACCGCTGTTCCAGGCGATGCGCGAACAGACCGACAAAAATCACATCTGGCCCAGCCGCGATTTCTTCAGCGCCAAGTGGGAAGAGCAGATCGCCCGCCATCACAAATTCCACGACACCGCCTTCAATCTCGAACCCAACATCAAGGAGAGCCCCGGCGGACTACGCGACATTCAGATGATCGGCTGGGTGGCCAAGCGCCACTTCGGTGCCGAAACCCTGGCCGGTCTGGTGGAACACGGTGTCCTCAGTAGCGAGGAGTATCAGGCTCTCAATGAAGGGCAGACCTTCCTCTGGAAGGTGCGTTACGGTCTGCATACCCTGGCCAAACGGCGTGAAGATCGACTGCTGTTCGATCACCAGCGCGCCCTGGCAAAACAGTTCGGCTATAACGACGAAGATGGGCCTCTGGCGGTGGAACAGTTCATGAAGGACTACTACCGTACGGTGATGGAACTGCGGCGTCTCAACGAAATGCTGCTGCAGTATTTCCAAGAGGAGATCCTCTACGCCGACGAAAGCGACGAACCAACCCCGATCAACCGTCGCTTCCAGGCACGCCACGGCTTCATCGAAGCAATCAATCCGCAACTGTTTATACGCCAGCCCTTCGCCATGCTGGAGATATTTCTCATCCTGGCACAGAACCCTGAAATCAAAGGCGTGCGTGCCGGTACCATTCGCCTGCTGCGTCGCCACCGTCACCTGATCGATAAGAGATTCCGCAACGATCTGCGCTGCCGCAGCCTGTTCATGGAACTGTTGCGTCAGCCCAAAGGGGTTACCCATCAGTTGCGCCGCATGAATCGCTACGGTCTGCTCGCCGCCTACCTCCCGGCCTTCGGCAAGGTTACCGGACAGATGCAGCACGACCTGTTCCACGTCTACACCGTCGATGAACACACCCTGTTTGTGGTGCGCAATATTCGCCGCTTCACTGTGCCCGAATTTCATCACGAATACCCGCTGTGCAGCCGTGTCAGTCAGCGACTGGCAAAACCTGAACTACTGCTGATCGCAGGCCTGTTCCACGACATCGCCAAAGGTCGTGGCGGCGATCACTCCGTTCTCGGCGCAGAAGATGCCGAACAGTTCTGCAAACTACATGCACTGAGCGACTACGACACCAATCTGGTGACCTGGCTGATCCGCAACCACCTGTTGATGTCCACCACGGCACAGCGCCAGGACATCTCCGACCCGGAAGTGATCAATAACTTCGCCGCCAAGATCGGCAAGCAAGAGTACCTCGATTACCTCTACCTGCTTACCGTCGCCGATATCCGCGCCACCAGTCCGGGTGTCTGGAACTCATGGAAAAACGCCCTGCTCGCCGAACTCTATCTCAGCACCAGTAATGCCCTGCGCCGTGGTCTCTCCAACCCGGTAATGGAAGCGGAGATCATTGCAGAGCATCAGGAAGAAGCGCGCAGACTCCTCCACCTGCACAGTGTTCCGGACGAAACCATCGATAACTTCTGGGCGCGACTGAACAGTGACTACTTCCTGCGCTACTCCGGCCAGGAGATCGCCTGGCATACCCAGGCCGTCACCGAACACGGCGACAATCAGGAACCGCTGGTGCAGTTACGCCAGCAGACCGAACGCGGCGGCACCGAAATTTTCTTCTACACCCCGATACGTGAACATCAGTTCACCATCACTACCAGCCTGCTGGATCAACTCGGTCTCAATATCGTCGACGCACGCATCCTGCCGTCGAAGGACAACCACACCCTTGATACCTATATGGTGCTGGAAGAGGATGGCAAACCGATTCAGGGTGAATATCGACTGAAAGAGATCGGCGACATGCTGCAACACCTGCTCAGCCATCCGGAAGAGGCACCGCAGAAGATTAACCGGCAGATGGCGCGGCAGCTGAAACACTTCAACATCAAAACACAGGTGGTGTTCCACGAAGATCAGCGCAACCAGCGCACCGTGATGGAAGTCATCACCTCCGACCGTCCCGGCCTGTTATCACATATCGCCCGTGCCCTCGCCGCCTGCAAGGTGCGCCTGCTTAACGCCAAGATCGCCACCTTCGGCGAACGAGTGGAAGATATCTTCTTCCTGACCGATATGGATAGCAAACCGCTGGATAACGACGAACAGAGAATCTGTTTGATGGAAAAAATTGTGGAAGCGTTGGAGGATTGAGGTAATTGATAAAGTCTGTGTTGCCTTGAGTATCAGGTTGACACTTTTATGATGCCTCCCGGCTGAAAACGGAACGCCTGCCTGACTGCCATCACAAAGACAAAATCCAGAAGAGCAAGTGCCGGAATCACAAGCGACTCCGGCACTGTGGTGCTCACTTAAATTCTAACGACTAACTACCGTGTCTTTTCTCTCGCTGCATATAGTCCCACACCCTTCTACTGGTGGTCTGGGCCTGCTCGATATGTTCCTCAAGGATGGCAGCCGTATGTTCAATAATGTCGTCTGCCTGCTTATCCGCAGTTTTCAGCAGGTGGGTCAGGGCCCTGGCGCGGTCGAGCCGGTCGAGGACGCGGTTATGCAGGTCAGAGAGGGAAACGCTCTGGACGTTGTTGTTGCTGCCTTGGTCGTAGTCGTCGCCGTCCTCGCGGACCTGCCAGGAGGCAGTACGGGCGGTGGATTGGGGATAGATGATATTGGTGTTTGCATGTGACATTGCCTTTGCTCCTTGTCGTTCCGGCGGTATTGCCGGGTTGATGGAAGCTCAACGCAAAGCGGCCCCGACGTCATTGAGACAGAAGGGCCGCCAGTCACACAACAGTGTTGTATACTCCATGCAGCCCTAAGGTCTGCTAGTACCAGTCTTAGGGTTAGCCGGGCGGATGATGTTGCAAGCATCGCCGTCCGGCGCTTTGTTTTGAGCGGTGTTGCACTGTCAAAATTAAGGAGAAAGGGAGGGGGAGTCAAGGGAAAATAATGGGTAAAATGCAAAGAATTATTACAAAAATATTTTAAAAAATAGGCGCCAAAGAGCGCGACATTTTTCATATACTCAGAAAACTTTAACGCTTCGTGTGATGGGCTAGACGATCAGCGGAGTGTCAATTATTTCGGAGCAGGCTGAGACTGTAAATAATTCTGTGTAACTGCCCGAGTTAAACGTAGTCCTTCACGCGGTCATCGAATTCGATGATAAATCGATTCAAGGCCGCTTTCCAATTGTGGATGGGCATCGTCCACTTCTTTGAAGCCTCCTTCATTG
>JBNKVM010000044.1:0-3577 GCA_050299175.1 Thiohalomonadaceae bacterium
GCGGGAACTGCTCATTGATACCATCCAACAATAGCTGCCCGCCTTGATTATCCGATAGCCCGGCTTCATCTACATCCACTTTGAGCAAAAAACCTTGCGTATCGACCAGAATTTGACGTTTGCGTCCCTTGATTTTCTTGCCCCCATCATAGCCCCTCAGCCCCCTTTTTTGTTACCCTGTGATCAAGTTGCCAAGTGGATCGCAAGCTGGGAAGATTGATGCTGACTATCGCAATCAGCTCAGCTGCGATCCACAGCACCGGTGAGTACCACCCCCTTTTCGCCTCACGAAGGCCCGACGGAAACTGTACCCCGGTGTGGCAACGTGTGTAGCACTGTCGTAAAGACGTTGCGCCAAGAGCGCCTTAACAAAAACACAGGCCTGCGCACAACGAACGCACGAGCACTGAATGATTACAGGAGGATCCGATGCATTACGTCGGAATTGACTGGGCTGAACACGTACATCAAGTCTGCCTGATGGCCCCTGATGGCCGCGTGCTCAGTGAGTTTACGATCACACACGACGGGCGTGGATTTGAGCGCTTACAAACAACCTTGGCTGAGCTCGAGCCAGTCGAGATCAATCTGGAGCGAGCGGATGGTATGTTAGTCGAGTGGTTGGTCGCGCAAGGCTGGGCGGTCTTTGTTACGCCACCTCGGATTCTGGCCAGCCACCGCCCACGCCGTAGCAAGGATGATCGCGCTGACGCCTACTTGCTGGCTCAGTTGCGCCAACGCAACGATCCAGATAGCCGTCCCCTGGTCATGCATAGCACAACGGTTGAGGAGTTGCGCGCGCTCTTCCGCGCCTATGACCAACTCCAAAAACTACAGGTGAGAACCGGCAACCAGTTGCGGCAAGTCCTCAAAGCCTACTACCTGGGAGCCGTACGAGCTTTCACCCACGTAGAAGGTCCGGTGGCCCTGGCATTTCTGGCAGCCTATCCCACACCTGAGGCTGCGCAGGCCGTCAGTTACAAAGACCTGGCTGCTTTCCTGCGGCACCATGGCTATACGTGCCTGCAACATTTTGATGCTCTCTATCGGCGGTTACATGTCCCATCCCCGCGCGCACGGGTAACCACCGGCCATGTCGCACATATGCTGTCCCTGGTAGCCATTTTGAACCCCTTGCACGACCAGCTTAGCCAGGTCAAACGTCAAATACAACAGACTTTCGACACTCACCCTAATGCAGACTGGTGGCGTGCCTTTCCAGGCGCGGGACCACTGACTGCTCCGCGGTTGCTTGCTCAGATTGGGGACAATCCGGCAGCTTTCCCTACCTATCAAGCACTTCAGGCCTCTGCCGGTACCGTACCTATCACGCGCCAGAGTGGTCAGAAACGTGTCGTTCAGTTCCGCTGGGCTTGTTCACATCCCTTGCGCAAAGCCGCAATGGATTTGGCTCGCAACAGTATTCGTGCCTCCGGCTGGGCGCGGAGTTATTTCTACAACCAACGCGCGCTTGGACACAGCGAATCACGCGCCTGTCGTGCCCTAGCTAACCGCTGGCTGCGCATCATCTGGACCGTGCGCCAACGGGGCGAAGTCTACAATGAAGCACTTCATATCACCAATCGTTCGCACCGTGGCCGTGACATTGTCCCTCACGTCCACCTGCAGCGTGAGCCTGCTACAGCGGGAACGCTCTAGCATTCTCACGGCCCGTCGCCACGTGAAATCGGGCGGCAATATCGTTGGAGACAACCTCATTTACCTGAAGCCTTGTGGCCGCGAACCCCCAGGGCTCTTTCTGCACGTTTACACTGGGAACTTCACAAATCGAGTTGATTGCCGAATTTCCACTTGACAACGTAAAGACGTTTCCGTCGTTTTGACGGATTGGCTATCGATACTCCCGGCACTTGGCGTGGCTTCACGTCCGATGGTGGTGCGTAGTTTTTCGCGTAGGGCATCGTTCATGCGCACCCAGGTGCCATCCTTGCGCCAGGTGTTGAAATAGTGATAGACCGTGCCTTTGGGCGGAAAATCATGCGGCAAATGGTCCCATTGACACCCTGTTTTCAGCACATAGATAATCGCGTTCAACACTTCACGCATATTCACTGTGCGTGGCCTACCACCTCGTTTGGGCGCTGGAATGAGTGGTTTCAGAATTTCCCACTCGTCATCTGTTAGATCGTTGGGGTATGCTTTTCGTTTCATTTCCCCAGTTTAGTTCGTCATTCGTCACTTTTCAAATGGTCTCTTAGCCCGGATGGATCAACACTCGCTATCTAGCTACCGGACACTGAACAGAAGTTCGGGATGAAAACATCAGGGAACGGGTCGTGTAAAGCTAAACGCCGTTCAATGAAATCCCAACCCAAACGAAAGATACTCAAGTCGCGTCGGTCAGAGCGATCAACTTCAGCAAAAAGCTGGCGTGATAGGACATACTCACCGGTTGCGACCAACCAGACATACAAGAGACAAACCGCCAACGTCAGGCGAGACAAGCGCAAGAAATGACGCAAACGCGAGCGTTCCAGGTCAAAACCATTGCTCTTCATATCACCGAACATTTCCTCCAACCACATGCGGCGGCGATAGAGGCGCAAAATAGCGCGTGGTTCAGGCAAGTTGGAAGCCAGATACCAGGGTTCTTTTTCGCCTTGGGCCCAGAACAATACCAGGTTGGTCGGGTAAGCGCTATCGCGTGTCAGAATGACATTGCCCAACCAGATAGTAGTTCCCGGTTGCAGGTCAAAGCTATCGATCCGACGCCAGTTGGGATCACCTTTGGTCATCACCAGATGGTTACAGGGTTGACGCAAGGCATAATCCCAGCCCCACCACTCCAGGTATTCCAGCAACAGCGGGCGACCAAACTCACAATCACCAACCAGCGAGACCTGAACATCTTGCGGGATCAAGGTTTGCACATAACTCAACAACACGATTTGCTTGCGAGTGGTGCTGTGTCCTTTGGGACAGCGCACCCAGGTCCCGGCCAGTGGCAAAGCACGGCGACGATAGGCGATCCCGACCATCAGCAGTTGATGTCCGGCGCTGACTTTGCTGCAATCGATAATCAAATGCACCTGTCCACCACTACTCGCCGCCTGGAGCAACATTGTGGCGACGGGGTGATACCATTCGCGTGGACGAACTGCGTGATTGCTCAACAACCGCCGCAACCGTTTATCCAGACTCAGTTTTTGTACCCGCAGCGGCAATTTGCGTGCGATTTTGGTCAGATGCACGCTCTCAGACAGGAACATTCCGACAATCAACCACAACATATTATGCAAACGGCTCTCACACGTATCCGGCGCCAGTTGATGCAATTGCTTGCGCCAAGTATCATACAGTTGAGGGTTGGACATCATTTTTCACGGTTCCTCGATAGGTTTTTGGGTCGCACCTTAACCTTATCGAAGTTGTGGAAATTGTCTAGCCCTCGCTCATTTGTTCAAGTGTCCGGTAGCTAGGTTCTGTTGACATTTCATCGGAGCCAGACCAGAGCGCTACTCAATTGTAGAAAACCGAGATAGCGTCGAGCCAGTTTATCGAAACGCGAGAACACCCGTCGAAAATGTTTGATCTTGCCGATAAAACACTCTACCAA
>JBNKVM010000045.1:0-105300 GCA_050299175.1 Thiohalomonadaceae bacterium
CCCGGCGCAACGGCGCAGGAGGTCGAACGCGAAGTCACCGAACGCATCGAGAAAAAACTGCAGGAGGTGCCCTGGGTCGACGTGCTGAAGTCGGTCTCCAAACCGGGCGACTCCATGGTCTTCGTCAACCTCAAGGACTACGCCCCACCGAAGGAGGTGCCGGAGTCGTGGCGGCGGGTGCGCAGCAAACTCGACGACATGCGCCACACCCTGCCGGACGGTGTGCAGGGTCCGTTCCCCAACGACGAATTCGGTGACGTCCAGGTCAACATCTTCGCTCTCACCGGTGACGGTTTCGACCTCGCCGCACTGCGCCGCTATGCCGACAACATCGCCCTGGAGTTGCGCCGCGTCGAGAATGTAAAGCGGGTTGAGTTGATCGGCGTGCAAGAGGAGAAGATCTACCTCGACATCCTCCCCAGCCGCATGGCGACCCTCGGCATCTCACCGCTGCAGATCGTCGATGTCCTGCAGAAACAGAACGCGGTCACCCCCGCCGGTTTCATCGAGACCGACAGCGACCGTATCCGCATGCGCGTCTCCGGCAGTTACGACAGCCTGGAACAGGTACGCAATACCGATCTGCGACTGAACGAACGTCACCTTCGCCTGGGCGACATCGCACGGGTCAGCCGCGGTCTGGCCGACCCACCCAACCCCATGATGCATGTTGCTGGCCAACCGGCCATCGGTATCGGCGTGGTGATGAACAAGGGCGGCAACGTGATTCAGTTGGGTGAACAACTACGCGCGGAGATGAAACGACTGACCAACGATCTGCCGATTGGCGTGGATATCCATACCGTCGCCGACCAGTCGCTGGTGGTGGAGGATTCGCTCAACCTGTTCGAACGTTCCCTCGGCGAAGCGGTCGCCATCGTGCTGGCGGTCTCCTTCCTCAGCCTGGGACTGCGCACCGGCACAGTGGTGGCACTCTCCATTCCGCTGGTGCTGGCGATCACCTTCTTTGCCATGCAGATGTTGAACATCGATCTGCAACGGGTTTCGCTGGGCGCGTTGATCATCGCTCTCGGCCTGCTGGTGGACGATGCGATCATCGCAGTGGAGATGATGGTAGTGAAAATGGAACAGGGCTGGGATCGCTTCAAGGCCGCCACGTTCGCCTACACCTCCACCGCTTTCCCGATGCTGACCGGCACCCTGATCACCGCCGCCGCCTTCACCCCGGTGGGCTTCTCCAAATCGGCGGCGAGCGAATACACCGTCTCCATCTTCCAGATAGTCACTATCGCCCTGCTGTTGTCGTGGCTGGTGGCGGTGATCTTCACCCCGTACCTCGGCTACAAACTGCTCGACCCGAAAGCACTCATCGCCAAGGCGCAGAAGCACGGCGAGGATATCTACGACACACCGTTTTACCGCCGCTTCCGCATGCTGGTGGAGTGGTGCCTGCGCAACCGCGGCAAGGTGATCGCCGGCACGCTGTTGCTGTTCGTTCTTTCCATGGGCGCCTTCGGCAGCTTCGTGCAACAGCAGTTCTTCCCCCACTCCAGCCGCCCGGAGATCCTGGTGGATGTGTGGCTGCCGCAGGGCGCCTCGCTCAAGGCGACCGAGCATGAGGTCAAACGCATTGAGAAGATCATCAACGCCGATCCGGCGGTAGCGAGTTCCTCTTCCTACATCGGCAACGGTGCGCCGCTGTTCATCCTGACCCTGAATCAGCAACTCTTCTCCGATAACTTCGGCCAGTTCGTGGTCGTCGCCAAAGACCTGGAGGCGCGCGAGGCATTCAAGCAGCGCATGGAGACGCGCTTCGCCGAAGCCGACTTCTCCGCCATTCGCGTGCGCGTATCGCGACTGGAGAACGGCCCGCCGGTCGGTTACCCGGTGCAGTTCCGCGTACTGGGCGACGACCTGGGCAAACTGCGCGAAGTGGCGAACAGTGTCGCGGAAATGATGCGCGCCGATCCCGGACTCACCAACGTCAACTTCGACTGGAACGAAAAGATCAAAAGCGTGCGCGTCGAAGTAGATCAGGACAAGGCGCGTCGACTCGGCGTCTCCAGCCAGGAGGTGGCGCAGGTGATGCAGGCGACACTGAACGGCATCGCCCTCACCCAATACCGCGAAGGCGATCAGTTGATCGACGTAGTCTGGCGCGGCGGTTTCGGTGGCGAATCGCGCTCGCTGGATCGCCTGCCGGATATCGAGATCCCGTTCAGCGGCGGCCGCGTGTCACTGGCACAGGTGGCGAAGCTGGTACCGGTTCAGGAGGAGGGGATCATCTGGCGCCGTAACCGCATCCCCACCATGACCATACGCGCCGACATGCTGGGCGATGCGCAACCCAACACGGTATCAATGCGCCTGGATGGGCAACTGGACGCACTGCGCGCCACCCTGCCGCCGGGCTTCCGTATCGAACTGGGTGGCAGTATCGAAGAGTCGGGCAAAAGCCAGACGGCGATCGCCGCGGTAGTGCCGCTGATGGTGGTCGGTGTGTTGACCCTGCTGATGATGCAGTTGCAGAGCATCAGCGCCACGGTGATGGTGCTGCTGACCGCACCGCTCGGGCTGGTCGGCGTCGCCTGTGCACTGATGCTGTTCCAGGCACCGTTCGGCTTCGTCGCCCTGCTCGGTATCATTGCGCTGGCGGGAATGATCATGCGCAACTCGGTGATCCTGGTGGATCAGATCCGTCAGGACGAGGCGTCGGGAAAAACCCAATGGGACGCGATCGTCGGTTCCACCGTGCGCCGCTTCCGCCCGATCGTACTCACGGCTTCAGCCGCCATCCTGGCGATGATTCCGCTATCGCGTCAGGTCTTCTGGGGACCGATGGCAATCGCCATCATGGGCGGGCTGGTGGTGGCGACGCTGCTCACCTGCCTGTTCCTGCCTGCGCTCTATGCGACGTGGTATCGGGTAAAGGAAGAGAGCGTGAAGTAAGTATCAATGGCTACCCGCTACCGTTACAGGTAGCGGGTGATCAGCGCCATATCGTAATTATCCGCAGGTAATGGAATCTTCACCCGATAACCACCGCCCGGCACGCCATCCATCGCTTCACCCTTTTCACTCTGCATCGCTTCCAGTTTGATGGTGTGATTGCCGGAAGGTGTCATGATCTCCAGGGTATCGCCGACGAAGAAACGGTTCTTCACCTCTACCTCGGCAAGGCCACTGCTTTCGTCGTAACCGAGCACTTCGGCAACGAATTGCTGCTGCTCGGAGGCGGAGTGGTTGCTGAGATAGCTTTGATATTCCTGGCTATGGTGACGCTGGTAGAAGCCGTCGGTGTAACCGCGATTGGCCAGGTTCTCCAATGCCCCCAACAACGAAGGATCGAAGGGACGGCCGACCACCGCATCGTCGATAGCACGACGATAAATCTGCGCGGTGCGTGCGGTGTAGTAGTGGGATTTGGTGCGACCTTCGATCTTCAACGAGTCGACACCGATCTCCACCAGTCGCTGCACATGTTCCACCGCGCGCAGATCCTTGGAATTCATGATGTAGGTGCCGTGTTCGTCCTCTTCGATCGGTAACAACGTTCCAGGACGTTCACTCTCCTCCAGCAGAAAAACCTGCGAGGAGTCACTGTGGCGTTCACCGTTACCCGCCTGAGCGTTGCGCAAAACCACATCACCACTTTCGTTCTCTTCTGCGGGTTTAATGTCGTACTGCCAGCGACAGGAGTTAGTGCAGGTGCCCTGATTGGCATCGCGATGGTTGAAGTAACCGGAGAGCAGGCAGCGACCTGAATAGGCAATACAAAGTGCACCGTGAACGAAGACCTCTAGCTCCATCTCCGGACACTGCTGACGGATCTCTTCGATCTCCTCCAGTGACAGTTCACGGGAGAGGATCACTCGGGTCAGTCCCAGCGATTGCCAGAACTTCACACTAGCGTAGTTAACGGTATTCGCCTGCACCGAAAGATGGATCGGCAGATCGAGCCACTGTTCGCGCACCAGCATGATCAGGCCGGGGTCGGCCATGATCAGCGCATCGGGACCCAGTTCAACCACCGGCGCGATATCGCGCAGGAAGGTCTTTACCTTGGCGTTGTGCGGCAGCACGTTACCGGCAAGGAAAAACTGCTTGCCTGCGGCATGGGTCTCCTCGATGCCGACCTGTAGCTGCGCCAGGGTATCGAAGTCGTTATTCCGCACCCGCAGCGAATAGCGCGGCATCCCGGCGTAAACGGCATCGGCACCGTAGGCGATGGCGTAACGCAGGTTTTTCAGGTTGCCTGCAGGGGCGAGGAGTTCTGGGGCTTTCATCGACATCGGGAACATTGGGGTATGAAACGGGGTCGTAGTTTACACCATCGGAAAGGCGCTGGCAGGTAAGTTACCGCGGCACAAGGTAAAAAAAGCTGTGAACTGCTGCCGAATCACGAACCCCTGACCTTGTAATTCCCCCTTCCGTTTGGTGACAATCTAGCCCGGAACATCCCACTGTGGAGAGAAGTGATGAGAACCGTTTTTGCCAAGTCCATTTCCGTCCTGCTGGCCGGTCTGTTGCTGTTCACGCTGACCGCCCGTGCCGAGGCCAACGTACCGCCGGACAAGATGCTGGAATCGGTTACCCAGGAGATGTTCACTGTGCTCAAACGTGAGCGCGAATCGGTGAAACAGAAACCAACCCGATTGTTCGATCTGGTGGAAAAGGTACTGTTGCCTCACGTGGATATGGAAGTGATGTCGCGCTTCGTCCTTGGCAAGCACTGGCGTAAAGCCACACCTGCACAGCGCGAGCAGTTCAGCGGTGAATTCAAGAACCTGATGGTGCGCTTCTACGTTTCGGCGCTGCTGGATCAACCGGACCAGCTCGACGAACTGCTGGCCGACACCGACCACCTGATCGCCTACCTGCCGGTAAAACTCGACGCCGAAACCAAAAAGACCACGGTCCGTGCCGAGGTCTACCTGCCCAACGGCGGGCCGAAAGTGCCGGTCAGCTTCAGCCTGTTCAAGAAAGACGGCAACTGGCTGATGTATGACGTCAACGTCGACGGTATCAGCCTGGTTAGCAACTACCGCAGCAGCTTCTCCAGCGAAGTCAGCCGCGACGGTCTGGATAAGCTGATCCAGCACCTGGCCGAACGCAACCAGTCGCTGCTGGAAAAGTACAATCGCGGTGAAGCCGGGGCGCTGAAAGCCGGGCAATAACTCCCCGCCAAACAGGAGCGCAAAGGGAAGCCTTTGCGCTCTTCGTGTTTTTGCGGTGACAATAACCGCATGATTATCTTCCGCCTCATCGCCAACGGCCTCGCCCCGCTGACCCTGCTGGGGGCGATCATCGCCTACCTCGAACCCGCCACTTTCATCTGGATCAAGCCGTACTTCCAGTGGCTCTTCGCCGCCACCATGTTCGCCCTCGGCGTGGTGCTGCACCCGGAAGAGTTGCGCGACACCCTGACCCGCCCCAGGGCGATCGGTCTCGGCGTACTAGCCCAGTTCACCATCATGCCCGCACTCGGTTTCGCCGCGGCAATGCTCAGCGGCCTGCCGCCTGCGCTGGCCCTCGGCTTCATCATCGTCGCCTGCGCCCCCGGTGCGATGGCCAGTAACGTCATCGTCTACCTCGCCGGTGGTGCGGTCGCCTTCTCCATCGCCCTGACCACTGTCGCTACCTTCCTCTCGCCGCTACTCACCCCGGCGCTGGTGAAGTGGCTCGGTTCGGTCTACCTGGATATCCCCTTCTGGCCGATGATGCAGACCATTCTGCTCACCGTGCTGCTGCCGCTGCTGCTCGGCCTCGGCCTGCGCCGCCTGATCCAGCAGCGGGCACAGACCCTGAACCTGGCAGAGCAGATCGCCCCTGCCGTCGCCTCGACGGCGATCATCCTGATCTGCAGCTACGCCGTCGCCGCCAACTACGAACGCCTCGCCAGTGTCGGCGCCACCCTCATCGCCGTGGTAGCCATCGTCAACGCCCTCGGTTACCTGCTAGGTTGGCAGGCAGCTCGACTGTTCGGTTTCGACGGCCGTCACCAGCTTACCCTCGCCATTGAGATCGGCATGCAGAACGCCGGCCTCGGCGTGGTGCTGGCGCTGAAACACTTCTCACCGGAGACCGCTCTGCCCGGCGCGCTGTTTGCCGTCTGGTGCATCCTCACCTCCGCGGGTGCTGCAGGCTGGTTACGCCGCTCCCGCCACCGCGCCGCCCTTCTCACCCCCTGAGTCATACGGGAATCCCCGCGCTGTATGATGTAAACTTCTCCTCCCGCTAAATCGGAGGACTTCCATTGGAACAGTACCGCGGTACCACCATTCTCGCCGTACGGCGCGGCAACAAGGCTGTGATCGGTGGCGACGGCCAGGTCTCCCTCGGCAACACCATCATGAAGGGCAACGCGCGCAAGGTGCGCCGCCTCTACAAGGATCAGGTCATTGCCGGTTTTGCCGGCGGTACCGCCGATGCCTTTACTCTGTTCGAGCGTTTCGAGGGCAAGCTGGAGAAACATCAGGGCAATCTCACCCGCGCCGCGGTGGAGATGGCCAAGGACTGGCGCACCGACCGGGTGCTGCGCAAGCTAGAGGCATTGCTGCTGGTGGCGGACAAGACCGCCACTCTGATGATCACCGGCAACGGCGACGTCATTGAACCGGAAAACAATCTCATCGCTATCGGCTCCGGCGGTAGTTTCGCCCAGGCTGCGGCCACCGCCCTTTACGAGAACACCGAGCTGGACGCCCGCGAGATTGTTGAGAAAGGATTGAACATTGCGGCCAGTATCTGCATCTACACCAATCACAACCTGACTATCGAAGAACTCGATCTGGATTAAGAATCACCTATGTCCATCATGACACCCCGCGAGATCGTCCAGGAGCTGGACAAACACATCATCGGCCAGGCCGGCGCCAAACGCGCCGTGGCCATCGCCTTGCGCAACCGCTGGCGCCGCAGCCAGGTGGATGAATCGTTGCGCAACGAGATCACACCGAAGAACATTTTGATGATCGGCCCCACTGGTGTGGGCAAGACCGAGATCGCCCGCCGTCTGGCGAAACTGGCCAACGCGCCGTTCCTCAAGGTCGAGGCGACCAAGTTCACCGAGGTGGGTTATGTCGGCCGCGACGTGGAATCGATCATCCGCGACCTGGTGGATATCGCGCTGAAGATGGTGCGCGAAGAGGAGATGAAAAAGGTACAGCACCGCGCCTTTGAAGCAGCGGAAGAGCGCATCCTCGACATCCTCCTGCCACCGGCGCGTTCCGGTGGTATCGGTTTTGCCAATGAGCCAGCGGAAAAATCCGAAGACTCGGCTACGCGGCAGAAATTCCGCAAGAAACTGCGCGAGGGCGAGCTGAACGACAAGGAGATCGAGATCGAGGTGCACGAGAGCACCATGGGCGTGGAGATCATGGCGCCGCCCGGCATGGAAGAGATGACCAGCCAGCTACAGGGACTGTTCCAGAACCTCGGCAGCCAGCGCACCAAAAAGCGCAAGATGCGTATTGAAGAGGCGCTAAAGCAGCTTACCGATGAAGAGGCCGCACGCCTGATCAACGAAGAAGAGATCCGAAGCAAGGCGCTCTACGCGGTGGAGCAAAACGGCATCGTCTTCCTCGACGAGATGGACAAGGTGACCGGTCGCTCAGAAGGCGGCAAAGGGCCCGACGTCTCACGCGAGGGTGTGCAACGGGATCTGCTGCCACTGGTCGAAGGCAGCACCGTCTCCACCAAGTACGGTATGATCAAGACCGATCACATCCTGTTTATCGCCTCCGGTGCGTTTCATCTCTCCAAACCGTCTGACCTGATCCCTGAGTTACAGGGTCGCCTGCCGATCCGCGTCGAACTGGATGCGCTGGGTGTTGAGGAATTCAAACGCATCCTCACCGAACCGGACGCATCACTCACTGAACAGTACAAGGCGCTGCTCGCCACCGAAGGGGTGGAGGTTGCCTTCGAGGAATCGGGTATCACCCGTCTCGCCGAGATCGCCTGGAGCGTTAACGAAACCACCGAAAACATCGGCGCGCGTCGTCTGCATACGGTGATCGAGCGCCTGCTGGAAAGTCTCTCCTACGAAGCAGCGGACAAAAGCGGACAGAGCGTGAATGTGGATGCCGCCTACGTCGACAGCCAGCTGGGCAGTTTGGCAGAGGATGAAGATCTGAGCCGTTACATTTTATAGAGAATTGAATAACAGCCCTGCGGACGCCACCTGTAAGGAGTCCGTCACGAACCGAGTACGAGGAATGCTATGAGCAAACACATCCCCACCGAGATCACCCTGCACAAGGGCAAACGCATGCTGGAACTCGCCTTTGAGGACGGTAGCCGTTTTGAACTGCCCTGCGAATATCTGCGTGTCTTCTCCCCCTCCGCCGAGGTGCAGGGCCACGGTCCCGGCCAGGAGGTGCTGCAGCTCGGCAAGGAGGAGGTAAACATCGAAAAGATCGAGCAGGTCGGCACCTACGCCATCCAGCCGAGCTTCGATGATGGCCACCATACCGGCATCTACACCTGGGAAACCCTTTACAATCTGGGTGTTAATTACGAGCAAAACTGGCAAAATTACCTCGAGCGCCTCAAAGCGGCAGGCCACGAACGCAAGGCCTGAGCACATCAACCACAGGTAACGCATGTGAACAAACAGGAACAGCAGGACGACACCACCCATTTCGGCTACCAGCAGGTGCCCACCGGGCAGAAAGCAGCCAAGGTCGCGGAGGTGTTCCACTCGGTCGCCGCCAAGTACGACCTGATGAACGACCTGATGTCCCTGGGCATCCATCGTCTGTGGAAACGCTACACCATCGAGATGAGCGGCGTACGCCGTGGCCAGCGGGTGCTGGATATCGCCGGCGGCACCGGCGACCTCACCGCCAAGTTCTCCAAACTGGTCGGGGCGGAAGGTGAAGTGGTGCTGGCCGACATCAACGACTCGATGTTGAAGGTTGGCCGTTCACGTCTGGCAGACCGCGGCATTATCGGCAACGTTACCTACGCCCAGGCCAATGCCGAGTGCCTGCCCTTCCCTGATAACTATTTCGATGCGATTACCATCGCCTTTGGTCTCCGCAACGTCACCGACAAAGACAGGGCGCTCGCCTCTATGTTCCGCGTACTCAAGCCGGGCGGTCGACTGCTGGTACTGGAGTTCTCCAAGCCGGTGGCACCGGGACTCGGCCCGATCTACGACCAGTACTCTTTCAAGCTGCTGCCGCTGATGGGCAAGCTGGTGACTAACGACAGTGAAAGCTATCAATATCTGGCCGAGTCGATCCGCATGCATCCTGACCAGGAGACCCTCAAGGGGATGATGGAAACAGTCGGTTTCGAACAGGTCGACTATCACAATCTGACCGGCGGTATCGTCGCCCTGCACCGGGGCTTCAAGTACTGATGGAGACCGGGCAACCCGTCGAGTATGCCGGATTCTGGCGCCGCTTCGCCGCGGTACTGATCGACACACTGGTATTGCTGATCATCATAACTCCGCTAGCTTACTTCTTCACCGAAGGCGCCTATCTGCCTGGTTTCGATCCCGAAGGTGATGTAATCGCTCAACTCGCTGAGATTGAGTTTGACTGGAGCTATCTGATCGTCAACGACCTGCTACCAATGGTGTTGATTATCTTCTTCTGGGTGCGTTTTCGCGGCACTCCCGGTAAGCAATTGATGGGGTGTGAGGTGGTCGATGCGAAAACCCTCGGCAATCTCTCCGTGGGACAGTCAATCCTGCGCTACATCGGATACTTTCTCTCCACCCTGCCGCTCTGCCTCGGTTTTCTCTGGGTCATCTGGGACAAAAAGAAACGCGGCTTCCACGATCTGCTGGCCCACACGCTGGTGATTCGCGTCGATCACGACGACCTCTCCGATCAATCCATCGATGAACTGATGAAGGACGCGGAGTGAATCAGAGCGTTTGGATGATTCCGGTGGCCGCGCTGGCCGGACTGGAGCAGGCGTTGAATGTAGCGCTGGCGCTCGATCCCAAAACCGGTGAACGTTTGCGCGGCATTGATGGCAAGGTGATCGAGATCGATTTCAACGGCACCGGACAACATCTTTTTCTTCAGGCGCAGGAAGGCAAGCTGAAACTGATGGGCCACTATGCCGGTGAAGTGGATACCACCCTGCGCGGCGCCCCCTTCGACATGCTGCAACTACGTAACAAGCGCACCGGTGAAGCGATGTTCGGCCGTGGTGTCGAGATCGATGGTGACGTGGAACTGGGTACCCGTTTTCAACAGATCATCGAAAAACTTGACATCGACTGGGAAGAACATCTGGCCCGCATCAGCGGCGACATCATCGCCCACCAGATCGGCAATACCGTGCGCGATCTGTTCGCCTGGGGAAAGCGCTCAGCCGATCACCTCGGCGAGGACATCACCGATTATCTGCAGGAAGAGACTCAGACACTGCCGAACCAGTGGGCGGTGAAAGAATTTATTGAAGGTGTCGATACCCTGCGTAGCGATCTCGATCGCCTGCAAGCCAGATTCAATAAGTTGAAGAAAAAGCTGGACACCAGAGATTAACTCGCAAGTTCTTCGCAGCGACCAAACGATTTCAATAGAGGTAACCGAACGTGATTCGCCCCGGCCAGATAATGCGCCTGATATACATCAACTGGACGTTGCTGCGTCACGGTCTCGATGAACTGATCCTCGCCACCCACCTGTTCCGCCCACTGCGTTTTCTGCGCTGGTTCATGTGGTGGCGGATACTGCGTAACCGTTCACTGGGTCGCGGTGTGCGTATCCGTCGCACCCTGGAAGACCTCGGCCCGATCTTCGTCAAGTTCGGTCAGATCCTCTCCACCCGTCGCGATCTGTTACCCGATGATATCGCCGAAGAACTGGCGCGTTTGCAGGATCGAGTGCCGCCGTTTGCCGGCGAACAGGCCATCGCCATTGTGGAGAAGAGCTACGGCAAACCACTTAACGAAGTTTTTGCCGAATTCAATCCACAACCCCTCGCCTCAGCTTCGGTGGCTCAGGTGCATGAAGCGCGCTTGCTCGACGGTACCAAGGTAGTAGTGAAGGTACTGCGCCCCGATATCGAGCCGGTGATTCGTCGCGACATCGGTCTGCTATACATCATTGCCGGCAATCTACAGCGCTTCTGGTCGGAAGGCCGCCGCCTGCGTCCCGTCGAAGTGGTGCAGGAGTTCGAACGCACCATCCTCGATGAATTGGACCTGCTACGTGAGGCTGCCTCTGCCGCGCAGATTCGACGTAACTTCGCCGATTCCGATCTGCTCTATGTGCCTGAGGTCTACTGGCCCTACTGCCATCGCAAAGTGATGGTCATGGAACGGATCAGCGGCATCCCCATCGGCAACATCGAGGCCATCCGCGAAACGGGGATCGATCTGAAGACACTCGCTGCTCACGGTGTGGAGATATTTTTCACTCAGGTCTTTCGCCACAATTTTTTCCATGCCGATATGCACCCGGGTAATATTTTTGTTTCGCCCGAGGGACAGTACATCGCCGTCGACTTCGGCATCGTCGGCACACTGAGCCGCGAAGATCAGCGCTACCTGGCAGAGAATTTCCTCGCCTTTTTCCATCGTGACTATCAGCGCGTTGCCGAGGTACATGTGGAATCGGGCTGGGTACCCGCTGATACACGAGTCGATGAATTTGAAGCGGCGATTCGTACCGTTTGCGAACCGATCTTCGAACGACCGCTGGCGGAAATCTCCTTCGGTCACCTACTACTTCGCCTGTTCCAGACTGCACGCCGCTTCAATATGGAGGTGCAACCGCAATTGGTGTTGCTCCAAAAAACCT
The DNA here is from genome assembly GCA_050299175.1 of Thiohalomonadaceae bacterium. Classification (GTDB taxonomy): domain Bacteria; phylum Pseudomonadota; class Gammaproteobacteria; order Thiohalomonadales; family Thiohalomonadaceae; genus JAPHTQ01. The sequence goes on from JBNKVM010000045.1 coordinate 11,736, forward strand.
TGCTCAACATCGAAGGCCTCGGTCGTCAGCTCTATCCCGAGCTGGATCTGTGGCAAACCGCCAAGCCGTTCCTTGAGCGCTGGATGAGCGAACAGATTGGTACGCGTGCCTTCCTCAACCGCATTAAAGAAAATGTACCGCAGTGGGGCGAGAAGCTGCCTGAACTACCGTCGTTAATCCATGACGTACTGCATCTGGCACGCAACGGTAAACTTAAGCTTAATGATCATGGCAAAGAACTGGAAAAAATCAGGCAGGAGATCCGGCGCGCCAACCAGCGCACCTTCTTCGCCATTCTCGGCGGTTCACTGCTCATCAGCGGTGCGGTGATCATGGGCCTGGATGGCTATGCGCCAAAAATGGTCTGGGGCGCACCTATCGCCACTTGGTTACTCGGTACGATAGGTGCGATTATTCTCTTTGACAACTGGCCCAGTCGGCGAGATTAAATAATATTTTTACATCCGAACAAAAAAGCCCGCATAGCGGGCTTCTTTTCTGCCGATAAATCTCGCAGAAAAATCCTGACTAAATTGGTGATGCTGTTAACATTTTACATTCATGTAACATTTCATCCTTTATCATCATTCCGCCTACGCACGGATGCGCTACGCAATAAAAACAACGGAATAAAGATGATCGAAACGTATAGCCGATTTCCATGCGTCACGAAGAACTATTTTGTGCCCAAGCGAGCCCCTCAGCATGAAACTGTGCATAGAATAATCTGCCGTATCCCGACGGCATGGGTGCCTCCCCAACATGTCCACGTAATAGTAACTGGTGATTTGCGCTGAACTGATTGGAAATAGACAACCCTCCATCTGCCTGGCAGAAAACCGGCAGCAGCAAGCAAGACATACCAGCTTCAATAGAAAAAAACTATTAACTCCTTTTAATTTCTTCGGACACCACACAGGTCCGCACCATTGCGGTGGGCTCTCCGTGCCTCACCCTTTCTGCCATCTTTTCGGGAACATCGTCAATGACATTAACTGAACTACGTTATGTGGTCGCAGTCGCCGAGCATCGCCATTTTGGTCAGGCGGCCAAAGCCTGCTTTGTCAGCCAACCTACGTTGAGTGTCGCGATCAAGCGTCTCGAAGATGAGCTAGGGGTCACAGTATTTGAACGCACACGCAGTGAGATCACCCTGACTCCCGTCGGTGAGCGTATTGTGTTTCAGGCACAACGTGTATTGGCCGAAGCCGATTCGATTCGCGAACTGGCCAAGGCAGGACGTAATGAACTTTCCGGCCCATTACGTATCGGTGCAATCTATACCGTTGCTCCCTACCTGTTACCACAACTCATTCCATTGATGAATGAGTTGGCACCTGAAATCCCTTTGTTGATAGAAGAAAACTACGCTTCGGTACTAACCGACAAGTTGCGCCGAGGCGATCTAGATCTCGCGCTTGTCGCCCTGCCATACAATGAGCCAGGTATCCTCATACAACCAATCTACGAAGAACCTTTTGTGGTATTACTACCTGCAAGGCATGCACTAACACACAAGAAAAACGTGGCATTGCATGAACTGGATAATGAAACCGTGTTATTGCCTGGGCTTGGTCACTGCATGCGCGAACAGGTATTGCAGTTCTGTCCCAATTGCGTCCCCTCAAACAAAGCATGGACCAGCCTGCAGCGCACCCTTGATGGCGCTTCACTGGAGACGATTCGCATGATGGTAACGGGAGGAGTTGGTGTCAGTGTCGTTCCCTGTACCGCGGTCGGAACCGATCGCACCCCGGAACATCTATTGGCAACTCGACCGTTCAAAGATATCAACCCCAGTCGTAACGTGGCGCTGGCCTGGCGCAGCAGCTTCCCTCGCACCAAAGTTATCGATCTGGTGAAGCGTGCAATCAACGATTGCCCATTGGACAACGTCAAAAAGCTCTAAGAAGTGGAGCTCAAAATTAGAATTCGTGCCCGGAGACAAGGCGCAAAGACTACGAGGAGCACAGTTTACCAGTAGTAAATGAGCACCGGAGTAGACTTTGCAACACAGTATCCGGGTACGAAGGCCATTTTGAGGCCGCTTCTAGCAGCTTTTTCCGGCACGTGCATTCAGATAGGCACGTTCGGAAACGTCGTGCCACTGCGTCACCTGATCGCGGAAGCGTTTGAATGACTCATAGACTTTCTTCGACAGGGGATCCTTTTTCGCGATCTCCGCAACCACTTCATCGGAAACCTTCTTCAGTTGCGCAAGAACATCGTCAGGGAATTTACGCAGCTCCACCTTGTGCTTGTGGATCAGTGTCTGTAACGCTTCGTTATTGCGCGCGGTCAATTCCGCCAGCACATCACCATTAGCCACCTTGCAAGCGTTGAGCACAATCGATTGCATATCTTCGGGTAGCGCATTGAAGGCCTTTTCATTGATGAAGGCCTCCAGGGTGGTGCCTGGTTCATGCCAGCCCGGATAGTAGTAGTACTTGGCCGCCTTGTAGAGACCGAAGGCGAGATCGTTGTAAGGGCCGACCCACTCGGTGGCATCGATGGCGCCTGATTTGAGCGAAGGAAATATCTCGCCACCGGGCAGGCTAACCGGTGTTCCACCAAGCCGTTGTAGCACTTCACCACCAAGACCCGGGATGCGCATCTTCAGACCTTTCAGATCTTCCAGGGAATTAATCTGCTTATTAAACCAGCCGCCCATCTGCACCCCGGTATTAGCTGCTGCAGCCGGAATCAAACCGAACGGTTTATAGACCTCACGCCACAACTCCATACCACCGCCGTGATAGAGCCAGCTGTTCATCTCTTGTGCGGTCAGACCGAAAGGCACCGCGGCAAAAAACTGCGCTGCTTCGCTCTTACCCTTCCAATAGTAGGCAGCACCGTGCCCCATTTCTGCTGTACCACGGGAGACCGCGTCAAAGATTTCGAAAGCGGGAACCAGTTCCTTGGCACCGTAGACCTTGACCTCAATACGTCCACCGGACATTTCGTTGATCAAAGCAGCAAGGTGGTTGGCACCTGTCCCGAGCCCAGGAAAATTCTTTGGCCAAGTGGTGACCATCTTCCACTGATATTTTGCTTTCGCCGATGCAATGGGCGCCGCAAGCATACTGCCCGCAACGACAGAACCTGCACCGACACCTTTCAGGAAATTACGACGTTTCATGGCCTACTCCCTTGATTATTCTGTAAATCGAATCGCATCATCCTAACCACTCTATCTGATTCCAACAAGGAAACCGATCAGACAAATTGCTGTAAAAAACGCTCTACAAAGCGATCGTAATCGTTCGCATCAAGGCGGTTAATCCCCGCTGCTGCTGCACGACCACCACCGGTAGGAAACTCACGACACAACTCATCGGCGCCGCTTTTATTGCTCAGCGGTGCACGGATGCTAACGCGGTAAGCACCATCGTCAAGCGCAGTGAGGATAGCGTGAGCACGATCGGGATGTTCACGCGCCAGTTGATTACCATAGACACCGCTGACTCGACGGCTCCACGGCGCATCGGGCATGACGTATAGCGCTTGTTTTTCATGGGCAAACTCCGCCTGTAGTGCCGCCGCCTTTGCCATATCGTCGTTATAACCATCACGCAATGTGCGATAGGCCGCTTCGTTGCTGACAAAGTCGAAGGGATCGACATAGGGACGCATTACCTCGGCCAGTTCTCGTGGATGGAAAAAGAGATCTTCGAGGTCGTTACCGTAGCCGTTGTAGTTAAGGCAGGTACCCAGTTCGCAAAGGGTATCGAGTTGCTGGTTATCAAGGTTTAATGGCGCGACAGCGGCGCGCGCTACCTCGTACAGGTTGTCACCGTAGGCACCGGTTATCGCCCAGGCTAGATGGGCATGTTGCAGATGCGCACTCACCAGCAGACTGGTACAGACATCGGCAGCGGTGTTGATGTACGTCGACAACTTATCGTGTTGCGGAATATCACCGGCGAAGTGGTGATCGAAATACTCCACCGTCGCGCCCTGCCCCAGTACACGCTGCAATGCCTCACGATTTTTATCCAGCGAGACATCAAGTACGGTAATCATATCGCCCGCCTCTGCTTCGACCTGTTGCAGCAAAGCGATATCACGTTTTACTCCTGTTATCAGTTGCGCGTCATCGATCGGGGTCACCAACCTCAGTTGTTGCAAAGCACAGAGGCCATCGGCATCACCGTTGAATACATCATAGTGGCTCATTAATTCACTTCCCTTCTTGTTGTTACTTTACTTCTGCCGCTCCCTCGACCCGCGGATCGCTGGCCGACTCGACACGATTAGCTTTTTTCTGCCACAGCACCGCCTGCATGTTACCCCATGTACCGTTGACACGCTCAAGGGTATGCCCCATTGCCGTCAGTGCCTCGACCTCTTTTTCACTCAAAGCATCGGCTTCATAGAAAATCTTGTCCGGCAGATACTGGTGATGGAAACGCGGGCGGGCAACCCATGCCTGCGGCCCCTTGCCTTCGGCGTATTCCATAATACCGAGCATCACCATGGTGATAATGCGACTGCCGCCGGGAGTACCAAGAACCGCCACACCATCCGGGCTACTGACAAAAGTTGGCGACATGCTGGATAACATGCGCTTACCCGGCGCAATGGCATTGGCTTCCGCGCCGACCAAACCATAGGCGTTGGGTACGCCTGGTTTGGCGGAAAAATCGTCCATCTCATCGTTGAGCAATACGCCTGTCTCCCCCGCAACAAAGCCGGAACCGAACGGATAGTTGATACTCAGGGTGGCGGAGACGTAGTTGCCTTCCTTATCCAGTATGGAGAAGTGGGTGGTGTGATTGCCCTGCGGCGGCGGTGCGACCGACGAGAGATCGCTGCTGGGTGTGGCGTGGTTTTTCTTTATTGAAGCAGCAAGTTTTGCCGCATGCTCCTGACTCAGCAAACGTTTCAGCGGCACGTCAACGAAATCGGTATCGCCGAGAAACCTGGCGCGATCGTGATAGGCGCGGCGCATCGCCTCAATGATCAAGTGCGTACGCGCCACGCTGTCCATTTCACGCAACGGGTAGCGCTCAAGGATATTGAACATGGTCGCCAGGGCGACACCACCGGAAGAGGGTGGCGCAGCAGAGGTGATATCCAGATCATGATAGCGGAAATGGATCGGCTCACGCTCAACCACACGATACGCATCGAAATCCTTCTGCTGCCAGATGCCGCCCGTCTTGCGCGTTGCCTCAAGCAGCGCTCGACCGACTTTTCCCTGATAGAAACCCTTTGCACCTTCACGAGCCATCGCCTCCAGAGTTCGCGACAGTCCCGGTTGTTTGATCAGATAACCGAGTGGCGGCACCTCATTATCCTTGAGGAAGATCGCCGCGCTCTCGGAATAACGGCGTAACACATCCAGACGAAAACCGGCCATACGGCGATAGTGTTCGGTGACGGGAAAGCCCTCACGGGCAAGCTGAATCGCCGGTGCCAAAGTTTTGCTCAGCGGCAAACGGCCATAGCGTTCACTAAGATGCGCCAGCGCCGCTGGCTCACCGGGGATCCCTGCCGCCAGCGGTCCGTTCATCGACAGGCCGGGGATCACCTCGCCACTGCGGTCCAGGTACATATTGCGACTGGCGACCAGTGGCGCCCTTTCGCGACCGTCCAGCATGGTCTCGAAACCGTCGCTGGCCCGGTGCAGCAGCCAGAAGCCACCCCCACCGATACCTGAACTATACGGCTCCACCACGGCAAGCGCGGCACTCACCGCCACCGTCGCATCGAAAGCGTTGCCACCCTGAGCAAGAATGTCCATTCCCGCTGAAGTGGCCAGTGGATGAGCCGAGGCGATAGCGGCAGCAGGCGGTTTACCCTCGCCAGCAATTAGCAACGAGGGCAGTAACAGCAATAGCAACAGGCGTTTCATCGGCGACATCCCAGTTTTCGATCAGATGGAAGCATCGCCGTTGCAGGCGAGAGGTGCAAGTTTGGAGAGGAGTTATGCCGAAATAAAAAAGGCCCCGAGCAGGGCGGGGCCTTTATAAGAGTAACGAGCTCGATTAGCCTTGAGATTGCAGCTTTTCGTATTTCGCCTGAAGCTCTTCCTTCGATTCGGTATGATCCGGATCGATAATAATGCAGTCCACCGGGCAGACCTCAATGCACTGGGGCTCTTCGTAGTGACCCACACACTCGGTACAATGAGCGGGGTCAATCACATAGATCTCATCTCCCTGGCTGATAGCGCCATTGGGGCATTCGGGTTCGCAAACGTCGCAATTAATACATTCGTCGGTAATCAACAGTGCCATCGCACAACTTCCTCCTGCAATTGCGGCCAATTCGGCCGGGAATAAAAACCGGAATATTAGCGCATTCTGTTTTGCAGCGCAGCCTTCACCTTAGTATCGACGAAATCGCCGACCTCGCCACCCAGGGTCGCCACTTCTTTCACCAGACTGGAAGAGATGAAGGTATATTTTTCCGCCGGGGTGAGAAAAATGGTCTCCACATCCGGCGCTAGGTGGCGATTCATCCCTGCCAGCTGAAATTCGTATTCGAAATCGGAGACCGCACGCAAACCACGCAGGATCACCGTTGCACCCTGCTCACGGGCAAAATCGGCCAGCAGGCTATCGAAGCCGCAGATTTCCACATTATCCAGTGCGCCCAACACCTCTTGCGCCAGGCCGACCCGTTCTTCCAGGTTAAACATGGGGGTTTTATTGGGGTTGGCGGCAATGGCGACAATCACCTTGTCGAAAAGACAGGAGGCGCGCTGCACCAGATCGCTGTGACCGTTGGTGATCGGGTCGAAGGTGCCGGGATAGATCGCGGTAACAGGCATCGGGGTTCTCTTGGCTCACTGGTCCTTAATGATATAGGTAGCGGGTTACAGGATAAAGGTCATCCCTGCTTACCCAGCCACTGCTACCAGATGGTAGGCCACCTGTCCCGCCTCTTTGCTGCGCAGCAACTCCCACCCCTCGGGCAATTCCGACAAAGTTTCCTCGCTCTCCAGCTCCAGATAGAGTCGCGCCCCCGCCGCCAGCCAGCCCTGTTCGGCCAGTAGCTTTAGCGCCGGTTGCAGCAGGTCGCGGCGAAACGGCGGGTCGAGAAAAACCACATCAAATTGGCGTGAATTATCCTGCAGATAATTCAATCCATCGCCGCGGATCACCTCGGCGTTATCCGCTTTGAGCAGGGCAAGGTTCTCTTTCAGGGTAGCAATCGCCGCCGGATTGGTATCGACGAAAACCACCTCGGCTGCACCGCGTGACAGCGCCTCCAGGCCCAGGGCGCCGCTACCGGCAAACAGATCCAGACAGCGCGCCCCCTGAATCAACGGCGCCAACCAGTTAAACAGGGTCTCACGCACCCGATCGGTGGTCGGGCGTAAACCCTCGCCATCAGCGAAGCGCAGCTTGCGCCCACGCCACTCGCCGCCAATGATGCGCAGGGTGTTGCTACCGCCGGGACGCCGCGCTTTTTTCATCTACTGTTTTTTGCCCACGGTAACGGTCGCCATGTGTGCCGGATTGACCCGGCGCTGGAAGGCATCACGGATCTGCTTCGCTGTGACCGCGTCGATGGTGGCGTTGAAGCGATCGAGATAATCCAGCGGCAGGCCGTAAAAACCGATCATGGCTATATAGCCGAGAATATCGCTGTTGGAATCGACCTTGAGCGGAAAACCGCCGGTAATGTTCTTCTTCGCCGCATCCAGCTCCTTCGCGCTCGGCCCTTCGTTACGGAATTTCTCCAGGGTCTCGCGCAGCACCTGCAACGCCTTGTCGGCACTGTCGTTGCGGGTCTGCAGGCCGAGGACAAAAGGGCCCGCCGCATGCATCGGCGCAAAGTAACTATAGGCACTGTAGGAGAGCCCTCGTTTTTCCCGCACCTCTTCGGTAATACGTGAGCCGAAACCGCCGCCACCGAGAATGTGATTGCCCACATAGAGCGGAAAATAGTCTTCATCACCGCGGGCAATACCCGGCTGGCCCATCAGGATATGAGTCTGCGTCGAAGGGTATTCAATATGCTCGGTTTTCGCCTGCTTCAGCGGCATGGGCGAGGACAGGTCCGTTGCACGCTGACCATGGCGCAGGCCCGCAGTCAACTTTTCCGCCAATTTTTTTGCAGCATCCTGATCGAGCGCACCGACGATGGCCACCACCGCGTTACGCGCCACATAGTAGCGTCGATAGAAATCGCGCAGGTCATTGCGCTGTAGCGCCCTGACGCTGGCGAGGGTGCCATCGGAAGGCGTGGCATAAGGATGATCGCCATACAACGCACTGTAGAAGGCCTTGCTCGCGATAGCACCTGGATCCTGCTCCTGCTGCTGCAAACCCGTCAGCATCTGCTTGCGCACCCGCTGCAACGCCTTCTGTGGGAAATCGGGGCGGGTCAGTACCTGGATGAAAGTCTTGAGCGCCGGTTGCAGGATCGCCTCTTTGGTCAGACTGCGTAGCCCAACCGTCGCCATATCACGGTAGGCCCCAGCACTAAACTGGGCACCGAGGTCCTCGAAACGCCGGGCGATGGTATCGGCATCCAGCCCCGCAGCCCCCTCTTCCAGCATGGCACTGGTAAACAATGCCAATCCAGCCTGTTTGCCGTCACGGGCCGAACCGGCATCGAAGACCACACGGACATCGATCATCGGCAACTCTGGCGCCTCGACGAAATAGACCCGCGCACCGTTGGCTGTCTGCCAGTGCTGGATCTGTGGTGCGGCAAACAGCGTCTGGCTGCTGAACAGCAGTCCTGTGAACAGAAGGAGAGCAAATGTCTTAGTGCGCTGCATGCTTGCCCCCTTTAGTACCTTTAACGGGATCGAGGATCGCCACAGTAAGGTTTTGCGGCGTCAGATATTCACGCGCCACCTGACGTATCTGCTCGGGGGTGATCGCCTCGATGTTCTGCAGATAGCGATCCGCTTCGCGCCAGTCGAGGCCGACAGTCTCCAGCATGCCAAGCTGCATCGCCTGATAGAAAACCGAATCGAGTTCGTAGACCTTGCTCGCTGTCACCTGTGCCTTGATCCGCGCCAGTTCGGCCTTGCTCACCAGTTGTTTCTGCAGGCGTTCAATCTGCCCCCTGAAAGCCTGCTCCAGTTCGGCCACGCTGCGCTTCTGCGCCGGAGTGCCCTGCATCATCAATAGCGTCTCATGCCGCGCCAGCAGGTCGTAACCAACACCCGCGCCAGCTGCAATCTCCTTACCGCGCACCAGTTCGCTACTAATGCGTGCGCTGGCACCACCATCAAGCACGTTGGCCAACACATCCAGGGCATAGGCCTTCCACGGCTCATCAGCAGTGCGCAGACTGGGCACCTTGTAGCCCATTAGCAGGCTCGGCAGTTCGGCAGGCAGACGTACGGTAATGCGTCGCTCACCCAGTTGTTTCGGTTCGCGGCGCGGCTTCTCCGCGGGCAATACGCTGGGCTTGATATCGCCGAAGGATTTCTGCGCCAGTGCCAACACCTCGGAAGGATTGACATCACCGGCCACCACCAGCGTCGCGTTATTGGGCGAGTACCAGGTGCGGTACCAGTCGCGCAGGTCCTCTACGCTGAGGTTTTTCAGGTCGTCCATCCAGCCGATCACCGGGTTGTGATAGGGATTCACCTCAAAGGCGGCCGCCATGAAACGCTCGCTGGTCATGGCACCCGGATCGTCCTCGGTACGCATGCGCCGCTCCTCCATCACCACCTTCAGCTCCTTGGCAAACTCGTCGGCGGGCAATTGCAGGTTGCGCATGCGGTCCGCCTCCAGTTCGAAGGCGATGGGCAGACGGCTTTTTTCCAGCTGCTGAAAATAGGAGGTGTAGTCACGGCCGGTAAAGGCGTTTTCGCTGCCGCCGTTCTCGGCGATGATGCGCGAGAACTCTCCGGCCGGATGTTTGGCGGTACCTTTGAACATCATGTGTTCCAGCACATGGGAGACACCGGTAATACCGATGTGCTCGTAGCTGGCGCCGATTTTGTACCAGATCTGAGAAACCACAATCGGTGAGCGGTGATTTTCACGCACCAGTAGTTTCATACCGTTATCCAGCCGGTATTCATGGACTTTGGCGTTGCCACTATCGGCCGCCGACTCGTTGACTGCTACCCGGTTACAACCGCCGAGAAGCAACAATATGAGTGGAATGACTAGCTTCACTGTGTGCAAGGTTCGTTTCCTGTTCGTTTTGTTCTTGCGGGTGCCTCGCCGCGGGGCGAGGTGGTACGATACCCCCTTCGCGCGCCGTTGGCGAAGAGGTTTGTCCAACAGGGACAACTCGACCCGGCGTCAGGTTCAACATTATCCCGGATCTATCCATGTTTGGTTTCGGCAAAAATAAACAAGCACAACCCGAAGAGAAGTCCGGCGGCCTCTTCTCCCGCCTCAAAAACGGCCTCAGCCGCACCCGTGGCAACCTTACCGGCGGTATCGGGGAACTGCTGCTGGGCCGCAAGTCGATCGACGACGACCTGATGGAGGAGATCGAAACCCAGCTGCTGGTGGCAGACATGGGGGTCGAAGCCACCCAGACGATCATCGCCAACCTGACCCAGCGCATGAGCCGCAAACAGCTGGCCGACGGTAAAGCGGTCATGGCGGCGCTACGCGAAGAGATGCTGACGATGCTGGAACCGTGCAACGCACCGCTGAATATCGATAGCACCAAAAAACCTTTCGTGATCCTGGTCGTCGGCATTAACGGTGCCGGCAAGACCACCACCATCGGCAAACTGGCAAAACGACTGCAGGACGAAGGCCGTTCAGTGATGCTGGCAGCGGGCGACACCTTCCGCGCCGCAGCCGTGGAGCAGCTTCAGGTCTGGGGTGAACGAAACGACATCCCGGTGATCGCCCAGCAGAGCGGTTCCGACTCCGCCTCGGTGATCTTCGACGCCATCGAAGCAGGCAAGGCACGGGGTATTGACGTGGTGATCGCCGATACCGCCGGGCGGCTGCACACCCAGTCGAACCTGATGGAAGAGCTGAAGAAAGTTAAACGGGTCATCGGTAAACTGGATGAGACTGCACCGCATGAGGTGCTACTGGTACTCGACGCGGGAACCGGCCAGAATGCCCTCAACCAGGCGCAACAGTTCCATGCGGCGGTGGATGTCAGCGGCATCGCCCTGACCAAACTGGACGGCACCGCCAAGGGCGGTATCATCTTCGCCATCGGTAGCAAGCTTGGCCTGCCGATCCGTTTTATCGGTGTCGGTGAAGGTATCGAAGACCTGCGCGTATTCGACGCCGGGGAATTCATTGACGCCCTGTTCGAACAATAACGAGAAAACAGACTAGCCATGATTCGCTTCACCAACGTCAGTAAACGCTACCCCGGCGGTTTCGAGGCGCTGAGCGATGTCACGGTCCATATGGAACCGGGCGAGATGGCCTTTCTTACCGGCCACTCCGGTGCCGGTAAATCGACCCTGCTGAAATTGATAGCGCTGATCGAACGCCCCAGCGGCGGTCAGGTAATCGTCAACGGCCAGAACCTCAATAAAATGGGTCGGCGCAAAATTCCCTATCACCGCCGTGACATCGGCGTGATCTTCCAGGACCACCGCCTGCTGTTCGACCGTACCGTATTCGACAACGTCGCCCTTCCCCTGGTGATCGCCGGTTACAGCCACAATGAAATCGGCCGCCTGGTACGCGCCGCGCTGGACAAGGTGGGACTGCTGAGTAAGGAGAAGGTCTACCCGATCACCCTCTCTGGCGGTGAACAGCAGCGAGTCGGCATCGCCCGCGCAGTGATCAACAAACCCCCACTACTGCTGGCCGACGAACCGACCGGTAACCTCGATCCGCAACTGTCGAAAGAGATCATGGGGATCTTCGAGGAGTTCAATCAGGTCGGTGTCGGCGTACTGATCGCCAGCCACGACCACGCCCTGATCCGCACCATGAACCATCGGGTGCTGGTGCTGGACCACGGTCGCCTCGCTGGCGACGGCTATGTGCGGAGGTCTGAATAATGGAACGCAACCAGACCCTGCGCGAACAACAGGAGTTCGGTGGCCGTGGCGCCAACGTACGCAAGCGCGGCATCAGCAGCGGCTTTGTGGTTTACCTGCTGCGCCACGCGCAGACCATGATCTACGCCCTGGGACAATTGAGCATCCGTCCCTTCTCTACCCTGATGACCGTGGCAGTGATTGGTATCGCCCTGGCGATGCCTGCCGGACTGCATGTACTACTGAAAAACGTGCAAACGGTGCTCACTGGCTGGGACAGCGCGGCGCAGATATCCCTCTTTCTGCACAAAAACACCAAGGAAAAATCGGCCGTGAATCTGGCCGAACGGTTGCGCCAACGCCCAGGTATCGCCAGCGTCGACTACATCTCCGCCGAGCAGGCGATGGAAGAATTTCGCAAACTCTCCGGTTTCGGTGATGCACTCAAAGCCCTGGATGAAAACCCGCTGCCACCGGTACTGGTGATCCATCCTACTGTGACACAGCAGAATCCTGTGCAACTGCAAACCCTGGTGGAAGAGCTACGCAAGAATGTCGACGTCGACCTGGCACAACTGGATATGCAGTGGGTTAAACGACTCTACGGTCTAATGGACATCGGCCGCCGTGGCGTCTGGGTGCTGGCGGGAATGCTGGCGCTGGCGGTACTGCTGGTGGTAGGTAACACCATCCGCCTGGCGATTCAAAACCGCCGTGACGAAATCGTCATCACCAAACTAATCGGCGGCACCGACGCCTTTATCCGCCGCCCCTTCCTCTATACCGGTTTCTGGTACGGCATTCTCGGCGGCATCATCGGCTTCATTCTGGTAGAGCTGGCACTGTGGGTACTGGCCGGTCCGGTCAACAATCTCGCCGGACTCTATAACAGCAGCTTCCGCCTAGGCAGCGCCGACTTCATCACCGCCGGTTCACTGCTATTCGGTGGCCTGTTGCTGGGACTCTCCGGTTCATGGTTGGCAGTAGGAAAACATCTGCGGGCCATCGAGCCAACCTGAAAAATATCCGTGTAAATAAAAACGGGCACTGATGTGCCCGTTTTTATTTGTTCTATCGTGTCTGATTAGTTCATGGTAATGGGTATCACCGTACTCCATGCTGGCGAACCGACATTGACCGTTAGACTTGCTGTACCAGTATTACCCGTTGTGGTAATGGTATAAAGCGTGGGGTCGTTGATATCCTGTTGTCCGGTCAAGTTACCACTCAGGGTCCAAGTAATGTTTGAGCCGGTATTAAGTAAATTGGACCAACGTTGGACAACTTGAAAGTCCATGGTATTACCCAAAGTGGCATTGAGTGTTACCGCAGACGAATTCACACCAAACCCGGTACCGGCCCATACATCACAACAAACGGGTGCCAACCATGCCGAAGCCAATAGCGATGCATCAACAGGGCCAATGCCAATGGAGGTGTTGTCATTGTCAATGAGCTTGATCTCGTAGCTCAATGCAGCGTTGCTCGTATCAGCTATCTGGTATTCCACCAAATAGAAGCCATTGTAGTAATTCTCGATAAAGGTCATGGCACTATCAACTGCCGCGCTGTATGTACCGCCATCTGGAACCGTCGTGGTAATAGGAAACGTACTGATACCCTCCAGGGCTGCGGTATCCGGGTTATCACCCACTGCGATGGAATGTATCCAATACACCTTATCAGACAAAGTCGTCACATCACCTGCAGTGTTCGTCGAGGAACTATCCAGGCCATCACTCATAATCACCATCACTTCAACATCCGAAGTAGGCGCTGTAGCAACGCTGTGGTCGTATACGGTTCTGTTAGGATTGACAGCGATTCGATCTGCCACAATGGTTGCAATCGATTCGTAAAAGAATGTATTCCCGAGTTGCGGTGTCAGCAAGTTTATTGCCGTTGTTACTGTAGTGGCCGTACCCGCATCGACCGCGTCGGTACCGCCTACCGGAAGAAGTGGATTCACGCTCCCTGTGGTACTGAAGGCATAAACCGTAACAGGGATTTGAAGCGCGACCGCATCATTTACCAGCTTTACCGCAGCTTGCTGCAACTCAGTAAAATGGGACGACATATCGTTACTGATGTCCAACATCAAAACGAGATGGGGGTTTACCTGCGTCAGAAAATCCATTTTCTGCACATGATGGAATGCCTCGAAATCGCTTTTTGGCGCGATGACCCTGAAGTCACCTCCGTCGAGATTGGCGATAGGGTCACCGTTTGCATCCAGCACTGACAGGGCGGTATTAATTATGTGGTAAGTAGGCTCGCCACCCGATTTCCCAACATGTAGAACCGCTGTCGATGTGACCGTCGCAGACGTGTTTGTATTTGTATTAGAATTAGTGTTATTTGAAGCACTACTCGAACTGGCATCACCGCCACAGGATGCCAGCGACAAGGCAGCCAATACAGCAATGAAATTACGAAGGTTAAGCAAGCGCATACGTGAATTCCTATCTGGTAGCCCTTAATATTATGGGTTAATACTACTCTCCAAGTATTTGATGGGCAACAAGCTATCGTCCATACCTTTTGTCGCGTCATCGTACCATTCACCGATAAACATACCCAGAATCTACGGGCCATTAAGCCAACTTAATGCCATAATGTTCTCAGGGTTTCCCCGACCCGGTTGCATGAGGTACCCACAGTGCATAGCCGCATCATGGTGGTCGACAGTTCGGTAGTTTCGCGTGAAGTGATAACGCGAATCCTGCGAGAGGTAATCGAAGGCGCCGAAGTCTGCGCCTTTGCCAGCGGCACGGAAGCACTGGATCAGTTGGAGAAAGAGCACTACGACCTGGTCACGACGGCGTTGATGCTCTCCGACATGGATGGCCTCGATCTCTGCCGCCAACTCCGCGATTCTTCTGCCCATCATTTCACTCCCGTCATCGTCATCTCGGGCGATGCCGATCAACGTCTGCTGCGTGAAGGTTTCGCTGCCGGGGTCACCGACTATTTCGACAAATCTCGCGGCTATCCTGCTTTCGGCAAATTCATCAAGACCTTCTGCCAACGCAACCGCGGCATGGTGGGAAGGGTACTTTACATCGAAGACAGTCGTACTGCGGCGACACTGACCAAACGGATTATGGAACACCACGGCCTGCAGGTAACACACGTCGCTTCCGCTGAAGCAGCGCTGGACATTCTCAAGCCAGGCAAAACCAAAGGAACAACCACTCAAAACGATGACTACGACATTGTGGTCACTGATTTTCACCTGAGCGGCGAGATGTCGGGAGGCGATCTGCTACATGCCATTCGTGCCCGCTACCACTATTCCAGCCAGGAGCTTCCCGTGCTGATGATCACCGGTAGTGAAGATACCCGCACCCAGGTGGAGGCCTTCCACTCCGGTGCCAACGACTTCGTTAATAAGCCGATTGTGGAAGAGATCCTGATGGCACGCATTCACTCCATGTTGCTGGTCAAGCAGCAATACGATGCGTTGCAGTTACAAACACATAGAATGGAGGAGCTTGCCACCACCGACAGCCTCACCGGGGTGCGCAATCGCCACTTTATGCTTGAGCAGGGCGAGAAGATGCGTGAAGCGGCGGAGAACCAGCCTTTCTGGGTGCTGATTATCGACATCGACCACTTCAAGCAGATTAACGACAATCTGGGACACCTCACCGGTGATCGGGTGCTGGCGGCACTGGGCACCATGCTCAAGCTGCTGTTCCCCGATGGCAGCGTGGTCCGCTTCGGCGGTGAGGAATTCGCCGTCCTGCTTCCCCATTGTACCCGCGAGCAGGCACTGGAAAGAGCCGAAAAGACCCGAAGCGGCTCCGCTTCACTGCAGCCCGACAAAGTCCGTTTCACCGTTAGCGTCGGTGTCGCTGGCACCGAAGACCATCCGGATGCGGACCTCAATGCCCTCATTGGCCTTGCTGACCGCGCCCTCTACGCCAGCAAGGAAGCGGGCCGCAACCAGGTCAGCGTCACCCCAGCTGACGGCGAACCCGCCCCCCTGAGTGAGGCCATTAGCGCCTGAACTTCCCGGCTCCACCTCTGTCGAAAAAACCAATAAAATAGGTTGGCAATATAATATCCTAGTGATATAGTCAGGATTAACGATTGTACTAACGGGTTTTGACGGAGGTATCCAATGTCCAAGGCACTGGAACTGCAGATGAACTTTCCGCTGAGCAGCATTGAGGCGTACACCCAGGCGGTGAACCGCATTCCGGTGCTCTCAGCCGAAGAGGAACACGAACTGGCGGTCCGTTATCGTCAGGAAGAAGATGTGGAGGCAGCGCAGAAGCTGATCCTGTCCCACCTGCGCTTCGTCGCCCATATTGCCCGCGGCTACAGCGGCTACGGCCTGCCCCACGCCGATCTGATCCAGGAGGGCAATATCGGTCTGATGAAGGCGGTACGCCGCTTCGATCCCACCATGAACGTGCGCCTGGTCTCCTTCGCGGTCCACTGGATCCGCGCCGAGATCCACGAATTTATCCTGCGTAACTGGCGTATCGTCAAGGTAGCCACCACCAAGGCGCAGCGCAAGCTGTTCTTCAATCTGCGCAGCTCGAAGAAGCGCCTCGGCTGGTTCACCGACGAGGAGGTCGGCACCGTTGCCGAGACCCTCGGTGTCAGCCGTGCCGACGTGCTGGAGATGGAATCCCGTCTCAGCGGCCGCGATATGGCCTTCGACGGCGCGCCGGACGATGGTAAGGACGAAGATGACTTGGTGGTCGCCCCGGCCAACTACCTGCAGGACGTACGCTTCGAGCCCGCTACCCAGGTTGAACACGACGACTGGGAGGAGCACAGCAACAGCCAGTTACACGAGGCCCTTGGTGGCCTCGATGACCGCAGCCGCGACATCGTCGCCTCACGCTGGCTGACCGAAGACAAGGTCACCCTGCAGGAACTGGCAGACAAGTACAACGTCTCTGCCGAGCGCATCCGCCAGTTGGAAAAGAATGCGATGCAGAAACTGAAGAACGTGCTGACTGCATGAATGGCATAGTTTAACCGTAACGAAACGGCCTCCTCGCGAGGCCGTTTTTTTGCGTCCCCTCTACCTCAATACCAACACAGAAACTGTGGTTTATACCGTTCGGCGCATAGTGCGCTATCTTCCTTGCACATACTTACTCACTGACTAGAGTCAAGAATACCCCAGAGCGCTGTAGCGACTACCGTCCGCATGGAAAAAGAGAGGCGGCAGCCCTCACCTACGGTTACCACACCGCCCACTCAGAATATGGAGGTTTCGCCATGAATAAAATGGTTATCGAAATGCCGCTGGTCGAAGAGTGCATGGTCAGTTCCTGCGCCTACAACATGCAGAACGGTTGCCACGCCCGTGCCATCACCATTGGTGACGGCACCCATCCAGGTTGCGACACTTTCCTCATGGAGTCACAACATACGCACAACAATCAGCAGAACGCCGGTATCGGCGCCTGCAAGTGCACCGCCTGTGATCACAATGATGATTTCGAGTGCATGACTGACGCAGTACAGGTAGGCCTGATCAACAACGAGGCAAACTGCCTGACCTATAGTGCCCGCGCCTGATGCGCGGAAGCTGAGACGAAAACGCCACCCCCGAGGTGGCGTTTTCACATCTGCAGATTTATTGCACGGACTCGCTTCGGAGATAGAGGGTCTGGGTCGGGTAGGCGAACTCGATCCCCTCCTCTTCGAAACGCTTGTGGATAGAGAGGTTAATCGCCTGCTGGATATCCATGTAGAGATTGTAATCAGCGGCAAGCACGTAATAGACCGTCTCATAGTTGAGGGAAAAGTCGCCGTACGCCTTGAAGTGGCTGCGGTCGAAACGTACCTGTTCGCCCTGTGCTTCCACCGCCTCGCGTAGGATCTGCGGGATCAGTTCCAACTTGCTGCGCGGCGTCTGGTAGGTTACGCCAAGGGGGAAAACAACACGGCGCTCGTACATCCGGCCATAGTTACGTAGACGACTGGAGAGCAGATCGGCATTGGAGAAGACCAGTTGCTCGCCGGAGAGACTGCGTAGACGGGTGGTTTTCAATCCCACCTTCTCCACGCTGCCGAGGAAATCGTCAACAATAACGAAATCCCCTACGGCGAATGGCTTATCAAGCACGATGGCCAGTGCAGCCAGCAGATCGCCGAGGATGTTCTGCACCGCCAGTGCCACGGCGATACCACCGATACCGAGGCCGGTCAGTAGCGCAGTAACGTCGACACCGAGATTATCCAGGGTCAGCAGCAGCACGACGGCCCAGAGCACCAACCTGCCGAGGAAACCGATAGCACTTAATGTGGTGGTACTGGCGGGATTCTCCGCCAACTGTTTCTCACCGTATCGATCCAGCGCCAGTTTGAGTAACGCACCTGCCCACAAACCTGCCTGCAGGAACAGGGCGATCGTGATCACGCTGTCACTAATCGATTCCACACGAGACGGCAGATCGACGAATCTCAGGCCGAAATAGAGACTGAGCAGAAAAAGAAATAGACCATGAGTGTGGCTCATCACAGTCACCAGGTCGTCATCGAGCTGGCTACCGCTGCGTTCGGCCATCCTGGCGAAGCGCCGCCCAACACTGCGTCGGATCAATGCCAGCAACAGCATCGTGCCCACCGCTACGGCGGCGGCAAGCAGCCAGTCGCGCAGATCATTTTGCAGAAATGTCAGTTCGGGAAGTTGCATGGTTGTTCCTCTTACTGCAACGGCAAATTCAAAGCGGCGGCAACATCGACCACCGACAATTCGCTCATGTACGGTACCACGCCCAACAGCGGCGCCTCCAGCCGTCTCTCCAGTGTAGACACTACGCTATCCTGTTCCACCATCTGCACTTCGAGTGCATTGGCTATCCAACCGACCAGTTCGCACCCATCGTTACGGATCGTCTCAGCAGTGAGCAGCGCATGATTGATACAACCCAGACGCAGACCAACCACCAGGATCACTGGCAGTCCCAGTGCTTTTGCCAGATCGGCGACGGTTTCATTCTCATTCAGCGGCACCCGCCAACCGCCGACTCCTTCGACAACTACCTGATCGACCTGTTTAGCGATGCGCAAAAAATCATCACGGATTATGTCGAGCTGGATCACTCTTTCGGCTTGTTGCGCAGCAATGTTCGGCGATATGGGCGGATCAAAGGCGAAGGGATTGATGGTCTCGTAGGGTAAGACAACCGAACTTTGCGCCTGCAACAACAGTGCATCGTCGTTACGCAAACCCTCTGCGGTTTCTTCGCAACCGCTGGCCACTGGTTTCATGCCGGCAACCGTGAACCCCTGCTGTTTCAGTTTCAGCATCAACGCGGCGCTGCACCAGCTCTTGCCGACGCCGGTGTCGGTGCCGGTAATGAAATAACCCTTAGCCACGACTGCTCCTGAACTGTTCCAGTGAGGCCACCACTTCGCCGTTATGGGCAGGTTGTGGATCGCGCTCCTGTTCCGCACGCCAGGCATGGCCGTAGATCACTTCATAGGTAGCAGGCAGCAACTTGTCGCGATTACGAAACTGCTCGTAGGCATCGAGCACCGCGCGCAGTTTACCGCGACCGGTCAGTCCACTATGGCGACCAGGATTGATGTTGTGCGCACCCAGCTCTTTCAGATCGCGCATCAGGGTCATACCGTCGCGATAGGTAAGGGTGATGTACTCCATATCCATCACCGGCTCGGCCAACCCGGCATGCAACATCGCATCGCCGACATCGTGCAGATCGAGAAACGCATTCACATGCACACGCTCATCCACTGCGGCCCAACTGGCGCGTAACTCCTGCAAGGTATCGGGGCCAAGTGTCGTGTAGAAAAGCACGCCACCCGGCTTGAGCACACGACGAAACTCGCGAAAGGTCTGCTCCAGATCGTTACACCACTGCACGGTGAGATTGGAAAAAAGCATGTCGAAACTGTTATCGGCAAACGGCAGATTCTCCGCGTCGCCACTGACAAAGGCGTGTTTTTTCCGCCGCCGCTGCCACCAACTGAAACGACGACGGGTATGACGAACCATTGCCTCGGCCAGATCGATGGCAACGATACGCGCGTCAGGATAACGTTGGCTCAGCGCGTGAGTGCACTGCCCGGTGCCGCTGCCGAGATCGAGAATGCTCGTCGGCACCATCTTCAACACATCAAGTCGCTCCAGCAGACGTGAACCCACCTCGCGCTGCACTACCGCTACTGCATCGTAACGATCGGCGGAGGCCTCGAAGGCAACACGGATATCGCGCTTGTCCGGACGCGGGATCGACATACTAGAGAAACTCCTCAACGGCAGCAGTGAATTGATCAGGGTGGGAGATAAACGGCGCATGGCCTGCGCCAGCAATAGTACGCAGTTGTGCATTCGGTATATGTGCAGCGGTGTACTCGGCGGCTGCAAGTGGCGCCAGGATATCGCGCTCACCGTGAATGATCAGTGTCGGTTGTTTGATTGATCGCAACAACGGGCGCAGATCCGCATCGCCTAACAAATGCAGTCCGGCGGCCAGTGCCTTTGCATCCGGTTCGCCGTGATCGAATAGCGTCTCGCGCAGACGACGCAGCTCTTCCCTGCCGCGTTCTGAACCCCGCGATTGCAAGGCGACAAAACGCTGCAAGGTCGCACGATAGTCATCGCGCAAACTGTCGGCGAATTGCGCCAGTTCCGCTTGCGGCATCGCATGTGGCCAATCCTCTTTTTGTACGAAGCAGGGGTTGGCACCGACCAGGATCAGCTTGCTCACCGTTTCAGAATTTGCCGCTGCGGTGAGGGCAATACGTCCACCCAGTGACCAGCCGAACCAGGTGGCATTGGCAGGCACCTCCTCAGCGATCTGCGCCGCGATATTCGCCAGGGTGTAATCGCCCTCGGGCATCGAACTGCGACCGTGACCCGGCAGATCCACCAAATGCAATCGATAACGTTTAGCCAAAGCACCGACCACCGGGGCGAAGAGTCCACCATGCAGACCCCAGCCGTGCAGCATCACCAGATCGGGACCGCTGCCACGCTGTTCGATATAGAGACTCACCGCATCACCTCTTCCAGTGCAGCGAGCAGACGCTCCACCTGCTCCTCGCTGTGGGCGGCGGAGAGGGTGATGCGTAGTCGCGCCGTGCCTTCCGGTACGGTGGGCGGGCGAATGGCACTGATCAGAATTCCTTTATCCAACAGCGCCTCGCTCAGGTGTAGCGCCTCGTGGGCATTGCCCACCAGCAGCGGCTGGATCGGCGTGATCGATTCCATCAACCTCAGGCCCAACTGAGTTGCCCCGTCACGGAAACGGGCGATGAGCGTATGCAGTTTTTCCCGCCGCCAACCTTCACTCTGCACCAGGCGCAAGGAAGCCCGCGTCGCCTCGGCCACCGCGGGCGGCATGGCAGTAGTGTAGATGTAGGGACGGGCCTTGTTGATCAGGGTTTCGATCAGCGCCTCATCTCCGGCGACGAAGGCACCGAAGCAGCCGAGCGCCTTGCCCAATGTGCCCATCAGGATCGGCACTTCATTCAACCCGAGACCGAAGTGTTGTAGGCAACCGCCGCCACTATGACCGAGCACACCGATGCCGTGGGCATCGTCCACCATCATCCAGGCGCCGTTGGGCATGGCCGCCTCGGCCAGTGCGGGTAGCGGTGCGATGTCACCGTCCATGCTGAAGACACCGTCAGTGAGGACCAACTTCTCCTCGCTCTTGCTCGCCTGTAGCTTCGCCTCCAGCGCCGCCGGATCGGCGTGGGCATAGCGCACCAGCCGGGCACCGGAGAGCAGGCCAGCATCGAGCAGTGAGGCGTGATTGAGACGATCCTCGAAGGCCGTATCACCCCGACCGAGCAGCGCCCCGGCGACACCGAGATTGGCCATATAACCGGTGGAGAAGAGCAGCGCGCGGGGACGTCCGGTGAAGGCGGCCAGCTCCTCCTCCAGCGCGTGATGGGCATGGGAGTGGCCATTAACCAGATGGGCAGCACCACTGCCGACGCCGTACTCATCAACACCACGCTTGAGCGCGGCGATCAATTCCGGATGATTGGCCAGCCCCAGATAATCGTTACTGCAAAAGTTAAGCAGCTCACGACCTTCGCTATGCAGGGTAGGCCCCTGCGGCGAGTCGATAACCCGACGGCGGCGGTATAGCCCCGCCGCCTCGCGGGCGGCCAGTTCGGCGGCAAGGTCTTTCATGAGCCGTAGAAAATCAGCCTTCGGCCTGGATGCCCAGTCGGCCAAACAGTGCCTTGTCGTGATCGGTGGTGGCGTTGTCGGTGGTCAACAGCTTGTCACCGTAGAAGATCGAATTGGCCCCGGCGTGGAAGCAGAGCGCCTGCGCCTCGTCGTGCATGGTTTCGCGACCGGCGGAGAGACGGACGTAAGAGGCCGGCATCAGAATCCGGGCCACGGCGATGGTGCGGACGAACTCGAAGATATCCAGCTCGGGACTGTCGCCCAGCGGGGTGCCCGGCACCTTGACCAGCAGATTGACCGGTACGCTACCTGGATGCTGCGGCAGGTTGGCCAGCTCCTGCAACATGCTGGCGCGGTCGTGACGACCTTCGCCCATGCCGAGAATACCACCGCTGCAAACGTTGATCCCGGCTTGCTGAACCCGGTTGATGGTATCGATGCGATCAGCGAACTTACGTGTGGTCACCACCTTGCCGTAGTAGTCGGGCGAGGTGTCGATGTTGTGGTTGTAGTAGTCGAGGCCCGCCTCCTTGAGCTGGCCGATCTGCTCGTCGTCGAGCATCCCCAGGGTGACACAGGCCTCCATTCCCAGACCCTTCACTCCCTTGATCATCTCGATCACCACCTGCATGTCGCGGGCGTTGGGCTTGCGCCAGGCGGCGCCCATGCAGAAGCGGGTGGCACCGCCCTGCTGCGCACGCCAGGCGGCGGCCACCACCTCGTCCACCGCCATCAGCGCCTCGCGCTCCAGACCGGTATCGAAGTGGGCACTCTGCGAGCAGTAGCCGCAGTTCTCGGCGCAGCCGCCAGTCTTGATGTTAACCAGGGTGCTGACCTGGATGGTATTGGGATCGAAATTCATCCGATGAACAGTCTGCGCCTGGAACAACAGATCGTTGAACGGCAGTTCGAACAGCGCCTCAATCTCTTCGATGGTCCAGTCGTGACGGAACCGGCTGCTCTCGACCGGGGCAACAGTGGCATTCTGGTACATGGGATTTCCTGTTTGAGCCGCATAACAGCGGGGGTTAGACTTGCGGCAAGTATTCCCGCTCACGGATGGGCTGTCAATTGAACTGGATTCAAGAGGTTTACAACTGGCTAATTAATAGCCGTTCTAGTGTCTACCCTTCTCGCTGTGTGCTCTGTGGCCAGCCAGGCAACGATGGACGCGATCTTTGCTCTGGCTGCCTCAGCGACTTGCCGAGCAACCTTCACCCGTGCCGCCGCTGCGCGACATCCCTCACCGACGGAGCCACTGTCTGTGGTCCCTGCCAACGCACTCCGCCACCCTTCGAACAGAGCGTAATTCCCTTTCGCTACGCCCCGCCACTCGACTATCTGCTGCAACAGCTCAAATTCCATCAGCAGCTTCATCTGGCGCCACTACTGGCAGGGCTGCTGGCAGAGACCATCGCCGCACGCGGTATACCGTTACCCGATTTAATTTTGCCAGTGCCACTACATCGGACAAGGTTGCGCGAGCGGGGTTACAACCAGGCACTGGAACTGGCTAAACCACTCTCCCGCGAGCTTTCGTTGCCCCTCTCCATCACGGGCATCAGGCGTCCACGGGCCACACCAGCGCAAACCTCGTTGCAGGGAAAAGAACGGCGGAAAAATCTTCGCGATGCGTTCGCCGTTACCGGCAAACTGCCTGCGCACGTAGCCATTCTTGATGACGTGGTGACTACCGGTGCGACGGTGACTGAGTTGACCAGAACACTCAAAAAGAGTGGCGTAGAGAGGGTAGAAATCTGGGCTGTGGCGAAGGCGGGAAATCCTTGAAACCGCTACTCTTCCAGAGCCTTAATTCTAGCCTCGACGTACTGCCTCAATTTCGGCGCAAGACGACCGTTTTTTGCAGCCTGCTGGTAGGTGGTCAACGCCTCTTTGGTTTTCCCTGCGCCTTCCAGCGAGATTCCCAGCCCCATCCACCAGACCGACTGGGTTGACTGTTGCTTCAATGCTGCCTGATAGGCGGCAATACTCTTCTCGAAATCACCCTGACGCTGATAGATCGCAGCGGTAAACGCATAGAAATCGCCGTCCTGCTGTTGCATGCGCATGGCGTTTTCCAGAGTACTCACGGCACCCACCATATCCTCTGCATCGAGCTGCATGCGCGCATAGAGCAGCGCCAACTTGCTGTTACCGGGGTCGGCAACAAGCCCCTGCTTCAACTGCTCAGCTGCCTCGATACGACGTGACTGTGAAAGATAAAGTATCGACAGCGACTCACGACTTGCGCTGTGTTTGGCATCGATGCGCAGCGCCTCACGCCACGCGTCTTCCGCACCCTTACGATTGCCACGCTGCAACAGGGCATACCCCTTCTGGTACTGTTGTTCCGCCAGTTGCATATCGCTCTGCGGACGCATGCGCTTCTTGATTTTAGCAGGTGCTGCTTCGCGCACGGTTTCCACCGGTTGTTCTGTCACCAGCGGTTGCTCGACCGCCGCCTCTTCTTCGACCACATCCGGTTTGGTCATGCCCGCTGGGGTCTCCTGAATACTTCTGGTCGGCGCTTTTTGTACCAGCGGAGCAGCTTTTGCAGGTTGCGGTGTGGTAACAACAGCAACCTCGGCAGGCTTTGTCGACGCAGGTTGCGCTGCCACCGTGGCAGCGGGTTTTGTCTCAGCAGGTTCGGCGACCTCGACCTGTTTTTCCTGCCACAACAGGTAAGCAGAGATCGCCGCCAACACGGCAATCACGCCCAGCAAACTCAATAGCAGTACATTCTGCTTGCGTTGCTTACGCCGTGCTGCAGCACCCATCCCATCGACCGCACGCTGCGCCAGATCTTCCGATGCCCGGCGGGATTCAAGATCCTTGAGCATTTGATTGATCAGGCTCATGCGTCGACTCCGGAAAAGAGGTTGGTTTGCATTGCAATAATAACCAGCAGTGCGACAAGCAAAACGCCGAGACCTACCAGCAGCCAGTTGCGTGTTTTTCCATTCTGCCAGAAGCGGCTGGGGCGGGCATCCTCGGTATCGTCGATCGCCAGTTTGACCTCCGTCTTGCCGATACGACGAATCCCCTTACCATAGCCGAGCAGTAGCGACTTGTGGGCAAGGACATTAATCAGCCGCGGAATGCCTGCACTGCCCTTGTATAACAGACTCAGTGCCGATTCCTCGAAGCCGACATCACCATCGTTGCCCGCCACCACCAACCGATAGTTGATGTAAGCATCCAGGCCATCACGATCAATCGGTTGCAATGCATAAGAGAAGGTAATGCGCTGGCGTAACTGGCGAATAGTTGGCTTACGCAGAATCTCATCCAGCTCTGGCTGGCCAAACAGTACCACATGCAGCAGCTTGCGCTTCTCCGTCTCCAGATTAGTGATCAGGCGCACCGCTTCCAGTGTCTGATCCGGCATCGCCTGGGACTCGTCGATACACAACACTACCCGCTTGCCTTCGCTGTTTAACTCAATCAACTTCTTGTTCAGCGCGTCCATTACATGATGGGTGCCGAGATTGCGCGGTAACTCCAGACCGAGTTCGCCGGTAACGGCGAGGATCAGCGCATTCGGTGTCAGGAACGGGTTGGGGATATAGGCGGTAACGTATCGATTCGTTTCCTTTTCCAGATGGTTGAGCAGCTTGCGGCAGAGCAGGGTCTTGCCGGTACCGACCTCGCCAGTAACCTTAATGAAACCCTCACCGTTTTCCAGCGCGACCAACAGGGTATTGAAGGCATCACGGTAACTGCCGTAGGAAAAAAAGAAACTGGTATCCGGCGTCAGTGAAAACGGAAATTCACGCAGGCCGTAGTGTTCAAGATACATGGCGCCCGATTACATGTTCTGCGACATGTCGCGAATGGAACCGGAAGAACGCTTCAGCTCTTGCTGCCACACTTCGCCTTTGGCATCGACGACGGTAGGCTTGAGCAGAATTACCAGCTCGCTCTTCTGCGTTACTTTCTTGGTGTGGCGGAACAGCGCGCCGAGCAGCGGAATATCGCCGAGGATCGGTACCGAAGCGACACTGTCCTTGGTGGTGTTCTGCATCAGGCCACCGATCACCACAACCTGCCCATTAGCTGCACGGATCACCGTATCCGATTCACGAATATTGCTCGCCGCCAACGGCATAGTCAGGGTAGCGTCGGAGGTAACGACGGTCTTGGTCTGTTCCGAGACCTCGCTGACCGAGGGATGCACGTGCAGCACGATATCACCCTGGCTGCTGATCTGTGGTGTCACATCGAGAGCAACCCCGGAGAAAAAGGGTTCCAGTTCCACCGATACGGTAGGGCCACTCGTTGTTGTCGTTGTATTGGTATTACTCTCAATGTTGGTGACATAGAACTCATCGGAACCCACCTTGATCACCGCCTTCTGGTTATTCACGGTGGAGACCCGCGGACTGGAGAGAACCTGCACATCACCCTGGGTTTTCAGCAGTTCGATAAAGGCATTAAAGTCGGTGGTACTGAGGGCTAGGGAGAAGACACCACCGAAGGCGCTGGTATTGGTACCATTGACCGCCCCGTAGTCCGAGGGATTGAGATCACCGGTGTTGCCATAGATACCGCTGACACCACTGCCGCCAAAGATCGTGCCACCGCCAGTTTGACCCACAAGAAGGGTATCGGTATTGCTGGTTGCCAGACCAGCCCAGTTGATCCCGCTCTGGAAACCGTCGCTGAGAAGGACTTCGAGAATCCGCGCCTCCAGGATCACCTGACGGGTCGCTACACTCTGGGTACTCTGCAGAAACTCCTCCACCACCCGCATCTCATCGGGCATAGCACGAACCATTACCATGCCAGTCTGCGGATTGATTGCGACCTTATTCCCTTTCTCGCTTCCAACAATGGTCTCCAGCGAACTTTTCAGTTCGGCCCAGAAATCGGCATCGGTAGTCGTGTTGATCACACTGCTATTTTCACCGCCACCGCTGCTGCTACTTCCGCTGTCGCCGCCACTGCTGCCACCACCACCGGAAGTAGATATCTGCCCGGTCTTGGAGGTGATCAACGATTTTCCGGCACGCTTCATTGCCAGGTAATCGACCATGAAGATGCGGGTGTGAATGGTATTGGGATAGACCTGAACGTTATGGCCGCTTATTTTATAGTCGAAGCCATTAACACTACGCACCACATTTAACACTTCAGGCACGCTGACGTTTTTAAGGTCCAGAGTGATGTAGCCCTTAACATTCGGGTGAACCACCATATTGTAGGGTGTGTTCTCCACCAGGCTGAGGAAAAAATCACGTGCATTGACCCGGCGCACCTTGACGTCGAAGCGCTGCTCAATATCCGCATTGGTGTCAATGCCCGGTAGCTGAACCTGTACCTGCGGCAACAGTGCTGCGCTGACCTCAGCCGGCGGTGCAGTCGTGGTGCCGACACTATCCGGCTTAACCTCGAAAGCATCCTGCATCTCATTGCCGATGTTACTGTCCCGCATCATGAAACCGCTGCAACCGCCGAGCGTCGCCAGCATGGTGGCGGCGGCTGCAATAGCGCGCAGTGTATGGTTGACGGTACTCATTATCGGGATGCCTCCACTGGCTTTTTAATACTTACAGGTAACAGGGTAAGAGTGCGCTTTTTTCCTGCAACACCGATGACGACCTCGGTCGCCTGTATCTCCAATACCCTGGCACGGTTAACTTGTTCACCGACAGTGACATTACGGCCATTAATAATCGCAGCACGTCGGGTCGGCGAAATAAAGATTGAACTCAGTTCATATCCAGTCACACCTTTCTGCGTCTTGTTGCCTTTGCTCAGAACAACGGGGGGACGCATCGGGTCCTTCAACGCATCGGCAGCGAAGATGAGCGGAGCGATACCACAAAGCAGTACCAGCAATGACAAGCCCCTAAACACCGACCCATCCCTCCATCAGACTGATGGTGTGTACCGTAATTACAATATCGGCGCGCGGATAATCAATCATGGTGATATTCACCTCATCCCAGCGAAATTGCCAGGGCAGGGTCTCCAAAGCACGCAGGTACTCAATAGCCTGAGCATAGCTGCCCTGCAGCTCAATGCGCATGGTGTGTTTGAAAATCCCCTGCGCATCGGTGCCACCTTTACCGTCCTTAACCTCCAGCAATGACTCGCTACCGAGGTTTTCCATATGGACAAAGTCCAGACCATGTTGTTGCTTGAGCACGCTCTCAATGATCTGCGCCATCTGTTTCGGCTCGATTAGACCCTTGATCATCTCACCTATCTGATCGCTGGTTTGCTGCAACTGCCCATCCAGTTTGGCAAGTTGCTCACGCTCGTCACGATTGGGGTCAACGTTGTGCTCCGCCATGATCGCCAACGCCTGTTCGTCCAAGGCGGTGATCTCTGCGCGAATCGTCTGCAGCTGTTTCAGCAGGTCGCGCTGTTCTCGATCCAGCGGAGCCATAAACAAAGTGTCCCAAATCATGAACAGGGAGGCTGCCACGGCAATGAAGATAATCGCCCGCTCACGCAAGGAGAGCGCATCGACCCGTACCTGTAACGACTCAAAATACTTGTGGATCATCGCTTTCCACCTTTGTTCTCGGCTACCTCAGGCTCAGTACGGAGGTTAAAGGCGATCAACGAATTTTTCTTGTCTCGGCTAATATTGACGCTGCTGAAAACGGTACCACTGAATGATGGCTCATTGGACAGACGTTGAATCAACTGTGGCACCTCTTTTGCCGAAGTCGCCTTACCCTGCAGGGTCAGTTGTTTGTTGTCGCGGACACTGATCTCTTCGAACCAGAGATTACTGACATGTTGTCGCGCCAACCCGGTAAGCTGCTCGGAAAAACCCGGATTGCCACCGGCCCCCGTATTCTGGTGGCGCAGCTCTTTAACCAGTCGCAGGCGATGCTCCAGTAGCGCCTGTTTGGTTTTAATCGCCTCAACCAAAGTCAAATCTTTTTTCTTCGGTGGATATTTATTGCGCAGCTCGTTCAGCGTTGCAGTGTGTTGTGCACGCTCCAGCTTCAACTTCTCGACTTGCTGCTCAAGGGTATGGCTTTGGTAAATACTAATGAAGTAGATCAACATCAACAGACCGAAGATGATCAAGTTGCCCTGCAGTAGCGTGTTCAGGGAGAAAACCCGCTCCTGTTTACGCAATATCGGCTGATAGAGGTTGATCTGTTGCATTACAGCGCCTTGCTTCTCTCACGTAGGGCCGCGCCGATCGGCAGCAGGCAAAGGGACTGCATCTCTTCGGTCAATACCTGATCGCACTGCAGTACTTTATTCAGATCCAGCATTTGTACCGGCAGACCGAGATGTTGCCCCATATACTCATCCATGCCCGGAATGTGATCCTCCATCGGTGCCAACACCATGGTCGAAACCGGCGGCAACGCGAAATGACTTTCATAGTAATCGAGTGAACGTTGCACTTCGAGCACGATATTATCGAAAGCGCGGATCAATGGACTGCTGTAGGATTCCTCATTATCGATGGTAAAGACATCATCGTCTTCGTGACGCACATGCGCCTCGTCGGCAACAAAGCTACTCAACTGGTTGATACCGATGTCCAGACGCCGCGACAGGTAGAGATTTTTTTGTCGGGTAAGAGTTAGCAAGCCACCTTCACTGCTCAGGTAGAGCATCGCCACCCCAACCTCATCCTCCGGTAACAAACCTGCAATATTGCGCATGGCTAGCTCGGGAATATCGATTACCGAAAGGTTGATTCGCTCATCCTCGAGTTGGTTGATGTGCGACTGTACCGCCGCACGTCGTGCCGCCACAACGTACATCAGCTTCTGCCGCCCACGTTCCTCTTGGCCTGGAATATCGAAGACATCGACAATGGCATCGTCGACGTGAAAATCGATCAGATCCTTGATGCGCCAACGGATTGCGGTCTTCAGTTCGCTGGCATCGACCTCGGGAGTATCAACCAGCAACAGGGTAAACATGTCGTCTTCGGCAACACTGATGCAGTAGGCCTCGTGTAGCCCCAACTCTTCGCTCAAGCGACCGAGCAGCGACGGACGATCCGCCAGCGTGGTATTGGGAATATAGCGACAGACACTAAGTCGCGGTACTGTTTCGCCCGCTTCCATTGAGATACGCGCCAGACCCACTCCATGCTGCGAGAGCCGGATCCCGAACTGGCCTTCAATCAGCTGTTTCTTTTTCAGGAAATCGAACAGGGTATATCCCCTCTCTGGCTCTATCTATATGTGAACTCATTCACAAAATTCATAGCATTGTAACCCGATTGATTAAAGAATCAACGCCAACATTGCTACGTAAAGGAATGAAAGTAAAAGAAAACCATACCTCGAAAGTAGCAGAGTTCAGGAACATGTGCAGAGAAAGTGGAAGACGATGCCGCAAAGCACTGCCACCCCGCTCCAGATCTGGCTACGATAACTGCGGCGGGGACCTCGTTGTGGATGACTAAAGAGCAGCCAGTGCTGGTAAGGAAGTAGGAGCAACGCCGTTGCCAGACCGATACGGAAGAAGAGATTCAGTTCCATCTGGCGCCCAATCAGCCAAAGAGTAAACAGAGCGCTGAGTTGCATCGTGAGAATGAACAGCCAACTGTTATCGCCGAACAGTTGCGCCAGGGAACGTATTCCCGCCTGGAGCTCATACTTACGCCGTGGCAAGGCATAGAGGGTGGTAAACGCGGTCACCCATAGCAACACCGCCGTAAACAGCAACCAGGCACTCTTCTCCGGCGTCGCCCCCTGACTGACCCAGACCATCGGCACCAGCCAGGCATAACAAAAACCCAGATAGGGCTGAGTTAGCAGCAGACGAGTCTTCAATATCGGATAACCCAGCAACAGCGCCAGTGCACCAATGGCGTAATAGAGTAGTGGCGTACCCAGAGGAAAGATCAGCAACAGAGCAAGTAGCAACAGCGCTGAAAAGAGTAGCTGCGCCTCCAGTGGCGACACCAGCTTGCGCGCAATGAACGACTCCTGCGCCTGCTCGATCAGCTGCGACTCCATCCAGTCGTTGAACACCCAGGCAGCACAGCGTGTTAGCACCGCAGCACCGAGCAACAACAACAACGGCAACCACTGCGGCTCACCGCCACTCGCCAACAACCCCGCCCACAGGCCGGGCAGCAGGAACAGCGCGATATCGGCGGGACGGTGCAGACGGCAGATATTGAGGAAACGCCGGTTGGCAAAATAGAAGTGTTGCAGGGTCTCGCTGGCGGACATCGGCATCAACTCCCTGTTTCGTGTTGCAGCAGTTCCGGCAAAAAGAATTCACTCACCAGCAACGGATTGCCGTGCAGGCGAAACACCGAGCGACGTCCCCAGACCGGCTCACCGTCGGAGATGTCCGCACCGTGGCTGCGACGGTATAGCCGCTGACGCGGCAGAATACGCGCCACCTCCATCGGACTACGCTCCAGTTGCGGATCGGCAAACAACACCGCCCCCAGCGAATGGTTACCCAGTTGCGTCAGGCGACGTAAACCACCCTTGAGCGACGGCAACGGAATCACGGTACGGGCAAAAACCCAGGGAGTGTCACCACAAAGCAGGTGGACCTGCCGTACCAGGGCGATCTCCTGCGGTGGTCGGCCCAGGGCGCGGGACTCGCTAAGCATCGGCCGCTCCAGCCGCAGCGAGAGCAGCTTGACCCGAAAACCCTCGCCGCAACGCTGTTGCAGGCGACGGGTCAGCGAGGCATGGTCCAGCAACCAGCTACGCCACTCCTGTGGCAGGGCACCACGACGCAACCGCAGGCTGCTCTGCCAGGCGGGTTCGAGGGCGTGTATGCCGAGTTCTTTTTTCATTCAGAGACAGTTCGCGACATAAAGATGGAAGGATAAAGGTTTCGCGTAATCGGTAACAGGTATCCTTTCACAACCCGTCAGACACTGCCGTAGCGGGTTTTACTACCTAACCAGCGCTGAATTAACGGATCGGCCTGTTGCGGGTATTTCTGTAGCAGTTTCGATGCGGTGGCAGCAACCTGCTGCAACATCTCCCGGTCCCGTTGCAGGTCCGCCACCTTCATCTGCATCACCCCGGTCTGACGGGTACCGAGCACCTCACCGGGACCACGGATTTCCAGGTCTTTTTGCGCAATCACAAAACCATCGTTGCTCTGGCGAATCACTGATAGCCGTTCCCGTGCCACCTTGCCCAGAGGCGGGTGATACATCAGCACACAACTGCTTTTGGCGCTGCCCCGTCCGACCCGACCACGTAACTGGTGTAACTGGGCCAGTCCCAGGCGCTCGGCGTTTTCGATAATCATCAGGCTGGCGTTGGGCACATCGACCCCCACCTCGATCACCGTGGTCGCCACCAGCAGTTGCAATTCGCCCGCCTTGAAGGCGGCCATCACCGACTCCTTCTCCACCGGTTTCAAACGTCCGTGCACCAGGCCAATGGAGAGCTGCGGCAGCAGTTCACGCAACTGTTCCGCAGTGACCTCGGCAGCCTGACACTGCAAAGACTCCGACTCCTCGATCAGGGTGCAGACCCAGTAGGCCTGGCGACCATCAGCACAGGCAGCGGCGACCCGCCCGATCACCTCGTCGCGGCGTTCATCGTTCAACACCACCGTCTCCACCGGCGTACGTCCCGGCGGCAACTCATCGACCACCGACAGATCGAGATCCGCATAGACGGTCATCGCCAGGCTGCGCGGTATCGGCGTAGCCGTCATGATCAACTGATGTGGACAAGCATCCTGCTGTTTGCCTTTTTCACGCAACGCGAGGCGCTGATGCACACCGAAGCGGTGCTGCTCATCGACGATAACCAGCCCCAGATCGGCGAAGGTTACCTCCTCCTGAAAAAGCGCATGGGTACCGACCACCAGCGCCGCGCTACCCGACTCCACCGCAGTTAGCGCCTCACGACGTGGCTTCGCCCGCAGCTTGCCGCTAAGCCAGGCCACCTCAATCCCCAACGGCGCCAGCCACTGTTTGAAGTTTTGATAGTGCTGCTCCGCCAGCAGTTCCGTCGGCGCCATCACCGCCGCCTGCTTGCCGCATTCGATCGCCTGTAGCGCCGCCAATGCGGCCACCACGGTCTTACCCGAACCCACATCGCCCTGTACCAGGCGCTGCATCGGCGTGGCTTGCTGTAGGTCGTGTTCGATCTCGATACCGACTTTTTCCTGAGCCGAGGTCAGGACGAAGGGCAGTGCATCGATAAGTTGCTGACGCAGTTTGCCGTCACCCTTTAACGACGGTGCAGGGTGTCTATTCATCGCCAGACGTAACTGACGCAGGCTGACCTGATGGGCCAGTAACTCCTCGAAGGCAAGGCGCCGTTGTGCCGGGTGTTCTCCCTCCGTCAAGGTAACCAGGGAAACATCCGGGGGAGGACGATGCAGTAACAGCACCCCTTCCTTTAGCGTCGGCATACCTTTGGGCAGCAGTTCGGCGGGCAACCACTCGGCCAGTCCAATGCTCCCCTGTTGCAGACGATCCACCGCCTGATCGATGAGGCGACGCAGGCCCGCCTGTTGCAACCCCTCGGTACTTGGATAGATTGGGGTCAGCGCCTCTTCCACTGCCTGCCCCTCACCGACCCGACGAAACTCCGGGTGGATCATCTCCAGGGTGGCGCTACCACGGCGCACCTCGCCGTAACAACGCAGACGCACGCCGCGGGAAAGACTCTCTTTCTGTGCCTTGTTGAAATGGAAAAAACGCAGGGTGAGGCTGCCGGTACCGTCGCTGATGCGGGTCAGCAGCATCCGTTTACGGCCGAATTTGATCTCGCTGAGCTGTACCTCACCCTCGATTAACGCATCGCCGCCGGGACGCAGGCTACCAATGGGAGTGAGACGGGTACGGTCCTGATAGCGCAGCGGCAGATGAAATAAAAGATCCTGCAGGGTCGTCAGACCAAAGCCTTGCAGTTTGATTACCATCGCCGGACCGACACCGCGCAGGGTATCGACATCGACCTCATGGGCGGCGGGCGGCGTTACCGCCTTTGCCTTGTCGTTCACAGCAGGGGTGGCCTCTACTGTCGCAGAACGGCGACGTGTTGCAGGAATCGCTGCTGCAGTTGAGGCTGATTGGCGTAGGGATCGAGTTGATCGAACAGGCGCTCCAGCAAGCTAAGGCGCTTCGCCGGACGCGGGTGGGTTTTGAACAGGAAACTCAGTGCGGCATCATTCTGATCCATCCCGGCCAGGGTCTGCAACACCGCGGGTAAACCATAGGGATCGTAACCGGCGCGGGCGGCAATCACCACGCCCATGCGATCCGCCTCAAATTCGTCACCCTTGTCGAGACCGCGGGCGTAGAGCTCCTTGAAACCATTGGATATCTTCTCCATATCCTTGGCCCGCTCCGCATCCACCTGGGTCTTGGCGACGTTGACCAGCAGGTTAACCCGCGCATTCTTGCGCACTGCATTGAGATAGTGACGGCGTACCACGTGCACCGTTTCGTGGGCCAGGGTGCCTGCCAGCTCCGACTCACTCTGCATCTTCAGCAGCAGGCCCTTGGTCACCAATACGTAACCGCCAGGGGCAGCGAAGGCGTTGATATCCTCGCTATCGACCACGGCAAATTTCCAGTCAAGATCCTTGCGTTCGCTGTGCAGTGCGACCCAGTGGCCGACCTGATTGACGTAACGCTGCAGCGGGTCGTTGTCCACCAACGGTACCGCACCGAGCAATACCGCCACTGCCTCTTCGCCGATCAGCTGTTCCTGCTCATCATCCACTTCACCGAAGGCGTCCTTGGCCGAATGCACCACCTCGCCAAGGTTGATGTTCTGCAACGCGCCGTCCTTGATGCATCCGGAAAGAAACAGGGAAGGCAGAATGAACAACAAAGCGATCAGACGTAGCATCATTTCGACTCCTTGAAATAACGCAGTTGTTGTTCCTGCAGCTCAGCACTTGCAGCAAACTGCTCCGCGGTGGCAGCGCTGACCTTGTAACTGTCAAGCTGCTTTACCGCCTCATGATTCGGCTTGGCTTTACTGACATCGGCGGAATCGAGACCGCGAATACCGGTAGCGACAGTCACACCGCTGGCACCGGAACGGCCGGTGGAAAGAAAATTCACCGTCTCCGCCACACCGCTACTCTTTTTCTTCGCTCCGCTGCTTTCCGTCTGGATACGAATATGGCTCATGCGCAACCAGCCGCTGTACTTGCCGCCATTCCATACCTGATACCAGCCGCCCTGACGCTTCAGGATCTGTAGCGGGCTTTTGGCCTTAAGGGTGGTGATTTTCTTTGCGTCGCTATGAGGCGAAGCAAACAGCGTAGTCTTGCGCAGGGTAACGCCCGACTGCTGTGCAGACAGGACGGGAGAGATAATCATCAATAACGCAGCAAGCAGTAGGCGATTGCTCATGTGAGAAAGCGTCTCCTGGGTTCAAAGAGCCGCACCTCGGCGGCGCGGCCTTTTACCTTATACGAACCGTGATCGGCAAAGTCAAATTCACCGTTGCACAGGCGCATGGTCTCTTCCGAGACCAGAATGCGTGCAACGCCCTTGGTCTGCCCCTCGATGCGGCTGGCCAGATTGACCGTATCACCGATGGCGGTGTACTCGAGTCGATTCTCGGCGCCGACGAAACCGACCACCCCGGGCCCGGTATGGATACCGATACCGATATCGAATCCCTCGACGCCTTCACCCAGCTCTTCACGAAAACGCTGTAGTTCTTCGGCCATTTCCAGCGCTGCCGACACCGCGTGCACCGCTTGATCCTCATCGGCAACGGGAGCACCCCAGAAGGCCATGATCGCATCACCGATGAATTTATCCATGGTGCCACCGTGGTGAAAGATTACTTTCACCTGGCGACTGAAGTAGTTGTTGAGCAGTTCCACCACCTCTTCGGCACTGCGCTGTTCAGAGAGGGTGGTAAAGCCGCGAATATCGGAAAAGAGCACGGTGATCTGGCGGCTCTCACTTTTCAATGTCAGCGCTGACTCCCCGCTTCGCACCAGATCGGCGACCACTCGCGGATCGAGAAAGCGGCTGAAGATCGCCACCGAACGCTGCCGCTCCTGCTGCGCCCGGGCATAGCTGTAGAGCGCTGCGGCAGAGTAGTAGAACCAGGCAAAGAGTATCGGAGTCAGTAACGGCAACCAGAGGCGTTGTCCCAAAGCTAGCAATGAGACCATGAACAGCAACGGTGTCACGGTCACCAGGCCAAGCGCGATCAGTAGTGGGTTGGCACCACTGCGAAAGAGCAACCAGAGCGGGCCGATCAGCAGCAGGGTCACTAACGGCGGCAACCACTCCGGCGCATCATGCAACCCGTCACCACGACGCAGGTTATCCAGTGCGGTGGCGATGATCTCCACTGCCGGCTGGGTGTTATCGATTGGCGTGTGCCGCAAGTCGTGCTGCCCCGTGGCGGTGGAACCGATCAACACAATGCGATCGCGAAACTCATCCAGCGGTCGCTGCGGATTGGTTAGCGAAAGATCGTCATAGATATCAGCATAGGAGACCTTGGGATAACTCAGTGCAGGCCCCTGCCAGTTGAGACGTAACGACGGCGTTTGCGGCAACGAAAACTGGAGCGTATTTGCCACCTTGGCTGCCAACGAGGGTAATCGCCAACCGCCGACCTCGCGATAAAGGGTATAGTGGCGGCCAACCCCATCCTCATCCTCCCTGAAGTTGATCGCGCCGAGACGCCCATGCAGGTTGGTCGCCATATAGGGCAGCAACAGGGCCACGCGTGCCTGCTTATCCACAATCGCACCCTTCTCAAATCCGAGGGTATCGCCAAAAACCTCCAGGGGTAGGCCAACACCGGGGCGATCGGTCTGCAGCACGACATAGGGAAGGAAAAGATTGTCGGTATGCGCCGCTACCTCGGCCCAGTAACTGTCGTCATCGGGACGCAGTGGATCGCGATCGCTGAAGATGATGTCGAAGAGGATCGCTTTCGGTTGCTGTTTGGCGATCCACTCCACCATCTCCGCGTGCACTGAACGGGCCCAGGGATAGCGTCCATGTTCCGGCGCCATTCGTGCCAGGGTCGGCTCGTCGATATCGACCAGCACCACCTCACCGTCGGGCTTACGCTGCTCTGCCTGGTGGCGTAGCAGCGTATCGTTGAAGGCGTACTCGAGAGGACGGAGCAAACCGGGGCCGTAAAACTCCGCCAGCGCCAGCAGCAGAACCACTGCGGCGATTAGAGTATACGGCTCGCGCCATGCCCGCTCCATGGGATAGTACGGTTCAGCCGCCCAGTTCGAGCACGCCGTCCATCTCCACCCCCGCCCCTTTAGGCAAAGAGGCAACACCAATAGCGGCACGCGCCGGATAGGGCTGGCTGAAGTAGTCCGCCATCACCGTATTCACCAGCGGGAAATGGGAGAGATCGGTAAGAAAGATATTAAGCTTGGCCATGTCGGCCAGGGAACCGCCTGCCGCCTCGGCCACCGCGGTCAGATTGTCGAAGACGCGGCGAATCTGCGCCTCCATGTCACCCTCCACCATCTCCATGGTTTCAGGTACCAGCGGGATCTGCCCGGAGAGATAGACCGTGCTGCCTACCTTGACCGCCTGTGAGTAGGTACCGATGGCCTGTGGCGCCTTATCGGTGTGAATGATTTCCCGTGCCATGCCGCACTCCAGAGTTGATAGGAACGAAAGATGATCACTTTAGCGAACGCCGGAAGAAATTTCACTGCGTACTCGCTGCGATCAGCAGCTCGAGTATCTCTCGTTTCCCCCCTCGCGCGGCCACCACCAGAGCCGTATTGCCTGCTCCATCGGTTTGATTGGGCGGTACGCCTGCTTCGAGCAATGCCTTCACTACTTCGAGGTGACCCTTTTGTACTGCCCAGGTCAGTGCGGTGTTACCTGATTGATCGCGGATGTCAGCATTGGCGTGGTAGCGCATCAACACTTTAATCGGTTCGACATGGCCTTCCCGTGCAGCCCAGATCAGCGCAGTCCAGCCCAGGGTTCCATCGGCAAGATCGATACTGGCCCCATGTTGTAACAACAACTCGATCATCTCTGCGTGATTGTTTCCCGCGGCAACCATTACCGTGCTGTAGAGTCCCTCGTCCTGATCGTCCGGATCGGCGCCCTGTTGCAACAGCAGTTCGGCAATCTCATTGTGGCCATTGGCCGCGGCGCGCAGCAACGGCGTCCACAGGCAGTGATCGCGCAAACTGAGATCGGCACCGTCGTCGAGCAGTTCCTGAACCTGCTTCAGATCGCCCGCCTCGGCAGCGAGATTCAAACGGGTCTGACCCTTTTCATTTCTTTCATTGGGATCGCTGCAGGCAGATAATGAAAAAACGAAAACCAGGACGAAAAGCAGACGGGAGTACATGTCATCGTTCCTTATTTAAAAAAGAAATCTCACCGCAAAGACGCAAAGGCCGCAAAGAAAGACTCAACAAAGCAAATACGATACAAACAAACACGCCTAAATCGAATGAAGTCCCGAAACCTATAAAGACCCTTAGCGGGTTTTCCTTTGCGATCTTTGCGTCTTTGCGGTGAATCTTTTTTAACGTCTATTGAGTCGAAGTACCTGTTCAATGGCACGCAGTCGACGAATGATCCGCGCCAGATGCACACGACCAGTAACTGAAACAGTGAGGTTAAGTGTGGTGTGTTGTCCGTCTCGTTCGTCGAGACTGATGTTATCGATATTGGCCTGAGTTTCGGCGACTGCCGCGGCGACGGTGGCCAATACACCGCGCCGATTTTGAACTTCAATTCGCAGGTCGACCGGGAACTCCCCTTCGACGCCGTCGGACCACTGTACGTCGATCCACTTCTCCGGGTATTTGCGGAATTCCGCCAAGTTTTTACAACTGTGTGCGTGAATCACGATACCGCGTCCGGCAGTGAGCAGGCCGACGATACGATCGCCCGGGATTGGGCGACAACACTTGGCGAAACTGACCACGGTCCCTTCCGTGCCTTTAATCGCCAACGGTCGACTACCCTTACCCTCTTCCTTGTCGCTTTTGATATCCCCATCGGCAAGCGCCCGTGCTACCAGCGGCGCCATGCGGTTACCGAGACCGATCTGCGCCAGCAGGATATCTTCGCTCTCCACCCCGTATTCACTCAGCAAGTCCCGCATCTGCTGCGGATCGACCTGATCCAGTTTGAGATGAATATCGGCCAGGGCACGATTGAGTAGACGTCGGCCAAGATCGATCGACTCCTCGCGCTGCATGTTCTTCAGGTAGTTACGAATGGTACTGCGCGCCTTGCCGGTGACGACGAAGTTAAGCCAAGTGGGATTGGGCTTGGCACCGGGGGAGGTGATGATCTCCACCGTCTGACCGTTATGCAGCTCGGTGTGTAGCGGCGCCAGCCGGCGATTGACCTTGGCGGCGACACAGCTGTTGCCAACATCGGTGTGCACCGCATAGGCGAAGTCGACCGCGGTGGCGCCACGCGGCAATTCCATAATGTCGCCGGTAGGAGTGAAGACGTAGGCCTCGTCGGGGAAGAGATCGACCTTAACACTCTCGAGAAACTCCTGTGAATCGCCCGCCTGCTGTTGCAGTTCCAGCAGGTTTTTCAGCCATTCGCGAGCGCGCACATGGGCGATGCTGCTGGAATCGCTGCCGGTCTTGTAGAGCCAGTGCGAGGCGATGCCCGATTCCGAGACAGTATCCATATCGGCGGTGCGGATCTGCACCTCGATGGGAAAGCCATAAGGGGTCAGCAAGCCCGTGTGCAACGACTGGTAGCCGTTGGCCTTGGGGATGGCGATATAGTCCTTGAACTTGCCCGGCAGCGGGCGATAAAGATTGTGGATCGCCCCGAGCACCCGATAACAGGTGTCTACCTTGTCGACCACGATGCGAAAAGCAAACACATCCATCACATCGGAGAAGGAGAGGTTCTTGTTCCGCATCTTGAGATAGATACTGTAGAGGTGCTTCTCGCGACCGGTGACTTCGCCAAGCAAACCTTCCTGACGTAGTCGCTCCTCGATGGAGCTCTGGATCTTCTGCACCACCTCGCGACGGTTACCGCGCGCCTTCCTCACCACTTCGGATAGAACCCGCGCACGCAACGGATAGTAAGCGGCAAAGCCGAGGTCCTCCAGCTCCAGACGGATGCGGTTCAGGCCGAGACGAGTGGCGATGGGGACATAGATATCGAGGGTTTCGCGGGCAATACGGCGTTTCTTGTCGGGACGCATCACCCCGAGGGTACGCATGTTGTGCAGACGATCCGCCAGCTTAATCAGGATCACCCGAATATCCTGCACCATCGCCAGCATCATCTTGCGGAAGTTCTCCGCCTGGGCCTCGGCCTTGCTCTCGAATTCGATGTGGGTCAGCTTGCTGACGCCATCGACCAACTCGGCGATCTCTTCGCCAAACTGACTCACCAACTGCTCCTTGGCAGTGGGGGTATCTTCGATAACGTCGTGGAGGATGGCGGCGGCGATGGTCTGGTGATCCAGACGCATCTCGGTAAGGATGCGCGCTACCGCCAGGGGATGATAGATGTAGGGCTCGCCGCTGAGGCGGCGTTGGCCCTCGTGGGCCTCGGCACCGAACAGGTAGGCTTCGTAGACCGCCTTGACCTGTTCCGGTTCGAGGTACTCCTCAAGCAGGGCACAAAGATCACTGATCAGGAACACATCCTGATCGGAGGAGGTGACGTTTTCTGCTTGAGTGGCCACCGGGATCAGGTGGTTTCGTCGCGAACCTCGGCCTCGGTGATCATGGACGGGGCGGTGTCCTCGGCGATGGGGGCCTCTTCCAGAATATCGCGGGTAACGAAGCCATCGGCGATCTCGCGCAGAGCCAGAACAGTCGGCTTGTCGTTGTCCAGCGACACCTGTGCTTCGCTGCCGTTGGCGATCTGGCGGGCGCGCTTGGTGGCAACCAGCACCAGCTGGAAGCGGTTGTCTACATTGTCCAGGCAATCTTCTACAGTGACTCGCGCCATGGTTTACTCCGGTTATACATATACGTGGCAGGACCGCGTATTCTACGTCAAACCACGTAGAGGTCAAAGGCCAGTGCGACAGGCCCCTAGGCCAGCAGCGCGTCCAGCCTGGACTGATTGGTAGCGATCTGCACGGGGCTGCGCAGGCGCCGCGCCAGCACAATGGTACGCAACTCCGCCAGGGCGGTATCGAAATCGTCGTTAAACACCAGATAGTCGAACTCGGCGTAGTGGCCCATCTCGGTCACCGCCTCACCGAGGCGACGGGCGATCACCTCGTCGGTATCAGTGCCACGGCCACGCAGCCGCCGCTCCAGCTCTTCCCGCGACGGTGGCAGAACGAAGATGCTCACTGCCTCGGGGATCTGCTGGCGCACCTGCGCCGCACCCTGCCAGTCGATCTCCAGGATCACGTCGACACCCTTGGCCATCATCTCCAGCACCGTGCTACGCGAGGTACCGTAGAAGTTACCGAAGACCTCGGCATGCTCGAGGAAATCGCCGCTATCGATCTTGGCTTTGAAGCTCTCCACATCGGTAAAGTGATAATCCTTACCGTTAATCTCACCCGGGCGCATTGGCCGGGTGGTGTGGGAAACCGAAACCTGAATTGTGTCGGTACTCTCCAGCAACGCCTTGACCAGGCTG
Source organism: Thiohalomonadaceae bacterium (assembly GCA_050299175.1). Lineage (GTDB taxonomy): Bacteria > Pseudomonadota > Gammaproteobacteria > Thiohalomonadales > Thiohalomonadaceae > JAPHTQ01. The sequence goes on from JBNKVM010000045.1 coordinate 53,289, forward strand.
GTCTTGCCCGCGCCCGAAGGGGCGGAAATGATGTAGAGGGTACCTTGCCCCTTGTCACTCATGCGTAACTCCCGAAAAGCGTTTATTCGATGTTCTGGATCTGCTCGCGCATCTGCTCGATCAGCACCTTCAGTTCAACCGAGGCCTTGGTGGTCTCACTGTCTGCCGATTTGGAACCGAGGGTGTTGGCCTCGCGGTTCAGTTCCTGCATCAGGAAATCGAGACGGCGGCCTACGGGTTCTTTATTTTTCAGCACCCGGCGCACCTCGGCGACATGGGTAGCGAGCCGATCCATCTCCTCGTCCACATCGAGTCGCTGCATCGACATGACCATTTCCTGCTCCAGCCGCGCCGGGTCGAGTTCCTGTTTCAGCTCAGCAAGACGATCCTCCAGCCGCTGACGCAGGTTGGCCAGCACCTCGGGCAGGCGTTTACGTACCTGGGTGACCACTTCCTCGATGGCATCGCAGCGCTGCAGGATAATTGCCTGTAACTTCTCACCTTCGCGCTCGCGATTGTCGATCATCTCGTCCAGCGCCTGATCCAGCAGCTCTAGCAGTGCGCCCTGCAACTGCTCCTCGTCGACCCCGGCACTCTCCAGCACCCCAGGCCAACGCAGCACTTCCAGCGAGTTCACTGGCGCAGCGTTGTAGAGGATGTTGTCGATCTCACGACTGGCATGGGCGATCTGTTTAACCAGTTCGAGGTTGACCTGCATGCCCTCGGCACCGCTCTGCGGCGCCTGGTAACGCACATTGCAGTCGACCTTACCCCGACCCAGCTTTTGCGCGATACGCTCGCGCAACTTGGTTTCCAGCACCCGCAGCTCTTCAGGCAGGCGTGGGCTGACTTCCAGATAGCGGTGGTTCACCGAACGCAACTCCAGTTGCAGCGCCCCCCAATCGCCCTGGTTTTCCCTGCGGGCAAATGCCGTCATGCTGCGAATCATGGATACTCCTGTGAACGTTTTGGTAGACTCGCAGTAATGGTAAACGATGCGCCGGGCAGAAACACCTCGAAGGCGATAACAGGCAAGAGTGAATGGCTGACGAACATGCCCTGCGGGTAAACACCCGGCTGGAAAATTACATTATCGACCGACAGCTTGGCGGCGGCGGCTTCAGCCTCGTCTATTTGGCGGAAGACATCGATACCGGCGAGCAGGTGGCAATTAAAGAATACATGCCACGCAAACTTGCCTACCGTGGCAGCGACGGCTGTACCATCCACACTCTCGACGACGCCTCTGCCGAACAGTTTTCCCACGGACGGCGCATGTTTTTCCAGGAAGCCAACGCCCTCGCAGCAATCAAACACCCCAACATCATTAACGTTGTGAACTTCTTCCGCGCCAACGACACCGTTTATATGGTGATGGAGTTCGTCAAGGGGATAAACCTGCAGGGCTATATCAAGCGCCACAACGGCGGCCTCAGCGAGAAGTTCATTTACCACGTCTTCCTGCCACTGCTCGATGGCCTCAATCTGCTGCATAGCAAGGGCCTGCTACACATGGACATCAAGCCGGGCAATATCCACCTGCGTCCCGGCGGCAGTCCGGTACTGCTCGACTTCGGTGCGGTGCACCAGATGCAAACCAGCCGTAAGTACCAGCCTGGCCAGGTGCTGACCCTCGGCTTCTCCCCCATCGAGCAGTCGATGTCGGGGGGATACGTCGGTCCGTGGACCGATATCTACGCCATTGGTGCCACCATGCGTGCCTGTATTGAGGGACACGCCCCGCCACCCGCCGAAGAGCGACGCATGCAAGACACCATGAAGCCAGCCGTCGAGGTGTTCAAAAAAGGCTATTCAAAAAAGCTATTACGCGCCATCGACTGGGCCATGGAGGTCGACCCGATGTATCGACCACAAAGTGTCGATGAACTGCTTGGCGCCCTGAACGATGGCAGCGGCCCACCTAAGGGCGACGGTCGTAGCAGCCAGACTGAGAACGGCGACTCCGTCCTCAGTCGCCTCGCCAGCAGCCTCTCCTGGATCAAGGGGAGCTCCTGATGCAATACGAGATCGGACAGGCCAATCGCCTCGGCAATCGCAGCAGCAATCAGGATCGCTTCGACGCCATCGAAACCGAGGAAGGCATCCTGCTGGTACTGGGCGACGGTATGGGTGGACAGGCTTACGGTGAAGTCGCGGCAGAGATCCTGGTACACACCGCACGCGAGATATTCCTGCGTGAGCAACGTCCGATCATCAAGATACGAGAGTTCCTTACCCAGGTAGTGGAAACGGCACACCGACGCATTGTCGAGTTCGGCGAACAGCAGACCCCGCCGGCGACACCCGGCACGACCGCGGTGCTCTGCCTGATCCAGGCAGGCGAGGCTTGTTGGGCCCACGTTGGCGACAGCCGACTCTATGTCTACCAGGGCGGCCTGCCGCTTTATCGCACCACCGACCATTCTTACGTGGAGCATCTATTCCAGCGAGGTGAGATCAGCCGCTGGGAGCAGGAGAGTCACCCCCAGCGCAACCAGATCACCCAGTGTCTCGGCTGCCGTCGTGAAGAACCCAAAATTAGCCTCAGTAATCGCGTCACCCTGAAACAGAACGACATTGTCCTGCTCTGCTCAGACGGTCTTTGGGGTCCCCTCGACGATGCCCAGTTGGGCACCCTGCTGGAACAGCGCGACACGCTTGACGAGGCACTTAACGAACTGGCGGAACGGGCCGAGCAGGCAAGCTATCCGCAGAGCGATAACATCAGTGTGTTGGCGCTGCGCTTTATTGCCTCTGAGGGTGAACAACCGATACCCAGGACAGGGGAACGGCCACTCCCGGTCACTGGACGCAAGGACAGTCTGGAAGATGCGATTGCACAGATCGAAGAGGTGATCAGAGAATACGAAGGCGAGATCGATAAATAAACGACTTTAGTTTTTACTTGGTGTGCCGTCTCGACAGAAGCAGTAGCGACCACGCCCCTTGTCCTTCGCCGCATACATCGCCACATCGGCACACTTGATCAACGACTCCACCGTTTCCGCATCCTCAGGACAGACACTGATACCGATACTGGCACTGATCCGGCACTCTATCCCGTTGAAGTTCAGCGACTGGGATACAGCCTCGATCAATTTGCGTGAGACCACCGCGGCTTCCTCTGCATCTTTGAGCCCGGTCAACAGAATCACGAACTCGTCCCCGCCGAAACGCGCGACGGTGTCGGAACCGCGTACAGTATCTTGCAAACGTCGCGCTGTATCACGCAACACCGAATCGCCAGCGATATGTCCCATGGAATCGTTGACCGGTTTAAAACCGTCAAGATCGAGAAACAGGATCGCCGTTTTACTCTGATTACGCCGTGCACTGACCAGCGCCTGAGCCGCACGGTCAAGAAACAGATTGCGGTTGATCAGTCCGGTCAAGGGATCAGAGTTGGCCAGTTCACGCAAGCGTGCCTCGGTACTTTTCTGCTCCGACAGCAACGAAAAAATACCAATGTAGTTCGACAACTCACCGTTATGGTCCACTACCGCAGTGATCGACACCCATTCAGGATAGAGCTCACCGTTTTTATGTCGATTCCACAGTTCGCCTTCCCAGTGTCCACGCTCCTCCAGGGCAAACCACATGTCGGCAAAGAAGGCTTCGCCGTGACGTTCGGAAGAGAGTATCGAGGGGTCTCTACCGAGCACCTCCTCTTCGGTATAACCGGTTAACTCGGTAAAGGCGTTATTGATGGAGACAATGCGATTATCACGATCGGTGATCATGATGCCGTTGGTGGCATTCTCCATCACCGTGGCATGCAGCGAGAGTCGATCCAGCAGATTATTTTTTTCCAGTGCAATGCGTACACTGCGCCAACTGAGTAGTGCCAGCACTGTAAAAGATAACAGTAACAGTAGAGTGTAATGCGAGTAGTGTTCGTAATTAATTGAACTCAAGGCGCTGAGTGGGGAACGTGTGACCACAATCCAGCGATCGCTGTTCAACGGTGGCAGCTTATCCTGCAGCTGTGGAAAAAGGGCATCGCTCGTCCCTGTTTCTCTGCTGACTTCCAGCGCATCGAAGGAAGCAAAAGTGAACAGTCCCTCATCGGTTTCAATATCGCCCTGTGTATGCGATGCTATCTCACGCCATGCCTGCGGATAGCTATTGGCAAAACGCTCGTCCCGGCCAAACATAAAACTCCATGCAGCCTCCCCCTGCGATGAGTAAAACCAGTACCCCTGCGCATTGAGTAGCGCCAGATCCGTACTCGGTACGGAAAGTGTCGCCGCGAAATTATCCAGCATGATCGACGCCTGATAGTTAAGGATCAACAGGCCGTTGGTTCTGCCATTTTGTCCTCTTGTGGGTGTCGCAAAGCGGAGCATCGGCCGATATGGCACCTCGATCCTGCCGTGTTCAACATTGAGATCCAGTGGCGAAACGTAAATCGTACCCGGCGGTAAAACGATGGCTTCCCTGAAATAGTAACGTTCCGATTTATCCTGCAAATCCTGCGGCGGTACAATGCGTGTCTTGCCGTCACGATGATCGATACGCAACCGTTCCATACCGTTGAGATCAAGCCAACGTACCTGATCATAACGCGCCATACGTCGGACAAACGCGGCGATATCCTGCTGCGCATCCGCAACATCATGATGATTGATAAAACGATGCAACGTGCCACCCTCTGCAAGATAGAGCAGTGAACGTACGATGCCTGTGATGTCCCGCTGCAATGATTGCAGCGACATCTGTAACTGCCGTTGCCGTTCCGTTTGCAACAGTTTCTTTTCGTAGAGAATATCAACGGTAAAATTAAGGACGATGATCAAAGAGAAAAAACTGACCAACGGAACAAATGTCCGTAAGAAACCGGGCATTGTCTCCCTCAATTTAGCCCATCGTTCGCTGCCATTTTTCTTCATTTTTATCCGGATAATCCGCGACTGAGCATTTGAGCATCCCGTGGAATGCGGAATTACGCGGATCATTCTGCATGATTCACCCACAGGGACAAACCAAACGATCGTGGTTTTACCTCTAAATTGGTAGCAGAAGAGAAATTATTGCAAGCTGAACAGCAGTGTAAGAAACAGCGCGATACAAAGAAGCGTCAGTTACCGTGTTCCAGTTTGGCATAAGCCAGCACCAGCCACTTGCTACCAGCCTCGTCAAAATTGACCTGCACTCGAGCCTGTGCGCCGCTGCCTTCATACTGCAACACCGTTCCCAGTCCGAATTTTGGATGTCGAACCAGATTCCCTACGGCAAACTCCATCTCCTCCCCGGCACTACTCTGACGGCGAAATACCGGGGTTGAAACCCGACCACCCAGGCGTACCTCTTCAAGATATTCGGCGGGGACTTCGCTGATAAAGCGAGAGGGCCGCGTATAACGCTCTTCCCCATAAAGCCGTCGCACTTCGGCATAAGTGAGATAGAGCTGGCGCATGGCACGGGTCATACCGACGTAGGCAAGGCGGCGCTCCTCCTCCATTCGTCCAGGTTCTTCGCTGGAAAGCTGGTGGGGAAACAGGCCTTCTTCCATGCCGGCAAGAAAGACCAGGGGAAACTCCAACCCTTTTGCCGAATGCAGGGTCATCATCTGCACCGCATCTTCGTGGGCACCTGCCTGGGTATCACCCGCCTCAAGCGAGGCGTGGGCGAGAAAAGCGGAAAGATCATCCAGCGGCGGCATCTCCTCACTGCCCGCTTCATCGGGCAGCAGCTCTTCATACTCGAACTCCCGCGCGGCGGAAACCAGTTCCTCCAGATTCTCCACCCGGGCACGCCCCTTTTCCCCCTTTTCTTTTTCGAAGAACGGGATCAGACCGCTATGTGCCACCACATGCTCCACCTGCTGATCCAACGACTGGTCCGCCGTCTCCACGCCGAGTCTGTCGACCAATTGCAGAAAACCGGCGAGAGCATTGCAGGCCCGTGCGGGTAGCGCCTGACTGGCGACAATCTCTTCTGCCGCCAGCCACAGGGGAATTGTTTTTTCTCGTGCCCGTTCCCGCACCGCTTCGACGGTGCGTGCGCCGATACCGCGGGTCGGCGTATTCACCACCCGCTCGAAGGCGGGATCATCGCGGCGATTATTGAGCAGGCGCAGATAGGCCAGGGCATCCTTGATCTCGGCGCGTTCGAAGAAACGTAGTCCGCCATAGATACGGTACGGGATCGACGCCTGCATCAACGCCTCTTCCAATACCCGCGACTGGGCGTTGGAGCGATAGAGGATGGCGATGGAGCGACGTGGATTGCCGTGCGCGGCCCAGTCACCGATTCGTTCGGCGATGAAGTGCGCTTCATCCAGTTCATTGAATGCGGCATAGAGGCGGATCGATTCGCCGGTTTCCCCTTCGGTCCACAATTCCTTACCCAGACGGTCGGTGTTGTGAGCAATCAGTGCATTGGCTGCCTTGAGGATGGTGGCGGTGGAACGGTAGTTCTGCTCCAGACGGATCAGTTCCACACCGGCGAAATCATTCTGGTATTGATGGATGTTCTCGACCCGTGCACCACGCCAGCCGTAGATCGACTGGTCGTCGTCACCGACGGCAAAGACCTGCCCCGTCTCACCGGCCAGGAGTCTCAACCAGGCGTACTGAATTGCGTTGGTGTCCTGAAACTCGTCCACCAGAATATGGCGGAAACGTTTGCGGTAGTTGGCCAACAGCTCAGGATGGCTAAGCCACAACTCATGGGCACGCAGCAACAGTTCGGCAAAGTCGACCACGCCATTACGCTCACACGCCTCCTCATAGGCGCGGTAGAGTCGCAGCATCTGCTCCTCATGGAAATCGCCGCAGGGATCGATATGTTGCGGTCGCAGTCCTTCGTCCTTCTTGCTGTTGATATACCACTGGATCTGCCGTGGTGGCCACTGGTTTTCGTCGAGGCTGAATTCACGCAGGATACGTCGAATCAGACGATATTGATCATCGCTGTCGAGAATGGAAAATGCCTGGGGCAGACCTGCCTCGTGCCAGTGTGCCCGTAACAGACGGTGGGCAATCCCATGGAAGGTGCCGACCCACATGCCCGAGGCGGGCATCTGTAGCAGATGCTCGATCCTGCCACGCATCTCGTTGGCAGCCTTGTTGGTAAAGGTCACCGCCAGGATGCCGTAGGCGGAGGCCTCGCCGGTGCGGATCAAAAAGGCGATGCGATGAGTCAGTACACGGGTCTTGCCGCTCCCTGCCCCCGCGAGGATCAGCAGGTTACCGGGCGGTGCACAGACAGCAGCGCGTTGGGCTTCGTTAAGGTCGTCGAGCAGATCGGAAATATCCATGCGGCCATTCTACCAGAGTCGTGAGCTGGGCCGTGGTCTACTTGTGTGCCTTCAGATAATTGATGAATTCCTGCCGCGGAAGTGCCTCGCTGAAGTGAAAGCCCTGTAGCTGATCACAGCCCAGACTCTGCAGGAAGGTATATTGCTGCTGAGTCTCCACACCTTCCGCCACCACTTCCAAGTTAAGACTATGGGCCATGGCAACAATCGCCTCTACCAGTGCTACGTCATCCCTGTCGCTTGGCAATTCGGAGATAAAAGCCCGGTCGATCTTCAGCACATCAATGGGAAACTGTTTGAGATAGCTGAGGGAAGAGTAGCCTGTACCGAAATCGTCCACCGCCAGCATAACACCCATCCCCTTCACTTCATTCAAAATTGCCATCACCGTTTCCGTACTCTCCATCATCACTCGTTCAGTGATTTCAAGGGTAATGTTTTCGGGGGCGATATGGCTTTCGGACAACGCCTCCTGCAACATAACGTGACACTGCTCGTTGCGACATTGCAGACTGGAAATATTGATCGCGATATAGAACTTACGCGGTACAGACTTCTGAAAATCCACGGCATCCTTGCATGCCTGCTGCAACACCCAGCGCTCAATCGGAATGATGATACCGATTTCCTCGGCCAGCGGTATAAACTCTTCGGGCGAGATCGGACCCAGTTCAGGGTGAGTCCAGCGCAACAACGCTTCAGCACCGATCACCTTGCCCTTTCTGTTATGCACCGGCTGATAATGCAGTGATAACTCATTATTCTGCATGGCGCGACGCAGATAAGTCTCCAACATCAGACGCCGCTGTGCCGCCTCATTCATCGCCTGAGTAAAATAGCGGAATACATTACGACCCGCAGACTTGGCGGTATACATCGCCGCATCGGCATTACTCAACAACTGCTCGATACTGCTGGCGTCGCCGGGAAAGAGTGTGATACCGATACTTCCCGAGACGAATGCTTCACGACCTTCAAGACTGTATGGTTCACTCAATTTAGTCAGTAACTTTTCCGCGATGCGGTCGATCTCACTGTTGCTATTAATATCGTAAAGCAGCACGGTAAATTCATCGCCGCCGAGACGCGCCACCGTGTCGGTGTTACGCACAGTGTTAGTCAGGCGTGCCGCTGCTTCTTGCAACAACATATCGCCAATAGCGTGACCCAATGTGTCGTTAATCGACTTAAACCTGTCGAGGTCGATAAACAGCAGGGCAAGGCTGGAATATTCACGCTGCGCCGCATTCATCGCCTGTTCCAGACGGTCCTTGAACAGATTACGATTCGGCAAACCGGTGAGCGTATCGTAGTTCGCCTGACGCCAGATCTTCTCCTCATCTTTTTTGCGCTGGGTGATGTCGCTGAATACCGCCATATACTGTTTTTCTGCCCCCTCGTCACCGTGAATGACGACGATGGAAAGCCACTCAGGATAGATTTCACCATTCTTGCGGCGATTCCATATCTCACCCTGCCAACTACCATGATGGAGCAGGCTCTGCCACATCTCGTGATAAAATGCCTTATCGTTACGACCTGAACTGAGAATCTTCGGGTCTTCTCCCAGCACATCGTCTTCGCTATAACCAGTAATGCGAGAAAATGCCGGATTGATGGCAATGATGTGATTGTCGGCATTGGTAACAATGATCGCCTCGGAGGTAGTCTCGAAGAACGTCGCGGCGATACGTAGCTGTTCTTCCGAACGCTTCCATTCGGTGATATCGGTAATAAAGGCAAAAGATTGAACCGCACCCTCTTTTCCGTGCGGCATGTTGGTAGCATTGATTCTTACGATGACATCATGCCCATCTCTGTGCTTCATCACGACTTCATAGCTGCGCTGTTTTTGGGAAGCACGTTGCTCTACCTGCTTGCAGAAGTTCGCAGCACTTTCCTCATCAATAAACTCCGTCGGTTTGCGCCCAATCAACTCACGGTGGCTATAACCGAGCATATTGCAAAGAGCGTCGTTAACTTCGAGTATGTGGTAAGTTGCAAGATCAAGTAGCCAGTACCCTTCACCCGCAGTGGTAATAATAGTAGAGTGGCGCTCCTCGCTTTCACGTAGTGCCCGCTCGCTATGTATCCTCGCGGTCACATCGTGAATGATGGAATAAAGTAAAGTCTTGCCACTAACCTCGACCGGCCCGGAGTGTACTTCAACATCGCGCACTTCGCCGCTGGCCAGGCGATGACGAAAAATAAAGTAGTCGTTCTTCTGTTCTCGCGCCCGCTCCATTTCGTGCGCGATCTCCTCTTCGCTGAGTGTATTAATATCGGAAATGCGCATCTTTCTGAGTTTTTTACGGCTATAGCCGTAATAGGAAGCTGCAGCGTAATTGGCATCGATAATCGATCCATCTTGTGGATCGATCAGCAACTCCACCGCACGATTTCCCTCAAACAGTTCCCGATACCGTGTCTCGCTTTCATGTAGTTCCCGGGAAACTTTGAGCGAGTGCTCCATCGCATGCTGACGACTGGTTTGCAACCAGCGTACAACGGTCAACGACAACAATGTAAGAAACAATGCGGTAACAGGGAAAAGGTGGAGTATTGGGTTACTACGATGCCGTTCAAAATCTTCGGAGGAGTAGAATGTCGCCTCCCACTTATGCCCCCCCAGCGGGATATTGATGTGTTTACTGTACAGGGGTTCGTCGGCCCGATTTTCGCGAGTATCAAAAAAGATGTCGCCATTAACCTCGGCAACACTAAGTGTGAAATTATTGTTTTGCAGTGCGGTAGCAATATTGTCCAGCCAAAATGTCGCGTCAAAGGTCACTACAATCCAGCCCATCCCTGTGTGATAGTAACCAGGCTGACTGATGGGATCATTATGCGGTACTGCCAGTGTCTGTCTGACTATTTTTCGGCCATTAAAAGGATCGGCAAAGACACCACTGAGAATCGCCTGCTCCTGCATGCATGACTCACGCATAGCCATGACCGTCTTTTTCTCTACGGCAAAATCGTAATTCAGCAACTGATTGAATTCAGGCTCCACATTCACTGCAATGAGCGATATCTCACGCGGCTTGACAGGTTTCGACGTTAGTTCATCAATATCTATCCGGCTAAGACAATCGCTGAACTCGCGATTACCCCTGGCGCGAAAATCGGCGAAAGCAATACTCTCCACGCCCGGATAGTTATTAAGTAACTTCATCGAGCGGATGAAGTTTCTCCAATCATCATCTTTCACCTCGTCCGAATTGAGGTAGAGTCCTCGTGTCGCAAGGATAATATTCTCATAAAGGCTGAAACGCTCTTGTAGCAGTTGCAGGGCATAGTTGACACCCTGGTCAAAATCATGCGCAACGTCCTGACGATGACTACGCACACTGTATGCCCAGTAGATCAATACCAGGACAATAATCAGCAGCAGCAACACCCAGGGGAAGTTGCGCATATGGCTCAGTCGTTGCTGAATCTGTCTTAAAAGCTTGCCGATGCTCACTGTGGTCTCGTCGGGCGATGTCTTTTATCGCTCACCAGGTGTGGCGCCTGGCCTATAGTTAACTACTCATCTAAACGCTATATGACACAAGCGGATGCACTGATCACTCATCAATGTGTAGTATAATTTCGCCCTGTTGCAATTAGTTATTGAGTCTATTGGACTATTCCTCCCCCTGACGGTAGAAAATCCCCATGTCTATCACCAATCCCCACTATGCCCGCATCGGCGGCGAAACCAAGATCCGTGAACTGGTGGAACGCTTCTACCAATTGATGGACAGCCTGCCAGAAGCCGGAACCGTCCGCGCCATGCATGCCCGAGACCTGCGCGGTTCGAAAGAAAAACTGTTTATGTTCCTCTCTGGCTGGCTAGGCGGCCCGCAGCTCTATACGGAAAAGTACGGCCATCCGCGACTGCGCCAGCGCCATATGCCCTTTGCCATCGATAACGCCGCCCGCGATGTGTGGATGCGTTGCATGGTTCAGGCGATGGCCGATGTAGGGCTCGACGAATCGCTACGCAAAGAGCTGGAGGGCGCTTTCGCCAAGACTGCGGATTTCATGCGCAACCAGCCCGAGTAACTGGCTGTCCCCAGTACTCCGCTGTGCTAGGATGGTGCGGTATTCCCGGCGACAGGTAGCCTGTTTTGAACAAAACCTTCGCACTGCTGTTACTCACCCTGCTATCCCCCATGCTCTATGCGGGAGTACAGCATGATACGGTCCAGCTCAGTCCCGAGGTGGAGATGGACCTGCGCTACTTCACCGCAACCGGTGACACCATCTTGCTTGGCTTTCCCTGTGATCAGGGTATGGGAAATGCTGAGGCGGCGGCGGGTGAGGTGCTGGCCAGGAGCGGCATCGAAGTCTGGTTGGCAGATCTGCTCGGTGCCCACTTTCTTCCCATTGCCCCCAGCAGTATGCGTAGCCTGGAAGGTGAAGAGGTGGCAAGACTGATCGACCATGCGATACGTAAGACCGGTAAGCGGATGGCTCTCACCGCCAGTGGCTATGGCGCCATCCCGGCACTGCGTGGTGCCCGCATCTGGCAACAGCAACACCCGGACGACAAACATCTACTCGGTGCCATTCTGTTTTTCCCGATTCTTTCTGCGCACAATCCCGAACCCGGTAAACCGCTGGAATATCTTGATATTGCCCATCAAAGCAGCCTGCCCATCGTGATCATGCAACCGGGCAACAGCCCCACTCGCTTCTGGGTGAAGAAACTGCAGCACACACTGGAAAAAGGCGGCAGCCGTGTCCACGTAGAACTACTACCCAAGGTGCGTAGCCGTTTTTATGCCCGCAATGATGCCACCAAAGAGGAAAAGGCCTTGAGCCAACGCCTACCTGATCTGGTTAAAGACGCTCTCAATACCCTGCACGATCTGGAGAAGTAATTATGCGAAAGCTGCTAACGCTGTTTTTTCTTTTCGCAGTATCCAATGCCCAGGCTGGCGAATTGGCGCCCTACACCGGCGAACCGCTCCCCGATTTCACCCTCAGCGATCTACAGGGTAGAACGCATACCCTTAGCAGCTATCGTGGCAGGGTGGTGATGGTGAACTTCTGGGCAACCTACTGTGGTCCCTGCATCAAGGAGATGCCGTCGATGCAGCGTCTAAAAGAAAAGATGAAGGGCAAACCGTTCACCATTCTTTCTGTCGACATGGCGGAAGAGAAACACGATGTGCAGGCCTTTCTCACCCAGCACCAGATCAAGATCGACTTTCCCGTACTGTTAAACCCGGAAGGTGATGTGGTCGAACAGTGGATGATCGCCGCTGTCCCCACCACTTTTATTCTCGATCCCAAAGGGACGATCCGTTACGCCCTGTTCGGCGGTATTGAGTGGGATAAGCAAGATGTTATCCAGACACTCAGCGGCCTGATTGAATAGCGCTTTACCCAGCCAGCTTCTGCTGCAACGCCAAACCGTAGGCCTCTACCTCGGCAAGTAGTTTCGAGCCTCTTTCATCGAGGCTCTCTTCGTTCTTTACCCGCTCAATCTCGGCAAAGAACTGCTCAAAGCTAAGAAAATCACCCTCGCCATTCTGCAAACGCTGTCGACAAAACTCCTGCCAATGCGCCTGCTCGTCTGCGGTCAATGTTTCAGGGTAATTACGCGCACGGAAACGAAACAACATCTCTGTCAGACGCTTGTCGTCGAAGACCCAGCTCTGTTTACCCAGTGCATCGGGAGCGGTTTCATGGATTCGTTGCATGGTGCGCTTATCGCCATCGGAAAAGAAACCACCGCCATAGATCATCAGATCCGGATCGGTTTGCGGTTCGAACTCCTGCGGCTGGAAAATTTTATTAATCTTCTCCTGAATCGTCTTGCGTGCGGCAAGCACCGCCTGACGATTTTGCTGACACTGCACCAGATCGATCTGCAGACGTTTTGCCGAGGCGCCATCCAGGGTGGTCAGCGGTGCCAGCACCGGACACTTGTTCATAATCAGCTGTTTCAATGCTGGACGCTCTGTCCCTTCAGCCAGATCTTCGCTACGGGTATAGAGTCGTTCGCGCAGTTTATTGGCGCCCAGTTCGAGCAATATTTTCGGATCCTGTGACAGGTCGAAAACAATCACACTATTTTTATTCACCGGATGCATCGTCAGCGGGATCACCAAACGCGTGTTGCCGTGGTCGCTACCGTACATCCCCGAGGTGTGCAGGATCGGCGACATCTCACGCAGGTCGATGTACTTGTTCACCTCCTGCTTACGTCGCAGTTTGTAGATGAAGTCGTAGAGCTTGGGCTGCTTCTCCTTGATCAGCTTGGCCACAGCAATCGTGGCGTAGACATCGGAGAGTGCGTCGTGGGCCTGCTCGTGACCGATGCCATTGGCCACGGTCAGCTCTTCCAGTTTAAAACTGGTACGACCGTTATCTTCCTTAACCGGCCAGACGATACCGTCAGGCCGCAAGTCACGACAGGCGCGTACCAGATCGATAATGTCCCAACGCGAGTTACCGTTTTGCCATTCGCGGGCATAGGGATCATAGAGATTGCGGTAGAGGGTATTACGGGTCATCTCGTCGTCGAAACGAATCGAGTTATAACCCACGCCGCAGGTACCCGGTTCCGCCAACTCCTTGAGGATGCGGCTAATGAACTCGTCTTCGCATAGCCCCTTTTCGATCGAGTCCTGCGGGGTAATGCCCGTCACCAGCGTGGAACCGGGCTGTGGCAATACATCGTCTGAGAGTCGGGCAAAGATATTCAGCGGCTCGCCGATGATATTCAGATCCTCGTCGGTGCGAATTCCGGCGAATTGCACCGGGCGATCGCGCACCGCATCGATACCGAAAGATTCATAGTCGTGCCAGTAGAGAGTATTTGCCATGCCTACCTTTATGCTTCGTTCAGCCAGTCGCGTGGCCGGAGATAGTTGTCGTAGAGATCCGCCTCGGCACTATCTGGCTCGGGCGACCAATTGTAGCGCCACTTTACCAGAGGCGGCAGCGACATCAGGATCGATTCGGTTCGACCGCCCGACTGCAGCCCAAACAATGTGCCACGATCATAGACCAGGTTGTATTCCACATAACGTCCGCGCCGGTAGAGTTGAAAGTCACGCTCCCGTTCGCCGTAGGGTATGTCCTTACGTCGGTTGACGATCGGTACATAGGCATCGACATAGGCATCACCGACGCTGCGCATCAAACCGAAACAGCTCTCGAAATCGGGGGTATTCAGATCGTCGAAAAAGATCCCGCCGACGCCACGGGTTTCACCGCGGTGTTTGAGGGTGAAGTATTCGTCGCACCACTTTTTATATTTGGGATAGGCATCATCGCCAAACGGATCGCAGGCTGCTCTGGCTCGTTTATGCCAGGCAATCACATCTTCATGAAACGGATAGTAGGGTGTGAGATCGAAACCGCCACCGAACCACCAGACCGGTTCTTCACCTGTTTTTTCCGCGACGAAAAGACGCACGTTGGCATGCGAGGTCGGCACATAGGGATTGCGCGGATGGATCACCAGCGAAACCCCCATCGCCTGAAAGGAGCGACCGGCCAGTTCCGGGCGGTGAGCTGTTGCCGAACCGGGTAGACTTGCGCCGCGCACATGAGAAAAATTTATCCCGGCCTGTTCGAATACCACGCCTTCACTCAGCAGGCGAACAATGCCACCACCATCGAGTCCACTGCTACCATCCCGCTGCCACTCGTCACGGATAAACTGGCCACCACCATCTTCCGCTTCCAGTGCATCGACGATGTGTTGCTGCAATGAAAGCAGGTATTGCCTGACGGCATCGAGATCAATGGTGCTCATACCGAATCCTGTCAGCCCGCGCGAACAACATTTCCGCTCTCGGCATCGCGGATCTCAGTCGGCCTCATTTGATCGCCCACTTCGCCGTGGAGGATGTAATCGACCCGTTCTCCCATCACCCGTTGCAACTGCAGTGCGCTACGCGCAGCACAATGACCGGCGTAATTGGCACTGGTAGAGACGATAGGACCACCGAAGGTTTCGCACAGCGCCGCAGCCAAGGGATGCGCCGTGACCCGTACCGCCAGGGTAGCGTGTTCACCGCGCAACCATTCAGGGACTTCGGGACGGGCGGGTAGTAACCAGGTAACCGGGCCGGGCCAGCTCTTTTCCAGCTGTTGCTCCATGCTCAAACCGATCGGCTCCAGCCAGGGATCGAGCTGATGGCGGTGCGAAGCGATCAGGATCAACCCCTTCCTCCAGGAACGCTGCTTCAACTCCAGCAGTCGTATCACTGCAGCGGCGTTGTGAGGATCGCAACCGAGACCATAGACCGCCTCGGTGGGATAGGCAACGATGCCGCCATCAAGCAGCACGCGCCGTGCCGTGCGTAGCTGGAAGGCGCTCATTGCGATTTAATCCAGGCCAAGTTCTTTCTGTACTTCGTCGTTACGTGCCAGAATTTTGGCCTTGTTGGTTTCACGTTCATCACGCAGTTCCTGCGCCAGATCGTCATCGGCAATCGCCATAATTTGCACTGCAAGATAGGCGGCGTTTTTCGCTCCGGCACTACCGATAGCTACGGTTGCCACCGGAATACCGCCGGGCATCATCACCGTAGAAAACAGTGCATCCTGTCCCTTGAGCGGACCGCCATCCATCGGCACACCGATCACCGGGCGAACGGTAATCGCCGATACCGCACCCGCAAGGTGTGCAGCCAGACCGGCAGCACAGATAAAGACCTGACAACCGCGCTTCTCCGCATCGGTTACGTACTCATGGGTCGCTTCGGGGGTACGGTGTGCGGAGTGGATGCGCACTTCATAACGCACGTCAAAAGATTTCAGTACCGAGATGGTCGACTGCATGGTCGGCAGATCCGAATCCGATCCCATCAGGATGGCGACAAAAGGCTTACTCATGGTGATTATTCTCCGGCTAACTATCACTCAGAAACACGAAAGCTTCGTGTCGATTATTCGTCGTCTTCAGCGCTTTCCGCTTCGGCTTTTTCATACGGTTCGGCAAAGCCGCACTCTTTCTGCGGGCAGACCTTTTCCGTACCCTTGCTGCGGGTGGTTTTGATGGTGAGGATCGGCCAGCCGCAGTCGGGGCAGGGTTCGTCGATCGGTTCGTTCCATACCGCGTAGTCGCAGTCAGGATAGGTGGAACAGGAGAAGAAAATCTTGCCGCGGCGTGACTTGCGTCGTAGCAGGGTACCCTTGCCACACTTGGGACACTTCACCCCAGTATCTTCCGGCTGCTCCAACGGTTCGATGTGCTTGCAATCGGGATAACCACTGCAACCAATAAACTTGCCGTAACGACCTTCGCGAATCAACAGATCCTTACCACACTCGGGACAGCTGCGTCCCTCGACCACTTCCGGTTCGTTTTTCGCACCCTTGTCGTCGCCGAGGTTGCGGGTGTAGTCGCAGTCAGGGAAACCGGTACAACCGATGAAACGGCCACGGCGACCAAGGCGAATCGCCAGCGGTTTACCGCACTGGGGACACGCTTCATCCAGTTCTTCCTGAGTCACTTCCTTACGCGAAACACTCTGTTCCTTGTCGTCCACCAGATCTTTAAACGGCTTCCAGAAGCGGTGCATCAGCGGCACCCACTCCTCTTCACCGCGGGAGACCGAATCAAGCTCATCTTCCAGCTTGGCGGTGAAGTCGTAATCGACATACTGGGTGAAGTGGTTAGTCAGGAACTTGTTCACCACCCGGCCAACGTCGGTAGGAATAAAACGGCGCTTGTCCATCTCTACATATTCACGCGCCTGCAGGGTCGAGATGATACTGGCGTAGGTGGAGGGACGACCAATACCGAACTCTTCCAGCGCCTTGACCAGACTTGCCTCTGAGAAGCGCGGCGGCGGCTCGGTGAAGTGCTGCTCCGGACGAATAGCGATCAACTCGACCTTCTCGCCCTCCAGCAGTTTCGGCAACAGTTTGTTGTCGTCATCCTTCTCCTTGGCATCGTCGACACTCTCCTGATAGACCGCCATAAAACCGGGGTGGACGATGGTGGAGCCGTTGGCACGGAAGATATTGCCTTCACCGGCATTCAGATCCACTGCCACGGTATCGAGGGTGGCATGAACCATCTGACAGGCAACAGTACGTTTCCAGATCAGCTCGTAAAGACGGAACTGATCCTTGGAAAGGTGGCCCTGAATCGACTCTGGCACCCGTTGCGCCGAGGTGGGACGAATCGCCTCGTGAGCCTCCTGGGCATTTTTCGATTTGGTTTTGAAAGCGCGCGGCTCGGGCGGCACGTTGTCGCTGCCGTAACGCTGGGCAATAAACTCGCGCAGTTCATCCAGTGCCTCGGCAGCCAGGTTGACCGAGTCGGTACGCATGTAGGTGATCAGACCGACGGTCTCGCCGCCAATATCGATACCTTCATAGAGTTGTTGCGCGGTACGCATGGTGCGCTGAGCAGTAAAACCGAGCTTGCGCGAGGCTTCCTGTTGCAGGGTTGAAGTAGTAAACGGCGCAGCCGGATTACGCTTGCGCTGCTTCTTCACCACCTTGGTAACGGTCAGCTTGCCTTCCGCTTCACCCAGCAGGGTCGACTCCACCTGATCGGCGCGCTCGCTATTGTCGATGGTGAACTGTTCGACCTTCTCCCCTTCGAACTGGATCAGCTTGGCGCCGAAGTTCTGCCCCTTGCTGCTGACATCGGCCTCGACGGTCCAGTATTCGCGGGCGACGAAACGTTCGATCTCCTCTTCGCGCTCGACGATCAGGCGCAACGCCGGACTCTGCACCCGCCCGGCGGAGAGACCGCGACGGATCTTTTTCCACAACAACGGCGAGAGGTTAAAACCAACGAGGTAATCGAGGGCGCGACGCGCCTGTTGCGCGTTCACCAGTTCCATGGAGATATCGCGGGGATGTTCAACCGCGTCGCGGATGGCACGCTTGGTGATCTCGTGGAACACCACGCGACCAACGGTTTTGTCCTTGAGCAGTTTTTTGTTGCGCAGGATCTCCAGCAGGTGCCAGGAAATCGCCTCACCCTCGCGGTCCGGGTCAGTAGCCAGATAGAGGGCATCGGCCTTTTTGATCGCCTTGGAGATGGCATCGACATGCTTACCGTTCTTGTCGATCACCTGATATTTCATGGCGAAGTCGTTGGCGGTGTCGACCGCTCCCTCTTTGGGCAACAGATCGCGCACATGGCCGTAGGAGGCCAGTACCTCGAAATCTTTACCGAGATATTTTTTGATGGTTTTCGCCTTGGCCGGCGATTCCACGATAACGAGGCTCTTACTCATAATTGTCTATTTACCAGAAAAAATGCCCGCGTGCGCGGGCATGATCGACCAGAACCGGATATCGATCAGTGGATCTGGGCGACCATTTCGTCCAGTACCAGGTCTTCCATCCATGCTACGGCAGCCTCCTGACCGGGCTGATTGAACAGCACCATCAGGATCACCCACTTGAGCTGATCCAGCTCCACTTCGTCGCTGTTATCCAGCGCCATTACCCGGTCGATGACCATCTCGCGGGTGGCCTGATCCAGCACACCCATCTGTTCCAGGAACAGCAGAAAACCCCGGCACTCACTGTCGAGCTTGGCCATCTCTTCATCGGAATAGATGCGGAAGGACTGCGTGTCGTTGCCCTTCGCCTCGCCGTCGTAGTCGACGGCGCCAAGACCTTCCAGCCAGTCAAAGGCCTTGCTGATCTCGTGCTTACGGAAGCCCGCATCCTGCAATTCGAGCTGCAGGGAGTCGCGGTCATGCTCCAGCTCACTCTCTTCGTACATATAGTTTTCGAAAAGGTAGAGCAGGATATCGAATACGTCTTGTTTCATGTCACCTTCTCTTGCCGGCCAGGGCGTATCCACCGGCTGTGGACACCACGTGTCCCTGGAGCTCCAGCAATAACAGCATGGAGGAAACCGCATCTGCCGTCAATCCACTGCGCTGTACCAGCTGATCCACATTACTTGTGCCATCGCCCATGCACTCAAGCAGGATATTGTGCTCCTTTTCCTCGACGACAAGGGAAGGCTTGCTCTCGGTCTCCGCCAGGAGTGTACGCAACTGCGGCGCCAGTTCCTCCAGAATATCCTGGGCGCTCTCCACCAGCTTGGCCCCCTGGCGGATTAGCTGGTGGCAGCCCCGCGCCAGCGGATTATGGATGGAACCGGGGATGGCAAACACCTCCCGCCCCTGCTCGGCGGCGAAGCGGGCGGTGATCAGCGAACCGCTGCGAAGTGCCGCTTCCACCACCAGTGTCCCCAGCGAAAGTCCGCTGATAATGCGATTACGTCGTGGAAAATTGGCCGGTTTGGGCTCGGTGCCCGGAGGATATTCCGACAACAACAAGCCGCCCTGCTCGACGATGGTATGGGCAAGCTCTCGATTCTTTGCCGGGTAGACTCGATCCAGTCCGGTACCGAACACGGCAATAGTCTGACCGCCGCCATCCAGCGCCCCCTGATGGCTGGCGGCATCGATCCCCATCGCCAGACCACTCGTGATCGTCATGCCACTGGCGGCCAGGGTGCGGGCAAACTCACGTGCCGTCTCCCTGCCGACCACGGTGGGATTGCGGCTACCGACCATCGCCAGTTGCGGATTTTGTAGTACCGAGATATCGCCACGGGCAAACAGCAGTGGCGGCGCGTCATGGAGTTGTCGCAGCGGCTCCGGGTATAGCGGATTATCCTCCGCAAGTAGCGTGCACCCCTCCTGCTCGACCCAGGCAAGACAATGATCGACTGCTGCCCAGTCGGGATGACGTAGCGCATTCTGGAATTTGCACGGGGGCGGGGAAGCGAACAGTGCAGCGATATCGCCGGCACGTTCGAGCAGTTCACGAAACTGAACCGGACCGATGCCGGGAATCAGCAATAGTGCCAACTGGTGACGCAGTATTTCTCTCTGATCCATCATCTAAAAACAGAGCGGCCGCATCCTGCGGCCGCTTTTATCTCATTAGGGGTTAGTTACCACATCGAGGGTATGTATCGGTCGTTCTGCATTGACGATCAAACCATAGCTGACCCGTTCAAACACCCGGAACACCATCAGGGTACCCGCCTGGATATCGGGCAACTTGATCTCACCACCATCGACGGTGTCATCGACCTCGGCGCCGGACTGCATGACGGCCAATACATGGCCCGGTTCGATGTCTTCCTGCCGTCCCAGATTCAGTACCACTACTTGGTATTGGCCGATATTGGCAACTCCATCCAGTACCGAAATGATCTTGCCCTTGATCGTCTTCATCGGCGGACGCGGCATATAGCGGAAGGGCAGGTTATTGTTGGTCATCGGTGCCAACCGATCGCCACGCATGATTTCACGGGTCGACATGGTGATTTCCATGGTCGCCGGATCGCCCAATTTTTTAAGGCGCGCATCGCCAAGATAGATGCCTTCATAGCCCAAGACCTCATCGGTATCGGGATCGACGTATTCGTCACCGGTGCGTATCAACACATATTCAGCGGCCTGTTTACCCGGTTCGATACCGCGCGCGTAGAAGGTGTTTCCACCACCGCCCAACAGGCGTTTATCGGTATAGGAAAGCACATAGGGGAGAGCTTCTATTTCTTCCGGGGTGACCACTTGGGGGCGAGAAAGATACTGGCGAATCTTGTCCAGAGGAATCGTCGGCACTGCAGCATCCAGCGACACTTCACGCACCTGCGGACTGTACTTCACCACCGGGAAACCGCTACGCGGCAGATCCTGTTTCGGCTGGGGTTGCGGCTGTGGGCGCTCCACCTTCATCATCGGCTTGCCGTCGACGAAGTAGAGGGTCAGCACATCGCCAGGGTAGATCAGGTGCGGATTATTGACCTGTGGGTTGACTTGCCACAGTTCCGGCCACATCCACGGATCTTTAAGGAAGCGTGCTGAGATATCCCACAGGGTATCGCCCCTGACCACCGTGTAGCTCTGCGGATAGTCGGGGCGCAATCTAACGGGAACCGACTTGACCACCATCGGCTCTGCCTCGACCAGCGGTGCTGGCTCGGGCGCCTTCTCGGGTTCGGAGGCACATCCGGCAAACAGGGTGAGCATCAGTGCCGCCGAAATAGCGGTAAGATAACGGGCGGGACGAAGCGTTATAATTGCCATGGGCTTCCCTTTGTCTCAGCGAGTTCTGGCGAGTTTAGCGAAAACTCCGACACCCTCAAAGTGGTGTGAACAGGTGGGAGTTTCCATTATGATCATTACTTTAGCAACAAAAGCTGTGTTTCTACTAGAGCTTTTTACGGAATTACCATGGCATTACTGACAATTTTACATTATCCCGATGAGCGCCTGCGCACCGTCGCCAAGCCGGTAGAACGGATTGACGATCAGCTACGTACCTTCATCCACGATATGTTCGAGACCATGTACGAAGCACCGGGCATCGGCCTGGCCGCCACCCAGGTCAATTTCCACCAGCGCCTGGTGGTAATCGACGTCTCCGAAGAGAAGAACCAGCCGTTGGTGCTAATCAATCCGGAGATTGTAGAAAAGCAGGGGATCGAGCAAACCGACGAAGGCTGCCTCTCGGTACCAGGAATTTATGAACCGGTAGAACGTGCTGAATGGATCAAGGTAAACGCTCTGGATCGCAACGGCGAACCGTTCGAACTGGAGACCGATGGCCTGCTGGCGGTTTGTATCCAGCACGAACTGGATCACCTGGAGGGCAAACTTTTTGTCGACTACCTCTCCAGCCTCAAGCGCCAGCGCATCCGCAAAAAACTGGAAAAGCAGTTGCGCCACACAATGTAACTGCTCACTAACCCAAACAGAGCCTTATGCCTTCGCCCCTTAACATTGTCTATGCGGGAACCCCCGAGTTTGCCGCCACCGCGCTCGTCGCCCTGATCGAGAGCCATCACAACATCATCGCCGTCTACACCCAGCCAGACCGCCCGGCTGGCCGCGGCCGCAAACTTACCGCCAGCCCGGTCAAGGAGCTGGCGCTGCAGCACGGTATCGAGGTTTTCCAACCGGAGAACCTGAAAGACCCCGCAGAGCAGGAAAAACTGGCGGCGCTGAAACCCGATCTGATGGTGGTCGCCGCCTACGGCCTACTGCTGCCCGAGGCCGTACTCAATACACCGCGCCTCGGTTGTCTCAATATCCACGCCTCACTGCTGCCGCGCTGGCGTGGTGCCGCGCCGATCCAACGCGCGATCCTCGCCGGGGACAGCGAAACCGGCATCACCATCATGCAGATGGATGTGGGACTGGATACCGGCGACATGCTCTACAAACTGTCCACTTCCATCGAGCCGAAAGATACCGCCCAAACACTGCACGACCGTCTGGCCGAACTGGGTGCCAGGGCCATCGTCGAGGCATTGGATAAACTCCAGGCCGGCACCCTGACCGCAGAGAAACAGGACGACAGCCAGGCTAACTACGCGAAAAAGCTCTATAAAGAAGAGGCACAGATCGATTGGCAAAAATCGGCCAGCGAGATCGCCCGCCAAGTGGCCGCCTTCAACCCCTGGCCGGTGGCACAGAGCAAAAACGGGGAAGAGACCTTGCGTATCTGGAATGCAGTAGCCCTTGAAGAACGAAGCACGAAAGCACCAGGCAGCGTCGTACGGACTGACAAGCAGGGAATCGATGTTACCTGTGGCGAAGGCATATTGCGCATCACCCGTCTGCAACGTCCCGGCGGCAAGCCGCAGTCAGCGACCGAGTACCTTAACGCGCACAAGCTAGACGGAGTGATTCTGGGTGGCTAAGGGCCAAACCAATCCACGCCTGGTTGCCGTCTCCGTGCTAACCCGCGTGGCCCACGACGGCCAGTCCCTCTCCAGCCTTATCCCTTCCAGTCTCGATTCGCTCCCCGCCGAGCGTCGTCCCCTGGCCCAGGAACTCTGCTACAGTACCCTGCGCTGGTGGCACCGCCTCGACTGGCTGCTACACCGGCTGCTGGACAAGCCACTCAAAACCAAGGAGGCCGAGATCCACGCCTTGCTGCTGCTCGGCCTCTATCAGCTCGCCTACATGGATATCCCACCCCACGCCGCCGTTTCGGAAACCGTGGCGGTCACCGGCCTGCTAAAACGCAAGGAGTGGGCACGGGGACTGGTCAATGCGGTTCTGCGCCGCTTCCAGCGTGAACGCGACCAACTGGAGCAGGCACTGGCCGCTGACGAGGCCGCCAACAATGCCCACCCGGCCTGGCTGCTGGAGGCACTGCAACACGCCTGGCCGCAGCAGTGGCCTGAGATCGTCGCCGCCAATAACGCCCGCCCGCCGATGACCCTGCGGGTCAACCGTAACCACCATAGCCGTGAGGGCTACCAGGCGATGCTGGCCGAAACCGGCATCGAAGCAACCCCGTCACCTCACGCCCCGAACGCTATCACTTTGGAACGACCGATGGCGGTGGAACAGTTACCCGGCTTCGCCAAGGGCTGGGTTTCGGTACAGGACGCTGCGGCACAACTGGCGGCGCCGCTGCTTGATGCCAAATCAGGTATGCGGGCCCTCGACGCCTGCGCCGCCCCCGGCGGCAAAACCGGCCACCTGCTGGAACTGCAACCCGACCTCGATCTCTATGCCCTCGATATTGAGGAGCGTCGCCTGGAGCGGGTGGCGGAGAATCTCTCCCGCCTCGGCGTCAGCACCAAACTAGTGGCTGCCGATGCCGCCGAACCCGAGGCATGGTGGGATGGACAACCCTTCGACCGCATCCTCCTCGATGCCCCCTGCTCTGCCAGCGGCGTGATCCGCCGTCACCCTGACATCAAGCTGCTGCGCCGCGTCGAGGACATCAAGCAACTAGTCAAACTGCAGGAGCGCATCCTCAATGCCCTGTGGCCGCTACTACGCCCGGGCGGTATTCTTGTCTACGCAACCTGCTCGGTATTACCGCAGGAGAACAGCGAACAACTTGCAAACTTCCTTGCCAAACAGGAAGATGCGGTGAATCTCCCGCTGGAACAGAACTGGGGCGAAGCAACGGCCATCGGGCGCCAGATTCTGCCCGGCCAGGATGGAATGGATGGGTTCTACTACGCATGCATCGGCAAACAGCTCTAACGGCATCCACAGCTATGCGCTCCGTGGACTGATCCTGCTCGTCCTGACACTGTTCGCTGCCCCGACCCTGGCGGACGGCTTCGTTATCAACGCCATCCACACCCGCCTGCAGGAAAATGTCTACCTGCTCAGCGCAAGCATCGATTTCCAGCCCACCGATGAGGTTCTTGAGGCGCTGGAAAACGGCGTGCCGATCCCGGTACTGGTAGAGATCGATATCCAGCGCAAACGCAAATGGTGGCTGGATGAAGACATGGCGGCCCTGCAACAGCGTTACCGCCTGCAATACCATGCCCTCTCCCACCAATACCTGCTGCAGAACGTCAACAGTGGCGCCTACTACTCTTTCCATACCCTGAACAGTGCCCTCTACACCCTGGGCCGCCTGCAGGACCTACCGTTGTTGGACAAACAACTGATTCAACCTGGGCAGCATTACGAAGTGCTCATCCACGCGGAACTGGAGATCGAGGCATTACCTTCACCGCTCCGCCCCCTCGCCTACATCACCCCCGCTTGGCGGCTCGACAGTGACTGGTACACATGGTCGCTGAAACCCTGAGACGCCTGACATCAGGGCGTAAACCGGTCGCCCTGCTGTTTGTGCTGCTGCTGGCGTCGCTGTCGATGATGAGCGCGGCGACCCAGAACTCCGCCCTGTTCGGCCAGCTCTACTCTCTGCTGCTGGCGATCAACGTCCTCGCCATACTGCTACTATTAGCGCTGATCGGTCGCCACCTGATTTCGCTGATCCGCCGCTACCGCGACCGCGAACCGGGCTCGCGCCTCACAGTCCGGCTGGTGATTATGTTCGTGGTGTTGTCGGTAGCGCCGATCTCGGTGCTTTATTACTTCTCGTTGCAGTTCCTCAATCGCGGCATCGACAGCTGGTTCGACGTGCGGGTGGAGCAGGCGCTGGAGGATTCTCTGGAGTTGGGCCGTACCGCCCTCGACAGCCGCCTGCGCGAACTGCTGCGCCAGACCCGCTTGCAGGTCGAGATCCTGGCCCAAGAACCGGACGCCACCGCCTCGCTGAAGATCCACGAAATGCGCCAGCAGGCCGAGGCGCTAGAGCTGACCCTGCTGACCTTCAACGGCAAGGTGATTACCAGTAGTACCACCGACCCGGCCACGGTGGTCCCCACCCTGCCCAACTCGGCGATCCTGCAACAGCTGCGTACCGGCCTCGACTACGCTGCGCTGGAGCCGATCCGCAACCGTGGCCTCAACATGCGCATCGTAATGCTGGTACCCAATCCCGACCCGCTGGGTGATCCGCGTCTGTTGCATGCCCTCTACTCGGTGCCGGAGCGACTCGACACCCTGGCCAACAGCGTGCAGGCCGCCTTTACCCAGTACAAGGAGCTGGCCTTCCTGCGCAAACCGCTGAAGTACAGCTTCATCCTCACCCTGTCGCTGGTGCTGCTACTCAGCCTGCTGGCAGCGGTGTGGGCGGCCTTTTTCTCTGCACGGCGACTGGTGGCACCGATCAGTGATCTGGCCGAAGGTACCCGCGCAGTAGCCGCGGGGAACTACGACAAACGCCTGCCGATGCCGGGCCGCGATGAACTCGGTTTCCTGGTCCGCTCCTTTAACGACATGACCCGGCGCATCGCCCGGGCCAGTGAGGCAGCCCGCAGCAGCCAGCAGCAGGCGGAAGAACAACGCGCCCACCTCGAGGCAGTGCTCGCCTGCCTCTCCTCGGGAGTGCTAACCCTGGACGAAACGGACATCGTCCACACCAGTAACAGCGCCGCAGCGCAAATCCTCGGCATCGATCTGGGGAGCAACCCAGATCTGAGCCTGGAGCAATTGGTGGAGTTACATCCACAACTGGAACCACTGGCCGAAACCATCAACCACCAACTGGGCAAGGAGAGCGGTACCTGGCAAGCGGAAGTAATTCTGTTCGGCCCTAACGGCCGTCAGGTGCTGATCTGCCGCGGTTCACCACTGCGCGGCGAAGAGGGACAGGCGGGTGAACACGTGATCGTCTTCGATGATGTCACCACCCTGATACAGGCCCAGCGCGACGCCGCCTGGGGCGAAGTAGCACGACGCCTGGCTCACGAGATTAAAAATCCACTGACTCCCATCCAGCTCTCCGCAGAGCGCTTGCGCCACAAATATCTCGGTACTCTGCCGCCGGAAGATGCGGAGATTCTCGACCGTTCCACCCACACCATCGTGCAACAGGTGGAGAGCATGCAGGAGATGGTCAAGGCGTTCTCCGATTATGCCCGCCCACCCAAACTACAACTCAAGGCGGTGGAGCTGGAGAAACTGGTCAACGAGGTGCTTGACCTCTATCGAGGAGATGAACGGATCACCATCCAACTGGAAACGACTGATCACCTTCCCGCCATCGACGCTGACATCGGCCGCCTGCGACAACTGCTGCACAATATGGTGAAAAACTCGCTGGAGGCCGGCGAGGCGAAGCAACCGATCACCCTGCGTGTTACCATCAGTGCGGTGGATAAAAAGAGCGCGCACTTTGTGGAGCTATGCTTCCATGACAATGGCCCAGGTTTCCCCGAACCGATCCTGAATCAGTTATTCGAGCCCTACGTCACCACCAAACCCAAGGGCACCGGTCTCGGTCTGGCGGTAGTGAAAAAAATCGTCGAGGAACATGGTGGCATCCTCTGGGCAGAAAATGCCGATAACGGTGGTGCTATCATCACCCTGCGCCTGCCAGTCGATGCAGGGCGTCAACTGGCAATTAAAAACAGCGACGCCGTGCAGAAAAGACATAAGAAGAAGAGCATGCAAACATGACCAGTTCACCCCACATTCTTGTCGTCGACGACGAACCGGATATTCGCAGCCTGCTCAAGGAGATCCTGGAAGACGAAGGTTATACCGTCACCACCGCCGAAGATGCGGCCCATGCCCGTGAGGCACGCCGTGCACAGCGCCCGGAACTGATCCTGCTCGATATCTGGATGCCCGACGTGGACGGCATCACCCTGCTCAAGGAGTGGATCAGCGAAGAACCACTGACCCAGCCGGTAATCATTATGTCGGGCCACGGCACGGTAGAAACCGCGGTGGAAGCGACCCGCCTCGGTGCCTACGATTACATCGAAAAGCCGCTCTCCCTGGCCAAACTGTTGTTGACCATCGAGCACGCCCTGGAGAGTTACAACCTGCTGCGCGAAAACGTCGGCCTGCGTAAGGCAGCACAACCGATCAGCGAACCGATCGGTCGCAGCAAACAGATGGAACAGCTGCGTACCACCGCGCTGCAGATCGCGCAGCACGATACCGCGGTTTTAATCACTGGCGAAAACGGCAGCGGCAAACAGCTCTTCGCCCGCTACCTGCACATGAACAGCAGTCGCCGCCACGCCCCCTTCTACTCCGCCGACATCCCGCAGAAGCACAGCAACGAAGATCATCTGATCCCGCTGTTCGGCAAGGAGGAGAACGATCAGGTGCAATACGGTCTGCTGGAGCAGGCCAACGGCGGCACCCTCTATATCGATGACGTTGCCGACCTCAGTGACGAGTGCCAGAGCCGCCTGCTACACCTGCTAAACCACGGCACGCTGAAACGAATCAACGGCACTACTCAGGTCAATAGCGACGTACGCATCATCGCCGCCACCAGGCATCCGCTGGAGCAACTGTCACAGCAACAGCAATTCCGCGAAGATCTCTATTACGAACTCAATGTGGTCTCGCTCTACATTCCTTCATTGCGCGAACACAGTGACGATGTGCTGGATCTAATTACCTGGTATAGCGACTACTTCATCGAAACCGACAAGCTCCCCTATCGCAGCTTCACCACCGCTGCTCTCAATCGCCTGCGTCAGCACACCTGGCCGGGTAACGTACGCGAGTTGAAAAATCTGGTGCAACGCCTGCTAATCATCGGTAGTGATCGGCAGATCGACATCGGTGAAGTGGAAGAGGCACTCGGCGCACAACATCGTGCTCCGGCGCAGGCAGCGACCATGGCTGCCTTCGAAATGCCGATCCGCCAGGCCCGCGAACAGTTTGAGCGCAGCTACTTCGAGGTGTTGATGAGCCGCTACGAGGGCAGCGTCAACAAGGTCGCGCAACATGCGGGGATGGAACGTACCCATCTCTATCGCAAACTGCGCTCACTCGATATCGATCCGAAAAATTACGGTAGCTCATGACTCCATCGTCAGGGCAGGCTAGAATTGCCGCACCTTCGGCGGCCAACGAAACACGAACCGCGCTATGAAAATAATTATTCTCGGTGCAGGCCAGGTCGGGTCCTCCCTGGCAAACAACCTCGCCAGCGAGGCCAATGACATCACGGTAGTCGATACCGACGCCACCCTGTTGCATGATTTGCAGGACCGCCTCGATCTACGCACCGTCGCAGGCGAAGCCTCCTACCCCGATGTCCTGACCCGCGCCGGCGCCGAAGACGCCGACATGATTATCGCCGTCACCAACAGTGACGAGACCAACATCGTCGCCTGCCAAGTGGCCCACACCCTGTTCCGTACCCCGACCAAGATCGCCCGGGTTCGCGCCCAGGAGTACCTGCTCTATCCGCAATTGTTCACCCATAACGCCATGCCGGTCGATGTAATCATCAGCCCGGAGCAACTGGTCACCGACTACATCTTCCGCCTGATCCAGCACCCTGGTGCACTGCAGGTACTCGATTTCTCCGGTGGCCGGGTCCAGCTGGTCGCAGTACGCGCCTATCACGGTGGCCCGCTGGTCGGCCAGGAACTGCGCGCCCTGCGTGAACACATGCCCGGCATTCAGACCCGGGTTGCCGCCATCTACCGCCGCGGCAAGGCGATCAATCCGGAAGGTGATACCGTGGTCGAGGTGGATGACGAGGTCTTCTTTATCGCCGCCACCAAGGACATTCGCACGGTCATGGGCGAACTGCGCCGCCTGGATAAAGCGGTCAAACGGATCATCATCGCCGGTGGCGGCAACATCGGTATCCGCCTGGCAAAGGCGTTGGAAAAACAATTCCAGGTCAAACTAATCGAGCACAACAAACAACGCGCCGAACATATCTCTGAAGTGCTGGAGAACACTATCGTACTGCAGGGTGACGCCGCCGACGGTGAGCTTTTGCTGGAAGAAAACATCGAGCAGACCGATGTCTTCTGCGCCCTGACTAACGATGACGAGGCCAATATCCTCTCCGCAATGCTGGCCAAACGTCTTGGTGCGAAGAAGGTGATGTCGCTGATTAACCGTGCCGCCTATGTCGATCTGGTGGAGAGTGGTGACATCGACATCGCCATCTCACCGCCACAGGCAACCATCGGTTCGCTGCTGGCCCATGTACGTCGCGGCGACGTGGTTATGGTCCATTCCCTGCGTCGCGGTGCGGCGGAGGCGATCGAGGCGATCGCCCACGGCGACCCACACTCCTCCAGAGTCGTTGGTCGGATGGTGGAAGAGATCAAGCTGCCGCCTGGGACCACCATCGGCGCAGTGGTCCGCGGCGAAGAGGTATTGATCGCCCACCACGACACGCTGATCGAAGCGGAAGATCACGTGCTGCTGTTTGTGGTCGACAAGAAACGCATCCCCGAAGTAGAGCGCCTGTTCCAGGTTGGCGTGACGTTCCTCTAGGCGGTAGCGAAGAGTATGCAAGTCGGCGCCATTCAACGCATTCTCGGCCTGTTGCTGATGATATTCAGCTTCTCCATGCTACCTTCGTTGCTGGTTTCACTGCTCTATAACGACTCGCACTCCGCGCCCTTTGTTCTCGCCTTTGGCGTCACCCTGTTAACCGGTTTTCTGCTCTGGGTACCTGTACAGCGAAATCGTCGTGACCTGCGTCTGCGCGATGGCTTTGTCGTGGTAGTGATGTTCTGGACCGTACTCAGCCTGTTTGGCGCGCTACCCTTTGCCTTCAGCGCAGCGCCGCACCTGTCGCTTACCGACGCCATCTTCGAATCTATCTCCGGCCTCACTACCACCGGCGCCACAGTGATCACCGGTATCGACGACCTGCCACCATCGATGCAGTTCTATCGCCACCAGTTACAGTGGCTGGGCGGTATGGGGATTATCGTGCTTGCCGTCGCCATCCTGCCAATGCTCGGTATCGGGGGCATGCAGCTCTATCGTGCTGAGACGCCGGGGCCAATGAAGGACAACAAGCTCACCCCGCGTATCACCGAAACCGCCAAGGCGCTCTGGTATATCTATCTCAGCCTCACTGTTACCTGCACCCTGGCTTACTGGCTGGCGGGAATGGGCTTCTTCGATGCTATCTGCCACGCCTTCTCCACCGTAGCTATCGGCGGCTTTTCCACCCACGATGCCAGTATGGGCTACTTCCAGGATCAACCGCTGATCGAATTGATCGCCATCGTTTTCATGTTCCTCTCCGGGATCAACTTCGCCGTTCATTTCATGGCCTGGCGTAGCCGCAACATCCGCTTCTATCTGCTCGACTCGGAGTTTCGTACCTACCTGGCCGTACTCGGCGTGATCAGTTTGATCACTGTGTTCTATCTGCATGTTAATGCCCACTTCGAGGACTTTAACCACTCACTACAGCACGGCCTGTTCCAGGTGGTTTCCATCGGCACCACCACGGGTTTTACCACCAGCAACTACGCCCTATGGCCAGGCTTTCTCCCCGTATTGCTGCTGTTCGCCAGCTTTATCGGTGGCTGTGCGGGCTCCACCGGCGGCGGGATGAAGGTGATTCGTTTTCTGCTGCTGCTGAAGCAGGGAGTGCGTGAGGTGACCCGTCTGGTCCACCCCAATGCTGTCATTCCAATCAAGGTGGGTGGCAAGCCGTTGCCGGAACAGGTGATTCATTCGGTGTGGGGATTCTTCGCCACCTACGTAGCGGTGTTCAGTGTTTTTCTACTGCTGCTGATGATGGTCGGCCTGGATCAGATCACCGCCTTCTCCGCGGTTGCAGCAACCATTAATAACCTCGGTCCGGGGCTAGGCGACGTCGCCCTGCACTACGGTAACATCCCCGATTTCGCCAAGTGGGTACTCTGTGTATCGATGCTACTTGGCCGACTGGAGATCTTCACACTGCTGGTTCTCCTCACCCCGGCCTTCTGGCGTAAATAGATAATACCGTCTATATCCTTAAAGCATTCTGCTTTTCTGCCGATAAAGATATCCACATAACACCTTTGTACTATGTGCAGCACAAGCTCTACCGACGTAACCAGTTAAACTAAAGAATCCAGTCGCTGTAAATTGGAACACACGCTGTCTGCGCAGTTTGTGACTAATTGAGGACATGACCATGTACAGGATACTGTCGCGTACACCTATATCCATGCGTCTTTTCATGATCGTGCTCGCTGCGCTAATCGCCCTTACAACTTTGATCGCGATTAACGCCAGTCAATTGCATGATGAGATGTTGAATGAAAAACGACTCAAAACCCGCCATCTGGTAGAGACCGCCTACAGCACCCTGGAGTATTTCCGTGGCCTCAGCAAAAGCGGCGAAATAGCCGAAGAAACGGCAAAGAAAGCCGCGCTAAAAGAAATTGCCTCGCTCCGTTATAACGAAAGTGACTATTTCTGGGTCAATGACCACCATCCTCGCATGGTAATGCACCCCCTCAAGCCTGCCCTGGACGGCAAAGACCTGAGTGATTTCAAAGATCCCAATGGTAAGAAGCTGTTCGTCTCCATGGTAGAGACCGTTGAAAAGGACGGCGAAGGCTTTGTCGATTACCTCTGGCCAAAACCGGGCTTTGATGACCCTGTACCGAAAATATCCTACGTCAAAGGTTTCGCGCCATGGGACTGGATCATCGGTTCAGGTATCTATATCGATGATGTCGATGCTGTTTTCCATGAGTATCTGCTGCGTAGCCTGGGTATTGGTGGCACAATCGCCGCGCTACTGATTTTTATCTCCATCGCTCTTGCACGCAGTATCACTCACCCACTACACAAAACCATCGCTGCATTACATGACGCTGCCAGTGGTGAAGGCGATCTGACACGCAAGTTGGATGTGGCTGGTAAAGATGAAATCAGCAAACTTGCCGCCGAATTCAATGCTTTCGTCAGCAAGCTGCAGCAGATGTTGCTACAGGTAACACAAGCTACCGAAACCCTTGCCGATGCCAGTAACAGTGTTACCGCCATTAGTGATGAAACCAATCGGGCAGTAGCACGACAGCAGTCAGAAACCGATCAGGTCGCCACTGCCGCCACCGAGATGAGTAGCGCGGCACAAAACGTTGCCGAAAGTGCAGGCCATGCCGCAGGCTCCGCACAGGATGCCAACAGCAAGGCACAACAAAGCCGTAAGGTTCTGGAGAATAACCGCACCACCATCTCAGAATTACATCAGGCTGTGGAAAATGCCACGGGTGTGATTCGAAGCGTCGGACGGCAAAGCGAGGAGATAGGCGGTATCCTCACGACTATCCAGGAGATAGCCGAACAAACCAATTTACTGGCACTCAACGCCGCCATTGAGGCAGCCCGCGCGGGTGAACAGGGACGTGGCTTCGCCGTGGTCGCCGATGAGGTACGCACTCTGGCACAGCGCACCCAGACTGCCACTGGCGAAATCGAAAAGATGATCACCGACCTGCAAAATGGGAGTCGTCAGGCGATACAGGCAATGGAGCAGGGAGAGAAATTAACCGGCGAGAGTGTTGAAAGCACCGAAGAGACCAGCCGCTCCCTGGGCGAAATCATCACTGCCATCGCCTCAATCAACGACATGAACGCGCAAATCGCCAGCGCCGCTGAAGAGCAGGCGGCAGTAGTAGAGGATATCAACCGCAATATCGTCAATATCAGCACCATTGCGGGAGAAACCGCCGATCGCTCTCAGGAAACGGACACCGCCATGCACAGTATGCTGGAACAGGTCGAAGCGTTACGCCGCCTGCTTGGACAGTTCAAATTGAATTAATCAGGCAAGGAGATTACCGGCGCCCGTCGCAATCAATAATGCGGCGCTGAGACGGACGATATGTTTATGACTGTTGCGTAGTTGTTCACGCAGGCGACTACCGAACCAGGCAAAGCCGATGCCGTAGAAGATGGTCGGAATGACGATGGCGCCAAGACCGAATCCGAGACCGAGCCACAGACCATGCCAGGCACTGGCACCTACCGCGGCAGAGAAGATCACGCTGCCCAGAGGTGCGCAGGGCGAGAGCGCCATCCCCGCGCCCAGCAGAAACAATCCACCGGGCATAAGAGTTTGTGCCGACCGACCACGTGCGTCCTGTACCAGCGTCACTTCGCCCGACGATGCACAGGCGCTGCCCTCAGAGCGCCGCAACAGTAACGCTGCACCCAGTAGTAGCGCTGCCGCCCCCATTAGCCAACGCAACTCCTGTCCCGCGACGCCCTTGCCCAGGATCTGCCCGGTAAACCCCGCAACCGTCGCCAGCACAGCGTAGCTGGTAAGACGGCCCAGGGAGAACGGCAGCATGATGCGCCAGGAGCGACGCACGCCACCCTCGCTGGCAAGGAAGATCGGCCCCAGATAGGGCAGACAGGCAATCGTGCAGGAGCCCATGCCAAAGACCAGCC
The DNA here is from genome assembly GCA_050299175.1 of Thiohalomonadaceae bacterium. GTDB lineage: Bacteria > Pseudomonadota > Gammaproteobacteria > Thiohalomonadales > Thiohalomonadaceae > JAPHTQ01. The sequence goes on from JBNKVM010000045.1 coordinate 87,030, forward strand.
CCAGCAGCATTGCCATCGGCAAGGTCAGCAGTGTCTGCTCAATCGGAGTCAAGCCGTCTCTCCCTGCTCCGCCAGGTATTCACTACGCGCCAACACCGCGGCACCGAAGGCGGTGGTGGTCTGCGGATGCTCAGGTACCACCAGCTGTCGCTGCAACTCATCTTCGATCGCTGCCACCAGCCCCTTATTCAGGGCAGGCCCACCGTCGAAGTAGATCTTGTCTTCGATACCGACACGCTTGGCCAAACGCACGGTACGCTTGGCAATGGAGTAGTGAATCCCCGCAACAATTTCGCCCTTGCCATGACCGTTGGCCAGCAGACCGATGATCTCAGACTCGGCAAATACGGTGCAGGTACTGTTGATCGACAGCGGCGCGTTTTCGGCGTTGAAGTGGTAGTCGCCCAACTCTTCCAGATCGATCTCCAGATTACGTGCCGCCACATCGAGAAAACGACCGGTTCCCGCAGCGCACTTATCGTTCATGGCGAAGTTGGCAACGTGTCCATCGCTGTCCAACTGGATCGCCTTGGAGTCCTGTCCACCGATATTGATAATGGTCCGCACGCCACCGAAAGCCTTACCCGCCTCGTGAGCGCCGATAGCATTGGCGGTGATCTCACTGATCGAGTCATCCGCCTCCTTAAATAGCTTACGACCATAACCGGTGGCGATCAGATAATGTACATCGTCCTGTTTCAATCCTCTGTCCGTCAGCAGACGTGCGAATGCCTCCTTGGCATTTTTGTGAAACAGGCTCCCCGATGCGGTGACATAGGCACCGGCATGTTTTCCCTCTTCATCCACCAGTGCCACTTTTATAGCCGTTGAGCCAATATCAATTCCGGCAAAATACTTCATGCAGATTTTCTCTTTCTGGTCTTAATCGATTCGAGGAAGGCTTCAATACGTGTCGAGAGCTGGCCCATGTCATCGGGACTGTAGTCGGTCTCCACATAGAGCATCGGAATATTCTTGGCGCTCAGCGCATCGGCAATGGTGCGCTGTTCCATCTCGTAGACCTGACAACCGGAGAATGCCTGGTAAACCACGCCATCTACATTAAAGCTCTCCGCCAGATCGAGCAGACGACGCTGACGATCCAGATTATTGGTAAAAATCGGACAGGTGCAGGGTTTGAGGTGACGATCCGCCAGCGCATCGACCATATCGTAGAGTCGCCACTCATCCACCGCGCTCATGTCATAGAGCATACGATTGGAAGAGCAGGTCTCGTCGGCAACCACCACACCGCCGGCCTCTTCGATCAAAAGCGGCAGTTTCAAGTTAGGGAAGATCGGTGGCGACCCTGTAAAAAGAATCCTTGGTGCCTTGCGTTGCGCCGCCTGAAAACCTTCCACCTGGCGCTGCTTCAACTCTTCAATCAATTTCTCCACTGCATCGGTCCAGCGATCGACATCATCGAAGAAGTAGGCATTGGTTACAAGGAATGCATCTTTACCCAGAAACAGAGAGGGACTCTCCTTACGCAGATTGTGCAGAGTGCGAAACGCCATCTGTGCACGCGTTGTCTTCGCCATCGCTGCCTTGAGATTTTTGCGCGTCAGCTTCTTGCCGGTCAGCTTACTAAGGTGCTGAGTAAAACTACGTACCGAGCGCTGCCAGTAGAGACGCGACTCTTCACTATCCTTGCCAGGTGGCAACTCCAGATCATAGACCTGATACCCCATACCCTGAATCATCACGCTCGACTTCTTTTTCTGATCGCAGGTGGTAGGGTTCACCACCAGATCGGGACGACCACCACCGGGCAAACTGTCCGCCTCGTTCAACATACCGAGGGTCGCCTTCACCAGTGAGCATGACTTGGCCGGCATGAAATCGCCGCCCAGTTGATCGAAATGGTAAGAGCCGTTGCACAGACGCTGAGGTGTCGCGCCCATGGCGTAGATCAACTCCTCCGGCGCATGGATGCAGGTTGTGCCAATCAACGTGCCTTCACGGGGTAACTCCTCGCCACGGCAGTAAACCCGGCGAAACAGATCATAGAAATATTCCATGTTCTGCGGATTATCATCAAAGCGATCGGTAATGTGATCCAGCGTGCTCTCCGCTTCGCGCGCCTGGCGGCTGCGGCTGAATGCGGTCTGTTCAGTGTTTGTCGTGTTGTTCACTGATAATTCCTTTGGTCATACGTTTGTTAAAACCTTCTTCCGTCGATTCAAAGATCGGCACACCGAGAAAGGTCGCTTTAAGGGCACCGTTTTCCGGACAGGCAGCGATACACTTAAAGCAGAGAATGCAGTCGTCTTTCATGATCCGCGGTGTCTCCACATCATCGGCGATCTCGCGGATTTGCATATCGCAAACCCGATAGCAGTCACCACAACGGGTGCACTTATCGCCATCTTTTTTCAGGTTCAACAGTGCGGGTTTGGAGAAGAGGTAGTGCAGTGCGCTCATCGGGCAGAAGAAGCAGAAGAAACGCTTCTTGACGAATGCGCCCACCAGAAACAGGCCTGTGATCAGCATTCCCAGTGCAGTCATAATCATCGTCGTCTTACTGGAGAAGTCGATGGTCAGTTGCGAGGTATCGCCGGTGAATAGCGGCAGGATCATCCGCCCCGGACAGATATCGCAAAACGGCGTTCCCATGCTATGCGGCAACAACGCACCACCGATCCCCAGCGGGATCAGGATAGTCAGTGCCAGCAAGATGTACTTGATGATACTGAGATTACGGAACTGGGTTTGACTATAGCGCGATGCGCGAATCCCAATGCGTGTACGAACTGACGTGATCCAGTCCTGAATGGTGCCTAGTGGACAGGCATAACCGCACCACGCCTTGTTTAACACAATGAACCACAGCGCGAAGGTGAGAAACGCTGTCAGTACCCCGATCCCCATCCAGCCGAACAATGATGACCACTTTCCCGCCAGCAAATGCTGCATCGGAAAAAGGAAGCAAACGCCGGGACGCCCTTCACTGTTAAAAGCACAGGAAAAAGTCGGCAGACTATTTCCCAGATTGATGGCGAAATAGCCGCCGTAAATAAAGAAAACGAAGAACGCGAATTGTAACCAGAAACGAAAACTACGCAGGTCGACGTTGTTAATCGCAGTGCGCAGTTTATTCATCAAAGCGCACCTCACGGAACGGACGATTACGACGACGACGGAAGAGGAAGATACCCAGACCACTGCCTACCATGGCAAACAGACCAAAGGAGAGGCCGTAGCCGTAGGACTCGTAATCATCAGCCGAGGGATAGTAGTTGCCAGAGAAGCTGGCACGATATGTCGTACCGCGATACTGCTGGCCGTCCAGTTCACCTTTCTCTGGAACTGTATAGGTCGTACTGATCAGATAGGGTTGAGAATGGCGTTTCTGGAACATACTCCATGGCGGGAAGTAGTCACGGATCATCGTGTAACGAACACGACCTTCGCTATTGGTCACTGCCTGCTTACTCCAACCAGTATTGCTGGTCAGGGTCACTTCCGCATTCGGCAACGGCTTGCCGTTGTGCATCACGATAAAACTGGCGGTATCGCCATAACTGACCAAGGTATGAAAACTCTCTTTCGGCATACGCTCACGCACGATTTCCAGCGGAATCGCAGCATTAAATTTCGGCGGCATCTTCTCTTCTATGTTGTCGTGTCCTTCACGGCAACTGTGTTTCAATACTTCTGCCTTGGCGATCTGCACTTCACGTCGATCACCGTTAACCCACTGATGGGTAACGTAGGCGTTATAGAAGCCCTCTTTGGGCATCGGGAACTCGACATTGTAGAGGCCGTGATCTTCATCCTGATCGAAGGAGATATCTTTCAGTTTGCCTTCAGTGTCGAGCACCTGCAGTTTTGAGAGATGACTCACCTGCTGAACGAAACCCGCCTCATCGGGCTCACCGCCGTGACGCAGCCAGAGATGCTTATAGTAAACACCGCGCTTCATCGTCACCGGGCCGCCGTGATTATGGCCGCCTCCATGGCCTGCATGGGGAGATGTATCGGAAAGCCACATCGGCTCGGCAGCGACTAGCGGGCCGCACAAAGAGACCGCGCACAGGCTCGCCAGTGCGAAGTTACGAAACGAACTGCTCATGGATACCCCTCTCTCAGAAAGTGGGGTCGGGACCGCCTACCCCAAAGCGACACCCCAACCGTTATAACAACCACAATCGGAGAGCAAGATCAGGGCCAGTCGTAACTTTATGATTTTATTGGAACGAAAAAAAATGCCTCAGTTAGGCAGGGGATAACACGCACTCTTGGTGTGGCATATGCCGCACCTGATTTCTGACCATTTTGTTAAGCGGTTTATCCACTCACGACCCGGTTTCGCCCGGAACGCTTGGCCTCATACAGACGCAGATCGGCTTCGTGCAACAGGGCCTCGACGTCGGCCCCGGCGCCTACGCCGCCACTGACCCCCATGCTCATGGTAACCTGCAGTCCTTCATGCAACTTCTCCCACGGCTCTTCCTCGATGGCACGGCGCAACTCCTTGCAGCGTGCCACGGCATGCTCCAGCGACGTCTCAGCAAAGGCAATAACAAACTCTTCACCACCGTGACGGGCGAGAATATCGCCCTTGCGTGTGTTATCTCGCAGTATTTCCGCAACACGACAGAGCACGGTGTCACCAACCGCGTGGGAGAATTTGTCGTTAATCGCCTTGAAGTGATCGAGATCGCCGACCATGAGGCTGAGCGGCCTATCGTGACGGCGGGCCTGCTCGTACAGTTTGGCGGCCTGTTCCGCAAAATGGCGACGATTGTATAGCTGGGTCAATGGATCGCGAATACTCAGCTCTTTCAGTTCGTCATGCGCCTCTGCAAGCTCTCTGCTCATGGCATTGAACGCTGCGGCCAGCATGCCGATCTCATCCTTTGTCCTCACGGGTACCCGCTGCGGTGAAGCACCCTTGGTGCGCATGTTGCGGATCGCTACTGCCAGTTCATCCAGAGTGGCGCTCATCCGGCGACCAAACAGCAAACCAAACAACACTGCCAGTGAACCGCCCACCAGGAAACCTGCAACCAGCGCCCGGCGCATGGCCGCAAGATAGGTCAAATCCTGTTGAGAAAGGTTGGGCTCACCAAGGGGCACGGCCAACACGGCAACCTTACCGTTGACCGATATCGGTCTCGCCTGATCACGAACCGTCTGTGGTACCGATTGCCCCATTTCGTAATCGCCACCGCCCTTGAGCACGCGGCCTTCCGGATCGAGCAGGAGAAACCGAAATGGAGGACGCCCGGCACGATTTGCCAGTGGAACTCCGTCCATAGGGCCATGCAAAGCGGCCGTTGGTGGCCGACGATTGCGCTGCACAAATAGCGGAAAAGGCTCATGCCTCTCACCTTCCGCCATGCTGCCGTAGGTTTGCAGATAGGCAGCGACATCCTGCTGGAAATTCTCAAAGGCCTGATCCAGCACCGTCTGCTGGAAATCACGCATCAACAGCCAGTAGGCAATGCCCCCTACAATGGCGGCACTGATCAGACTGGTAACCAGCAACGTCAGCGTGAATTTGGTGCGTAACCTCACGACTTCCCCCTTGGCACTTCGCTATATATAGCACGCCGACAGGGAACGCCCCAGTCTTACCCGATTTTTGTAGGGGAAATTTTGTGACTAGAGCGAGTCCAACCTCGAAGATGATGGGAACAAATAGCGGCGATTTATCAACTCAGCAACTAAAACACCCAGAAGCACGCCTGCACTATTCGCAGCAAGGTCCAGCCATTCACCATAACGATTCACATAGGGCTGAACCAACTCAATACCACCACTATAGACCACAAAAAATATCCCTATCAGTTGCCAATATCTTGCTTTACGTAGTGCAACGGGAAACATCAACACCACATACGCAATGACGTGATGGCTCTTATCGGTACCAGGGACTGATGGCAGGTGATCCTGCGGCAAAAGAGAGAGCACTGAAATCGCAATGAATGTGAGTAATGTCAGAATCACCCAGTTCTGTTTTATGACTAATAACATATGATTCAAGCGCATCTCTCCGGAAGAATTAACGCGTGGCGTGATGCAATTTATTACGTTTCTGTAAATCTCTGGCCATCGCACCAAGAAAGGCAAGACCGATAATGACTACAGCAACGCCCGTGAGTAGGAAGTTAAACAATATGGTAAAGACCGCCTCATTACCGATGCAGTTAAGCAGACATGGCGAGTATAGATCGGCATAAATGGTTATTGCGTTTATACACCAAATATATAGGAACACTGCTTATATGAATGCCGTCGCCAGATAGGCACTTAATGCAAATCCCAACCCGCCGATCACCGCATTGGCGATCACTCCCACCCTCAGGTTATAACTCTTTGGGATTTCAGCCGGGTGAAGCGTTCGCAAAATTCTTGTGTATTGCAAGATTGAGTAAATTGAAACAACGCTCGCTAACAAAACGAATGATTCACCAATGATGAAGGAGATATGCCGCTGAAGCACCGTCGCCTCCTCTTTACCGGCCAACTCGAGGAAAAGCCCAAAACGCTCGATGACGAAACCAAATGCCATCCATGAAATACTGGTCCGGTTCCACGCCAATAGCGTGCGCTCAGCGGCAAAGAGTACTCTGGGATCTTTTAATTCTGACATTGTTCAGCCCATCCGCATAAGCAGTGCTACAGAACACAATGCGTTAACCATAGCGGATTTTCATACAGCACACATTGTTATTCTTTCCGGTAAGGCTCAAAAGCATCAAGCACTTCTTTTTCGGTCATGGCATCGGCAATCCATTCCTGCATGGCAGGCAATGCGAGAATGGTAGAAACATAGTCGGTACAGACTTCGTCCAATTGCACATCATAGGTCCTGAAGCGCAACGCCACTGGGGCAAACATTGCATCGGCAATAGTGAATTCATCAAAGAGCATCGGGCCACCCTGGCCATATTTCTGACGACACTCACGCCAGATTGCCATGATGCGCTCAATATCTGCAGCACTCTCCTCCGTTAACCCCTTACCGGGAAATGTCAGGCGACAGTTCATCGGCATCAGGCGGCGCAGTGCGGAAAAACCGGAATGCATTTCAGCACTGATCGAACGAGCCATCGCCCGTGCTCCACTCTCTTCCGGCCACATCGCATGCGCAGGGAAAATCTCATTGAGGTATTCGCAGATAGATAACGAATCCCACACTGTAAGATCTCCGTTTCGCAATGTGGGCACCAGCCCGGACGGGCACCATTTCGCCATCGCCTCTTTCGAATCTTCCCCATACAACGGTATATAAACTTCTTTGAAAGGAATATCGAAATGCTTCAGCAACAGCCACGGACGTAGTGACCAGGAAGAGTAGTTTTTATTGCCGATAATCAACGTAAACTGGCTCATTTAGCGATAGACCTTATGCTGATTGTTATTGGGTTTATTATCCAGACCCTACAGTTGGGAGATAACGGGCTATTTACCCATTTCCTCGTTACGCTCCCTCTCGTATTCCTCATAGGTTTTACTTGCCCGATCAATACACTCTTCGTATTGTGACGGCGGAACTTTATCGCACGCCCTGCGGTTGTTGAGCTGCATATTGTCATACACCGCCTTATTACTGCACCCGAAGAATGATAGTGATAGAAATAGCATTATTAACTTATGCATATAATCTTCCTAAAGGGATTGCCATTAAACCGTAAAGCAGATGTTAAAAGAAATTATTCCCTAGCTCAGCTTTTTAGCCACCAGTTTCCTGCAGATATTGATCTGCCTCCTTGACACCATTCTCCCTGGCTCGCTTGAGCCATTTGATTGCCTTTTCCCTATCTGCCTTAACCATACCTAACCCTTTATAATAAATTTCGCCAACATAATAACTGGCTGAATAGCTGTCAGGCGCCTCATCGGCTTCGGCCGCCCTGGTAAACCAGCTCAATGCCTGTGCATAATCCTGTTCTACACCAATCCCCTGTCGATAGACCCAGCCCAGGTCATGCAGGGCCCTGGCATTCCCCTCTTCTGCCAACTTGTGGATAACCGGGAAGGATTCATCATAATTCCCACTCATAAGTTGCTCTTCCGCCTTGTTCAATTTAAGCGCCACCGCAGCTTTAGCGAGCATTTTTTTCGATAGTTCCTGTAATCTTTCCGTCTTCTCTTGTTCTTTTTTCTGTTGCTGGACATGGTAAACATTAATCGCCGTCGTCACAGCGAGGGCTACAAGGGCGATGACGATGATGCGCTTCCTGGATACATTTAACATGAGAATTGCTCTATTTTGTCAATAAGAAGGAGACAATATACACCAAAATTCATTCAGAAATGTTTCCGCAATAATCGTAGGTTATTCAACCCTGTCCACTCAAAAAAGTTGTCAGCCACATACCCATCTACGCACCCTGAACGCATAGGTACTAAATTCATTACAAAGTATTGAGGCAGCAGCCCCACTCTGGCCGAATCTGAAAATGACACAGGTATGCAACACATATCGACGGCAATAATAGAAAGCCCACTCCAACAACATCAGGAAGAAGCTGAGACGCATGGGATTCCTGCTGTAGCAGTAGATAGCTATCAATCATTTGTTAGACGCCACATCTATCTCCTAATCTGTAACAGTAGTTCAACTTTTGTAACAATTATTTATTGATTACTCTCTCTATCATTCTATTTTTTGTATCTTTTGTATCTTTTGAGATTCAGTTTCCAATTCAGACCAATATCCGCTTGATCTGAAAAATATGACGTCTATTCTTCCTGGGGCCGCGGTTGCTGACCAACCTCGGCAATTAACATGGATAGCTAAACTTAAGGAGATCAAAATGAAACCAATGAAAGTATTTCTCACGCTGATTGCTTCGTTGACCCTGTCATTCGCAGTAACCAGCAATGTATTTGCCGGCACCAAAGGGACATACAACGTAAGCGTTGGTACGACTTCCTTTTCGGGGTCACTGGGCAGTGCCCGCAATAGCGCAGATACCAATCAGCAAATCGGCTGCTGGTCGTACAGTTCTGGCAATGGATTTTGCTATGGCAAAGACAGCACCGGCGCATCCGCGAGTTGCTCAACAAGTGATGCAGCGATGTTAACCTCTATTAAATCAGTTAAAGGTGACTCGTACATACGAGTCAACTACAGCAGTGGCGCATGCACTAACGTGTTTGTCAGTAATTTTTCAAGTTTTGAACCAAAGCAACCATAACATAACGTAGCACAAGGGGAACGGACATGATGAAAAGTCATTTCTTGATATTGGGATTCGGTTTGGGACTGGGTGTATTGCTATCTACCGCAATCAATCAGTCTGAACAGGTGGATTACGCCAAACTGGAATTATTAATATCAAAAGCAGTGAAAACTGAAATGGTTAATTATCGGAACTCCGTTCCCCTTTCAAAAACATCAAGTACATCATCACAAGACGCTTTTTACGGCTCAAATAACGCACAACGATTTCAGTATGACGCCAACGATGATCCACTACTCGGTGAACTAAAGCAGTTATTTGCAGAACTGTCGATGGATCTTAGAAGGGATATGCAAGACAACATATCCAATTTGGCTATGGCACAGAGTGGCGGTGCCGCTACTTCCGAGGCGCGCACGCCTTTAACGCCTGAACAACAGGCACAACAGAGCGTTGTCATTGAACAGGCCACGAGTTATATCTATGACGTCATCGATCGTGGAGTATGGGATGCTACGGATGTAGAGAATATGAGAACACTAATGGCGACACTCCCCCCCAACGAAAGCGTAAAAATACATCAACAACTTTTGGCTGCGATGAACGATGGTCGTGTTAAAACCGATTTAGGGCCTATGGACTTGTTCTAGGAAACGAAATATAAACGCACGTGATTAAAGGAACAGAGGGGTTAAAAGTGAGTAGAGTATGAAGACTGAACAGGAATTAATCCCTCCGTCCTTTACGCATAACTTTCAGCTGACCCTACTTATTAGATGCGGTATACGAACCCCAAACTTATCGTACCCCCTTCTTTGAGGCCATAACCCCTTAAGTAACCAAAAGATTTATATCCTGCTTTTAAATGAATGCCATTGGATTTTGAACCAAATAAATAATAATTAAAATCAAGGAAAGCGGCGTTCCCTGTTTCTCGCTGTTTCCAATGATGAAGTTCTGCCCCCATTTCAAAGTCAGAGCCTGATCCACCCAGCAAGTTATTGACCCATATAGAGGTTCGATGTTCATTGTCAATGCTACCAAAGCCGATTTCGAGTGTTCCTGACCTCCCACCTTTTGTCAGAAAGTAATTACTTAGCGAATACTCCTCACCGTAACCGGTGATTGTGTAGGAGATTCCCGGCAGCCATTTGAGATCAAAAACTGAAATGTAAGGAAGCCTGATTTTCGACTCTCCTGTTGCCATATATTTATAAACCCCATACCAGCTCCAAAGGACCAGGGGATTAAGGCTATTGTAGAGAAAGGTTTTATCCCGGATGTCGTCTGCCGTGTACTCTTCACCCGACAAATTCGAGTACCTGGCCGCTATTGCTGCGATATCGTTAGTGGCGTCCACATCTCCTATTTCTGCAGCCTCTGGGGGCTTGAACAAAACATACCAACCTGGCGCATAAGTGGTCTTGAGCAGTAAAAGGCATAAATCGTAGTCCACCGTATTGGCTTGCCAAAATTTATTTTTTATAAGGTGGGACATGGAGTTTTCCACCTGAAGGCCATTGGCTTTCTGGTGGTTAGACCACTCTTCATAGATATCGGTCGGTACACTCTCTCCACTGGTGGAAGTGTGTGATGAATAGTTTAAATTATAGGGGATAGGTGGAAAATCGATGTAGATTTCATCTATGCTTCCGCCGTAATTCGCAGAGGGAAAACCATGACCCAAAACCTCATGAGGAATCTCTGCTGCATAAAGAGAAACCGGGAAATCAACGCCTAGTAAGCGGACAATACGGTATGCAGCCGAAAGCTTGGGGTTTGCTTTTGCTTCTATTTTTTTATCAAAGCTGCGAACGCCGTAAATCGCCGCTTTGTCGAGCGATATCATACTCTCGCTCAAAAGCTCATTGGTATTGTAAAACGGTGCCCCTGCCCCAGCATAGTAATGCCATGTTTCTGTTCCTGCATGGGCCGGGACAGCGTTCATAGCGATCAGGAAAGTCACAAATACTGGCAGCTTCACCGTCCCCTCCTTTAGCAACTATTTTCGGTTCAGTGTAGGTGGCAAAGGCGGTCTGCGCCAAAAAAGTTTTCTGCCCCAGTTATTCTCACAAATCGCGTATCTTTATGGCCGTCTCTGCAACACTATCATGAGAATGTGGAGAAAATATGGAGAAATCCTGGAATTCAATTTAACAACCAAAAATCAGGATTAACGCCCAGAGATATATATCTCTGCGTGAGTATGCATGAATATGGGTCTAACGTGGGGTCTGGTCTAATATGTGGTCTGCCCCCTTTAATTGACCCCTTTAATTGTGCTCAGCTAATTCTGGGGCAGACCGATCATCGCATTCAGTAATTTATCCTCCAGTTCCGCTCGCTGGGCCAATCCTTCACCGATGCGGGAGAGGTCGTCCTTAAAAGAGTCCGAAATCTCACAGTGATTACCGCAGTCGTACTTATCGTTGAAATCCAATGCCGCATCGGTTACCTCGGAGATGCTTGGATACAGGCGTTCTGCCAGCTCTGAAACAGCTTTGCGGCGCTCGGTACCTTTGATGATACGGTCATACAGCACGAAATGGCCGGTAGCGATGTAATCCACCAGTAATTGACAATACTGTTGTAGATCCTTTTGCACCGCAGCATTATTCGGTTCCGGAGCAAAAGGTTCCAGCCCAGCCAGGCGCCAGAACACTACCAGCATTTCATTCCTTTGCGTAACGAGCTTGTCCGCCAATTCTCGAGATTGGGTACGACGACTGGCGATGTCGGTGATTTCCTGCGAACTTTGTACCATCTATTTCATTCCTCCGGGAGGATTACACTAATTCATTGACGACCGTGCCGGAATAGTTCATCTGACTATACTTAATTGAACCCATTTATTGCTCAACCATCGATTTCAGTTCAGCGCGGCATATCGCTTCAGTAACTTCCAGTAACTGCTTGACCCGTGGTGCGAGATAATCAAGGTCGTGCCAGTGGACGATGAAATCCTTCTGGTAGCGGGCACCGATATAGGCCCGGTTCATCAGGTCGAAGTACTCTTCATTCTCTTTGGTATCCGCAGGGAAGATATCGCGGAAGACGGGGCCAAACTCCGCTGCCTCACGCCCAATCATCGTCAGCATGTGTTCGTGGGGGCAATAGCTGGTGAAGACCAGCAAGATCGCCTTATAGGCCGATTCGGTAGCCTGGTTCAGATTGAATATGGCGAGTCGTAGTTTTTCTTTTTGGTAACAGGTTTCGAATAATTCATAAAACCCTGTTGCCTGCTCATACCAGTTATCGAAATCCGCCTGTGCGAGCTTTTGCTTTTCCTCCGCTAACAGTTCCCGCGGTTCGGCCAGCTTGAACTCTTCCGTGTTATAGAGCATCCGCCCTTCACGTTTGATATCGAGGAAGAAATAGCGACCTTCGCCAAGCTGCTCATTAACGTCTTCGATGTCATGAACGATGGGATTGGCATGCGCAGAGAGGCGCGGATTATTGATCGCCTCACGCACCGTCCCTTCAAAACCCAATTCCGGCGGCTCACGCGTGATGACCAGGATATCGTAATCGGACGGATGACCGGAACGAGGGTTCGGCGGCAGATCCTTCGCTTCCTTCCAGTCGCCACGGGCATAGCTGCCGTAGAGGATTACCATCTCCACCCCGGCCATCTCGCCGACAATCCGGGCGATCTGCCCCAGCTCCCGCTGTTTCTCCTCCGGCAAGTGGTTCAAGTCCGTGCGCATCTTCTCGTGGGTATCCCGTGTTTCGTCGAGGCTGGTTGGGCTATAGCGTTCCATGGCGTACTTCCCTGTGTACAAATTAATGATTTTGCGTCCCTACAGACCGGATTGCCATATTAAGTGGGATTGGGATGGGGGAGTCAAGGGGTTGGCGATGCAGATTACATCCTCAATAACACTGCCATTACCGCATAGTATATACCGGAAAAGTTTCATCTGACCCCACTCACTTATTCAATGGCTTCAGCGATTATTTCCTAAAAAGGTCCTGATCTGCCCATAAGCATTGCTTCATAGTCCATAACTATGTTTTACGTGATTTGCCACTCCAACAATACTTGGAAACATAGATAACTCATTAATTCCATATCTTCTGAGCATTACATCTAATTTGAATATACAGTCATTATTTATTATCCATTTAGTAATCTTGTTACTTTCAAACTCACACTCTGGTTCTGGGTGAACCGTGAATATGCCAAACTGAGCAGTTATTCTTGGTGTGATATGGTGAGGTTTAAATATTACAGGCGATTCTATATTCAACGGTGATTCATCAAAATCAGGCTCATCCATCGAATATTCATCTTCAAGGACATATATAGCAGCTGAATCTTTTGTTTTATTTTTGAAGCACGAAAAAAATGCTGCCACCAATGGATTATATGTCCAATCTAACATCCTGGTAGGTAACCCGTGATGTTGAGCAACCGCCAACCATTCCCAATCATTTTCTGGCGTTTTTTGGAGATAAGGGATTGCTAATTTTTTAAATAAATCTAAAGATCCAATTTCCTTCCCAGAATTTACTACATAAGTAAATTCTTTATTTTTTTCTCGTGCAATCTTGTTGTCTAAGATACTTCTACCAAACCGAGAAACCAGTGCATATTCTGAACTTCTAACTCCCCTAAATACAGGATGAGTCTCGCGATATGAAGTTGAAAGCTCATGAAAATCATTCAAGCTACTTATTACTTCAATATTCATATGCTCCCCTATAAAACATGGCGTTTAATGCGGAGAAACTAGGAAAGAGAATAGGATTATCCAGTTAAAGGGAGTCAAATATGACAGACACCCTAAATAGGATCTCCATCCCTGATATCTCCGGTTTTACTCCACTGTCACAGACTTAGCTAGATTCCTCGGCTGGTCCACATCAGTACCCTTGAGTACCGCAACATGATAGGAGAGCAGTTGCAGGGGAATAGTAAAGATGATCGGCGCAACATGACCGCCGCCTGAAGGTGTCGTGATCACATGCACACGTTCGCTGCCGTTCATCTCAGCCTTGTGATCGGCAAAGACGTAAAGCTCACCGCCACGTGCACGTACTTCTTCGAGATTGGATTTAAGTTTTTCCAGCAGTTCGTCGTTCGGTGCCACAGCGATAACCGGCATCTCTTCATCCACCAACGCCAGTGGACCGTGTTTTAGTTCACCAGCCGGATAGGCCTCGGCATGAATATAAGAAATCTCTTTCAGTTTCAGTGCGCCTTCCATTGCCACCGGATACTGCACACCGCGACCGAGGAACAGGGCATTGTGTTTGTCTGCGAAACGTTCGGACAATTCCCTGATGGTGTCGTCAAGGTTCAGCACCTCTTCCACATGACGTGGCAGCGTTAATAATTGTTCGACAATAGACGCTTCACGTTTTGTATCGATACGATGGCGACGACCGATAGCGGTAACCAGTAGTAACAGTGCCACCAGTTGAGTGGTAAAAGCCTTGGTGGAGGCAACACCAATTTCGGGACCAGCGCGGGTCATTAGGGTCAGGTCCGCTTCACGGGAGAGGGAACTCTCCGGTACGTTGCAGATCGCAACCGACGGACCATAACCCCACTCCTTGGTCGCACGCAGTGCGGCCAGGGTATCGGCGGTTTCACCGGATTGCGAAATGACTACAACCAGCGCATCGGGATCGGCAACCGGGTGACGGTAACGAAACTCGCTGGCCACTTCGACGCGGCATGGCACACCGGCAACACCCTCGAACCAGTTACGTGCCACCATGCCCGCGTGGTAACTGGTACCGCAGGCGATGATCTGAACCGATTTAATTTTGTCGAAGATCGCCGCCGCTTCCGGTCCGAAGCTCGCTTCCAGTACCTTGCCTTCAGCTACGCGCCCTTCCAGGGTTTCGGCAATGGCACGTGGTTGCTCGTGGATCTCCTTGAGCATGTAGTGACGATACTGACCGCGATCCGTGGCATCGGCGGTGAGCGACGATTCGGAAATTTCACGACGGACATAGTTGCCCTGATGGTCGTAGATGGTTACGCGATCACGATGGATGTCTGCTACGTCTCCCTCTTCGAGGAAGATGAAGCGACGGGTAACCGGCAACAGTGCGGCGACGTCGGAAGCGATAAAGTTTTCACCGATACCGAGACCAATGACCAGTGGGCTACCACGACGTGCGGCGATCAGGCGATTCGGTTCATTAGTACTAATCACACCCAACGCATAGGCGCCATGCAGTTCGGCGATGGTGTCGATGACCGACTGCAACAGCTCTTTGCCTTCAGCATGATGCTTGTGGATCTGATGCACCACCACTTCGGTGTCGGTATCGGAAGTAAAGGTGTATCCCGCGGCTTTCTGCGCCTTACGCATCGCCTCGTGATTTTCGATGATGCCGTTATGCACAACGGACACGCCGTTGTTACAGATGTGCGGGTGAGCGTTGTTTTGTGTTGGTTTGCCGTGCGTGGCCCAACGGGTGTGGGCAATACCGAGCTGTCCCTTCAGTGGGTGCTTTTCCAGCGCATCGGCCAGCATTTGCACCTTGCCCGGAATACGCTCGCGGTCAAGACACCCTTCTGCTGTGAGAACAGCGATACCTGCGGAGTCGTAGCCGCGATACTCCAGACGCCGCAATCCCTCCAACAGGATTGGGGTCACATCACGTTCCGCAATCGCGCCAACAATTCCGCACATATTGAATTCCTATTTCGGTTTCTTCACTGGCCGTTTCCAGCCGTTAATACTTTTCTGGCTACTGCGCGACAGGGTCAACGCTTCATCTGGTGCATCACGGGTAATGGTGGAGCCCGCACCAATCGTCGCGCCGTCACCGATCTTTACCGGCGCAACCAGTTGCGAGTCAGAACCGACAAACACCCGATCACCGATCTCGGTGCGATGCTTATTGGCACCGTCGTAGTTGCAGGTGATGGTGCCTGCACCGATGTTCACGTCGGCACCCATGGTGGTATCACCGATATAGGTGAGGTGATTCACCTTGGAGCCTTTACCGATCTCACTGTTCTTGATCTCGACGAAGTTACCGACCCGCGCCTTTTCAGACAGATGGGTGCCGGGGCGAATGCGGGCAAAGGGGCCGATGTTGCAGCCACTATCGATCACCGCATCTTCGATCACGCTCATCGGCTCGATGGAAACCTCATCGGCAATCTTTACGTTGCGCAGTACACAGTTAGCACCGACGCGCACCCGATCACCCAGTACCACATCACCGTCGAAGATTACGCCAACATCGATAGTGCAGTCCTTACCACAAGTCAGTGTTCCGCGCTGATCGAAGCGGGACGGATCGATAATGGTGACGCCTTCGCGCATCAGCGCCTCGGCCTTTTGCTGTTGGTACTGCCGCTCCAGCTTCGCCAGTTGCAGTCGATCGTTCACACCCGATACCTCCGCTTCCGATTGCGCGACGATGCCGTTGACGTTCAGTCCTTCCGACTCGGCCAGCGCGATTGTATCGGTGAGATAGAACTCGCCCTGGGCGTTGTTGTTCTCCAGTTGCTGCAACCAATCGCGCAACTTGCCACCATTGCAGGCGAGGATGCCGCTGTTACCTTCACAGATCGCCAGCTGCTCTTCGTTGGCATCTTTCTGTTCAACGATGGCCAGCACTTTTCCGTTGCTATCGCGTACGATGCGGCCGTAACCGGTCGGGTTATCCAGCATCACCGTCAACAGGGCGATACCATCGCTCACGTTATCGAGCAGGTGTTGCAAGGTCGCGGTACTGATCAGAGGTACGTCGCCATAAAGCACCAACACGGTGGAGTCATTAGCCACCTTCGGCATCGCCTGTTCCACCGCGTGACCGGTGCCGAGCTGTTCTGCCTGCTCCACCCAGCTCACGCCGTCATCGTTAATCGTCTCGCGTACCGTTTCACCACCGTGGCCATAAACCACATGGATCGCCTTCGGCGACAGCGTACGTGCGGTGGCGATCACATGGGCCAACATCGGTTTACCGGCAATAGGATGCAATACCTTGGGCAGGACGGACCGCATACGGGTGCCCTGACCGGCGGCGAGGATCACGACTTCGAGATTCATGACGTCTGTTTATGCCTTTTTCGGCCGTACAACGAAAAAAGGGCAGTGTATCACTGCCCTTTTGTTCTCACTACTTACCTGCCATTAGCAGGCATCGTCAGCACCTTAGCTGCGCTGGCCGCCAAACTTGCGGCGCATACGCTGGATGGCCTGGAGCTGCGCAATCGCTTCGGCCAGTTCGGCCTCGGCTCGTGCGTAGTCCACATCACCCTGGCGATCCGCCAACGCCTGTTCGGCACGCTTCTTCGCTTCCATCGCCTGGGCCTCGTCGAGGTCCTTGGCACGGACTGCGGTATCTGCCAGCACGGTGACCACGTGGGGCTGCACCTCAAGGATGCCGCCGGAGACGAAGTAGAACTCCTCTTCGCCGCCTTCCTTGACCACGCGCACTTCACCAGGCTTCAGGTGAGTCAGCAGCTGGGTGTGGCGGGGAAAGATCCCCACCTCGCCCATCACCGCCGGGGCGTAGACCTGCTCCACAGTACCGGAGTAGATCTCTGCCTCAGCGCTGACGATGTTTACGTGCATAGTCATAGACATACTATATCCCCGCTGCGGGTTGAATTACAGCGACTTGGCCTTCTCGACAACCTCATCGATACCGCCAACCATGTAGAACGCCTGCTCAGGCAGGTGGTCGTACTCGCCGCTGACGATGCCTTTGAACCCGGCAATGGTGTCCTTCAGGGAGACGTATTTGCCCGGAGAACCGGTAAATACTTCCGCAACGAAGAACGGCTGGGAGAGGAAGTTCTGAATCTTACGTGCACGAGCAACGATCAGTTTGTCCTCTTCTGACAGCTCGTCCATACCGAGGATGGCGATGATGTCACGCAGTTCCTTATAGCGCTGCAGCGTACCCTGTACAGAACGGGCAGTGTCATAGTGCTCGTTACCCACAACCAGCGGGTCAAGCTGACGGCTGGTGGAGTCGAGCGGGTCTACCGCAGGGTAGATACCCAGCTCAGCGATTTGACGGGACAGTACAACGGTCGCGTCAAGGTGAGCAAAGGTAGTCGCCGGTGACGGGTCAGTCAGGTCATCCGCCGGTACGTATACCGCCTGGATGGAGGTGATAGAACCGGTTTTGGTGGAGGTGATACG
>JBNKVM010000046.1:0-21921 GCA_050299175.1 Thiohalomonadaceae bacterium
CAATGAAATCGATCTGGCGCAGGTCAAACTGGGTCAGGCGGCTACAGTCAGTGTCGATGGCCTGCCCGGTAAAACTTTCCACGGCCGACTCACCTTTATCTCTCCCAAAGCCGAGTTTACGCCTAAGGCGGTAGAGACCCGCGAGTTGCGGGTCGACCTGGTCTATCGGGTCAAGGTCGAGGTGGAGGACCCCGAGGGATTGCTCAAGCTGGGCATGCCTGCTGACGTGGTGTTCGACGCCGGGTCCTGAAGATGGATGCGGTCATTCGTGCCGAAAGCCTCCGCTTCGACTACGGCGGTGAATCGGTTTTGCATGGGATCAATCTCTCGGTCAGGGCTGGCGAAATCGTCGGCCTGGTCGGCGCCGACGGCGCAGGCAAAAGCACCCTGCTGCAATTGATGGTCGGCCAGCTGATTCCCGCGGGCGGTATGCTGCGGGTGCTCGGCCGGGTGCCGACCGATCCGGCGTTGCGCGAAGACATCGCCTACATGCCCCAGGGCTTTGGTCTCTATCTCGATCTCTCCATCCAGGAAAATCTGGAATTCTTTGCCGACCTGCACGGCATGGCGCCGCGGGCGGCGGCGGAAAAAATTACCGATCTGCTACAACGGACGGGCCTCAAAGGATTCGAGTCGCGCCGCGCCGGACAACTCTCTGGTGGCATGATGCAGAAGCTGGCGCTGGCCTGTGCGCTGGTGACCGAGCCGCGGGTGATGTTTCTCGACGAACCGACCACCGGTGTCGACCCGGTATCGCGCCGTGCTTTCTGGCGTTTGCTGGAGGCGGTGCGTGGCGAGGGGGTGGCGATTCTTTATGCCACCGCCAACATGGACGAAGCGGAACGCTGCGATCAGGTGGCGCTGCTGGAAGCGGGTGAACTGACCCGCCAGGGCACGCCGCTGGAACTGGTCAGGGCGGGTGGCGGTACTTTGGTGGCGGTGAGCGGCAGCGGTGTGCGCGGTTATCGCGAGACACTGCGCAAACTGGACGAAACCCGCTTTGTCTTTCCGGTCGGGCCGCGTCTTAACGTCTGGCTTGCCGACGGAATTTCGCTGGAGGTTTTTCGCCAACGACTGGCCGAGGGTTTTGATTCGCTGACAGCGGAGCCACTGTTGCCGACCCTGCATGATGCGGCGGTTCGCGATTTGGCGTTGGCGGAGGCAGGTGATGGCTGAGGCGCTGGCGCAACAGAAGCGGTCGTTGATTGAAGCACGGGAGCTAACCCGTCGCTTCGGCAGTTTCGTTGCGGTTAACAGTATCGACATTGCCGTCGAGGCGGGCGAAGTGTTCGGCCTGCTGGGTGCCAACGGTGCAGGCAAGACCACGGCGATCCGTATGCTTTGCGGCACCCTGCCGCCCAGTGGCGGCTCCATCTGTGTGGCGGGACGCGACATGGCGCGCCACGCGCGTCAGGCCCGTGGCCGCATCGGTTACGTGGCACAGCGCTTTGCCCTTTACGGCGATCTCAATGTGAAAGAAAATCTGCAACTGCAGGCGGGGCTCTATGGGCTGGATCGAAAACAGAGTCGGGAACGCATCGACTGGGCGCTGCAACATCTTTCCCTGAAGGAGATCGCCACACGGATGGCGGGTGGTTTGCCGCTCGGTTTTCAGCGACGCATGGCGTTGGCCGCTGCGTTGTTGCATAAACCTGAAGTGCTGTTTCTCGACGAACCGACTTCCGGTGTTGATCCCATTGCCCGGCAGCAGTTCTGGGAGTTGATTTACGACCTCGCCGATTCGGGTATCGCCATTCTGGTTACCACGCACTACATGGATGAGGCGCTGTTCTGTGATCGTATTGCCCTGATGGATGCGGGAAAAATTATCGCTGAGGACACACCGGCGGATTTAATGACACGTCCGCTGCCGACGCCGCTGATCGCACTACATAGCGCTAACGGTGCGCAACTTTCGGCGGCGTTACGGGAGTGGCCTGAGGTGCTGGAGATCATTCCCCACTCGGGCCAACTGCGTATCCGGCTGCAACCGGGTAGCGATAGCGATGCGGTGATAAAACGTATCCGCGATCTGGCAGAGAAACAGAATATCGCCGTCGACGATTTGGGTCCGACGGGGGCGGAACTGGAGGATGTCTTCGTCGCTTTGCTGGAAGAGAGTCAACGCCAGCGGGGTGTGTCGCGATGAAGCTGCAACACGTCCGCGCCGTGTCGCGCAAGGAGTGGTGGCATCTACTGCGCGATCCGCGTTCGCTGGCGCTGATCATCTTGATGCCTTCGATGTTGTTATTTCTTTTCGGTTATGCCCTGCGTCTCGATATCACCAATTTGCCGTTGGGAGTGTTGCAGGAATCACGCGATGCGACGGCGAATGCCATTGTTGCCCGTTTCGATGGCAGCCATGCTTTCAACGTGGTCACCTATTACACCAATCGTAACGAACTTCAATGGTCACTACAGAAAGGCGAAGTGGCAGCAGCGTTAGTGGTGCCACGTGAATTTAGCCGTGACCTTGCACACGGTGAGGCGACCTTGCAGTTCATTCTTGATGGGGTGGATGCCAACAGTGCGCGGCTGGCGCAGAACTACGCGCGGGCAATCATTAACGATTACCTGCAACAGGAAGGTCTGGTGAAGTTGCCGATCCAACTGGAGGATCGCACCTGGTTTAACGAGGCGAAGGAGAGTCGCATGGCGATCGTGCCGGGGGTGATCGCGGTGGTGATGGCGGTCATCGGCGCGCTGATGACCTCGCTGACCATTGCCCGTGAAATGGAAGCGGGCAATCTGGTAATGTTGCGCACCACCGCGCTGCGCAAAAACGAATTTCTGTTAGGTAAGATGTTGCCCTACTTTGTTATCGGCATGGCCGATTTGTTGGCGGCGACATTGGCTGCCGTTTATATATTTGATGTGCCACTACGCGGTTCGGCAGTGGCGCTAACGTTGGTTTCAGCACTATTCCTGATAGTCGTCATGTTGCAGGGCGCGATGTTGTCCATCGTCGCCGGAGGACAGATGCTGGCGGCACAAATGTCATTGGTTAGCACTTTCCTGCCCGCATTTTTGCTTTCCGGGTTTATCTTCGCCATCGAGAACATGCCGCAGGCGCTGCAATATCTTTCATTGATCGTGCCTGCACGCTACTACGTGGCCCTCTCCAAATTGATCTTCCTTAAAGGAGTATCACCGCTATTGCTATGGAGCGAGGTGCTGGCCTTGCTTGCAATTATGCTGTTGCTGATTCGTGTGGTGACCTTGCGCGCACGAAAACTGGGGTTGCAATGATCGAACGCATTCAACATAGCTTCATCCGTTTACGTGCGATGCTGAAAAAAGAGTTTCGGCAGATGCTGCGTGATCCACGAATGCGCTTTTTTGTCATCGTGCCACCGTTGGTGCAGTTGGTGATCTTCGGTTACGCCGCCACTTTTGATGTGCGGCAGGCCGAGGTGGCAATCGTCGATGAGGCAAGTATCAGCGCCAGCCGTGAATTGATCGATGCGGTGCGTGCCACGGGACATTTTAATCTGCATCCCGCCGCAGATATGCAGGCAGCGGCGGATCTGCTGGAGCGGGGTGAAGTACGGGCAATTCTGCGTTTCCCCTGGGATTTCGATGGCGGCGGCACGCTGCAATTGATCGCTGATGGTTCTGATTCCAACAGTGCGCAACTGGTGGTGGGGCAGCTTGCTGCGACCCTGCGCGAACACATGCTGCAAAATGCACATCCCCCGATCGATCTGGTAACCCGCGCCTGGTTCAATCCCAACCTGGATGACCGCGACTATTTTGTGCCCGGCATTATGGCCAATGTGGTGTTGATCGCGACGATGTTGCTTACTGCCATGAGCGTAGTGCGTGAGCGTGAACTGGGAACCCTGGAAAGATTGATGGTGACGCCGCTGGCACGGATTGAATTCATCATCGGTAAGTTGTTGCCGGTTGCCTTGCTGGGTCTGTTCGATGTGCTGCTGGTGACAGCTATCGCGGTGGGCTGGTTCGGTGTGCCGTTTCGCGGCGATCCATTGGCACTACTGTTCGCCAGTATGCTCTACCTGATGAGCACCCTCGGTATGGGATTGCTGATCTCCAGCTTTGCCTCGACTCAGCAACAGGCGATGCTCACGGCTTTCTTCTTTTTAATGCCGATGGTGATCCTCTCGGGCTTTGCTTTTCCCATTCGCAATATGCCCGACTGGATCCAGATGGTGACCTATCTCGATCCGCTGCGTTACTACCTGGTGGTGATCCGTGATCTTTTCCTCAAGGGCGGGGGCATCGCCTCGCACCCGTTCCAGTATCAGATGATGGCGTTGCTCGGGAGTGGGGCGCTCGGTTTGAGTATGCTACGTGTCCGTTAAACGCCTTGTATCAGGGTGCGAGTCCTAATTTTGAAATGACTTTTCATTGTTTTGCCCACCACGCTGGCAGGTCGGCAATGGAGTTGATCACGGTGTAGGGTTCGATGCCGAGTGCAAGATCCGTTTCGCGAAATTTACCGCTACGCACCAATACACCGTTGATACCCGCCTGTTGTGCGCCATCGATGTCACCGCGAATATCGTCGCCGATCATGATCGTTTCAGTTGCTGTGATACCCAGTTGCTGTAGTGCACTATGAAAAAAAGGTGCGGCAGGTTTTCCCAGAACAACGGCTTCACGGTTGCAGGCGTACTCCAGTCCTTTGACGTAGGGGCCGACGTCGAGACGCAGACCATCGTCGGCCTGCCAGAAGCGGGTCATGCCGAGGGCGATTAACGGTGCTTGTGGATTGTGCATCAACAGTTGAAAGGCTCGGTTATAGGTAGCGAAGTCCCATCCAGCACCGAGATCGCCAAGTACGACCGCGCCAACGGTTTCGCTTTTTTCATCGGCAATGGATAGCGCTGCAAACTCTTCATAGCTGGCGGGCTGAACAAACAGTGCCACGGGGACAGAGATATTATGTTGCAGCCAGTTTACCGCTGCACGTGGCGGATTGAGGATATCATCGACATCGGCAGTGATACCCAGCGACTGTAGTTTTTCCACCAGCGCGCTACGTGGCCTGGATGTGGTGTTGGTGAGGAATAGATGGGGGATGCCCTGCCCGTGACACCAGGCGATAGTTTCACGTGCCCCCGGGATGGCTGTGTTGCCCTCGTAGAGCACGCCGTCCATGTCAAACAGGATGGCCTTCATTTTTGCTACCTTGCGCACGAAATGAATGGTTGTAATACGCAGACAATACAACTGTAGGTTAATAACGGTGTTTGCACATCGTTGGTAATCGGCGGACAATCCCTGCACGTGTTCTGCCTGTCTACCGCCCGGTAAGGGGGTCTGTATGTATCCATGTCGTGTAGAAAAGCGTATCTGGAGTAAGACGGATCACGATTCGGACTACACCCATCTGATCTATGAGCTTGAGTTGGATGAAGTGCCAGTGGTGGGCATTGAACTGAGCGAAGGACGCTGGGATTCCGGGCCACTCAATTTTATTATCTGGGATGAAGGTGATGAACGTTTCATCTGTCGAACCGAGGACGAATATCCGGTCGACGATCGGGACAATGAATATTCTTACGAATGGATAGTCGATAATTATCTTCTGCAGGGTTGGCAAAAAGCGTAAATAAAAAACCGGGCGAATGCCCGGTTTTATTTTCTGGTTTATTCACTTAGTGGAACAGTACCTTGGCTGCTGACCATGGGTGTCCGGCGCTGTGGATCTTGGCGCGGATCCCGGCTTCCTTGAAGCGATCGAAGCCACGTGACTTGTCGCCCCAGAGCTCCAGCAGGTTCTGGTTTTTATCCAGGCGGAAGTGACCGCTGCCGGTTACGCCGACTTCACGCGGATCGACATAGAGGGTTTTCTCATCGATCCAGCGATGGGGAACGCCATGGTCGGCAAGGAAATAGGCCAGCATCTGGTTATGCAGGCGGTGCATCGCCTTGGCGGAAAAGAGCAGGTACTCCTTACCTTGCCACAGCAGTTGCACGAACTTGCCCTGAACCTCTTCCTGGCTGTCCAGTTGCTTTACTGGCGGGTAACTCTCAATGATGCATGCGCACATGACTAGACTCCTCTCTAACACCTTAAAACACCTTGCTGCAGGGGTGGTCGCTTATGACTCGACCTTGAGTGTGAAGATAGAGGCTGAAGGAAAAATTAAACGGGTACTGGTTAGCAAAAAACCCTGTGCTAAGCTGGGAAAAGCGTGGACTGGTTAGCAAAAGTGGCAGAAAGGCGCGCCCTTAAGCCATTTGTGGCAAAGGAAAGGTGGCCGCTCAGCAGGCAGGATGGGGGTGTTTGCCCGCCTCGCGACCAGAGGGAAACTTACAGGGCCTTAGGACGCGATTGACCGAACAGCAGGGCGATCAATTCCCGTCCCGATTTACCGCTGTCGCTGGCGATGGTTTGCAGGCTGGTGTTGTTATCAGCAACCTGAAAACCTTCTGTCTCAAGCAGCATGTGCAGCTCGTCGGCATCACGGGACTGGAGCTGCGCAACCATGCTTAGCGGCGCTTTTTCCAGGGTCTTGATCGCCGCCACCATCGGGTTGCCGCCCTCTTCGTGGCCCGAGGCGACCATAAAGACCAGGCTACCGGCCAGTACCGAGGCCATCACCGCGCGCGGCAGGCCGAGGGAGAAATAGCGTTTAAAGGGCGACCAGTTGGTTTTCACGTGTACCAGGGCGCCGAGGATGAAGGCGATGCCGATCCATTCATGGGCCTCCTTGACCAGCCCTTCACCCAGGTGGAAGAAGAGCAGCACGCCTGAAACGGCGGTAAAGAGGAAGGTACCGATGGTTAGCGGCGTCGCCCAGTTACGGGTCTTTGCAGGGCTACGGGTTGTCATGTCGTCTCTCCAGGGGTTGGTCAGGGCATGACTTATGATGGTCCAACGCCACGTAAATTTGGGTGTGGCATGGGCAAAGAAATGCAAAGAAGGAGTGCTATAGAGGCCTACAATCAATAAGCATTGATTTCGTGTGATTAATAGACAATGTTTATTGCCTTGCAGTTTTTGA
The DNA here is from genome assembly GCA_050299175.1 of Thiohalomonadaceae bacterium. Taxonomy (GTDB): domain Bacteria; phylum Pseudomonadota; class Gammaproteobacteria; order Thiohalomonadales; family Thiohalomonadaceae; genus JAPHTQ01. The sequence goes on from JBNKVM010000046.1 coordinate 6,978, forward strand.
TAGAAAAAAGAAAACGAGATTGGCCATGGAGTAGATGGATAACTGGCCTTGTTTATGGACAGCAGATCCCTGTGGTAAGGACTGAAAGGGGCGTACCAGTCTTTGCCAAATCTCCCATGGTCGCGGCGCTACCGTGCATCACGACGGCGTAAAGAATAACTGCCACAAAACGCGGCGAACAATGAAAAAGTATGATCATCCGATCCTGATCGTCAGTGATAACGAAACTGAGCTGGAGGAGATCAAACTCCACCTGAGCAGCAGTTTTTCGCGTCTGTATGATCTTCTTGATGAAGAGATCGCCATCCAGCTTTTCGAAACAAAACGTGCGGCAATATTGTTACTGGCCTTCAAGAGTCTCCACCGTGCCGAGGCGTTCTACCTCAAACTGTTCCACCGCTGCGAGAATATTTACGAAATCCCCCATCAGGTCATTGTGTTTGTGACGCGTAGCGAACTGGCCCGCGCCTACGAGTTGTGCCGCCGTGATATCTTCCACAGTTTCGTGATCATTCGACCGTTACTAAGTGAGCATTTTCTCCGCCTAGCGGTATTCCAGGCGCTGGAGAAACGTGCCGCACACCTGACCATCCATCGTGGTCGCACCTTGCTCAAACGATTGGCAGCGCACTTTGAGCGCATACGGAAAGAGTTCGATTTGCTGATGTCAGATAACCAAATCCTGCAACAAACCCAGCGAAGCGCGCAGCGCGATCTGGCGTCTTCAATTAATTACCGACTTACCGTTTTCCGCGATAGTTTGACTGGGGACAGTATGAAAAATGTCGTGACCGTGCATGATGAGGCGGCGCTGCACAAAGAGTTCGATCACTTACAGGAGGAGGAGATCACCTCTCAGCTTGAACACTATCACGGCAAGATGAACGATGCGCTGGGTGGTTGGACCCAAAATCTGGAAAATAAACTGACCATGCTGGAGCAGGTTTCCACGGATGTTGCACAGGCAGAAAAAGTGGAAGTGCCGCGAATTCTGATCATCGATGATGACGATATTCAGCGTCATATGTTAACCAGTGTGCTGGAAGAGATAGGTTATGCAGTGCACCAGGCAGCAAATGGCAATGAAGGTATGAGTATGTTGCTGGCGCATACCCCCGATCTGGTGTTACTCGACTATGAGATGCCTGATCTGGACGGGGTGGAGTTACTACGCAAAGCGAGGTTGAGTCCGGAGTTGCGTGAATTGCCTGTCATTATGTTGACTGGACACAAGGAAAAAGAGGTGGTGAAACTTTGTGTGCAGAACGGCGCTAACGATTATTTGGTAAAGCCGGTGAGTGTTAAAACGCTTGAAGAGCGATTGAGCCAGTATTTCCCTCGTTTTCATCAAGCAGCACGATAGTCAATTTGAGATTCAGGATACGCTGTCCTGGTGGCGCTGTTGGCGGCGCTTTCCGTTGTTCGAATTTTTTTCCTCACTGTTTGAATGATTAAATAGAGGTAAGCCCTTTTGTCCGTTATGGGCAAAATCACTCTCCAGCGCTTTGGCAATATCTGCTGGTTCTATGTCAGGTAATTCACACATTCCCCGATAGAGCAGGTTGAATAGCCGAGGCAGGTGGATCTGGTGGGTTTGGCCTGTCTGCTGATAAAGCCAGTCGCTTAGCAGCAGGAAGCGGGTAAAAGGTCTGTTGCCAAGAATCAACGGCAGGCTGGCGGGAAAACGTCCTGCATTGGCGATCAGGTCCCAGTAACGGGCAAAACGGTTGAGCCGCTGCATATCGTGGAAGTCGATGCGATCCGTTTGCAGAATGTTGTAGGGCGGTAGCGGTTGAAAGCGCAGGGCGAATTTCTTCGTATGGCGGGCGATGGGGGTGCCGCGCAGTCGCTTGAGTATGCCGACCTGTATCTCATGGGGTTGCAGCGCCACCAGTCGATCGAATCCCCTGCCGAAGCCTTCCATATCTTCGCCGGGAAGACCGATGATCAGATCGGCATGCAGGTGTGCGTGGCTCTCATCACGTAGCCAGCGTAGGTTGGTTTCGGTTTTTTCGTTGTCCTGTTTGCGGCTGATCAGTGTCTGGACTTCGGGATCGAAGGTCTGTACACCGATCTCGAATTGCAGGGTGCCGGGCGGAAAACGCTGAATCGTTTGTTTGAGTGATTCCGGCAGGTGATCCGGGATCAGTTCGAAGTGCAGGAACAGATCATCATCCAACCGTTCAAGAAAGAATTCCAGAATCCGCAAACACTGTTCGGGCTTAAGGTTGAAACTGCGGTCGACGAATTTGAAACGGCGCAGGCCACGTCGATAGAGCCCATCCATCTCCTCGAGAAAACGATTCTGATCGAAGGGCACCGCGGTTTTGTCCAGCGCCGAAAGGCAAAACTCACATTTGAAGGGACAGCCGCGTGATGCCTCGACGTAGATGGTACGCTGTTGTAGATCTTCATCGTTGAAATAGCGATAGGGAAGCTGCAGTTCATCCAGCTTGAAGGACTTGGGGGTGAAGACTTTTTCTGCGGGGGCGTCATTATCGAGCAGTTGTTGACACAGCTCGGCAAAGGCGAGGTCGCCCTGACCGGGAATCACATAATCGGCCAGGGTAACGATGGGCTGCTCATCCTGTTCGTAACTGACCTCGGGTCCGCCAAGAATAATAGTGGTATCGGGTCGTAGCGTCTTGAGCAGGGCTACCAGTTCTTCACTCTCTTTTGCATTCCAGATGTAGACGCCAAGACCGATGATCGTCGGATCTTCCGCCAGCAACTGTTCGGCGATCTCGATAGGACGCTGCTTGATAGTGAATTCCAGCAGCTTCGTCTCTGCCTGCAAGGGGCCCATATTGGCCAGCAGATAGCGCATCCCCAGCGAGGCGTGGATGTAACGGGCATTCAGTGTGGCAAGAAGGATACGGCTCATAGGCAAAGGGTATCAGAATCGAGCGGGGCGGCGCTTGACAACATGGCGTGGGCGGGCGAGGGTGCGCCCTTTATCAACAGGGGCTAAACGGTGGCAGTGATCTGGCAGAAGGTGGAGGGCGATACCCGATACGAGGTGCGGCAGGCGGGTAACAGCTTGCGACTCTACACCAATGGCGTTTTTCACAGCCAGTACAATCCGAGTCAGCCAGTGACCGGCAATGTCTGGGATCTGCTGATGCTACCGGCCTTTTTTTATCCGCAACGGATCCGTCGGGTGCTGGTGCTGGGGGTTGGCGGCGGCGCAGTGATTCGCCAGCTCAATTACTTTCTCAGGCCAGAGCAGATTGTCGGGGTGGAGCTCAACCCGGTCCACTTGGAGGTGGCACGGGACCATTTTGGTGTCGAGGCGGACAATGTCGAACTGCATCAGGCCGATGCCATCTGGTGGTTGCGCCAGTATCGCGGCGAACGCTTCGATTTAATTATTGAAGATATCTTTGACGACAGCGAAGGCGATCCGCAGCGGGTGATCGCTGCCGATGCATCCTGGATGCGGCGTCTGCTCAAACAGCTGACGGCAAAGGGAACATTGGTAATCAATTTCGGTTCGGCAAAGGAGCTGAAGCAAGCCGCCTGGTTCAGCGAGCCGGGTTTACACGGGAAGTTTCCCGCAGCCTTCAAGTTGACCACCCCGCTCTATGAAAACGCCATTGGTGCCTTTCTGCGCGAGGCGGCGGATAGTATCGATCTGCGGCACAATCTGGCGGCCTGGCCCGAGCTGGATGCGGCAAAACGAGGCTGTCGTCTCAACTATGCAATTCGTCGGCTGACAATGAAGTAAGCCTGCTTGTGCTTGTAACAATTAGCCCCTATCTTTGATTTTGCTGATGTAACTGATATCCCCCCATGTCCGCGGTAAAAGAGTCCCTGAACAAGAGCATCGCCGAACAGCGCAAGTCGTTGGTGGCGATGATGAAAGAGCCGCTGCTGCAACTGGCGCAGCAGGCGATCCCTGTGTGGCAGGAGCAGGCGCAGCTGGACGCCCTGCTGCTGCAGTCGCTCGCCAACATCCCTTATTGCAAATACCTCTATGCGCTGGATCCCCATGGAGTGCAGATCAGCAGCAACATTTGGGCTGAAGGTTTAATCGAATCCGATTTTGGCCGTGACCGCTCACAGCGTCCCTATATGCAGCAGGTTAAAGTGGGTACCCACTTCATGCTTTCCGAGGCCTATATCAGCCTGCGTGCCCGTCGTCCCTCGTTGACCGCGTTGACCACGGTATTCGATGAGGACAACCTGCTGGGATATGTCGGTGCCGACTTCGATCTGCGCGATCTGCCGTTGACCCGGGAGCTTTACGACGAGCCGACCGCCTGGCGGCAGATCAAGGGCGATCCGGCGATCCGTGGCACGGTGTTCCACCAGACCCGTAGCGAGAGCCGTATGGACAGGCATATCGACGAGGTGCTGGGGCTGTTGGAAGAGTTGATCCTGGAGCACGGTATCTTTCACGCAAAACTCCACTTTTCCAGTAGTCGCGCCACGGTCTGGCTCACCGACGATCCCTATCGTTATCGCCTGCTCGATATAGACATGCTGATCGACCCGGATATCTGCCTCGCCTATCCCCGTCGCCCCTGGCCTGAAGGTGCGGTGATTCCGCCCGAACGGGTGCGTGAAGTACTGGATGGACTGCGCGAACTGCGCTTTATGGATGATATGTTCTACCTGCGTGCGGGGGCACTGAATATCTTCAACGGTATGGTCAGCCTGACCTTCTCTTGCGACGGTTCCCATTACATTCCCTGGGAAGAGTTTCTCAATCGGGAACACGCTTTCTGGTCCGCCCAGGTAACCAGCGCCGAATAAAAAAGCCGGGGTTACCCGGCTTTTTTGTTTCAGTTGCCGCTGTCGGGCTCGAAGCCGACGGGCCAGAGCTGGGGGGCGCTGGCCCTGCAATTGGCCTGAAAGGCTTCACGTGCCTGGTTTTGTAACTTGCTCTCATCGGTCCACTGCGCGCAGCGCTGTGTATAGAAAGCGATTACCTGGGGGTCCTGTTCATTTACGGCATCCTGCGGCCACTGGGGCTCGGCCGCCAGGGCGACTGCAGAAAGGCCCAGCAGACTCAGTGCAACCACGATTTTGCTGTTCATTGACTCCTCCTGACGAAATATTTGTTATCGCGGCGATTGCCGCGAAACGAGTGTGCATCAGGCGTAGCGCAAGTAAATCAATATAAAAGCGTGGTGAAGATGAAAAAATATGATGGAAAAGTGGGGGGATTCCGGTTGTAGAACGCTGCTTATTACTACACAACGTAGGGGTATTTTCCTACAGCATGTAAACCTTGGGGCGGCTAAGCTCTTCGCAGTGCTACAGGGAGTAGCACGAAGGAGTACCCCGAGGGGGCGAGATAAAGGACTATCGGGGCCAGGGATGGCCTATTCTTTCATACCCCACAAAGACAGGCCCCGTGCCTGTCTTTTTTTATGTCCATGGATGGGCGGGTCGCTCTATCACGTCCCTGTGATCGCGACACTAGTGCATCCCTGCACGTCGGTCGCTCAATCACATCCCTGTGACCGCGACACTAATGCATCCATGCATGTCGTATGCTGCGGGCGCATGGACGCGCAGGAGCGGCGCATGCTCAGGGGTGTGCGGTCTGCGCCATCCTATCATCTGCCTGCTTGGCTATTTCGGCCCTATCCAGTGTATCCTCGCTGAAATCCAACAAGCAGGAGAGATGTTCATGAGCGAGGGCAACGATCCCCGTCCCGCGATTCCGCCGCAATTGTTCTGGCGTATGCTGGTTGCTGGCAATCTCACAACCCTGGTGGTGCTGACGATGGTGGCGCATTACGCTATCCCGGTAGTATCCATGCCTGAGGCCGGGGTCTGGCTGTTTCTTGCCGGACTCGCTGCGATGGCGCCGCCACTACTCTATCAGCGTCGTGTGGCACGGCTGGAGCAACAGCGCATCAACGAAGGGATGAGCGCTAACGCCCGTGCGCTGGAGCAACTCAAACATGTGGTGGTCGGTCTCGCCCTGGCGGAATTGCCAGGATTGCTCGGTATCGCCTACTACCTCTTCAGCCACGACAGGGCCGGTATTGCCCTGTTGTTTGTCGCCTGTGCGGCATTGACCTGGCAGAGCAAGCCCCGCGCCTGATACGCATTTCATCGACTACGCTTGTTGAACAGAGCCGGGTGTGCCCCGCATCTACAGGCACAACCCGGTCAACAGGGAGGAGTCGAGATGAAAAGCATACTGGTTACCCTGATGGCGCTGTTTGCCTTCTCCGTTGCAGAAGCGGCGGTGGTTGGCAAAGAGGTCAGCTACCGCTCTGGCGATACTTCCTTTAAGGGCTATATCGCCTACGGCGACACTATCAAGGGCAAGCGCCCCGGCATTCTGGTGGTACACGAATGGTGGGGGCATAACGCCTACGCTCGCCACCGCGCCGACATGCTGGCGGCGTTGGGCTACACCGCCCTGGCGGTGGATATGTACGGTGACGGCAAGCAGGCCAACCATCCTGACGACGCAGGCAAGTTTGCCGGGGCCGTGCGCAAGAATATGCCCCAGGCCGAAGCGCGCTTCCGTGCGGCGATGAAGTTGCTGCACAAACATCCCACGGTTGATAAACGCAAAACCGCCGCTATCGGCTACTGCTTCGGCGGCGGTATCGTATTGGAGATGGCGCGGCGAGGTGTGCCGCTGGACGGTGTGGTCAGTTTCCACGGTAGTTTGCCCACCGCCAATCTGGCACAGAAAGGCAAGGTCAAGGCGAAGATCCTGGTATTGAACGGTGCCGACGACCCTTTCACCAAGCCCGAACAGATCGCCGCCTTTAAGCAGGAGATGGAGAGTGCCGGGGCCGACTATCGCTTCATCAATTACCCTGGCGCCAGGCACAGCTTCACCAACTCGCAGGCCGATGAATTCGGGCAACGGTTTAATCTGCCGCTGGCCTATAACGCCGAGGCGGATAAGGCCTCGTGGGCGGAGATGCAGCGCTTTCTCAAGCAGATCTTTGGCAAGTAATGATGGGCCGACTTCGCACATTCGCACTGCTGCTGTTGCTGATGCCGCTACCGCTGTCGGCACAAACCGGGTTGCGGCCGATGTTTGCGGGGGAGGCTTTCGAGCAGCCTGTCTTCATGTTGCCGGTGCCCGGTCACAGTGACGAGTGGGTGGTGATCGAGCGGCGTGGTCTTGTCCTCGGCCTCAAATCGGACGGTAGTGACCGGCATACCCTGCTCGATCTTCGCGACAAGATCGACTCGGGGCCGATGGAAGCAGGCCTGCTGGGGATCGCCTTTCATCCCCATTTTCCAGAAAACCACCGACTGTTTCTCTCTTATACACGCGATGGCTCGCCCTTGACCTCGGTGCTGGCCGAATACCGCAGTCGCGATGGCGGGCGCACAATCGATGCCCGGAGCGAGCGGGTTATTCTGGAGACGGCACAGCCCTATCGTAACCACAACGGCGGCCATATCGCCTTTGGCCCCGATGGGTATCTCTACTACGGTCTCGGCGATGGTGGTTCGGGCGGTGATCCGAAAGACAACGGCCAGAATCCCGATACCCTGCTGGGGGCGATGTTGCGTTTCAATGTGGATGGCAAAAAGCCCTATGAGATCCCAGCGGATAATCCCTTCGCCAAAGGCGGCGGTCGCGCTGAGATCTATGCTTGGGGACTACGCAATCCCTGGCGCTGGAGCTTCGACCGGCAGGAAGGCACACTGTGGGTTGGCGATGTGGGGCAGGATCAGTGGGAGGAGGTCAACCGAGTCGGCAAGGGCGACAATCTGGGCTGGAACCGCTGGGAGGGTTTGCATTGCTACAGTCGTGGCTGCACCGTCGAAGGGATGGTGATGCCCGTTGCCGAGTATGGGCATGATAAAGGTTGCTCCATCACCGGTGGCTACGTCTACCGTGGCAAGGCGCTACCGCAACTCATCGGTCACTATCTTTATGGAGACTTCTGCAGTGGCACGGTGTGGGTGCTGGATAGCCATAATTCACGGGCCAAACCGCAGGAACTGCTGCGTAGTGGCAAGCGTATGTCGTCGTTTGCAGAGGGAAGGGATGGTGAGCTTTACTTGCTCGATTTTGGCTCGGGGCGTATTTTTCAGTTCATAAGTAAATAGAAAGGCTACTCATGAGTGAGAAAAAGTACGATGTGCTGTTCACCGGCAAGCTGGTAGACGGTGCCGTAGAAGATCAGGTCAAGGCCAACGTCGCCAAGTTGTTCAAAACCGAGGTGGCGAAGATCCAGCGTCTGTTCATCGGTATGCCGGTGATGATCAAGAAAGGGGTGGATGAAGAGACCGCGCTGAAATATATGATGGTGCTGAAAAAGGCCGGTGCGATCTGTGAAGCCAAGGAGCAGGCTGATTCCGCACCAAGCGCCACACCCCAGCCCGCGGCGGCGCCAACACCGCCACCCCAACCCGCAGCTGCATCGTCACAACCTGGCCCAGCACCTGCCGCACCGCAACCGACCGCCGCAGACAGCGGCAAAAGCGAAGTGGAGATCGCCGCAGGTGATGATGGCGATATGCGCTTTGTGATGAAAGAAGCGCCAAAGGGTTTGGGTGAACTGGAGAGTGCCTCCCTGGAGGCGCCGGGCGCCACGTTGGGTGTGCACGAAGAAGTTCCGCCGCCACCGATCGATACCAGCGGTCTCAGCGTGGATCAGGGCGAGGCGGATCTGGTGGAGCACGAAGAGGTGCCACCATTGAATGTTGATGTGAGTGGCATGAGTCTGAGCGAGCCGGGCGCACGCATCGGTGAAGAGGAAGAGATAGCTGAGCTCGATGTCGATACCAGCGGTCTAACATTGGACGAACCAGGCGTAACGCTGGTAGAGCCTGAGGAGCCTGAAGAACCGGATATCGACACCAGCGCACTGAAGCTTTCAGGGGATTAACGGTTGAAATAAACGGACGGTGCCGCAATTGGCTATAATCGCCATCCACCTTCTGTAGAAAACTCCCGGAAACATCGTGCCCTATTCAGTAAAACAACAGGTTGCCCGCATCGAGGCGGCGAATCTTGCGCCGTTGCTCAAGGGCGGCATGATGGGCCTGGAAAAAGAGAGCTTGCGGGTCAGTCCGGAAGGCAAGATATCCCAGGCGAGCCATCCCGGCATTCTCGGTTCGCCACTGACTCACCCCTACATCACCACGGACTATTCCGAAGCGCTGCTGGAATTTATTACCCCACCGTTTCATACCGCAAGTGATGCACTGACTTATCTGCGTGACCTGCAGCAGTTTGTCTACAATCGCATGCACGACGAATTTCTCTGGGCGGCCAGCATGCCCTGTGTGGTGGCGGGCGAGTCGAGTATCCCGGTGGCCCGTTACGGTGAGTCGAACGCGGGCAAGATGAAGACCATCTATCGTATCGGCCTCGGTTATCGCTACGGTCGGGTGATGCAGGTGATCGCCGGGATGCACTTCAATTACTCCTTTAGCGACGCCTTCTGGTTGGCGTTGCAACAGCTGGAAGGGGATGATCGCGATCTGCAAGATTACAAATCGGATCGTTATTTCGATCTGTTGCGCAACCTGCAGCGACTGGGCTGGCTGATTCCCTATCTGTTCGGTGCCTCTCCCGCGGTATGTAAATCTTTTCTCAATGGCCAACAAACCAGTCTTGAGCAGTTTGATGATTACACCTACTACGAACCCTACGCTACTTCGTTGCGCATGGGTGATATCGGTTATCAGAATAACAAGGAAAACGAGAGTGGGATTAAGGCCAATTACGATGATCTGGAGAGCTATATCGCCAGCTTGAGTTGTGCGATCAACAAACCCTATCCTGCCTATGAAAAGATCGGCGTCAAGGTCGATGGCGAATACCGCCAGCTCAACGCCAGCATCCTGCAGATCGAAAACGAGTACTACAGTACCGTTCGACCCAAACAATTATTAAAAGGCTACGAAAAGCCAACCATCGCTTTGCAAAAACGTGGCGTATTGTATATCGAGTTACGTTCTCTCGACGTCAATCCTTTTGAGCCGATGGGCATTAGCGAAATGCAGCTTCATTTCCTGGAAGCCTTGATGCTCTACTGTTTGCTCCGGGAGAGTCCAAAAATCTCCCCTCAGGAGAGGCTCGAAATCGACCAAAATGAAATGCTCGTTGCTCATCGCGGGCGTGAATCGGGACTGGAACTAAGTCGATGCGGCAAGGCGATTACACTACGTGAGTGGGCGCTGGAGATATGCGATGCCATGTCGGATATCTGTGAGTTGCTCGATAGCAATGCCAGCAAGCACCCCTATCGCCAGGCACTAGCCCGTCAATGTCGTTTGGTGGAGAACCCGGATCTCACACCTTCGGCACGGGTGTTGGCGGAGATGCGCAACGGCAAGGAGAGTTTTTTCGAGTTCGCGCGGCGCAAGTCGCTGGAACAGCAATGGTACTTTGCCGAATTGCCTGTTGACTTCGAGCGCGAGCAGACCCTGGTGGAACTGGCGGCACGCTCTCAGCAGAAACAGAAAGAGATCGAAGCGGCGGACAAAATCAACTTCGATCAATTTCTGCAGAACTACTTCAGCCAAACCTGAACGCACGCTATTTCAGCGGCAGATAGACATCGGTGAGCAATTCATGTTCCGGTGTTTCCGGGATCAGGTTGAGGTAGTGAAAGAAAAGCGGGAAGTCGCGCAGTTCTTCACCGCTTTCGGGCAGCCAGTCTCGATAGAGATAATAAGCCGCTTCACCGAGACGCTCATGTGAACCATGATGGCGTACTCGGGCGCAACGTCCTCCCGGAATTTCCTTGTTGATCACCCCCTGTGGATTTTCAGGCACGGGCTCCTGTACTTCGCCGCAGATATCGAAGCGAAACTGTGACGCTTCGGTTGTGTTAGGGTCATCGTAGGCAACACCAAAGGTGTTGCTACTCTTTACCGGTGAAAGTCCGGTGGATTTGCGCCAGTCGATAAAAATCTTTGCGCTGTCATTTACCAGGGCGGGATTGCCGCGGTGCTCCTTGACCGCCACCATGGTCTCCTCGAATTCTACAATCTCAACATTCATGGTCTGTTGCCTCTCTTGTTTCGTAAACTGGTATTGCTCATTCCACGGCTCCCAGGCCGGGTGTTTGCGGAATTGAGAGGGGGTTTGGCCGAAAGCCTTCTTGAATGCACGTGAAAAAGATTCTGGATTTTCAAAGCCCGATTCCAGTGCAATATCGGTAATGCGCCGCTTTTCCTCGAAGGCCAGTTGGTACGAGGCATGCCGCAATCGCATCAGCTGGATATAGCGGAATACATTGATCCCGGCATAGCCAGCAAATTGCCGATGGAAATGGAATTTGGAAAAGTTCGCTACCCGGCTGAGTAATTCAACACTTAACTCCTCTGCAAGGTGGTGATCGATATAATCGAATACCCTCGCAAAACGTCTTTGGTAGTTACTTGCTGCGATGTTGTTCACGTGTACCCCTTCTCAATCAGGGGTGAGTATGTCGCGGTGTAGAAGAAGTTACCTGACAGGGATTGCTAGCTTGTCTCAGCAAAATGGTCATTACGCTTCGAGTTGATAGTCTTTCTCGCGGAATAACCGTAGCGTAGTATCGACAATTTCGGCGTCGAATTTGGTACCACGGTGTTTTTCGACCTCGGCAAAAGCGGTTTCGAGACCGAGACCGGGACGGTATGGGCGGTGTGATGCCATGGCTTCAATTACGTCTGCGACAGCCAGAATGCGTGCCTCGAGTATGATCTCGTCGCCTTTCTTACCGTCTGGATAGCCGGAACCGTCCAGGCGCTCGTGGTGTTGATAAACGATATCTGCAACCGGCCAGGGGAAATCGATTCCTTTCAGAATCTCATATCCCGCGCGCGGGTGTTGTTTAATCAGACCGAACTCGGTATCAGTAAGGTGGCCAGGTTTGCTGAGGATTTCTGACGGGACATTAATCTTGCCCAGGTCATGCACTACTGCGGCGAGATGAAGTCCCTGGATCTGCTTTTCGGGCAAGCCCATTTCCTGAGCGATGGCATCTACAAGTTGTGCCACACGCCGTTGATGGCCAGCAGTGTACGGGTCGCGTAGCTCAACCATGGCGGCGACTGCCGTGACCGTCTCCAGCATGTTATTCATCAGTCGTTTTTCGCTTTCCATCAGCGAACGGCTACGTTCTTCGACCATCTCTTCCAGATGATGTTGCAGGCGGTAGAGTTCCAGATGGGTACGGACCCGTGCCAGCAATTCGTCACGCTGGAAAGGTTTGGTGACGTAATCCACACCACCAATATCGAAACCAGTGAGCTTGTCCTGCATTTCGGAGAGCGCACTGACGAAAATCACCGGGATGTCTCGTAAGCGCTGATCCTTTTTCAGGCGCCTGCAGACCTCGAATCCATCTATATCCGGCATGCTGACATCAAGCAGGATCAGCTGGGGCGGCTGTGTCTGTGCTGCACGCAAAGCTAGTTCACCATTAATGGCCGAGCGTACCTGATACCCTTCACCGTTCAGTATGTCGGTGAGCAGACGCAGTGAGGCTGGTGTGTCGTCGACAGCGAGGATATAGCCGTTATCTACAGTAGTCATGGCGATTCTCTTCTTCATACAGCATGGTATTGCCGCTATTCCTTTGCTGCTGCTGCAAGGGCAGACAGAATGGTAGGATAATCGAATTCTTCGGCGATGTGTAAAAGTGTGCGTCCAAGTTTTTTATCGGTCAGCTCAATCGAATGGATTGTAGTACGAATCTGTTCGCGATCGAGAGATTCCAGTGCCTGTTGAAGTTCTGCACGAAGTTCAGGTGCGAGCGCAGATAATTTTTGTGGATCAAGGGGCTCTATTTTTGCGTTAGCATCTGGTGTGTCGGTGTTATAGGTGAATTCGATGCCGAGTTGCTGTGCCATGCTGTCGTAAATTTCACTAAACTGGTAGGGCTTGCGGACAAAGCCATCCATACCCGCATCCAGCAGTTCACTTTGTTGTTCCTTGAAGGCTGAGGCAGTAACGGCAACGATCTTTACTTTCTCACCACCGCGTAATTTACGGATACGTCGGGTGGCCTCGACTCCGTCCATTACCGGCATGCGGTGGTCCATCCATATTAGATCCGGTTTCCACTTCTTGAAGATTTCAACGCACTCTTTACCGTTGTTGGCAGTTTTTACCGCCATACCAATATCGGTCATCAGTTTGGCCAGCAGTAATTGGTTGTCGAGTTGATCTTCGGTAACGAGGATGCGGTAGACAGGTTGCCCTGGTGCCAGCCCGGTTACCTCGCCGTGTTGTTCTTCGCTGAGACGTTCGACATCCATCTGTTCGGCTTCATCCAGTGGCAGCTCCACGCGGAATAGTGAGCCTTTTCCGGGTGTGCTATCGACGGCAATCTTCCCCTTCATTAACTGTACAAACTGGTACACGATGGAGAGCCCCAGTCCCGAGCCGATTTGTGTTTTGCCTTCTGACAATTGCACAAAGGGTTTGAACAGCCGCTGCTGATCCTGTTTGCTGATGCCAGGTCCGGTATCCTCGATTTCAATCAGCAGATGATGCCGCGCATTGTGTTTAATGTTCAGTCGAATGATTACCCTGCCTTCATCGGTAAACTTGACTGCATTGCTTATCAGGTTAACCAGGATCTGACGCAGGCGAGCCTCGTCGCCTTTGATGTAGCGTGGGAACTCGGATGACTGGTCGAGCTCCAGTTGCAATCCCTTTTGCTCTGCCCGTAGTCGCATCATGTCACTGACTTCGCGTACCAGAGCGTGTAGATCAAAGGTGGCGCTTTCGAGTTGAAGTTTGCCCGCTTCGATCTTGGCGATCTCCAGCACATCGTTGATCAGCTTCAACAGGTGTTCACCGCTGTTGTTAATGATGTCGAGGGTTTCGTGCTGGTTCGCATTCAGATGAGGGTCCTGCTGCATCATCTGGGAAAAGCCCAGGATGGCGTTTAAAGGCGTACGCAGCTCATGGCTCATATTGGCAAGGAATACACTCTTTGCTTTGTTGGCTGTTTCAGCAGCATCGCGAGCCAGGCGCAGTTCCTCGGTGCGCTGTTGCACTGTTTCTTCAAGATGATCGCGATAACGATTTAGCTCATCCTCTCTGCGTTTCTGCTCTGTGATATCCTGCACCGTACCGACAGAACGCACCGGCTTGCCAACAGCGTCATAGAAGGTTTCACAACGTTCATTGACATACTTAATTCGTCCGTCCTTCATTAACAGGCGATGGACGATGTTGTATGGTTTACGGTTCTGGAGCGACTCGTTGTAGGCGGTGTTAACCATCTCACGATCTTCGGGATGGATGCCATCAAGGAAGGCTTCGTAGGAGGCGCCGAATTGTTCCTTTTCTATCTCGAATAGACGGTAAATTTCATCTGACCAGGTTAGTATGTTGTTGATCAAATCGAGTTCCCAGTTGCCTGTATGGGCAAGGCGTTGTGCTTCAATAAGTTTGCGTTCGCTATCTCGCATATCGCGCAGCACCAACAGGCTGGTAAGGCCGTCGGTGAGCCGACGTCCGATCTCTTCAAGCATCACTACTTCTGCTTCTTTCCATACGCGTTCATAAGAACACTGGTGAATACCGAATTGCCAGGCTTTGCCGACCTTGGGATAAAGGGCCATGGACATGAATGCCTTGAAACCGTAGCGTGCCGAAACCTCTTTCGGCAGGGGATGATCGGTTTCCGGGCCGAACTTGACTACGCCGTTGCTGTTCAACAGCAGTTCCATTGTCGAGGAGACTTCCCGATCCATAGGTATCTCTGCATTGAGGATACCTGCACCTGGATACTCCGGGCGGGTACGCTCCATCGGCACGGACCAGGATTTGGCGCCTGGGTCACAGGGGTAGATCAGGAAGGCACGATCGCAGGCAAAAATGCTCAACACTTCATCAAGCACGTTTCGCATCATGGTTTCAAGATCGTTGGTGCCCTGGATGGCACGATTGATCCGGTCCATGTTGGCCAGGAGTTCAGCGCGAAGCTGTCTTTCCTCCTCGGCCTGCTTGCGTTCTGTGATGTCGGTTGAAATGACCATCACTGTT
>JBNKVM010000047.1:0-9365 GCA_050299175.1 Thiohalomonadaceae bacterium
GAAGGTTTTCTCCCAGCTCGGCATGTGGAAGCCGCTGAAGGAAAAGAACCCGAACGTAATCATCGGTGTCGGTGGCTGTGTCGCCAGCCAGGAAGGGGCAGCGATCCGTGAACGTGCCCCCTTCGTCGACGTCGTCTTTGGTCCACAGACCCTTCACCGCCTGCCGCAGATGCTGGGCGAAGTAATTGCTCACCGCCGCGCAGTGGTTGATGTCAGTTTCCCCGAGATAGAGAAGTTCGATCGTCTGCCCGAGCCGAAGGCCGGGGGACCGACCGCCTATGTCTCAATTATGGAAGGCTGCTCCAAATACTGTACCTTCTGTATTGTTCCCTATACCCGCGGTGAAGAGGTCAGTCGGCCCTTCGACGACCTGCTGGCGGAGATCGCCGGGTTGGCGGCGCAGGGTGTACGTGAAGTCAATCTGCTGGGACAGAACGTCAATGCTTATCGCGGCCCGATGCACGACGGCGGTATCGCTGATCTGGCACTGCTGATCCACTACGTCGCCGCCATTGATGGTATTGAACGCATTCGCTTTACCACCTCCCATCCGCAGGAGATGAGCGATAGTCTGATCCAGGCTTTCGCCGAAGTACCGCAACTGGTCAGCTTCCTCCATCTACCGGTGCAGTCCGGCTCTGATCGCATTCTGGCGTTAATGAAACGTGGTCACACAGCACTGGAATACAAAAGCAAGATTCGCCGTCTGCGTGAGGCACGTCCCGATATCTCCATCTCTTCCGATTTCATTGTCGGTTTCCCCGGCGAAACCGATGCCGACTTCGAAGCGACCATGCAGTTGATCGAAGAGGTGAACTTCGATCAGAGCTTCAGCTTTATCTACAGTGCCCGCCCTGGCACACCTGCCGCCGATATGCCTGACGATGTGCCTGCGGATGTAAAGAAAGCGCGGCTGGCCCGCCTGCAGGAGCAGATCAACAAACAGGCCCGTGCCATTAGCGAAGGCATGGTCGGTACGGTGCAGAAGATCCTGGTGGAAGGGGTTTCGCGTAAAAACGATGCGGAGATATCCGGTCGCACCGAAAACAATCGGGTGGTTAACTTCCCCGGTGGCAAGGAGTTAATCGGTCAATTTGCCGATGTGCGAATTACCGAGGCCTTTCCCAATTCGCTGCGCGGTGAACTAGTATAGAAACATGGATCGTTACTTCCTATGAACGAAACCGCCGACAGTCTCGATATCTCCCTGGAACCCGCCGATAACACCCGGCTGGCGAATCTCTGCGGTCAGTTCGACGAACACCTGCGCCAGATCGAACGCCGTCTTGGTGTCGAGATAAATAATCGTGGTAACAATTTCCGCATTATCGGTGATACCGAATCGGTGCGTGCTACGGCAGGGGTGTTGCAGGATCTCTACAAGGTCTCGGTTTCCGAAACGCTCAGTCCCAACCGTGTCCATCTCTATCTACAGGAGTCGGGTATCGAAGCCCTGCTGGAAGAGGAGGTGGATGTTGCTGAAGTGATTATCCGTACCAAGCGCGGTGTGGTGAAAGGGCGCGGCCCCAACCAGAAAAAATACCTACACAACATCGTTACCCACGATATCAATTTCGGTATCGGTCCTGCGGGTACGGGTAAAACCTATCTGGCCGTCGCCTGTGCGGTCGAAGCGCTGGAAAAAGATCAGGTACGCAAAGTGGTGTTGACTCGTCCCGCAGTGGAAGCGGGTGAGCGACTCGGTTTCCTGCCAGGCGATCTGGCACAGAAGGTCGACCCCTATCTGCGCCCGCTTTACGATGCGCTCTATGAAATGCTCGGTTTTGAGAAGGTCGCCAAACTGATCGAGCGTAACGTGATCGAAGTGGCACCGTTGGCCTATATGCGTGGCCGCACCTTGAACGAAGCATTCATTATTCTTGATGAAGCGCAGAACACCACCCCTGAGCAGATGAAGATGTTCCTGACTCGTATCGGCTTCGGTTCCACCGCGGTGATCACCGGCGATGTCACACAGATCGATCTACCACGTGGCGTCTCATCGGGTTTGCGTCAGGTGGTGGATGTGCTCAAGGATGTGGACGGTATCAGCTTTACCTTCTTCCTTGCCAAGGACGTCGTGCGTCATCCGCTGGTGCAACGTATCGTCGGTGCTTACGACAAGTTCGATCGCGATAATGGTTGAACTCGATCTGCAAATTGCCACTGAAGACGCAGGCATTCCTTCAGAAGAGTCGTTTCAGCAGTGGGTGGAAACGGCACTGGCGGAGCACGACGGCGCGCAACTGACTATCCGCATCGTCGATGAGGATGAGATCGCCGAACTCAATAGCACCTATCGCGGCAAGGATAAACCGACCAACGTTTTGTCTTTTCCTTTTGAAGCACCGGCGGGCATCGAACTGCCACTATTGGGTGATATCGTCATCTGCGCTAAAGTGGTGCAGCAGGAGGCAGAGGCACAGGAGAAGCCGCTTCAGGCCCATTGGGCGCATATGGTTATTCACGGATGTCTGCACTTACTGGGCCACGATCACATGGAAGAGGAGGAGGCCGAACTGATGGAAGGGCTTGAAATCTCCCTCCTCGCTGCCCTAGGCTATGCAAATCCCTATCATTGAGAAAATTCTCGCATGAACGAAGACCGACCTAGTCGACCTAGCGGCGCTGCCCAGGAAGGGCGGCCCCGTAACTGGCTGGAACGCCTCGGACAGTTGCTACAGTCCGAACCGAAAGACAAGGAAGACCTGCTTAATCTCCTGAGTGATGCCCAGCAGCGCGCATTGTTGGATAACGATGCCATGACCATGATCGAAGGGGTCATGGAGGTATCGGAGATGCAGGTGCGCGACATCATGATTCCCCGTGCGCAGATGGAAGTGATACGGCGCGAAGCGAATCTTAGCGAATTTCTCCCCGTGATTGTCGAATCCGCTCACTCGCGTTTTCCCGTTATCGGTGAAAACCGCGATGAAGTGATCGGCATCATTCTGGCGAAAGACCTGTTGCCTTATGTGGCAGGTAGTAACGTCGAAGAGTTCAACATCCGTGAAGTCTTGCGCCCGGCGATGATCGTGCCTGAGAGCAAACGCCTTAACGTGTTGCTGCGCGAATTCCAGACCAGCCGTAACCACATGGCTATCGTGGTCGATGAATACGGCGGTGTTGCCGGACTGGTCACCATCGAAGATGTGCTGGAGCAGATCGTCGGCGAGATTGAAGATGAGCACGATGTCGAAGACGACGAAAATGCGATTCAGCCTGCGGGCAAAGGACGCTTCACCGTACGCGGCCTGACCCAGATCGAAGATTTCAACGAATACTTCGGTTGCAGTTTCAGTGACGAGGAGTTCGACACCGTTGCGGGGCTGGTAATGAGCGGTTTCGGGCACATGCCCAAACGCGGCGAGCGCATTGCGATCGGCGGTTATCGTTTTAGTGTGTTGCGTGCCGATAATCGTCGCATCTATCTACTGGAAGTGATGCCACTCAGCCACGAAGAGCAGCAGCCGACGGAAAGCAACCACGGTGATGACCAACCTGTCTGAGTGGAAGCGCGTTGCGCTGCCGTTTCTCGGTGGCGCACTCCTGCCATTGGCCTTTGCGCCATTCCACCTTTTTCCCCTTGCGATCTTTGCACTGATCCCGCTGTTTCTCGCCTGGGAAAAAAGCTCGGCGACTCAGGCGATGAAAGTCGGTTTTGCCTTTGGCTTGGGTCAGTTTCTGGTCGGCGTCTCCTGGGTCTATGTGGCGATCCACGACTTCGGTCATTCCGATGCCATCGTCGCCGCAATACTGACCCTGCTGTTTGTCTCTGTCCTGGCACTGCTTCCTGCGTTGGTCGGTTTTCTTGCCGTGCGTTCGCTGAATGGAAAAAAACTCTCCCGCCCGTTACTACTGCTGCTCTGGTTTCCCGCATGGTGGACGTTAGGGGAGTGGTTGCGCGGCTGGCTGTTCACCGGTTTCCCCTGGCTCAGTCTCGGTTATAGCCAGATCGATTCACCGCTGGCAGGTTACGCTCCACTGCTCGGTGTGTTCGGTCTGAGCTGGTTCTGCGCTGTCACCACAGGAGCGATTCTCTGCGGGTGGCGTAAACGCAAATTGGCGTTGCATTATGTTCTGCCGCTGTTGTTTCTTGTTTGGGGTGGCGGTGCACTGTTAACACAACTGAGTTGGAGCGAACCATCTGGTAAACCAATTAGCGTTACTCTCATTCAGGGCAACGTACCGCAGGCGACCAAATGGGACCCGGATGAAATCCGCCAGCGCCTGCTGCGCTATGCGGAACTGAGCCAGCCTTACATGGGCGAAAGCGATTTGATTATCTGGCCTGAGAATGCGGTGACGGTTTTTTATAGCCGAATCAAGGAAGCCTATTTCGATGGCCTCGAAGCCGATGCACGCGCCACAGGTACTGATTTTATTCTCGGCGTACCGCTACTTGATGAAGATGGTTATCACTACTACACCACGATGATGAGCCTCGGTAGTCATCACGCCTTCTACAGCAAACGTCATCTGGTACCGTTCGGTGAATTCCTGCCTTTCGAAACTCTGCTACGCGGTTTGATCAACTTCTTCGATATGCCAATGTCGAGTTTTTCGCCGGGGAAAAAAGATCAACCGCTGTTACAGGCAGCAGGACAGAAGATCGCTGCGTCGGTCTGTTACGAAGATGCCTTCGGTGATGAAATTCGTGACTACCTTCCCGAGGCAACACTGTTAGTTAATGGCAGTAACAACGCCTGGTATGGCGACTCATTGGCACCGCATCAGCATCTGCAAATTTCACGTATGCGTGCGTTGGAGTTCGGACGCCCGATGTTGCGTGCGACCACTAACGGTATCTCTGCCATTATCAATCCGCAGGGTAAGATCGATATTCGTTCGCAGCAGTTTGTTACCGACGTCATTAGTGAAACGGTACAACCGATGCAGGGAGAGACGCCGTATAACCGCTGGGGTGATTGGTTAGTTCTTATGGTGATGGTTGTATTTTTGGTTTTTAGTTATTGGCGCTGTGAGAACAGTTAAATGATGCTTTTATGCAATACACCCAGTTGAGGATGAACAATCGGTGGGCAGATTAAACTCACTCTCAATTCACATGAAATCAGATCCAAAGATATTACTAGAAAGAAACAGTAAGCTAATTCACTCGGACCTAATGAAGGTCCTTTCGCATGTTCAGCGTGAGCAGGGTGAGTGGGTGTTGCATACAGTAATGGTTGAAGGATGCAATGTACCTTTTAAATTTAAACGCAAAGAGAATTACCAGAGTTTAAAAGGCGCCAAAGTGAATATGACTTATTACCCGGATCATGAAGTTGTTGCGGGAATCAGTTTCGAGATTATGAAGGTTGTGCGCATAAAGCGAGCGTAGGAACAAAATGAAGCAGGTGTCGGACTCAAAAAAAGCCCCTTCGTTTTAGAAGGGGCTTTTTCATTTAGTCATCCCAGGACGCTACACGTCGATACTTGGTCCCATGACACTTGGGGCACGGCGGGATATGTCCAGTTTTCTCAAAGTGCATCACTTCACCGCAGCTTTTACATTGCAGGGTACCGATCCCGGTGACTTCCCCGGTATGCCATTCGCCGATGGCATCTGCGCGTTGCTTCAGTTCATCAAGCGCCTCTCGGGTGTGGTCCACCATGTTGCTGAAAATATCCAGCAGGGTGCTCTCCACCACATTGATATCGAACTGCAACCAGTCGCGTAGTTCCTGGCCCGATTTATCGACGAAGTTGGCGGCGTCTTCCAGATCGCGCATGACGTAGATACTGATCAGGTCCGCCTCTTCACGGGTGAGTTCGCCGAGATCAGAGGCTTTTTGCATAGCCATCTCCAGTGCCTCGCCCAATCCTTTCTCCGCCTTGTCCATGGTTTCGCGAGTGCGCATCAACATCAGGTCGTAGGCGTCGCTGAGTTTTTTTGCCACGTCCTCGGGTAGCGGATTGTTCATCGGTTTCTCCTTGGCTGATTTTGGATAGCTATCTACTTAATACAATAGCAGTTAGCTTAACGCGATTTAATTCTCTTCGGTCACCTTTTCCAGTTTTCGATAGAGCGTGCGTTCGCTGACACCGAGCTGTTGCGCCAGCCAGCCCTTGTCGTTGGGATAGGTTTCGATGGCCCAGCGAAGGTAGTGTTGTTCCAGATCGCGCAGGGGTAGCAGGGTATCGAAGCGCTCTTCCGACTTTTCCTCATCCGTTTTCGGTTTTGCCGCGGTGCAAATGCCGGGGAAGTGGCGCGGCTCCAGCCGTTCGGTGTCGGTCAGCAGGATCGCCCGCTCCAGCAGGTTGCGCAATTCACGGATGTTGCCGGGGAAATTGTAGCTTTGCAGGCAGGTCAGGGCCTCTTTGCTCAGTTTCAGGTCACGCCCTGGCGCCAGTCGCTTGAGCAGCGATTCGCAGAGCACGGGAAGATCTTCACGGCGCTCGCGCAGGGCGGGGAGGATGATCGGGAAGACGCTGATACGGAAAAAGAGGTCACGGCGGAAGTCGCCTTTTTCCACCATCTCTTCCAGACCACGGTGGGTGGCGCAGACCAGACGGAACTCTGCCTGTCGCGGTTCGACGCTACCTACCCGGCGATAGGTGCCGGTCTCCAACAGGCGCAGTAGCTTGACCTGCAGGTTGAGTGGGATGTCGCCGATCTCGTCGAGAAACAGGGTGCCGCCGCGGGCCGACTCCACCAGTCCCTGTTTCTGGGTGTGGGCGCCGGTAAACGCCCCCTTTTCGTGGCCGAACAGTTCGCTCTCGAACAGGCTCTCGCTCAGTCCCGAGCATTCCACCGGTACGAACGGCCCGTTGGCCCGTTCGCTGGCACGGTGTACCGCCAGTGCCGCCAGTTCCTTACCCGTTCCCGACTCGCCCAGCAGCAGTACGGTGGCGTCGCTGGGGGCGACCCGCCCTACCAGTTCCATGGTGTGGGTGAAGGCGGGGGAGCGGCCCACCAGCTTCTGGCGGTCGCCCTTGGCGCTGACGATGGTACGCATGATCTCGACAAAGGCGCTGGCCTGGCCTTCGTCGTTGTGGATGGGGCAAAGTTCCACGTCCACGTGTTCCTCGCCCTGGGGCGTGTGGTGCAGGTGCAATACCCGCTGCGGTGTGCCCGACTCCAGACTGGCCTGCATCGGGCAGTGTTCGCCCATTTCGTGGCAGGGACGGCCGTAATGGTGGGAGACGTCGTAACAGTGGCGTCCTACGACGGCGTGCTCCTCTTCGCCATGCTGTCGCGCATAGTGGCGATTGGTTGCCAGGATCTCGTAATCGGGGCTAATCAGCACGGCAGGGTCGTGGAACCCCTCCAGCATGCTGGTGAATTCACTGATACACCATTTCTGTTGTGGCATGGATCACTCCAGTGGACTACTTCTGCCATATTCGGCAGGATTGTCAAATTATTTGCCACTTTTGGCAAAAAATCCATCTTAAAAGCCTAGTTGGCATGCTTTTTTCGCCAATAATTCCCCGGTATTGAGCTAGGTCAATAAAATAATTCACAGTTGTATCAATGGGATAGAACCTCCTATAGGTAATTTGGCAAAAGTTGGCCCACCCATTGCAATACCTACGGCACAGGGGTTGATGGCGCCTGCTAGCTCAAGAGTCATCGATTCCGACAGTTTTTTGCTGTGGTAGTAAGTGTGGTGCTTGCGGCGTCAGTGATCTGGTCCCCCCGGTGAACGGCCGCATTTTGAAAATGCAGGAGAGGTCTGACTCCTCCTTTCTCTTCCTGCTCTATAGGTGGGCGCATCCCTCGCCCACCTTTTTTTTCGCCTTTTTTCCGCTTCTGTGGCCTCCCGTTATTGTGACTCGTCTGCCTCCTGGGCTATCCTACTCGGCTTGTTTTTCAGTCAATTACAGGCGTTTATCGATGGCGTTCGACGAGCAGTACAAACCCGCGGAAATAGAGGAATCGGCACGAAAATTCTGGGAGGAGGCGCAGTCCTTCAAGGCCCAGGATGATCCATCGCGGGAGAAATACTACTGCCTATCCATGTTTCCCTACCCCAGTGGGCGTCTGCACATGGGCCACGTGCGCAACTACACCATTGGCGATGTAGTGAGTCGTTACCAGCGCATGCTGGGTAAGAACGTGTTGCAGCCGATGGGGTGGGACGCCTTCGGCTTGCCGGCGGAGAACGCGGCGATCAAGAACAACGTGCCGCCCGCCAAGTGGACCTACGAAAACATCGACTACATGCGCGACCAACTCAAGCGCCTCGGTTTCGGCTATGACTGGGAGCGCGAGATCGCCACCTGCCATCCCGACTACTACAAGTGGGAGCAGTGGCTGTTCACCAGGTTGTTCGAAAAAGGATTGGTCTACAAGAAGACCGCGCCGGTGAACTGGTGCCCCAACGATATGACCGTGCTGGCCAACGAGCAGGTCATCGACGGCTGTTGCTGGCGCTGCGATACCAAGGTGGAGCGCCGCGAGATCCCGCAGTACTTCATGAAGATCACCGCCTACGCCGATCAACTGCTGGCGGACCTGGATAAACTGCCCGGTTGGCCCGAGCAGGTGCGGACCATGCAGAAGAACTGGATCGGTCGCTCCGAAGGGGTGGAGGTTCACTTTGGCCTGGCCGAGGGCAATGAACCGCTGAAAGTCTTTACCACTCGTCCCGATACCCTGATGGGCGTCACCTATGTTGCCGTGGCTGCAGAGCACCCGCTGGCCCTGAGTGGCGCGGCCAACAATTCCGAATTGCTCGCCTTCATTGAGGAGTGCAAGCATCAGGAGACCGCCGAGGCGGCGATGGAGACGATGGAGAAGAAGGGGATGGACACCGGTCTCAAGGCGGTCCACCCCATCACCGGTGAAGCGGTGCCGATCTACGTCGCCAACTTCGTTCTCCTGGGTTATGGCGAAGGCGCGGTGATGGCGGTGCCCGCCCACGACCAGCGCGACTGGGAGTTTGCGCAGAAGTACGGTATTCCGATCAAACAGGTTATCGCCCCTCTCGATGATAGCGGCGTGGACCTGAAAGTGGGTGCTTACACCGAGAAGGGTAAGCTGATCGATTCGGCCCAGTTCTCAGGTCTTACTTCGCAGCAGGCCTTCGACGCCATCGCCGAACATTTGAGCAACGAGAGCAAGGGCTGCAAGCGGGTTAACTTCCGCCTGCGCGACTGGGGTGTCTCCCGCCAGCGTTACTGGGGTACGCCTATCCCCATCATCAACTGTGAAAGCTGTGGTGGCGTGCCGGTACCGGAAGATCAGCTTCCCGTTAGGCTACCGGAAGACGTGGACTTCGAAGGCGTCGGTTCGCCGATCAAGAAGATGCCCGAGTTCTATGAAACCTCCTGTCCCAAATGTGGCGGCAAGGCGGAGCGGGAGACCGATACCTTCGACACCTTCATGGAGTCCTCCTGGTATTACGCCCGCTATG
>JBNKVM010000048.1:0-28701 GCA_050299175.1 Thiohalomonadaceae bacterium
CCGCATGAACACCTTCGACTGCACCATGTACCTGCACACCAACCTGGTGCCGAAGGAGTACGAGCTGGACGACTACCAGATCCGTACGCCGACCGATATCATCGGCCAGCACATCCACCTGCCGAAGTGGGACCTGACCACCACCGACGGTTCGGCCAACGGCTGGAACTATGAGGACGGCACCCTGTCGCCCGGCATGGTGGTCGAGCGGATCGAGGCCATCAACCAGTACAATCTGGCGAACGCCCCCGTGTTGACCGATGTGCAGGGCAACAGTGTCACCAACTCGGAAGGGCACACCATCGGCAGCCATCTGGAACCGCTGCCGCATCCCTTCTTCGGTACCGGACTGAACGACGAGTGGCTGGGCGCACGCACCACGCTGCAGCGCTGGTTCGCCGATCCCGTGTTCAACGTGGAGGGCGAGGACCGGGGACTGGGCATCATCTTCACCCACGACCACTACGGCCCCTCGACCCACCAGCAGATCGGCCTCTACGCTACGGTGCTGACCGAGCCGGCCGGCTCCAAGTGGTACCACAACGAGACTGGCGAGGAGATGTACACCCGCCAGGACGGCGGTCCGACCTCTTGGCAGGCGGCCATTGAGCCACCCTCCGGCGATGCCTATCGCGAGTTCTATTTCGAGTACTCCGATTTTCAGCATGCCTACGAGGCGGGTGTCTACATCGGCGCGGGCCCGGATGGGCGTCCGAATCACGTGCAGCCTGACGCCGCGTCGTTCGTCTACTCCATCAATCCCTCCTATCGCCAGCAGGCCAATCCCACCTTCCCCGACGTGGGCCTGCATCCGGGGATCTGCCCGGGCGGCGTTCCGCGGCCCTGTCCCGAGGCGATCACCGCCGACGACAGCGGCATGCTGGTGGTCAACTACCGCAACGAGCCGGTCGGTCTGCGCGTCTTCGATCCCATCAAGTCGGGACCTGACGGCAAGCCGGGTACCCAGGCCGATGGCGATGCGGGCGATCTCGCCTTCGCGCTGCAGTCCCGCGGCGACCGTGCGCTCGCTGTGATGAACGCCAAGCCGAGCACCCTCACTTCGGTGACCGGCCCCACCGGCGGCGTCACCGTGTTCCCGCCCCACATCAACGCGGCGGGTGACGGCAACGGCGACCCCTTCACCCCGATGCTGCGGGTACAGGCGGGCGACCTGGTGCGGGTGAAGATCCAGGCCGGGGGCCACGAGCATGAGCACAACGCCTCCATCCAGGGGCTGAAGTGGCTGCAGGCGGGCTCCGGCTTCGGCGCAGCGCCCAATTCCGGTTGGCGCACTTCCCAGAACGCTGGTAAATACGAGCAGTTAACCTTAAGCGCGCCGGTACAGGAGTTCGACGGCCAGCGTGGCAATGTGGCGGACCGCTACTACAGCATGGACATGAGCCAGGACGGTTTCTGGTCCGGCATGTGGGGTCTGATGCGCACCTACGGGACCCTGCAGAACGACCTGCACCAGCTCTCCAACGGACTGGGCGACTTCAGGATAGCCAACGCCAAGGATTACGAGGGCGTCTGCCCGAAATCGGCCCCGCTGCGTCAGTACGACATTTCGGCGGTGCTGGCCAACGCGGTGCTGGAGAACGCCCTCGGCCTGGCCATCGTGCCGGCCGACACATCGGCCACCCAGCATGAGGGCGGCGCCTTGGATCCGAACGGCGGCACCCTGGTCTACAACCCGCGGCCGACGCAGATCCAGGCCTTCAACGTGCCCCTGGACGGTGGCGGCAACCTGCAGATCGGCGGCCAGCAGGGACCGCTGCACGATCCCACCGCGATGCTCTATGTCATGACTCAGGACCTCTGGGCCCTGGGCACCGACGGCGCCTTCCTGGTGGACAACGAGGCTTGCTACATCGACACCAAGGGCAAGGGCAATGTGGTCTTCAGCCCGCTCAATGCGCAGCTCGCCGGTCAGGCCTGTCCGCTCGATGCGGGTTGTGTAAAGACCGATCCCAAGAGCGGCAAGCAGAAGTTCGAGGAAGGTATCGCCACCTGTCCGGCCAAACTGCGCCCCGGAGCGCCGGTGGAGCCGGTGGTGGTGCGGGCCGCGGCGGGCGACTGCATCGAGGTCACCTTGCGCAACCGTCTGCCGGACGATCTGGACGGCAATGGATTCCTCGACGATGTGCCTGACCTGGCAGGCTTCAATACCCTGCTGCAGGTGGTCAACCGCGACCGCGATCCGGTCAACGGTCTGACCTGGTTCCACAACAACCTGATCCGTCCCTCCAGCCACGCCGCCATCGAGCCCCAGCTGGTGAGCATCGACGTCACCCGCGACAGCGGCGTGCCGGTGGGCATCAACCCGTCGGTGGTCGCCGTGCCCGGCAAGGAGAAGACCATGCGCTGGTATGCCGGGCATACGGAGACCCTGCCCGATCCCCGTGGCGTCGTTCTGAAGAGCACGCCGGTAGAGCTGGGCGGCGCCAACCTGATGCCGGCCGACGTCATCAAGCAGGGCCAGAAGGGCATGGTCGGCGGCCTGGTGGTGCATCCGGAAGGTTCGAGCTGGAGCGAGACCGACCTGGTGCGCGACCGTCAGGGTAGCCTAGACGGCAACGGCCAGGTGGTCTTCGAGGGTCGCGAGACGCGCACCTCGGCCACGGTGACCAAGGCGGACGGCACTGCCCGGCGCGACTTCGTCACCGTGTTCCAGAAGGGGCTGAACCATCGCTTCGGCGACGGCGAGGCGGTGCCCAACATCGCCTCGGAAGGCCAGGGCATTCCGGAGGACAGCCACGATGCGGGTCAGATGGCCATCAACTATGCATCCGAGCCGCTCTGGTTCCGCTTCGGCGTACCGGCGGAAGCCCCCTTCGGGCGCGCCAACGGTGCCGGTCACGGCGATATTTCCAATGCCCATATGGCGCATAGCAATGCGCTGGCGGGTGCGGGATGCGCTATTGACCGGACCCTGCCGGAGTGCGATCCGGTGACGCCGGTGTTCACCACCACCGCGGGTGACGAGGTGCTGATGCACGTGATCGAGCCGAGAGGCGTGGGTCGCGGTACTACCTTCAACCTGCACGGCCACAACTGGCTGCGCGATCCCTACCTGGCCGGTAGCGTGCCGTCACAGACCATCGGCGACAATCCGATGGGCATGACGCTGGGTCATCAGGAGAGCGTCACGCCGGGTGCCCACTTCGACATCCTGCTGAAGCAGGCGGGTGGCGCTTTCAACGTGGCGGGTGACTACCTGTTCAGGGATCAGGGTTCGTTCGGCAACCTCGGGGGCCTGTGGGGCATCCTGCGAGTCGAGCCCAACCAAACGCCATGAGGTAGTGGTGTGAGGCGGTGCCACCGCGGCGATCCCGCTGTGGTACCGCCTCTTTTTTACAGTGATGGACTCCCGCGGAATGAGGCGGTATCCGTGGGGGATTTGAGAGAGATTATAACGATGACAAAAGGCATGAAACGCTTTCACCACTATGGCTGCATCACAGCGATGCTCGCTACCTTTCTGATCTCCAGCACTGCTCTCACGGCCGAGGAGAGCGACGCCGGAGGGCAAGACGCCTCCGCCGCGAATAGCGTCACCCGGGAAGGCCTGCAGATCAACTTCAGCGTGGCACCGGCGAAATCTTCGCATCAGGCCAGAGCGGCCGACGCTGCGGAGGAAACCGCGCCGCTGATGGCCGGCGATCTGGCCACCTTCCGCTTCGAGATCAAAGACGCCTCTACACAACAGGGTATCTCGGGTATCTATCCGGGCTCCTGGGTCGATCTGCACAAACCCTGGAAGGGTGAACCGGCGGTTACCCTGGAGTGCAAGGACCGGGTCGGGATGTACCTGAAAAAGCTGGTCGGCGTGCGGCCGATGATCGACCTCAACAGCTATTACGTGGTGGTGCTCAATGACGACTCCACCATCTCGGTCATCGATCCCCTCATCGGCGTGACCGGCATCACCAAGCTCTATGCCCAGATCGTGCTCAAACGACCGGGGGGCGACTGGACCAAGAACGGCGCGGAAAACCGCATCTTCGTCAGCCTGCCGACGGAGGACGAGGTGGCGGTGATCGACGCGATCAATTTCAAGCTGATCGGCTACGTGCCTGCGGGCGACAAGCCGTTGCGCATCGCCCTGCAGCCGGACGAGAAATATCTCTGGATCGGCAACGACAGTCTGCGTGAAGCGGACAGCGGCGTCACCGTGATCGATGCGGAGACCTATGAGATCAAGGCGCAGATCGCCACCGGGGCAGGGCATCATGAGCTGGCCTTCTCGGATGACAGCCGCTACGCCTTCGTCACCAATCGCAACAGCGGGACGCTGACGGTGATCGATATCCAGACGCTGCAAAAAGTGCAGGAGATCGCCGTCGGCAAAACCCCCATTTCACTGGCCTATTCGGCACTGGCCGATGCCGTGTTCGTGGCGGATGCGGCTTCCGGCGCCATCAAGGTGATCGATGCCAAGAAACCTGCCGTCAGGGCGCAGCTGCAGGCCAGGCCCGGTCTGGGTCCCATGCGCCTGAGCAAGGACGGGCGTTGGGGCTTCGTGGTCAACCCCGGAGCGGACCGGGTGCATGTCTTCGATACGGCAGGCAGCGAACTGTTGCCCGACATCGAGGTCGAGGGACAGCCCTATCAGATCGCGGTCTCGCGCGCCTTCGCCTATGTGCGCACGCTGAAGAGCGAACGGGTCAGCATGATCAATCTGAACGAGCTCTCCAAGGGCAACCGCACACCGCCGGTGGTGACCTTCGCCGCCGGCGACAACGCCCCCTCGAAAGTGCCGCAGCTGAGTATCGCCGACAGCATCGTCGAGTCGGTGGGCGAGGCGGCGGTCTTCGTCACCAGTCCCGGCGATGCCACGGTCTACTTCTACATGGAGGGCATGAATGCGCCGATGGGCAACTTCCGCAACTACGGCCATCGACCGGCCGCGGTGATGGTGACCGACAGGACCCTGAAGGAGGAGAAGCCCGGCGTCTATACCGCCAGCGTGCGGGTGCCTGAAGCCGGCGAATACGATGTGGCTTTCCTCATCGATACGCCGCAGGTGCTGCATTGCTTTACGTTCACGGCCGAGCCGAGCGCGCACGATCTGGCCAAACAGGAGGAGATGGTCGTCACCTACCTGGAGCCGAGACGGGTGGTGACGGCCCATGAACCGACGGATTTCCGCTTTCGCCTGAGCCTGGGCGCTGAAAAGCCCGTCGAGGACCTGCAGGACGTCTCCGTACTCTACTACCGGGCCCCGGGGCTGGGTCGTAACGAAATCGCGGCCACACATATCGGTGACGGGGTCTACCAGGTGAGTCTGCCGCCGATGCAGAAGGGCGCTTACTACCTCTACGTGCAGACGCCGTCGATGAAGGTTCGCTACGGCGATCTGCACTACACCACATTCAGAGTACTCGAAGCGCAGGAACAGGCTGCCAGCACACCGGCTCTGGCCAAAGGTGATTGATATGAAGAAGCGTTTACAGAAGATTGCTAGTGAAATGCGTCGTCGCAACAGAGGCTGGATTCCGGCACTCCTGTTGCTGAGCTGTCCCTTGAGCGGCAGTGCAATGGAAGGCATGGACCACAGTGCTCACCAGCATCACGAACAACATCAGTCCGCCGCTCCAGTCAAACCTGAAATGGCGCAAGTGGATCTGGTCTCCGAAGTGCTGCAGTCTCAATACGGTCAACCGGTAAATCTCACCGACGACATCGGCAAGCACCGCATACTGGTCATGAATTTCGTCTACACCACCTGTACCACGGTCTGTCCGGTGACCAGCGCAGTATTCGAGCAGCTTCAGGCCCAACTGCAAGCGCAGGAGAGTCTGGGCAGCGAGGTGATGCTGGTGTCCGTCACGGTCGATCCGGTGCGGGACACGCCCCAAAAACTCAAGGATTACGCCGGCCGTTTTCACGCCGGCAAGGATTGGCTCTGGTTGACGGGGGAAAAGCGGCGTGTCGATCGGGTCCTGGAAGGTCTCGGTGCCTACACGCCGGATTTTCGCGATCACCCGGCCATGGTGCTGGTGGGCGAACCGTCCTCGAACCGCTGGATGCGCTTTTTCGGCTTTCCAAGTCCGGAAAAGATCCTGGCAACTATCGAGGATTTGAAGATGCCGTCTAACGAGACGCTGGCCGGCCACCGCCATGACGGTCATGTCCATTGAGTAGCAGTGGGGAAGAAATCATGTATACACGTATAAGCCTATTTCTGCTGGTCCTGGGGTTCATCACTGTTATCGATAGTGCGGCGGACACAAATGTGCAGGCAGAACAGCAGGCCAAGGCACGCAGCTACTTTACCGATCTTTCGGTCGTGGATCAGGACGGTCAGGAGCGGCGGTTCTACAGTGATGTGTTGAAAGACAGAGTGGTCTTGATCAATTTCATCTTCACCAGCTGCGAACATGCCTGTCCTCTGATCACCCAGCACCTCGCCTCGGTAAAGGATCAGCTGGGTCTGGATCTCTCCCGTAAGATTCACTTCATCTCGATAAGCGTCGATCCTGAACGGGACACGCCCGAAGCCCTGCGCGTGTTCATGCAGAAACAGGAGATCGAAATGCAGCCAAGCTGGGAGTTCATAACGGGAGACAAGACAAATCTCGATACCATCATCAGGAAACTGGGCCAGTACACCGACAGCATAGATGGCCATTCGACCCTTCTGCTTGCCGGCAATGTCAACAACAGTCACTGGATGAAGATCCAGGCCAACCTGCCGCCGCAGGCGATCGCCGAGAAGCTCAAGCGCCTGATCCTGGGTTGAGCGGAGTGAGCAGACCGGGCAGGGGGCGCATTATAATGAACCTGTTATCCCTGTCCGATCACCAGCGGCTATGCGTCCAATCCTGACAAAAGTCACCCATTACGCCCTATGCCTGATTTCATGCGTGAACCTGTCCTGGATCGATCGGATTGCTGCGGGCGAACTCACTGAACTCGAGGCTGCCGGCAAACGCATCTATACGGAGGGTATCAACCGACAGGGCAGGGAGTTCGACGCGCTGGTCGGAGAAACCGATGTGGCGCTCCCTTCTACGACCTTACCCTGCGCCGGCTGTCATGGTAAAAACGCTGAAGGCGGTGAAGAGGGCGGTGTGCGGCCACCGCCGCTGGCATGGTCCTATCTGAGCAAACACTACGGCCATGCGCATGCCAATGGCCGGCGGCATCAGGCCTTCACCACGGCAAGCTTCGCCAGAAACCTGCGTGAGGGCCTGGACCCGGGAGACAACCGTCTCGACACCACCATGCCGCGATATGCGCTCACGGACGCCGATATCGAAGCACTCGTGAGTTACCTGAAACTGATCTCTGCCGAAACGGCGCAGGGAATCAGTGAATCGAGCATTCGGATCGGAACCCTGGTGCCTAGGTCCGGCCCACTCGCTGGTGCCGGCGAAGCCATGCTGGCCGCGTTGAAATTTCACATCGATCGGCAAAACGCCAGAGGCGGTCTCTATGGTCGGAAGCTCGAGCTGGTGGTCGAGTCCTACACGAGCGAGCGTGAAAAAACCCTGGCGAATTTGCAGCGTCTAGTGGAGGAGGGGGAGATCTTCGCCTTGGTCAGTCCCTTTTTGGTCGGCATCGAAAACGAAGGCGCCGAGCTTTCGGCAAGCTACAAAATACCGGTCGTGGCGCCGTTCAGCCAGTTTCATGGCGGCCAGCATGCGGATCTCGAGTACATGTTCTATCTGCGAAGCGGATTCAGAGAGCAGGCGCGGGCCCTCCTGACCTATTTCGCCAAACATGCCGAGGCGCCCGGAAATTTGCTGCTGATCCGCCCGGCAGGCGTACTCGATGGGGTGGGCGAAGCCCTGGCAACGGAAGCCGAGAAGCGCGGCTGGACGTTGCAGGAAGCACCTCTGGAGCACGTGCGTGACGCATGGGCCGATTTGGTCGAAACGGGACGAAAAAATCATGTACAGCTGGTTTTCTTTTACGGATCGAGTTCCGATATGGATAGATTCCTGAGCGAAGCAGACCGGTTGAATTGGCATCCGATGGTTACGCTGCCAGAGGCGCTCATAGGATCTGATGTCTTCAAGCTGCCGGTTGGCTTCTCAGACCGACTCTATCTCACCCATCCTGATCCTGTGGGTAAAGATCGTTATCGATCCACGGCTCTGATTGAAGCCTTTTTTGACAGCGGTTTAAGTACACCGGCGAACCTGGAGCTGCAACTTGCGGCGCTGAATGCCGCGCAGGTTTTCAACGAATGTCTCAAGCGTACAGGACGCGACATATCCCACGAGAAATTCGTCGCTGCCTTGGAATCGCTGAACGGCTGGGACAGCGATATCGGGCCCAGAATCTCTTTTGGCGTCAACCGGCGCGTTGCATCGCAAGGCAGCAGAATAGTCAGTGTCGACATCGTCAACCGCAGCTACACACTGGTGAGTGCCTGGCTTGGTCTGGATTGAATGACATCACATCCCACGACGTATATTCATCTGCATGCCGCTCTGGTCATCAATGAACCGTCACAAGCCATTCTCGGGCTCTGACTAATCAGAGTTTGCCAATTGGAGATACAGTTCCGGACGTCTATCCTGTTTTCTCCGGTCACCACCTCCGCGCCGATCGAAAAGAGGATGGCAGAAATGGTTGACGGTCTGAGAATCGCTGTTGCGTCTGTCCTGATGATGATGCTTATTGCTTCGGCGATTTTGGGCCTGAGTAATAATGGGTATTGGATTGGAATTTCGCTGATCCGCGTTGGACTCCTCAAGCAGTCTCAACTCTGTTGCGACAGTGACCGCCTGGGTGCGATTCTTGACCTTCAAGCGCTTTAAAATGGCACTGACATGAAACTTTACCGTTCTCTCGGTAATAAAGAGTTCATTCGCGATTTCCTTGTTGGCTTTGCCCATTGCCAGCTTGCGCAGGATTGTCTGCTCCCTGTCGGTCAAAAGGGACTTGCTTTGTTTCGCGGCGGACTGTCTGTTGCTTCGATCCGGGATATAGGTGGACAGGTTGGGATCGATGTACTCCATGCCATCATGCACTGTCTGCATGGCATGCAGCAGAGCCTCGATCGGGCTGCTTTTCAGGACGTAAGCAGAGACATGGTGCTTGAAAGCGTCATCGACAAATTCATGATTCTGGTTACTGCTATAGATCACCATGGCTATGTTGGGGAAATGCGAGTGCATTTGAACTAATGCACCGCATCCGCTTGCATCGCCGAGTTCGTTGTCGATAATGACCATCTCTGGTAGAAACCGATATACCATCTCCAAACCTTTGGCGCAGCTCTCAGCTTCGCCGATGACTTCGAATCTGCTATCTCGATTGATAAGTTCGGTCAGGCCAATACGAACCACGGTATGATCGTCCACGATCAATACGCGAGTTCGCCCCTGGGTGTGACGGACAATTGAGCCCATGGTGAAATCCCCCTGAGAAAGGTAGTGAATGTTTGCCAAACACTGTGTCGACTCCGCCTGGCATGGAGTCGGACTGCCCATTGAACATTGGCTTTTTATAAAGCAATGATGAAATGGGCATAGCGCGTGTAATGTATTCGAGAGAGGTCGCGCTATGGCTTTGGTTCTGCGATCTTGCAATCAATGAAGCAGAACACTTTTTATTGTGATTTGATTTGCGGGAAAACTGCATCCGCGCAAAACCGACTACCGGCGTCGGATGGTTTACTTCTACTGCGCTTGCATTATGCGTTATGAAAACGATCGGCTTCTCCAGCCTCGTCATTCCATGGCGAGATCGACTCACACCGGCGTTCGCGCAACTGATATGCCCGATTGTGCATAGAGCTTGCAGACCGGAATATGAGATCTGTTTCAGGAACATGGCATCTTTGATACGAGTAACCGAAGTCTCAATGCCGATAAACCACTTCCCGGTGTCTGCCAAATCTTCGTCATTTCGTATGAATGAACCTAAGATGCGTCTATATCAGCTATAGCCATGACGTCCTGTAACCCCTAGACCCGTATCTTTATACCTCTCGTTTCAACGTAAAAATCAATAGAAAATTGTTATCGTAGATCAAGTATAGCAACACAATTTTGAGTTTGTAAAAGATAATTAACGCATTGAATATATAGAATATTTCATTCCCATTTCCGATAATAACGAAATTCAAATTCCCTATTCTGAGAATTGACCTTCTGGCGATAGAAATGGCTTATGAACGAAAACCAATCGGAACAGGGAGGGCAAGCAACTTGTGCTTCGTATGTTCCTTCGATGGATTATCTTGGAGAACATGCATATCGACTTGCATGATCTGTATGTGTGACAAGTGCTTGGCGCTGAGCTTCGCGGATGGAAGTGGATCTTGTCACTGGTCGTAACTACTGATGAACTGACTAAATTCTTATAGTGAGTATTTTTAAACCGTAACAGCTTGTTCAAGTACGGCCAGCATCTTCATATCACTTATCGAAATCGGGGAAATATGTCGGTGGATATTACACTTTATTCTATTCACTACAGGTCTCTTTGGCACAGAGATTGTTTTTCTCTCATTTATTCAATTGGTTGACAA
This sequence comes from Thiohalomonadaceae bacterium, assembly GCA_050299175.1. Classification (GTDB taxonomy): domain Bacteria; phylum Pseudomonadota; class Gammaproteobacteria; order Thiohalomonadales; family Thiohalomonadaceae; genus JAPHTQ01. The sequence goes on from JBNKVM010000048.1 coordinate 10,493, forward strand.
TTTCTTGTATGGATATTGCTTAAGTCATGCAAATTCAGTAAGTAATTTTCTCTGCATTCGGTGTGGTATCAGTGAATATACTAACCATCAGAATACACGCACTCTTTCAGTGGATAAGTGAGAGGCAGGCATGTCACCCAGCATCCTGATCATCGAGGACGATCCGACCTTGGGCAAAAATCTATTGCGCTTCCTTCGCCTGCAGGGTTACGAACCGCGCTATTGCAGTAGTTACGGGGATTCGTTGAATGTACTGAGAGAAACCCACTTTGATGTGGTTATCTCAGATCTGATGTTGCCAGATGGCAGTGGCATGGATCTGCTTGAATTCGTCGCGCAGCACTCTCCGGGTTCGGCGTTTCTGATGATGACTGGCCATGCCAGTCTCAGCACTGCGGTCAATGCCTTCAGAAACGGTGTGCATGACTACATGATCAAACCCTTTTCCCTTGAGGAGTTGAAGAAAAAAGTCGAGAGTATCGTTGCGCTCAAGCACATGGATCAAAACTCGGATTCAAAAAACACCAAAAGTGAAAATGGAGACGATGACGTAACTCAGCCGTTGCTCGGCTGTAGTACTGCGATGCGTGAACTCGTCGCCTTGATCAAACGCGTTGCAAAGACCCCCAGCACGGTACTGCTGAGCGGTGAAAGCGGCACAGGAAAGGAGTTGGCTGCAAACGCATTGCATATGTTTTCGTCTCGCAGCGAGGCGCCTTTCGTAGCCGTCAATCTTGGCGCTGTGCCTGATGAACTGGTAGAGAGTCATCTGTTCGGGCACATAAAGGGGGCATTCACCGGGGCGGACCAGGATCGGCAGGGGCTGTTTCGGACAGCGGGAAATGGAACTCTGTTTCTCGATGAGATTGGTGAGTTGCCTCTGCCACTCCAGTCAAAGCTGCTGCGCGCCCTTGAAGACCGCCAGGTTTTTCCTGTTGGTAGCGATGTGCCTTATCCGATATCGGCAAGAATCGTCGCGGCAACCAACAGAGACTTGCCTGTGATGGTTGACGAGGGTCAATTCAGGCTCGATCTCTACTACCGACTGAATGTCATTGCTATCAGGATGCCGTCCTTACGTGATCGCAAGGAAGATATCCCCGAACTGGCCGATCATTTTCTGAAGCGATACAGCGAGCGATTCGGACGTTCGTCCGCACTTACATTGAGTCGACAGGCGCTTCAACAGCTCCAGGATTATTCATGGCCAGGGAATGTGCGCGAACTCTCAAACCTTATCGAGCGGGCAGTGGTTCTTTGTGATACAGATCGAATTCAGTCTTTCGCGTTCGACAAAAATGAAGTACAGGTTACCACCAGCGAGGTAGATGCACAGATTACGGATCTGAGCACCGCTGTCGAGCAGTTCAAGACTCAACACATCGTGGCGATTCTCGAAGCCGCCAACTACAATCGCGAGCTCGCGGCCAAGATGCTGGGTCTGTCACCGGCGACCCTGTACCGTCATCTCGATAAGCTGGGATTGAAGGGGTACCGGGGAAGCTGACCCGATGACTATGGATTCACTGTGCGCTGAAGTCCTGGTTGTGAGAAGTGAAGCAGTGGTCGCTGGTGACTTTCAGAACACAGACCCGCCTGTGCCTAATGGGCCAAGACCAGGGCTAGTCAGTGCTATAAAATACCCATAGTTTGGGAAAATTCTCGCAATTTAGCGAAATAATTTTCTACTCTGAGAATGTACCCAAGTGTCACTCCAATCGTCTCTCCGCATTACAATACTATCGTTTGCACTATGGGACTGTTAACTCCTTGAAGTTCAGGGCAAATATTTTTTCACGCCTATTGTCATCCTCTCCTGGTCCTGCTGCATGAAAGCCGAATCGGCATGGCACGGGATCTGCACGAAAGTGGAAACAGTCACCTTGGGTAAAATGATGAGTAACGAAATCCTGGTGGTGGAATCCGTCGAATCGGCCGGGGTAGGCCAACTGGCAAAGACCCTCGAGTCCGCGGGTTACTCAATTGTCCGGGTGAACAGTGCCGCAAGCGCCTTCAGTGAACTAGAAACCAACGACTACACACTCATCGCGGTCGATCTGACTGGCAACAAAGACAATGGTGTCAGGCTGGTACGCGGTCTGCATGTGGCAAGCCCCGATACCTCGATTATTGTGTTCACTACTCAATGCAACACACGCGATGTGCTGGATCTGCTGCGTGCGGGTGCGTGGGACTGTCAGACCATGCCTGTCGATTTCGAAAGACTGGACAATGCTGTATTTCAGGCCCTTACGCAAGAAAAGTCGCGTAGCGATTGCAGTGATCTCCGACACGTTCTCTACTACGACGAGGTGACCTCGGCCGAAACGAATCCGATGCGCGGATTCTGTCTCTCTCTCCAGGGAGGGGAAGAGCGCATGGCGGGTATAACGGCTCCCTTTGTAGTCATTCATGGTGAATGCGGTACAGGTAAGTACATCGTCGCTGACGCCATCCATAGACTGTCGGTCAACGCTGTCGGTCCGATGTTGCGTGTCGATCTGGCCGAAGTGAACGAGTCGAAAAAAAGCGAAACGGAAAGGACCGAGTGTCTCCATCAGGCACTGGCTAATGCAAAAGGCGGAACACTGCTTTTGGAGAATATCGACCTTTTGCCCAAGGAATTAGCGCCCGATATATGCCGTACGTTGAACGAATACAGCCACAATCGGAAAGGGGGTGACCAGCCGGGTTTGGAAGTCAGGGTAATCATGACATACAACGCAAACTCACGCAGACGCAAAAAACAAGAGTACATACTTGGGATGATCCGACAAGTGTTACATCCCGAAGAGATCGTTCTTCCCAGCTTGCGTACACACCCGGAGTTCATTCCCGATCTGGTCGGACAGTATCTGGCCTATTGCCGTGCCAACATGCAGATTCCGGTAACGGGAGTAGATACCCTTGCCATGCGTTGTCTTCTGTTTCACGACTGGCCGGGCAACTTGAGAGAGCTTGCTTCGGTTCTGGAGGGAGCAACCGTACTCTGTAAGAGCCGTCATCTTCAGTTACACCACTTGCCCGCCGAGATGCAGAGACCGTACGGCGCAGGCAATTTCTCCTCCCTGGAATAACCGCAGTCACGTTCCCCTTCGTATCGATCCTGCAATACACCGTCGGTAGCAAATGACTTTGTGCTTTTGTAGAACTCCATATAGCAAAAAAAAGCCGCGGAATTCTCATTCCGCGGCGTGATGCACATTTTTGCGATGTGCGTTTAGGCGACAGCCTCTCGAATACTAGTTGCCGACAAAGTTGGAACTTGTCTGGCACCCTCGCTCGGATTCGATCCAAACCACCGTATCCGAAGCGCCAGGTACTTGGTTATTGTCGACAGCCGAGCCTCGTGCGGTGCGGATGGACCAGTCGCCTATCGCATCGACTCTGGCTTCACCGATGAAGCGGGATGTGCCGATATCAAAGGCTACACTGCCGAGATAGGCGAACACACGCTGATTGTCCGGGGTATCGGAGGTGCCTTCGATGCGCCAGGACTCCTTGCCCGGGTCATACTGAGCACGGGTAATGGTGCAAATGTCAGCCGGCTGGAAATTCGGATTCGTAACCGTGATCAACGTGCTATCCGAAGCGGTATTGCCATCCACGTCACTCACTGTCAGGGTGAACTCCGCAACCAATTTATCGAGGTCAGCCATTTCGGCCGCGGTCGGCGTGGTCACGCTGATTTGTGAACAGTCCGCAGTGACACAGCTAAAGAAGAGTGATGAAGTCGTTATCCAATCGAAAGCGGCAATCGGGCCCGTCGAATCAGCGCCGTTCAGATCCAAGATCGTACCGGCTTGCACACTCTTGTCGGCGCCGGCATTGGCAGTCAACGGGACGGTTTGGCCCGAGCCTGTCAGCGCTCCTGTAACCTGGATGTTTTGCCTGATTACGCCACCGTCGAGTGAGGTGATCGTAACGGTGAGAGGCGGCACATCCGGCGTGTTCGGATCGATTTTCGTATACAAGCCACTGCCGGTACCCAGTCCGCCATTGGTCCAGGTTCCCGTGAGATTGGTAAGCGCCGGCTCGAAACTCGCATCGAGCAGCGAGGTATCCATCTGATTGCTGCTCTGCGCGATGACTTCCAGGGTATCGCTGTCAGTATTCCACTCGGCCTTGGTAATCACGACATGGTCTGATATCTCGGTGCTGATGGAACTGGACGGTGAGTCCGTTATGTTATTGACCGTCACCGAATCCGGCTTACGCTGGCCGGCAACCAGGGGAGTGTAATCGACTCCCTCCTGTAAGCGTACGAAATAGTTCCCGCCCAATCCTTCGGCCATCACCACCTCGGCGCCACCATCGACTCTCGCCGTCAGTGTCTGGCCCTCAACAGTACTTGCCCAGATGTTCACATAGCTGATCGGATCATTGATGGTGGGCGAGGCCGGATCGATATCGACCTTGTCATAGGTTGCCCGATCGATTGCTACTCCATACTTGGAGGCGACACGACCCATGATCGCAAACAGGTCGGTTTCGACGCAGTCATTGAGGAGGTCGGCTCCGTTGGTGTCCTTGACTCCACCCAGAGCCGGATCGGCACATTGAAACGAGGGAAACGCATCACCGATGTTGGGCCCTTCGATGCGGAAGAGATTGGTCCCGTTCGGACTTCCCTGCACCTGGGTCAAGGCCAGGCCCAGACTCTCGTCGAGTAGCGCCCCGGGTGTGTTGATCAGAGTGGCACGGTCAGCAGTGCTGGCAATGAGAAAGGTAGGAAAGACACCCAAGGCGCTACTGAATTCACCCGCTTGAGTGATGCCAACGTCGATGGTCGAGGAAAAGCCGGGCCCGTTGACGCCGGGACCCGCATCGCCAGACTGCGAGGTGAAACTGAGCGTGCCATAGGGGTGGGTGATGGTGTAGGTATTGCCCACCATCGAATCGATGCCGTCGATAAAGAAGCGAATGCGGGAAAAGACGATCTGATCGCCATCCACTACTGGACCGTTGAAAAATGCGGCCTCTCGCGCCAGGGTCATGTTTGCGCGAAGACCGGAGTTGGCCGGACCTCCATCCATACCGGCGTCTGCAGCCCAGTAGAAAGCCTCGTCCGGATAGTTACCGGGAAAGGTTACAGGCGCGTTCGGATCGGGTGGGGCGAAAAAGCAGGCCTGTTGGTGATCACAAAGGTCGAGCCGTAATCCGGTGTCGTCTTCGTACCAGAGTGGAAATCCGGTCACAGGATCGGTGGGACCGACCCTGATCTGCGCTCCGGCAGTCGATGAGATCAGCACACCGGCTATAAGTAGCGTCAGTGGGAGCATGCTTTTGCTTTTACTCCGGCACCGACTGGGCATGCCACCTATACGTTGTACTTCAGAATCGAACTCGTCGCACGGTATATTGTGTCGCTCATTCATATTCACACCTCGTCTCCCTCAAATGTAGATTTTTCTATCCTCCGTAGTCGCCTGTACGCTGATCGGACTCTCAAGCGAGGACAGGCGGATAAGTGCAGATCCGACTCGACCATGGCACTTACCCAGTCAATGGCAAACTCTGGGCCAAATGCCTATCCAACTGATATATAGAAAAAAAAGAATCGATTGCTCAGCCCTTCCAATGCTGCCACTCGCAGAGGTGATAGCGTCAGTGGGCGAGGTCTCGCAGGATTGCGATGTCAGCCACCCAGTTGTGGATACCCTGGCGGCGATGCAGAGCGCCTGTGGGTTTGCGGTCCAACACGGGTCGAATCGATCCTGAAGTTGCTTCAATGACATCATGCAGAGAGGAGGTGCTCGCTTTCGGTGCCCACTGTCTCGATATCATCATGCCGCAGTGCGGCATATCGGTATTCACGCAGGGCCCTCATAGCACGCCAACCCAGTATTCACAGCCATTTCAGACAAGCGCTTCGGTATGCCTCTTGCTTTGATGTCATTCTCGGCACAACTAAACGCGTAACGACATAAGGCCGAGAAAAGGGAGGGAAGTTTTTGCGCGAAAATGCGTTTAAATAGTAATGGAGTGGAGTAGATGCTGTGATACGCTTTGACCGTATCGCGAAAATAAAATCAGTCAATCCAGAAGAAGACATTGGCTACCGAAAAAACCTTTAATTTAACGCGTCAATTCGCAATCTTCAGTTTTCTGACCATTCTATTCATCGGTTTGGTCTCCGCCAGTATGTTGTCAAGACTCTTCACAGACAAGATCCTGGGCGAAGAAGCGCGGGTAAGTCAGGCTTTCATAGAAAGCATCGTTACGGCCGATAGAACCTGGCGGTTCTTTCTGGATCCCAGCACACCGGAACACACCGAAGCATTGCATGAGTTTTTCAACCATATGGCCTATATGCCCGATGTGGTAAGGGCAAATGTCTACGGCAAGGATCAAAAAGTCCTGTGGTCCAGCGATCCAGAGATAATCGGAGAACTGTTTCACGACAATCACGAACTGGAAGCCACACTGAACGGCGAATTGATCTTCGAGTCGGGCATCGTCGGCGAGACGACGAAGGAGGAACATGTACATCTCGGCGATGACAAGATCGGTTTGCGTTTTATCGAAACGTATATTCCGATCTGGAATGAAGACCACCAACAAACAGTAGGCGCAGTTGAACTCTATAAAGTTCCGATCAAACTTCACAAGTCAATCGTAGAAGGCCAGCGTCTGATCTGGGCCAGTGCGCTCATGGGGGGAGTGCTGCTCTACAGCACGCTCTATTGGATCGTCCGCCGGGCCCATCGGGTAATGCAGTCACAGCAACGTCAGCTTATAGAGACCAAGACGCTGTCGATGATCGGTGAGACAGCCGCGGCGGTGGCCCATTCCATGCGCAACCCTCTGGCATCGATCAGGGTTTGTGCCGAATTGACGCTGACAGACAATCTCGATGGCGCACGCGAGTCTGCGTTGGATATTATCAACGAGACAGATCGACTCGATCGCTGGGCACGTGAGCTGTTGCAGTTTTCGGCTTCACAACAGGAGGAGATCGAACGAATCAACGTCAATGATATTGTGCAGGACGTTTTGACTGGACATGAGACGCTCCTGGACAGATCCTCGATTCGAGTCGATTGTCGGCTCACAGAAAAACCCACCTTCGTCTATGCCAATGCTGCCCCCATGGCTCAAGTAGTAGGCAACCTGATCACCAACGCCGTCGAAGCCATGGAGGATAACGGCACCTTGACGGTCACTACCGAGTTGGCGCAAAAACCCTCAGTGGTAAAGATTACTATCAGGGATACCGGGTCCGGTCTTACAAAGGAGATGGAAGACAAACTGTTCAGGCCCTTTTCGACCACGAAGTCAAACGGCACCGGTTTGGGACTGGCGCTGAGCAAACGCCTTGTGGAGCACTATGAAGGCTCGATCGACTTGCTGAGCGTTGCCGGTCAAGGTGTCACTGTCACGATAAGCCTTCCAGCGGTTGAATGAGTCATGGGCTACGCTGTCCTGATCATCGAAGACGAAGCAGTTCTGGCGAGGAAAGTATCCAAATATCTTCAGCAACAAGGCTTCGATATCCGTATCGCGGTAAATGGCGCACAAGGACTGGAATATCTCACGAGTTTCCAACCGGATGCGGTACTGCTCGATTTCAACCTGCCTGGCGCAATGAACGGGCTCGAGGTATTGGAAAGGATTCAGACGATCGAACCCGACAGCAAGGTCATCATGATAACCGGATACGGAAATCTGAGACTGGCCGTCGATGCCATGAAGGCGGGAGCCTACGACTACTTGAGCAAACCGATCGTTTTGAGTGAACTCAAAATCGTGCTGGATCGCATGCTCAGTCAGCGTCAAACGGAAGAGCAGCTCTCCTATTTTCGTGAGCGACAGGCCAATGAGGGGGATATCGATCGGATCATGGGCGAATCCGAAGCTATCAGAGAAGTAAAGGATCGCATCAGCAAAATCACGACAGCGATGCGGGGCCTGGCGGAAGGCCGTACGCCGCCCTCGGTGCTCGTGACCGGAGAGACAGGCACCGGTAAGGAACTGGTGGCGAGAGCGCTTCATTTCGCTGGACCGCGCAAGCAAGGTCCTTTTGTGGAGCTCAATGCGGCAAACCTGCCGGCCCACCTGGTCGAATCTGAACTCTTTGGTTATGAAAAAGGTGCCTTTACCGATGCGCGGGAGCGCAAAATCGGGCTCGTGGACGCGGCCAATGGGGGTACGCTGTTTCTGGACGAGATCGGAGAGCTCGATATCACGATTCAGTCGAAGCTGTTGAAGCTCCTCGAGGATCGCAAGGTGCGGCGCCTGGGCAGTCTGCGTGATGTTTCCGTCGATCTGCAGATCATCACCGCCACCAATCAAACCTTGCCGGATCTGGTGACGAAAGGCCAGTTTAGAGATGACCTCCTGTTCAGACTCAACACGCTGACGATACATATGCCCCCGTTACGCGAACGGCACAGCGATATAGTGCTGCTCGCGAACCATTTCATTAACAAATTCATGCATAAGTACGGTAAACAGGGCTTGCAGCTCTCCGCCGATCTCCAACATCGCCTGTTGCAGTATGACTGGCCGGGTAATATCCGGGAGTTACGCAATCGAGTGGAACAGGCGGTACTGCTGTGTGATGGAGCGGATCTGTCTGCCGAACATTTCAACTTGCCTGCAAACCGCCCCGCGTCCAGTCCCAAGCCGATCGACAATACTGCCGATCAACCGACATCGCTTCGCAGAACCCGTGGCGACATGCCGACCATCTCGACGCTGCAGGAGATGGAGCGGGAAATGATTCAACAGACCATGAACGAGGTGGATGGAAACGTCTCCAAGGCCGCCCGACGTTTGGGCATCAGCCGGGATCGTCTGCGTTACCGGCTGGAGAAGTATCAGATGGAGAGAAAATAACCACTCTCCGACTGAAATAACCACAAGAATGTTAATGGGAAAAATATCCCAATGTTGGGTGAATGCCCGATCGATGGGTAGACACCCCAATTGGATAGGTCTTCCGCAGACGCATAATCCTCTCTTACCAAGAAACATAACCACTGTAGTATCAATGGGTAGTGAAGCATTACCCTGCATCTGGCTCCGATTGGCGCGGGGCTTGCAGCTGATCTGATGTCAATCACTCAGTATCCGGAGCAAGCCCATGACCATCCTCGTAGTCGACGACAACACGACACTGCTGAGCAAAATCGTTCGCAGTCTGGTATTGGCCGAATATCAGGTTCGAAGTGCCTCCTCCATACGTCAGGCACGACATGCACTGGCAGAGATGGACCCGATGGTCATCTGTCTCGATCTGCAACTGCCGGACGGTAATGGTCTGGATTTGCTGGAGGAGATTCGCCACCGCGGCAGCAGCCTGCCGGTGGTGATCATCAGCGGTCAGCGTTCGAAGCAAGACTATGAAAGGGCGATGCGGCTCGGTGTTACCGGATTTCTGAACAAGCCGTTTGCGCTCTCCGACCTGCACGATCTGCTCTCGTCCCTGCTGCACTTGCCGCCCACTGCCAAGCTGTCCGAACCTGCTCCGGGTGTGGAGGACAGGCAACTGCTTCCACTCGATGCGGAACGAGTCGAGAGGGCGAAGTGGTCCTACTCGACGCATCGAGTGGTTCGAACGGATGCGCGTCAGTTGATCACCGGTGACTATCAACCGGAGTCGGGTGATCTGGTCCTGGCAAGGGTGGACAGACTCAATCAACACAAACGCATCGAATTGATAGATGGTCGTCGGGCGACCCTCTATCCCGGCGACGAAATTATAGTCAGCTATGGAAACCGCTATGCGCCGGACCAGTTCGAGGCCGAGATACCCGATGATCTATCCCCCTGTCATCTGGTGGCGGCAGGCGGTATCGCGGCGCACTGCATTTCACGCAATGCAAAGATCAGGACGGCATCCCGAATCACCCCGATCGGGGTGTTGGCAGACGGGGATGGCCATCCATTGAATCTTTCTCGTTATGCGCTTGAAGCGCTGCCATGCGACACCGCCCGACCCTCAGTGACAGCCGTCATCGGCACCTCCATGAATGCCGGCAAGACCACCACACTGGCTGGCCTCACCCTCGGCATGACTCGGCATGGCGTCAAAGTCGGGACCGCCAAGGTCACCGGAACCGGCGCCGGGTGCGATATCTGGCAGATGATCGATGCCGGCAGTGCCGCTGTTTTCGACTTTACCGACTGCGGATTGCCCTCGACCTATAAACTGCCGATCGAATGCTGCGAAAGGGCGATGGAAACCCTGGTCGCACAGCTCAGTGCGGAGGGCGTGGATCAGATACTGATCGAAATCGCAGACGGTATTCTGCAGGCGGAGACCCGGGCCTTGATCCAGTCACCGGTCTTTTCCCGTCTGGTGGATCAGGTGGTGTTTTCCGCGGCCGATGCCCTTGGAGCCCAGGGCGGTATCGCCTGGTTGAGAGAGCAGGGCGTCGAGGTCGTCGGCGTTTCGGGCGCATTGACCTGTGCGCCACTCGCGATGCGTGAATGCGCCGGCCTGATCGATCTGCCGATCCTCGATCTTTCGACCTTGGTGCAAGGACGCTGGCAGCTCGACAACCTTGTCGCTTCACGCCACAACGATACCCGGGTGGCCTGATGTCGCTGCCGCCACTCTTTGCCGGCGACCGCCGCAAGCGGTTCGTCTTTCTGTTGGCCAACGGCATCGGACAGGCATCGGCAGCCGTGGCCACAGCGCTGCTGGTACGCCAGGGATTCGACGAGCTGGTGATCTCCCCCGAGGCGCTTGAGTGGCGCAGCCTTTCTGTGCTGTCGCTGGCAATGCTTGGTTCGATCCTGATGACCGCCTGGTTGCGCTGGCGCGGGATTGTGGATGCGGAAATCCTCGGCCAGGACTATATCCATGCCCTGCGCACCCACCTTTTTCTGCATGTGACGCGGATTGGAGCAGACGGCGCACGCCAGATGAGCCGTGGGGCACTGATGCTGCGATTCGTGGGTGACCTCAACGCCTTGAGAAACTGGGTGAGCCTAGGGCTCGCACGGCTGTTGGTGAGCGGCCTTGCACTGGGGGTGGCCGTGGCCGTTCTGATGATGATCGAGACGGTGATCGGCATCGCCGTTGCCGTGGCTATTTCCGTGACAGCGATACTGGTGCTGTTCCTGGGGCCGCGCCTGCGGAGCCGAACCCGGGAAGCGCGACGCTACCGGGGGCGCATTGCCGCACTTATCAATGACCGTATCGCCAATATCGGTGTCGTGGAGAGCTTCGGTCAGGAGCGCAGAGAGATCAAGCGTGTGCGACGAGCCAGTCTACGTCTGCGCCAGGCACTGATTTTACGAGCACGGACCATCGGATTGATACGGGCGCTGTCGGACGCCAGCGCCGGATTCGCGGGACTGGCCGCTCTCAGCGTCGGTGCGTTTCAAGTGGCTGCGGGGGTGGCCACGCCGGGAACCGTAGTATCGGCCATGGTCGTCGCCGGTCTGCTGGCGCCCAGGTTGGCCGATTTGAGCCGTGTCTACGAGTATTGGACGGCGGCTGTCATCGCCCGTGAAAAACAGCTGCAGCTGCTGCGGCTCGCACCGCTCGGAAGGTCGCTGCAGCCGGGCGGGGAAGCGCCGCTCACAACCGCCCTGGCACCGACCATTCAGTTACGCCAGGTTGCCAAGTCGCCCCTGTTCCGTTCGCTGAACGTGAAAATCGCAGCGGGTGAGCGGATAGCGCTGATCGGTCCCAACGGCGCCGGCAAGTCGACCCTGTTGCGTATCATTTCGGGACTCGTGGAACCGGAGCAGGGCCAGGTATTGCTGGATGGCGAGTCGATCCAGAGCTGTCGCTGGTCGGATGTCAGGCGGACCTTCGCCATGGTCTCGCCCGACCTGCCCCTGCTGCGCGGTTCGCTCCGTCTCAACCTGACCTACGGCGCCTCGAACAGCGACGACACGACCCTTGATGAGGTGGTGAATACCTGCCAGCTGGATGGGCTGTTGAAGCGCCTCGAGAAAGGTCTCGAGACGCGCATCGCCGAAAACGGCGCCGGCCTCTCCACGGGAGAGCGGTCACGTATCGCGTTGGCCAGGGCTTTGATGGCAAGACCGGCGGTGCTGCTGTTGGATGAGGCGGCAGCGAATCTGGATGCCAGCGCGCGTCTTGCGCTGGAACAGGCTGTTGAGTCATTTAGTGGCACGGTGATCTTCGTCACCCACGACATCAATCAGGTCACCTGGGCCGATCGCGCGCTGGTGATACGGTCGGGCGAGATCGTGTCGATGGCGAGCCAGGATCTTTTCGCCGATCCCGCAGCCTGGGGGCTCGGTGCCGAAAGACGGGAACTCAGGCTTGTCCGTTAGTCCATTCTGCGCCTTGAAGCTGAAGTAGGGGATACGGTCAATGCGGCGTGAACTTTTGCTCTTTACCGGACTGATCATGACACTGTTTGCAATTCAGGCATCACCGGATCGCGATTCTTCACTTCCTGCGTGCGAAACGGGGGAGGGGAGTGATGTCGAGCATTCACTGGAGCGCGGGCAGGTGTTGAAAATTGCGCCCAAGGAACTGCCATCGTTGCGATACTACCTCTATCTACCGCGAACGATCAGGCAGCCTGCGCGTGTCATGCTCAGCGTCCACGGTATCTCACGAAATGCCAGAGAGCATGCCGAACTTTTCGCGCCCTATGCGGAAGCGGCGGGTATCGTCCTCATGGCGCCTCGTTTCAGTCGCAGGAATTTCCGCGGCTATCAGCGTCTGGCGGATGGACCGAAGGAAGAGCTTAGAGCGGACCGGGTGTTGAATATGATGGTCGCGGATCTCAACAGCCGTGTTGGGCTCTGTCCATCGAAACTCTACCTGTTCGGATATTCGGGCGGCGGTCAATTTGTGCATCGTTACGCCATGCTCAATCCGGAGAGAGTCGAGCGTGTGGTGATCGGTGCCGCCGGCTGGTATACCTTCCCCGATCCTGACGTGAAATACCCGCGAGGACTTCGTCTTTCCGCCAAGCGTCCGCTCACATTCAAGTGGCCCGACTTCCTGAAGATACCCATGACCGTCGTGGTGGGAGAGCATGACACCTCACGCGACGAAGCTCTGAACCGGAACCATCGCATCGACAAGCAGCAGGGCATGAATCGTCTGCAAAGAGGCAATCGATGGATCGAAGCGATGAGAGCGGCGGCCGATCGCCAAGGGCTCGACACCGGTTATGCACTCGTTCCGCTGCCTGATACCGGTCACGATTTCCGTCAAGCCATGATGAACGGTCGCATGGGGGAAGTCGTCTTTACCCACCTGTTCGATGAACCGGCGTACAAGGGCTCACTACCGGTTGACGTGGCCCCTTCGCTCACCGACGCGAAGCGTGACTCCGGCAGGAGGGATCAAGTTGTACAGTAAAAATGGAATATGGTGGTCAAGGCTCTGCACGGCGATCTGTGCAAGTGCGATTTCATGCGGAGCAAATGCATCGGATTGGAGCAACGCCCTGAGATTCGAATCGGACGACAAGGCCTATTCGTTCAGAATCGGCGGAAGACTGCACGCCGATATCGGCAGCATCGATGCGGATGATCCCGCTTCGGATGGAAGCTTCGATGAGATACGCCGTGCAAGACTGAACTTGTCCGGAAAATTTCTCCGTGACTGGCGATACTTCTACGAATACGATTTTGCTGCCGACCATGACTTCCAGGTCAAAGACGCCTATATCGGTTATTACGGTTTCGACAGGGTAAGAATCAGGCTGGGCAACCTGCAGGAACCGGTCAGCCTCGAAGAGCTCACGAGTTCCAATGCAACGACCTTCATGGAGCGTGCACTGATCAACGCGCTGGTTCCTGGTTACAATCTGGGTTTGCGCATTAACAGCTGGGGTGAGGACTGGAGTCTTGCCGGCGGCCTGTTCGAGGGTTCCGCGCGTGGCCGCGACAAAGAAATCGACGAAGGCTGGGGTGTGGCTGGCAGGGTGGTCTATTCACCGCGCATCGGCCGCGGCAACCGTCTCCATTTCGGCGTTTCCTCCGAGTACCGTGAACCACGGGAAGATAACCGCGTCAGCTACCGTACACGCCCCGAGGTTCACCTGATCGATCGCGCCATGATTGCCACCGGCACCCTGAGCCGGGTCGACCATACATTGACCAGCGGTCTGGAACTGGCGGGGATATGGGGAAGCTGGTCCATACAGGGCGAATACATACGCGCAGACGTGCAACGCACAGGCCGCCCCGACGTGGTCTTCGATGGCTGGTATCTCCTGGGCTCCTGGTTCATTACGGGGGGGCGGCGTGACTACGATCCAAAAGATGGCGCTTTCGACAAGGTCGTGCCCAAAGCTGACCACGGAGACTGGGAGATTGCGGCACGCTACAGCACACTCGATCTGGAGCAGGATCCGATTACAGGAGGCGAAGAGAAAAACTGGACCCTCGGACTCAACTGGTATGTAGACCGCCACATGCGCCTGATGGCCAACTACGTGGATGCCGAGGCGGACCCCAACCGAAGCGGAAGCCTGGAGAGGCTCAAGGCATGGATGTTCCGGTTTCAATATATTTTTTAACAATAGAAGGTATCTGACTGTAATGCTTAAAAATATTGTATCCGCGTTTCCATAGGGATTAGGGCGGAGGCTGAGGGGATAACTTCGGCGAGTCCGTCGCATTGCGTGGTGACGGCGACACCCGGGCGGTGGGAGCTGCGTTGGAAAAACAGCAGCACGACCGGCATGAACAGCACACCGGATGGACTGGGCAGGCGATACCGGAGCTGTGTACCTGTATTAGGGGCTGTCGGTGTGAAGATGTGAAGCAATTCAGCAGCGGAGCAGGGGGGTATTATTAAAACCAGGCATTCAACATGCGCAGAGTTCTCTCTCAGTGAGAATTGAATAATTCCCACTGAATTCCGCGCGGATGGATGACTACCCTGTATGCCTAATAATAGACTCTGGCGCTGACATAAAAACTTCTTCCCTCTTCCAGAAAACGGCTGGGGTTCGCCCCTCTCACGTCGGGGTAATAATTTTTGGTATCGAACAAATTGTAAATGGAAAACGAAATATCCGTATCCGGAAAAGTGGAAGAACTTAGCCGTTGCGCCAGCAGTGTCAAATTGACGGATTTATATTCCGGAATGGTGATGGTGATCGGATTGAGATTGGCATCCAGGGCGTTGCCTTTGATCGAGTCGGTGTATTTACCCTGCAGGCTCAAGGATAGATTATCCGAAAAGTCGTAGATAACGCCAAAGCCAAATTTATTCTTCGCGATTTCCTTGAACTCAGAGTCATCCGGATCGCGTTCATAGTTGTACCAGACGTTTCCCCGCAAACTCGCGTAGCGCCATTTCATCAGGGCTTCCACTCCCTCCACCTTTTTGGAGCCGCTGTTAACCAGAGTGTCCTCTATGGTGGGCGCTTCTTCAATAATCTTTGAAGCGTGATTCTGAAAATATGCCACTTGGCCGGAAAGGTTATGCATTGGGTTAAAGTGAAGCGATAACTCCCTGGATTTCATTCTGGCCGGAACCAGATCGGGGTTTTCAGTGAATTCGAACATGGTGGGTTCACGGAATGCCTCACCGTAAAGGGCTTTTATCGCCCAGCCTTCAGCCAATTGATAGTACACGCCACTTCTTATATTGGTTATATCGCCATAGATATTGTGATGGTCATATCGACCACCCAGGGTCAGCTGCAGTTTGTTATCAAGAAAAGAGTGTTGATCCTGGATGTAAACGTAATATTTGTCTTGATCCAGATAGGGCGTCAGATTGGAAAAATAGCCCGTGGGCGGAAATAGATATCGGCCCACTTGAGGACTCCCCAATGTGGTGTCGCTGGTGCTCAAACCGGTAAAAGCGGGTTCGCCAATATATACGCTGTAATAACCAAACCCCACAATCAGATAGTTGGGGATGCTCTTGGGGGTAATGTCGAACTGGGTGTTTATTGTGTATGACTTGTTGTCTTCGATATTAAATGCAGCAAGAAACGGAGGATTATCACCTTCATCTTCACGGCTTTGAAAACGGATATAATCATCCTCGTCTTCCCGGTAGGCATCGATCGTCAATTTGACCGGATAAGAATCGAACTCGTTTTCAAATTTAAAATAAGTCAGTATTTGCTCGGAGTTATAATTGAAGTTGGTGTAGGAGATTTCAGGATTCTCGATTCCGCCGCCGTCCTCATCCCGCAAAAAGTAGATACCGGCATTGATGTTGGCGGTGGTATCGATTGTATAAATGAAGTCGATATTGAAATTATAGGCCCGGTTGTCGTCTCTATAGGGATTGCCACTGTCGAGCATCTCGTTTCTAAGCTCGATATTGTCTTCTGTATATTCCGCTGTTCTTATGAAATCAGTGAAATCCGGCCCCTCCTGATTGAAGACGGTTCCGCTTAGAGTGATCCCCAGATTCTTGCTTTGACTGATGGTATTGAAACTGACTTGTTTGCTGTCAAATGCCTCATCCACGCTGCCCAGGGAGGTTGCTATATCCGAACCGGGTTCAGAGTTGCCGCTGTTCTTAGTAATGATATTGATTACGCCGGTAAACGCATCGGCGCCATATAAAGCCGACGCGGGTCCCTGGACGATTTCGATCTGCTTTACGTTGTTCAGAGTATATTGAGATGCAATATACGCTTCCCCGGACCACAACTTATTCATCGGGCGGCCATCGATGAGAATCTTTGTCTGCGCCCAGTTTTCCGCAAAGCCCCTTTGCCCCCCCTGTAGACTGGAGTGCGCATTCGCGTATTCGATACCTGGCAGATTATGCAAAACATCTTTCAGGTCACGGTAACCGTATTGCTTGATGTCATCTTCTGTAATGACATAGATGGTGGCAGGAGCTTCACCCTGTTTCTGTATTCGTTTGGATGCGGTGAAAACTCTGATCTGACCCAGTTCCTCGAGCGAATACTCAAGCAGTTGAGCTATCTCCTCAGCCTGGACGACCTGCGTTGACAGGCTAAGGCCACTGCCGAGCATGCCAAGTGACAGTACCAGGATGGCCGATACACCCTTATTGAGATCTGGCATATGAAGTACTCCCGTGCTTGAGATTCCTACTAGGAACCTGCTTTATTCTCGTTCACTAATGCCAGTTTCCTTGCCAGCCTTTGCGTCGGTAGAAAATTCCAGAGCCATCATATTGTACGGCCGCGTCAATCTCCCCACATAAACCACTGATACCGGCACAATGGGATTCTGGATCACATTTTCAGATGTTACAAGGGGTACGCCGCACAACCCACAAAATCCACAAATTCCCGTATCCTGGAATCTCTTCATACAACCATGGGGGTATGTCGCATTTACAACGATGGGAGAAGATTAAGGGCGACCGGTTTCGATGATACTGCCCACAATAGGCTATGGCAGTGCAAATGCCGCAACGGAATTCACTTCTTGATTCTTTCAATTTATCGCAAATTCGCATCATGTTTGGTGTTCGACAAAACGGATGCTGGTTATCCTCTTCAGCAAAGCCAGGATAAAGAGGAGGGGAGATGCGTCATCCACGAACAAGCCAACGTGAGAGCAGAGTCGGGGCGCCAGTCTGTAACGAGTGGTCATAGCCTAGTCTCGATAAATAGCGATATCCGGTACTCTGTGTTTAAGAAAATGGAGATCGCTCGGCAGTAGATTCAATGTCGCAGCTTTTCAGTCTTGGTGTTCCAGAGAAGCGTACCTCGACCCGGTGCTGAACACATGAATGGCCACGCAGGCCGATGATCCGGTTATTAGCTTTAGAGCACCTTATCGCAGTGCGAAGCATCCAACCACATCCATGATCTGTTTGCCCATCGCATAATGGGCTGCCATGTCGAAAATATGCCTGGACCTGGTCTGTCTTTGGAGCGACCTAACAGACCACGGCAAGTGAGCGGTACCCGTATAACAGCTTCTCGAAATCATCAGGCGTAGGGCAACGACTTAAGGACCATGTCAAAGTTCACATAGGTCATAGATAGGCAGCTTCGGGGTAAGCAGACGCATTTATGTAAATGCGATAGAGGACTGCAGAAAGCCGTCGTCAAAGAGCGCTCCGAAGGGAAAATAGTACATTAATATGTAACATATAAAGTTAATTATTACATATAGTAAAGCAATTATCATAAAGTAATACATAAAATATATTCAATCCTCGGAATCGCACGCTTGGTTATTCGCTTTTTTCGAGGTATTACCACCGGCGACGATCTGTTCAGTCGACTGAGCACTGGTATCGCTTTGGTCAAGGGGGTTCTACCCCGATTTTGCGGACACTTCAAAGAAGCCTGATA
>JBNKVM010000049.1:0-145736 GCA_050299175.1 Thiohalomonadaceae bacterium
ACATTGCTTTTGCTCCTTGTCGTTCCGGCGTTATTGCCGGGTGGATGGAAGCTCAACGCAAAGCGGCCCCGACGTCATTGAGACAGAAGGGCCGCCAGTCACACAACAGTGTTGTATACTCCATGCAGCCCTAAGGTCTGCGTTACCAGTCTTAGGGTTAGCCTAGCGGGGAATGGTGCAAACATTTCTCGCTAGGCGCTTTGTTTTGAGCGGTGTTGCACTGTCCAAACTAAGGGGAAAGGGTGGGGTAGTCAAGGGAAAATGGCGGGAGAAATGAAAACAAATATTAAATAATAAATTCTAAAAAATGATGCCGGAAAGCATCGATCTTTTTAACACCTCACTACATGATTGACTGGATTGGTGAGCAGGAGTTTTTGATCTGACCCCAAACATTCATTGTTAAGCTTATCCATTCCGCTGCCTCAATGCCCGACTATTATTTATGAGCGAGGCGGGCTTAGAATTAGCCAACTCAATGTGATTCATGACGTTTTGAACATTTTGGGTAAAGGCCGCCCAATCAACCCAAACTGCATAACCGGAAACAATATTGTCGTGAAGCCTATCAGGGACCGTGTATTTAAAATTTGAATCCATTGGATTGGTTGGCAAGTTGATGCCAATTAAGCCGTGCTGTTTGTCCAGTGTTGCCTTAATCTCCCAGTCTACGAATTTTCGATACGGCGTTTGGGCCCCACAGAGAACAATCGTGCAAGAACTGCCAGTTATATAATTTTCGCGAATTCTTCTAATTACATAATCCGTGTCCGCACTATCAATTGCTCTCTCAACCGAGTTATCTTGAATTACATCATAGGTATTGGAAAACGCAGCTATGAATGCATCGTAGTAGGCGCGATCACCTCCATGGTGATAGCTGACAAACACTTTTCGTTTGATCCCCAAACCTGACAGCAGCCCATTGGCCATGGTTAGTCACCTCTTTCCCGCTGTACATTCGTTTTCTCAATTGCAGCTTGCGTGTACTGTGACCATGCGCTGTTTTCTTTAGAAATCAAGCTCTCTACTCGCTGAACAAAAAGCCGGAATGGCTCATCTTCATGGTATGGTTCAGCCTTCGTTAGGAATAAGAATTTCTCGTGTTTTAAAGATTCACATGTGGTTCGGTATTCTGTCCAGTTTTCTTGAAACTGATTTAGGCTAACAAGTGAGGATATTATCGCTATCAATGCTCCCAATAGCCCTACTACCAGCGCTACAGGGAATGGAGCTGCCGCAAATCCTGCGATTAACGGAATCGCCGCCGCAGAAACTATTTCTATACCTCTTAGCCCTTTAAACCACCATTGAGCAGTTTTGCTTTTTCGGTCATACCAGCCGATTTGGTCATCAACTCGCGATGATATGTATCTTTCTTCATTCATGTGTTGTTCCTGCGTTGGACTCAACGCTCAATTCAAATACACTCTTTGAGAGCCTTACTTATCTTCTTAGCCCGAAAACCGTATACCCAGTTCGCACCTACCCCCTTGAGCTCCTTGGGAGATATATGGTTTCTGTCCTTCTTAACAGCGACGATTGGCTTGGATAGGCGGACAGCCTCTTTTATTTCATAGTTGACCCACTTCCGAGAGTGAGTGCTACTTCCAATTAGGACAAGCACAACATCTGACCTCTTTATTCGTATTGTAAGCTCTCGCCCTAACTCTTCGTCGGTCTTGGTGTTGAGTGAAACGTCTGCCGACATATCATCGAATTCAATATCGAACTTATCATTCTTGCTCCATGCCTTGAGCAATCGCTTTAAAGCCCTGTCTTTATCGTAGTAATAGCTGACAAATATCTTTTTTTTGCCGAATAAGGTGTCGGCCAATCTGTCGACTACAGCGATTACTCCTAAACCTCCCAATATCACGATTAACGGATGCAAGTCTTGTATCCCTTCTTTCTACGCTTAACGACCTGCATAAGGGGCGCCGCGGTAGCAGCGCCCCAGTGAGCGATAGCGAACGGTCTTGATGTGCTTGTTAGCCATTTCTCTGATATTTCTCGAAGTGCCTAATCAATTCCAGTGACGCATTTACATAACCGAGTGCCTGCGATTGTGTAATTGACAGCATTGAATCCTTTTCGTGCGCCACTTTGTTTCTGAGCATTCTCATCTCATGAAGAAGACTCTCATGCTTTTTCGATAACCGACCGTTTTTACTTAATGTTTCAATGTTATGCATTGGGGAACGGTACGACGGAGAATCCGGTGAGATAGCCAGCCTGGATACAGCTGAAGCAATAGCTGTTTCTAGACCTGACCATGCAAGAAGTATTGCAGCGGATGGGGCGCGATCGACAGCGTCCATCATTTGTTCTTCTAAGGATGTGAATACAGGACTTTCTATTACTGGCGCTTCTTGCGCAAACTCTATGTGCAGTTCTTCTGCCTGTTGTTTTACTTTCTCAAAATCTAGCTCTAGGTCTTTATATTTCACATGTGCAAGCCGTTGGACTATTTTTGCTAGTTCTGCGCGAAACATAAATAAAAACGTAATAGCAACCATAGGCCAAGCTAGGTTCGATATTATGTTTGCTATAAATTGCTTCCAGTCCATGTTCTTCTCTTGTGATGGCTAACGGTTGAGCTGTGGGGATTTTGCGAAGCGCAGCGTAGCAAAATTCCCACACGAGTGATTTGTTAGGTGTTTATCTCGCATTAGCTCGTAAAATAAATTATTAATGCCGTTACCGCTGAAATAAACACTGCGCCAGCAGACCATAATTTTGCTTCTTTAGATATTCTATTTGCATCTTTAGCTGCTTGAAGCGCCTCTTCAGCTATGCGATTAGCATCACGTGCGATTTCAAGTTCTTCGCTTCTGGCGCTAGACTGTGCAGCCTGCTCTCTTAGGCGCTGAGCGAGTTTAAGAACAGGCTGCATTTTTTGACCAAATCTGGACGCTGCGCCTTTTTCTATTTCTAGGGCCAGCTCCTCGTCAGACATGGCGTTGACAGATGCTAAGCGATCATCATTTACACCGGGACAATTATCTTTGGTGAGTTCCATTTCTACACCTAACTATAAGTAGACACCCTAAAAGCTCCGTTACAAACGGAGCTTTTAGGGTGTATAAAAATCTGGGTTGTTTTAAAACAACGACTTATGGTCTGGATACGGAGCCTAAAGGGAATTGCTAACGGAGCTGGAGATTTTGACATATCGCATTCCTTCGCTCATTGGTACGTGATTCGTTTTTACCACCGTACTTACCGAAGTGCAATTTATTCAAACGAAGGTGTTTTCAGGCCCGTCAATTCCGCCGAGTCGCGCAGTGGAGGGAGGAACAGCCCGACAGGGTTGCGCACAGGAAGTGCGCAACGTTGCAGTCAGGCCATGGACGGCCTGTCTGCAACGCCCGACCGGAGCGAGCAACGAGGGAACCCCGAAGGGGCGAGAATTTCGGGAGCGTTTCTTTGGGTACTTTCTTATCGCCATAAGAAAGTACCTCGCCCGCGGGGGCGAGACCCCGCTTTCTAATGCTGTTAATCGTCGCGAAGCGACACCAACCTAAATCAAATCAATTATCGCGTTCCGCGATAACCTACTTCACCCTCATTCCCGGCTCCGCCCCCTCATCCGGATTAAGGATAAACAGATCCTTGCCACCCGGTCCGGCAGCCAACACCATCCCTTCCGATACACCAAAGCGCATCTTGCGCGGTGCCAGGTTGGCAACCATCACGGTGAGTTTGCCTTCGAGGTCTTCCGGTGCGTAGGCGGATTTGATTCCGGCGAAGACGTTGCGGGTTTCGCCGCCAAGGTCGAGGGTCAGTTGCAGCAGCTTTTCTGCGCCTTCGACATGTTCCGCCTTGACGATACGTGCGATGCGCAGGTCGAGTTTGACGAAGTCGTCGATGGTGATGGTATCGGCGATCGCTTCAATGGGTTTCTTCGCTTCCGCTTTGGCGGCGGCAGGTTTGGCAGCAGGCGCAGCGGCCTTGGTGGTTTCGCTGGCGTCTTGCAGCATGGCGTCGATCTTCTCCTTCTCTACTCGCGTCATCAGCGGGGTGAACTTGTTTATGGTGTGGCCTTGCAGCGGCACGTCGTAGTTGTTCCAGTTGAGCGCCTTGATGCGCAGGAATGCCTCGGCATCGGCGGCCATTTTCGGCAGCACCGGCTTGAGGTAGGTGACCAGGATCTTGAACAGGTTGAGGCCCATGGTGCAGATGTCGTGCACTTCCTGATCCTTGCCTTCTTCCTTGGCCAGTGCCCACGGTTTTTTGTCGTCGATGTACTGGTTGGCCTTGTCCGCCAGCGCCATGATCAGGCGCATCGCCTGGCTGTACTGACGTTTTTCATAGGCAGTGGCGATGGCTTCACCGGCATCGACGAATTCGCGATGCAGTTTCGGCTCCGGGATCTCATGGGAGAGCTTGCCGTCGAATTTTTTGCCGATGAATCCGGCGCAGCGGCTGGCGATGTTGACTACCTTGCCCACCAGGTCGGAGTTCACCCGCTGCTGGAAGTCTTCCAGGTTGAGGTCGATATCATCGATACCATCGCTCAGTTTAGCGGCGAAGTAGTAGCGCAGATATTCCGGGTTGAGATGGTTGAGGTAGGTGCGCGCCATGATGAAGGTGCCGCGGGATTTCGACATCTTCGCCCCGTTGATGGTGAGGAAGCCGTGGCAGTAGACAGCGCTGGGCATGCGGTAGCCACTACCGGCCAGTTCTGCAGGCCAGAACAGGGTGTGGAAGTAGGCGATGTCCTTGCCGATGAAGTGGTAGACCTCGGCGGTGCTCTCCTTGCTCCAGAAATCGTCGAACTCCAGGTCGTCACGCTTGTTGCACAGGTTACGGAAGCTGGCCATGTAGCCGATCGGCGCGTCGAGCCAGACGTAGAAATATTTGCCCGGGGCGTCGGGGATCTCGAAACCGAAGTAGGGGGCGTCGCGGGAGATATCCCAGTCCTGCAGGCCTGCATCGAACCACTCTTCCAGCTTGTTGGCGATCTCCGGCTGCATGTGCTCGCCCTTGATCCAGTACTGCAACATGCCCTCGAAATCGCCGAGGCGGAAGAAGTAGTGCTCTGATTCCTTGGTGATCGGGGTGGCGCCGGAGATGGCCGAGACCGGGTCGATCAGGTCGGTCGGTTGGTAGGTGGCGCCGCAGACTTCGCAGGAGTCGCCGTACTGGTCTTCGGCCTTGCACTTGGGGCAGGTGCCCTTGATGAAGCGGTCCGGCAGGAACATCTCCTTCACCGGGTCGTAGGCCTGGGTGATCACCCGTGAGGTGATGTGGCCGTTGTCGCGCAGGCGGGTATAGATGGTGTTGGCCTGCTCCTGATTTTCCCTGGAGTGGGTGCTGTAGTAGTTGTCGAAGCCGACATGGAAGTCGTCGAAGTCGCGCTTGTGCTCCTTGGCGACCCGGGCGATCAGCTCCTCCGGCTCGATGCCCTCGCTCTGGGCGCGCAGCATGATCGGCGTGCCGTGGGCATCGTCGGCGCAGACGTAGAGGCTGTTGTGGCCGCGCATCTTCTGGAAGCGGTTCCAGATATCGGTCTGGATATACTCCACCAGGTGGCCGAGGTGGATCGGGCCGTTGGCGTAGGGCAGGGCGCTGGTCAGCAGGATGTCGCGTCGGGTTTGGGCCATGTTGGTTCTTGAACTCGTGCAATTGTTGCTTGAAAAAGTCGGGATACAGTACCAAGTATGCACTATTCTAGCTAGCCGCCGAATGGAGGCTAGCGAGTCAATATGTGCTTTTGGACCGCATTGTCACGGCTCGGCCGTTTTGTGATAATGCCCGACCCTCACTTTTAAACAGATATCGAACCGTCGGTGTCGATTCCACCGGGCGGTTTCTCAGGAGTATTACCGATGTCAGACGAGACTAAGGCCAAAATTGAAGCGGCGCTGAAGGGCTATACCGATCCCTACATGCAGAAGGATCTGGTCTCCGCCGGTTGTGTTAAGGACGTTACCGTCGACGGTGACAAGGCGAAGATCGACGTTACCCTGGGTTTCCCTGCTGCCGGTTACATCGAAAAGCTGAAGAGCGAACTCAAGACCCTCGCCGAGGGCGTGGACGGCGTTAGCAGCGCAGAGGTGAATGTGGTGACCAATATCGTTGCCCACTCCGCGCAGAAGGGCGTCAAGCACATCAAGGGCGTGAAGAACATCATCGCCGTGGCTTCCGGTAAGGGCGGTGTGGGCAAGTCCACCACCTCGGTCAACCTGGCACTGGCACTGGCTGCTGAAGGCGCTACCGTTGGTATCCTCGATGCCGATATCTACGGTCCTTCCCAGCCGCGCATGATGGGCCTCTCCAACATGAAGCCCGACTCCCCGGACGGCAAGACCCTGGAGCCGATCGTCAACTACGACGTGCAGTCGATGTCCATCGGCTACCTGATCGAAGAAGACACCCCGATGATCTGGCGTGGCCCGATGGTCACCCAGGCGCTGGAGCAACTGCTCAACGATACCAACTGGCGTGAGGTGGATTACCTGATCATCGACCTGCCGCCGGGCACCGGTGACACCCAGCTGACTCTGGCGCAGAAGGTGCCGGTTTCGGGCGCAGTCATCGTCACCACCCCGCAGGACATCGCCCTGCTCGACGCACGCAAGGCCTACAAGATGTTCGAGAAGGTGGAAGTGCCGGTACTGGGCGTGGTGGAGAACATGTCCATCCACATCTGCTCCAAGTGCGGCAACGAAGAGCGCATCTTCGGCGAAGGCGGCGGGCAGAAGATGTCGGAAGAGTACGGTATCGATTTCCTCGGCGCGCTGCCGCTGGATATCGCCATCCGCGAAGAGGCCGATGCGGGCAAACCGACCGTGGCAGCCGATCCGGAGGGTCGTATCTCGGAGATCTACCGCGATATCGCCCGTCACGCCGCGGCCAAGTTGTCGCTCAGTGCGAAAGATTACAGCGCCAAGTTCCCTAAAATCGTTATCGCTAACGATTAGCGCTGCGGCTCTTTTCCACCAGGGCGGTGTTAAAAGCCGGTTGCGAAATGCTCATTTACTCTCTGTAAACTGCGCTTTCTCACCGACTTTTGCCTAGCCCTGGCGAAAAATCCCTCACAGCGTCCGGAGTGGTTCTGAAGCATCTTTGATGTTTCTGTCTCAGGGCTGCGTTTGGGGGGCAAACTCCTTATAATAGCGGCGGGTCCCGGATAAGCAGGGGCCCGCCGTTTTTTTATCTGCACAAGAAAGGGCGAGGATGAGCATCAAATCGGACAAGTGGATCCGCCGCATGGCGGAGCAAGAGGGCATGATTGAGCCGTTCGAGGCAGGACAGGTACGCGAGGCCAATGGCGGCCGTATCGTCTCCTATGGCACTTCCAGCTACGGCTATGACGTGCGCTGTGCCGACGAATTCAAGATCTTCACCAATATCAATTCGGCCATCGTTGATCCCAAGGCGTTCGACCAGAACAGCTTTGTCGACGTCAAATCCGATGTCTGCATTATCCCGCCCAACTCCTTCGCCCTGGCGCGTACGGTGGAGTATTTCCGTATCCCGCGCAGCGTATTGACCGTCTGTCTGGGCAAATCGACCTATGCCCGCTGCGGCATCATCGTCAACGTCACCCCGCTGGAGCCGGAGTGGGAAGGGCATGTGACCCTGGAGTTTTCCAACACCACCCCGCTGCCTGCCAAGATCTACGCCAATGAAGGCGTGGCGCAGATGCTGTTCTTCGAATCCGATGAAGTCTGCGAAACCTCCTACAAGGACCGTGGCGGTAAATATCAGGGACAGCGCGGCGTTACTCTGCCCCAGACCTAAGGGCGTCGCATTGCCTGCATCCCTGTGGCGCGGCCACAACAATAAGAAAGAGCGGTGTAACCTATGTTCGCCACGCTGACGCGCAGCTTTGTCCCTTTCCCCCGCTGGATAACAGTGCTGGTAGCGATCAGCCTGCTCGGCAACATCTGGGCGCTGCTCTCTTTCAATCTGCTTCCCGACGAGGCCTATTACTGGGTCTGGTCGCAACGTCTGGGGCTGAGCTACTACGATCACCCGCCGCTGGTCGGCTGGCTGATGTGGCCGTTCACCGAGCTGTTCGGCAACGGTGCCGTGGTGGTCCGTTCCCAGGCCATCCTCTCCTGGCTGGTGGGGGCGGTGATCGGCTACGACCTGGCCCGTCGCCTCTATGGCGAACCCGAGGCGGGTGCGCTGGCGGTACTGGTCTGGAGCAGCTTGCCCATCGTTCAGGTCGGTTTCCATATCGTCACCCCCGACAGCCCGCTGATTATCTTCACCTGGCTGGTCTACTACTTCGCCTATCTCGCCGTGGCCGAGCGCAAGCCCTCCTTATGGCTGGCGGTGGGCGCCGCGGTCGGCCTGACTATGCTGGCCAAGTATCCGGCGGTGCTGGTGCTGGGGGGGCTTTTCTTTGCCCTGATCTTCACTCGCGAGGGAAGGGCGCAACTGGCGACGCGCTGGCCGTGGCTGGGCGTGGGCGTGGCGCTGCTGATTTTCCTGCCGGTGGTGATCTGGAATGCCCAGTACGACTGGATCTCTTTCGCCTTTCAGTTCTCCCACGGGGTGAAGGAGAAGGTCTCGGGCTCTGCCTGGGAATTGTTCCTGCTGTTTCTTGGCGGCCAGTTGCTGGTGCCTATGCCGTGGAGTTTCGTTGCCATGCTCTGGGCCAGCTTCCGTCCCGGCAAGCTGGATTCATACAGTCACCTGCTACTTAGTTTTGGATTCTGGACCCCGCTGGTGATCTTTGGTCTGGCTGGGCTCACCACCACCAGCGCCGCTAACTGGCCGGAGACTGCCTATGTGCCCGGTACGATACTGCTGGCGGGATTGCTGTGGCGCTGGCTCTACTATGTCGATGACATTCTTAGTCGCGGCAAGGTGATGCTGGTTTCACTCCTGATGCTTGTCGGCGTTCTGCTGATCGATATGCTGCGCTTCCCCGCGATCTTCTCATGGTTTGGACTGGAGGAGGCGAAGCAGCGGACGCAGCTGAGCCAGAGTTACGGCTGGGAGTCGGTGCAGCGTGAGTTACGCGTACAACTGCCAGTTATCGATGCGCGTTACGGCGCTAACTGCACCATCCTCACCGATAATCACGCCCGGGCCGGAATGGTAGCGTGGCTATTGAACGAACCCTATCGGGTCAACGTGACCCTCGATACACGGGTCAACCAGTACAATTTGTGGAACCGTGAGCAGCCCCCGGCTGCGCCCTGTCTGTTTCTTGCCAAGTACGATGCGGAGAGCTGGAAACAGGAGAATATTCCTGCACGAGTCTCCTTGCCGGAAGGGAAGTGGTTACGTATCAAGTTGCTGGAAGTGAATAACCCGGATCACACCACCTCCTGGTTCGGTTTCTACCTGCCGGATACGGTGTCGACGCGATGAGTCTCTATCGCGCAATCGAACAATCTCCCGCGCGGGCCGCTGTGGTGGTATTGCTGATCACGCTGGTGCTACATCTGCTGGTGATGGGCCGCATCGATCTCGGGGTGGATGAAGCCCACTATGCCCTTTACGGCCTGTTCCCGGACTGGAGCTATTTCGATCACCCGCCGTTGGTGGGCTGGTTGCAGGCGATCGTGCTGCTTTTCTCCGATAGTGAATTTGCCCTGCGCCTGTGGCCGCTGATTTTTACCGTGCTGTCGACCTGGTTGCTTTATCGTCTAACTGGCGAGCTGTTTCCCGCGGCACCGAACTGGACGCCGTTTGTCGCAGTGTTACTGCTCCACTCGGCGTTGATGTTCCAGTTGCTCGGCGTCGCGATGGTACCGGAAGTTCCGTTGCTGGCAGCAGGCCTCGCGGCAACCCTGTTTCTCTGGCGGGCGGTACAACAGAATCGCTGGCGCGACTGGTTGTTGCTGGGGGTTATGCTCGGTTTGGCAGGTCTTGCCAAATACACGGCGGTGACCCTGGCGATCGGCACACTGCTTTTTCTGTTGTGGCAGTCGGGATGGCGCTCTTTATTCAATCCGCGGTTGTGGGTCGCTGCACTGCTGGCGATTGTTTTGGTGTTGCCGGTGTTTTTCTGGAACGCGCAACACGACTGGATCTCCTTCGCTTATCAGTTGGGGCACGGTCTGCCTGAACGTGATTGGTCCTTACGTCGTTTCGGCCTGGCGTTGGCCGGACAGTTTTTTACCTATGGTCCCGGCGTCGTTATTTTCGGTATCGCTGCTATCGCCGCCTTCATCACTCGCGGCAATGCTGCGGTACGCCTGTTACTGGCGATGCTCCTGCCGCTGTTTCTGCTCCTCCTTTGGGGCGCGGGACGGGAAGAGACACTACCTCACTGGACACTGTTGGGCTGGGCTCTGTCGACACCGCTGGCGGCGTGCTGGATTGCAGAGCAGCTAAATCGGCGCTGGTTGCGGAACACTGCGCGGGGTTCTGCGGTCTATGCGGTTCTGTTTGTGCTGTTGGTGCATTTTATGTTGTTTGCACCGCAGGTGATTCCTTTCACGCCACTGAAACACCCGCTTGGTGATATGCTCGGTTGGCGCCAGGCGGCACAGCATGCTCTGCAGTTACAACAGCAACAAGCTGGCAGTGTGATCACCATGGGCAACTGGGCTACCGCCAGCCGGATTGCCTGGTATGCGCGTCCGGCCACAGTCAAGGTGGCCGATGATCGTTACGATCAGTTCGATATCTGGTACGGTGCTCCGGATTCCGCCGACAGGGCATTGTTGATTGTCCCCGATTATCTGCAGGGGCGGGACGAACTGAACGGCATTGCACGGTTTGAGCAGTGCGCGTTACTGGATGAGTTTACGTACAGGTTGGCGGATAAACCTGTCCATTTTTTCAAGTATCATCTTTGCCACGGGTACCATGGATAAATATAACCAACAAAAATTTGTCGATACGATACGTTCGCCATGGAACTGGGGTGTGCTGCTCGTTCTGTCGTTGGCAGTGGTGCTGGTTTATGCCTTTGACGCCAATCTTGCACTGTTTCATCTGTTCAATGGACTAAGTCGCTATACCGGCAGTTGGCTCTGGGCTAACCTCACCACCTTCGGTGATTCGCTGGTGATCTTTTCTCTGGCGTTGTTACTGGTGGAACGTCGGCCACAACTGCTCTGGGTGTTGATGTTCTCTGCCATCATCAGCACGCTGATCGTGCATGGACTCAAGGAGTGGACGCTGGTGATGCGGCCGCCGGGCACGCTGGCACCTGATGAGTTGATCGTGATCGGTACCCCCCATCGCGCGGTCTCTTTCCCCTCAGGTCACACCACCGCCGCCTTCAGTCTGGTGGCGTTGTTGGTGTTGCAACGCACCTTCGTCACATACTGGAAATTAGCACTACTTGCGGCGGCGGCTGTGGTTGGCATCTCACGTATGGCAGTTGGGGTGCACTGGCCATACGATGTTCTCGGCGGTGCGTTTATCGGTTGGTTATCGGTTCTCATTGCTTACTATTTTGTGCCACGCATCGCCTGGGGTGTTTCGGATTCGGCGCAGCGTTTCTTTACCGTATTGTTGTTGTTTGCAGCCGTTAGCCTGCTGTTCTACCACGACAGCGGTTATGCACAGGCGCGGTGGTTGGAGATGGTTATCGCTGCTGCCTGCATCGCTGCCTCGTTCCGCAACGTGCGTACCCTGTTTGCACGCAAGAGTGTTGTCGAAGTCGAGCAGGATGAGGAAATCGGCGAGGAGACGGAGAAACGTTCGCCCTGGGGTGCATTGATCCGTATCGTGGTGACGTTATTAATTCTTGGCCTGATCTTCCGTGAAATTGAGTTCGAGAAGGTACTGGCAAACGTCAAGGATATCGTGCCGCGTTTGCTGTTGCTGGGCATTGTGTTCCAGTTGCTGAGCACGGCCCTGGCAGCCTACCGTTGGTATCTGGTCATGCGTCCGCTTGGCTATGTTCACGATTTTGGTTTTTATCTGCGCAGCTATTTCAAAGGGGCCTTCTTCAACCAGGGATTGCCGACCAGTATCGGTGGTGATGCTATCCGCGTGGTTGATGTGGCGCGGCAGGGCTGCCGCAAGCGTGATGCCTTTTACGGGGTGTTCATTGATCGTGTATTGGGATTGGTAGGTCTGTTGATTCTGAATCTTGCGGCCAACGCATTAAACCCCAACCTCCTGCCCAAGGGGGTATTTCTGACCATCAATCTACTGGTGGCCTGTGGGGTTCTCGGGTTCATCGTATTGCTGTTGCTGCGTCGTCTGGAGTGGCTTAAACGCTGGCGCATCACCCGCCTGTTCCATACCATCTCGGTGAATCTCTCCCAGGTGTTGGTGACGCCGCGCGATTACTTTGTGCAGATTGGTCTTTCTGTTGCGGTGCATTTCCTTTCGCTGTTGGCGATTTTCCTGATAGGACGCAGTATCGAAATGCCGTTTGATCTGCTGACTTTCCTGATCGTCGTACCGCCGGTGTTATTGCTGACTCTGGTTCCGGTGTCATTGGCAGGGTGGGGTGTTCGCGAAAAAGCAATGATAGTCTTGTTCACCATGATTGGCGCGGATAAGGTAAGTGCGTTAACCATGTCTATTCTTTACGGGTTGGTGCTGGTCATCGCCAGTCTGCCCGGCCTTCAGGTTTACCTGAAGGGCAAGCACAACATTTGAGGTTTGTGGTATGAAAGTCGATACGATGAGGAAAGTGGATTACTTCGCGGGCGTGCCGCTTTGCTTCCTCGTTTCCCTGTGGTTGAAACTGTGGCGTTTGTTTTTCTATCGCGATCAGGTGAAACCGAAAAAGGTATTGCTGGTTGAGCTGTCAGAAATGGGCAGCGCGATTCTGGTCGACCCGGCTATGCGTAAACTACAGCAGAATGGTGCCGAACTCTTTTTCGTTATTTTCGATAAAAACGCCGCCAGTCTGAGATTGCTCGGTACGGTTCCTGAAGAGAATGTCTTTACTATCCGTGAAACGGGTTTGGTTTCGTTGGCCGTAGATACGCTGCGCTTTCTCTTCTGGGCTCGACGTGTCGGTATCGACACGGTTATCGATCTGGAACTGTTTTCCCGTTACAGCGCGCTACTCACCGGAATGTGCGGCGCAATCAATCGGATCGGCTACCACGCCTTTCATAACGAAGGTCTCTATCGCGGTGACATGTTGAGCCACAAAGTGGCCTACAACCCGCACATGCATATCGCCAAGAACTTCATTGCTCTGGTGAACGCGGTGTTGAGTGACCGCCCTGAGTTACCCTATTCCAAAACGCTGATTAGTGACGATGAGATCCAGCTGGCCCGAGTCGAGCACGACGCAGCTGATCTGGAAGCGATGCGCCAGCGAGTACGTGAGGATTATGCCGACTTCGACCCGGCGAAACATCGGCTGGTGCTGATTAATCCCAACGCCAGTGAGCTATTGATCCAGCGACGCTGGATGCCGGAGCGTTATATCGAACTGATGCGCCGCATCCTCGCCGAGCATGAAGACGTGCTGGTAGTCATCACCGGCGCCCCGGCCGAGCGCGAAGAGGCGGCGGAGTTGAAAGCGCGTGTGGACCACGAGCGCTGTATCAATTTTGCCGGACGGGTCAAGTTTGCCGAGCTGACCTCGCTCTACGGGATTTCCAAACTGATGGTGAGTAACGATTCAGGGCCGGGGCATTTCTCCGCGGTTACGGCGATGCCCAGTTTCGTCATATTCGGACCTGAAACCCCGAAGCTCTATGGTTCCTTGGGTAACTCCACACCGATCTTTGCCGGGCTGGCCTGTTCCCCCTGTGTTAGCGCCTCCAATCACCGCAAGACGCCCTGCCACGACAATGTCTGTTTGCAGGTGATCACCGTCGATCAGGTTTATGACACAATTCTTCCCACACTGAATGCTGAGTGATTCTGACAATACAATAAAAAAGGCGGCCATTGGCCGCCTTTTTTATTGGTGTTGCTAGCGCTGGTTAGAAGACGATATTCAGCATAATCATCATCACAACCAGGAACATAACGGTCATGATGCTGCCAGCACGCATGAAGTCCTTCACTCGATAACCCGCCGGTCCCATGATCAGGGCATTGACCTGGTGGGTTGGGATCAGGAAAGAGTTGGAGGTGGCGATGGCCACGGTGAGGGCGAAGACAGCCGGGTTGGCGTCGATGCCGTTGGTCTGGGCCGCCAGTGCGATGTTAACCGCCAGTGGCACCAGCAGGACGGTTGCGCCGACGTTGGACATTACCAGGGTAAAGAAGGTGGCGAGAATGGCGATGACGCCCTGCAGGATAAAGGGACTGACATTGCCGATAATCGCCAGAGTGCTTTTGGCGATCCATTCAGCCGTCCCCGTGGTTTCCACCGCAGCGCCGAGCGGGATCAGGCTGGCGAGCAGGAATACGGTTTTCCAGCTGACTGCCTCGTAGGCTTCGTCGATGGATAGCACCCGAGTGAGGACCATACCTACCGCACCCGTGAGCAGGGCGACCGAGAGGAGCACATCGGTGAACAGCACCATTCCCAGGGCAATAACAAAGAAGGTCATGGCGTGCGGTACTTTCTGTGGCCGCAGTTCTTCGTGGGGGAAATCCTGAGTAACAACGAGGAAATCGTTGTGTTTTTTGTCGATGGCGGTGAGGTCTTCCCAGGTGCTGTGCTGGACCAGGGTATCGCCGCTCTGCAGTACGACTTCGCGTAGATCGTTGCGAATGGTGTCGTTACCACGATGAACCGCGAGAATGTTCATACCGTAGGTATTACGCATGCGCAGATCACGCAGGCTTTTACCGACCAGACTGGAGTTAGGCGGAATAACCACTTCGGAAACCCCTGAACGGCTCTGGGTCAGTACCTCGGCGAAGACGGTAAGATGGTCGGAGACCTGCAGATCGTAGGTCTCGGCAAAAACCTTGACCGGGGATGCCGGTCCCATCAGTGCCAGCACTGAGCCGGCTTCAACCACAACATCCCGCGAAGGCGCTACCCGTGTACGGGTGCGGTCACGCATGGCGATGATCGAGACGGTGTGTTCCAGGTTGGATTCCAGCTCCTCGATGGTCATATCCGCAAGACGGTTGCCGCCGGGGATGGTGACTTCAAAGATGTCTCCATCCAGGCCGTAGTGGTCACGGAAATACTTCAAGGTGTTGCCTGCACCGGAACTTTCCGTTTTGGTCGTGGGCAGGACGAAACGTCCGGCGATAACAAAATAGAGAATCCCCGTAGCCACCAGCGCGATGCCTACCGGGGTAACCGCGAACAGATCGAAGGTTTGCATCTGCTGAACTTCTGGCAGGGATTTGTTAGAGGTCAGAATCAGATCGTTAAGCAGAATGAGCGGACTGGAACCGATCATGGTCATGGTGCCGCCAAGGATCGCGGTAAAACCCATCGGCATCAGCAGACGCGACATCGGCAGACCGGTGCGACCTGAGATACGGCTGACCACAGGCAGGAACAGGGCCGCGGCGCCGACGTTCTGCATGAAGCTGGAGATGAAGCCGACT
The DNA here is from genome assembly GCA_050299175.1 of Thiohalomonadaceae bacterium. Lineage (GTDB taxonomy): Bacteria > Pseudomonadota > Gammaproteobacteria > Thiohalomonadales > Thiohalomonadaceae > JAPHTQ01. Next base: position 15,367 of record JBNKVM010000049.1, read on the forward strand.
GTGCCGGAGATCAGTGGAATGATGCGTCGCTCGGTAGTACCGCCGACCCGCAGAATAAATGAGGCCAGACGGCTCATCAGGCCGGTCTTGTCCAGTCCGGCGCCGATAATCATGACCGCGATAATCGAGATCACCGCGTTACTGGAGAATCCGACGAATAGTTGGCGAGCGTCTACCAGCGAAGGCACCAGTGTGTCCGGAATGACGGTGGTCAAGCCCAGTAGCACCATAACCAGTACCGCGGCGACATCTACGCGCACCACTTCCGAGACAAAGAGATAGATGGTGAATGCCAGGATCCCCAATACCCACATCATCTCTGTTGTAAGTTCCGGCACAACGGCACCTCATGTAACTGTTTGGTTGGTAAGACTTATTACTTCTTTGTATAGAAGTAATAGATATTTTGTAAAAATTTTATCATAGCCATGCACGGGAAAGGGATAAGAAAATATTTTGGCAAGCCCAAGCGGGTTTTCTATTGGTGGACAGGCATAAAAAAACCCGGCGTGAGCCGGGCTTTTTTGTACAGGCAGGAGACTGCGTTACTTACGAGTACTGGGAGCGTTGACGGTGATGCCGTTGCTCATGTAGGTCTCGAAGTATTCCAGTGCCTTGTACTCGTCGCTCTGTGCCTTGAACGGTTTGGCGCGTACCTGCTTGTTACAGCCGCCAAAGCGACGATGCATGGTGCCCAGACCATCCCACTTCAGGCGCCAGACCGGGAAGTGGCTCGGGTGGCCCAGGGCGGGGCTCAGGGTATCCGCGCGAACACGGTTACCGGCATTGTCGTAGTGGCAATTGGCACAGGAGAGGTTCAATTGACCACGTTTGGCATAGAAGTGACGCTTACCACGCTCATAGGCAGCCAGTGCACGCTTGTCGTTAGGGATAACGACATTCAGCTTTTTACCGTTTGAGGTGGACGCCATGTAGGCGGAAATAGCGGCGATGTCGCCCTTCTTCCAGCCCAGCGGCTTTTCGCCGTTTTTGACCCGGCACTCATTGATCTCACCCTCGAGGGTCTTGATCTGGCCACTTGTCTTGTCGAAGTAGGGGTAGTTCTGACGAATCCCCTTGCCGCCGTTAGGAAAACAGCTGGCGTAGGTTTTGCCGTTGGCGAATGGGGTTTTGAACAGCTTTTCCCCTTTGGCCAGTGCATCTTCATAGGGAGGGAACTCCTCGATCGCTTCCCAGGAAGAACGTGCATCGGCGTTGATGGCGTAGACACCGTTCTGGTACTCATTCAGCGGAATACCCGGGAATCGTTTCATGAAATGCTCACGAAATTCCTTGAGGTCTCCCGCAGGTGTCGCTTGGGCAGCTGTGGGCAGGCCTACCAAGAGGGCGGCCAGCGTCGCTGTTAAGGCGAATATGCGCATGTTATTTTGCTCCTTACATCAGGAAAGTAGTGGTGCAAACAGTCGTGATCGGTCCGATTACTTGATAACGGAATCGGCAGCGTCACTGTTACCCATGTTGTCCTTCCAGCTCAGCTTGAATTTGTCGCCTTTCTTGGCGCCGCTGAATGAGAAAGACAGGTAGGGGTTTGCGGAAACGGCGGTGCCCCAGTTTGCGTTCATAACAGTTTTACCGTTGTGCTCGCAGTTCACTTCCTGAATGAAATGGGCCGGGATGACCTTGCCGGTCTTCTTGTCCTTACGCAGGCCGGTTTCCATTACGTGCTTGATCAGTGCTTTTACTTCGCATGTACCGCCCTTCATTCTGGCGCGGATTTTGATTGACTTAGCCATTGTTTATTTCTCCAAACTCAAATCTCTTGAAAGGGAAGTCCCGGGCTTCGTTTAGCCGCCACAGCCACCGATGGTGACCTTGACTTCCTTGCGGGCGCTGTAAAGTTTGCCGCCTGCCTTCACTACCGCGATGACATTGGAGCTTTCACCCATTTTGATACGAGTGGAGATCATGCCATCTGCCTTGCTGGACAGATTGAAACTGGCAACCAGCGGCGTACGGTTCTTCTCAGAGAGAATGGTAATTGATTCAACCTTGGACAGGGTGGTGGTAACGGTAACCGGTACCACGGCGCCATTTTCAGCAATATCGGGAGCGTCGACCTTGATGTCGTTGCTGCCTGGTGCGAGATCGGTGCCAAACAGGCCGGACATGGCTTCATTGACACTGGTTGCCTCGAAGGCGGACTTTGGCCATGCGGCAAGCACCTGGCGTGGAGTAATCAGTCCGGCGCCAACAGCAACGGCAACGGCGCTGCTGGCAAGGGTGCCTTTAAGAAAAACTCGGCGTTTCATGTTCACAGTAAACTCCTTAACAAAAACATTCGCAGAACCAGCGAAGACGATTAAAGGGAATAAACGAATTCAACCACTTTGTCGATTTCCGCCTCGGTCAATATTTCGTGACGACCGAAGGGAGGCATCATGCTGTTGGGGTTGTTCCGGGTTGAGTCCCAAATCTGCGAGCGCAGTTTGGTCTTGTCCGGAAAACGTGTCTGCATTGCCACCAGCGGCGGGCCGATGTTGCCCGGCAGATCGCCGCCTTCGATTTGGTGACAGGCGAGGCAGTTACCCTTCTTGCGGTCAAAAGCGATTTTTTTACCTTGGTCAATCACACTTTGGTCTGCTGCGTTAGCCAGTTGGGGGGATAGGCTCAGGGCACCGAGAACGGTGGCGAGAGCGCCTGCTGTGGTTATAAGTCGTGCGGTTAGCCGCATTGCTTCCTCCTAAGAATGAATTATGCGATTTCGATAGCAGTGTTAATAACAAGTGGTGCAATAAACAGCCCTGCTATACGGGTACTTCATTATGCTGCCATCCTTAGTCATGACCAGATATGACAAAACATACCTGACAATCAGGACAGGTCTAAGAATACCCAACGGGAGGGGGAACGCAATAGCCCAAAAGGAAAAAGTCTATATGTTTTAGTATATTAGGAAAAATGAATAAACCCGAGTTGTGGACTTTGTTAAACCCCCACTTACGGTATTTAGAGGCTGGATCGCTCCCTGATGAGCTCCATTTCCTCGGTAATTTGTTTAATTCGCGCATCGATGCGCAGGGCAAAATAGTGCGGTAGATTCGGCAGTCGTTTGGCACTATTGAGCTGGTCCAGGGCGCTGTGGGGCTCGTGGATCAGGTAGTAATACTCTGCCCTGGCCAGATGTGAGGCCGCCATATTCCCATCCTGCGCTTCCAGATCCGCTTTTAGCTGGTAGGCCTCGGCATGGGGTTGCTTACGGATCAATTGTTCCAGCAGTTCGCGGGCCTCGGCATTCCGTTTGAGGGCGATCTGAGTCTTTGCCAGCGCCAGGGTGAGTAGCGGATTGCCGGGATACTGGCGTAAGCCCTTGCGATAGAGGGTGATTGCGCCCTGTTCGTTATTCTGTGAGCTTTCGAGTTCGGCCAGGCTGTAGATATAGGCGATGCGATCCGGATGATCGCGTAACAGTTTCTCCAGCGCGGCTCTTGCCGTGTCTGGCCTTCCCTGATGTTGCTGTATCAGTGCCTGCAGGTAGCGGTGCGCTTCCTGTTGTAGCGTGCTTTGCGGTTTTTCCGTTTTAACCATACGTTCGAGACTATCCACCGAGGCTGCTGTGAGCACCCGCAGGCGGGCCTTGGCTAACAAATAGTGAATAGAATCTTCCCGGCGAGGATTGCGGAACTGTCTTGCACGATCCTCTGCCTCTGCGATACGACTGGTGGTAACCGGGTGGGTACGTAGAAACTCGGGTACACCAGCGCCGTAGTAGCGTGTTTCGTCCTGCAGCCGGGCAAAGAAGCTGCCCATACCCTGTGGATTGTAGCCAGCCGAGGAGAGGAGCTGGATGCCGATGAAGTCGGCCTCTTTTTCATGGGCGCGGCTGAAATCGAGCTGCATCTGTGTTGCTCCACCGATGGAGGCGGCAAAGGCAGCATTGGCAATCTGTGGATCTCCCGCGCCGAGTAATATGGCGGCGATAACCGCCGCGGTGAGCGGCAGATTCATCTGGTTGGCTTTTTCCACACTGCGTGCAATGTGATGCTGGGTAACATGGGAAATTTCGTGAGCAATAACCCCGGCCAGTTCACTCTCTGACTGGCTGGCGAGGATTAGCCCTGCATTGATGCCGATGTGCCCGCCAGGCATGGCGAAGGCGTTGACGTTAGGGTCTTTGAGGACGAAAAACTGGAATCGGTTTTGACGGGTTGCTGCGATTGATCCGATAGCTTGTCCCAACCCCTGTACATATTCACTAATGATAGGGTCATTGAGCAGGGCGCCACTGTGAATCAACTGATTCATCATTTCTCTGTCGATTTGCAGTTCATCCTCGCGGGTAAGCAGCGTGGCGGAACTGTCACTGATTTCAGGGAGATCGCTGCCACCTACACGGGCCTCGGCAATGGATATTTGCTGTCCACAGAGGGCAAGGCAGAGAAGCATGCTCAGGTGTTTGCTATATTTCTTCATCAGTTAGTGCTAGTGAATGATTGAATATCAAGTTGGCTATAGATCGTGGCTGCAACTTCGACACTACATCATATAGGAAGTTTTACTTTGGCTCTGCGAAGAATCGTGCGGCCATGTGTTCCTGGCCTGGCGGATGGATTCTTTAAAATTTCTGCCACGACGGCCTTTTGTAACCCATTGAAATATAATGTGTTGCAAGAATATCTTTACTGCAAGTGACTCTGATTTGAGGGCGATGTGAAGCAGGCTGAAGGGTTGCTTTCGATCATGAGTTAGCATATAAGTGCACGGCGGAATTCTAATTTTCCATGAACCGGGTGCGTCTTTCGGGGTACTCGGTCACTATTCAGCAAAACTCATTGGGAGAGAGAACATGGCAAATTTTGATCAAGAACTCGATGCATCCGGCCTGAACTGCCCGCTGCCGATCCTGCGCGCGAAGAAAACTCTGGGTGGTATGGAAGCTGGTCAGGTACTGCGTATTATTGCTACCGACCCGGGTTCAGTTAAAGACTTTGAAGCGTTTGCCAAGCAAACCGGCAACGAGCTGATGGAATCTGGTGAAGAAGGCGGCAAGTTCGTTTTCATGATCAAGAAGTCCTGAGACTTCTCGTTGTCACTACCACATATTTAAATGGGGGAAGACCCAATGTCAGATCAGAAAAAACTGGCGATCATTGCGACCAAGGGTACCCTGGATTGGGCGTATCCGCCTTTCATCCTGGCGTCCACTGCGGCAGCACTGGGTTATGAAGTACAGATATTCTGGACCTTCTATGGTCTGCAGTGCCTGAAAAAAGACCTGAACCTTCAGGTTACCTCTCTGGGTAATCCGGGTATGCCGATGCCCATGCCCATGCCGGTACTGCTGCAGGCACTGCCCGGTATGCAGGGCATGATGACATCCATGATGAAGGCTAAGATGAAAAAGAAAGGCGTTGCCAGTGTTGCAGACCTGCGTGAGCTGTGCGTCGAAGCCGATGTCAAAATGATTGCCTGCCAGATGACAGTCGATCTGTTCGACATGAACCCCGGTGATTTCATTGATGGCGTTGAATTCGGCGGTGCCGCAACGTTCTTCGAGTTTGCCGGAGAAGCGGATATCACTCTTTACATTTGAGTGGCAGACGCAACGAAAAAAAATCCTCCGGACGGAGGATTTTTTTTGTCCGTGTAAAAAGGACATAAACAGACGACAAAAAAAAATGATGGCCCTATACGAATTTTGAGTGTAAAGACGGGAACTTATCGAACGGCCATGAGCGCATTTTTTAACCTATTGTTTTACTTGGACTAATGTGTTCTACATAAGTCAATCATGATTAACTTATGTGCTTAACTTATTGAAATATAAACATAAAATCATCGTTTCCATTTCTTGACATGTTTCTCTGTCGCCCATATCGTGCTGTCAATGTGACGTCAAGTCACCGTACTAGTAGAACAATTCTCAAATACACAGGACATCCTGCCTCGCGCTGTCTTTAAGGAGTGGTCACTATGAAACATACCAAGCACCTACTGGCTGTTGCTGTCTCACTGGCAATTACTTCCCCCGCTGCATTCGCCACCAACGGCATGAACCTGGAAGGCTACGGCCCCATTGCCACAGGCATGGGCGGCGCTTCCATGGCTTATGACAACGGTACCGCGGCGATGATGAATAATCCGGCGACCATCGGCCTTGCTGAAGAGGACGGTAATCGTCTTGATGTGGCATGGGGTTTTCTTGGGCCAGATGTTAAGTCTTCAGCAATGGGTACAAACTGGGATTCCAAATCCAACGCTTTCAACATGCCAGCTGTTGGGTGGGCACAAAAGAAAGACAGACTGACTATCGGTGCAGGGGCATTTGCTCAAGGCGGTATGGGTACTGAATATAAAGCGACTTCACCTGGAGCTGCCTTCATGTTTGTTCCAAATGGAAGTGCGCCGACAGGCCATCCAATGGGCGGCAGCTTTACCACTCTTACCGATGCGAGTGCCAGTAGCGACGCAGCAACCATTCAAGGTTGGGAAGAGATGTCCGAGGTTGGTGTAATGCGTGTTCTGGTTCCGGTCAGCTACGAGGTTGATAACAAGCTGAATATTGGTGGCAGCATCGATTTCGTGCGCGCAACCATGGATCTGAAGATGGTCATGACCGGTGCGATGATGGCCGACATGATGGGGGCACAGACAATTGGCGTTATGTCTCCAGACGCTACTATGGGAGGTACTTTGCAAGGGATAGTACTTGGCGGGGGTGACATCTATGGTGGCCAAATGGATTTTGCTGACAACAACCCCTATGGTGGCGCAACAGAAGGTACTGGTTTTGCTGGGAAAATCGGTTTTACCTACAAAGTTAATGACAAAGTTACTGTCGGTGGCAGCTACCATAGCGAAACCAGCCTTGGTGATCTCAGTGGCAATGCTACTTTCAATCTTGCCGTAAATGATGCAGGCGACTCGCTAGGTATGGGGGGGGGAGATCTCATCCTACCCATCTCAGGCAAGGTTAAGGTCAAGGATTTCCAATGGCCTGCGACAATTGCGCTGGGCGTCTCAGTACAGGCAACACCTCAGTTAATGGTGGTTGCTGATGTTAAACAGATGAACTGGTCTTCGGTTATGAAAGACTTCAAGATGAGTTTTGATGCAGGCGTCATGGGTAGCATGGACATGCTGATGTATCAAAACTGGAAAGATCAAACTGCATTCCAGTTGGGCGCCAGCTATCAGGTAAACAATGAGTTTGTCGTGCGTGCTGGCGCAAACGTTGCAAATAATCCTATACCGAATAGCACGCTACACTACCTTTTCCCGGCTATTGTGGAAAATCACTATACTGCTGGTTTCGGTTATGAAGTTACCCCGGCTGATGATATCAACTTCTCATTGACCTATGCGCCAGAAGTGTCGACCACAAACGATATGGGCTTAGAGATCAAGCATGCTCAAACCAACTGGCAGCTGATGTACAGCCACAGCTTCTAAAGCTAATATAGTTGCCGTTGCATAATGGCTGATACACACGGGGTGACCGGCCGATGCCTGTCACCCCGTTTTGTTTTATATGCAGAAACGTTTCGGGGTGGTAAAGATGATTAAGAAACTTTCGCTGGCATTCGCCATGTTACTTTCGGCTGTTGCGGTTCAGGCTGCAGATGTGAATCTCAAGCCATTTGTTCTTGCCGAGATCACGACAGGTGATGTGCCCACTGTACAGAAACAGGCTGAGAAGAAATTAAAGGATGCCGGTTTTGAAATTGCCGGAAGTTATTCGCCCTACAAGGATGCTGCGGTAATCGCGATTACCAACGATGCACTGAAGCAAAATGCAGCCAAAACGGAATTCGGTGGTTACGGTGCCGCGGTGCGGGTTTCGGTAACCAAGGTTGGTAACGATGTGCAGATCAGTTTTACCAATCCGACCTATATGGCTAATGCGTATCGCATGGCCGGTGATTTGACTGCTGTCACCAATAAACTTGGCAAGGTACTTGGGAACAAGGAAGATTTCGGTTCAACAAAAGGGCTGACTGTCACCAAGCTGCGCAAATATCACTACATGTTCGGCATGGAGTATTTCGACGATACCAATATGCACCTGCTTAACATGTTCCCCAGTCATGAAAAAGCGGTGAAGACTGTGGAGAAGAATCTGGCCAAAGGCCTGGCTGGCGTTACCCAGGTTTATCGAATTCAGGTTCCCGGCAAGGACGAAGTGGTATTCGGCGTCGGTCTGAAGGCACCGCCCGGAGGCGGAGACAAGTACATGGATGACGGGTATATTATGAGCGTCATTGATTTCAAGGAACTCAAATCCACGGCGCATTTGCCCTATGAGATTTTGGTTTCCGGTGATAAGGTGTATCATCTCTACGCCCGTTTCCGGATAGCCATCGATTTTCCGGATCTCTCAATGATGGGCGAGAACAGCTTTATGAACATCATTCAAACACCGGAAGCGGTTAAAAAGGCGTTAACCCTTGTCGCCGACGGCAAAGTGAAGGATGATTACTGGCAGCAATAGTCAGCAAAGAATACTCTGGGGGGAGTATATAAAAAGAAGCCATAAAGGCCGTAAGGATATTCTGCTACCACAGTGCGGATTTGGACAGGAAGTCCGAAAATCAACTCTAGCCCCGCTATAAGCGGGGCTTTTTTATGTCCAGGGATTGGACGGGGCGCTCACGCACGTCCCTGTGCTACGCGACATTTGTGCATCCTTGCACGGCATATGCCGCGGGTGCATGGACGCACAGGAGCGGCGCATGTCCGGAATAACGCTAAACCCATGAAAAATTTGGCCGGATCGGGTAATCTTTGCTCCTTTCCGCAGCACTGGGAGCGGATGCCAGGCCGCAGACCTGCCAGAAATACCGCAGACTTTCCCAAGCTGTTGTTCTATAGGCTCTTTTCAATCAGGGGTGGTGGATGTTCAGCAAAGAGATGACGATTCGTGGATACGACGACGAACTGTGGAATGCCATGGAGCAGGAGCGGGTTCGCCAGGAGGAGCATATCGAACTGATTGCCTCCGAGAACTACACCAGCCCCCGTGTGATGGCTGCCCAGGGTTCCGTACTGACCAACAAGTATGCCGAAGGTTATCCGGGCAAGCGCTATTATGGCGGTTGTGAGTATGTCGATGTGGCCGAGCAACTGGCCATCGACCGGGTTAAGGAGCTGTTTGGCGCCGATTACGCCAACGTCCAACCCCATTCCGGTTCTCAGGCCAATGCCGCAGTCTATATGGCACTGGTTCAGCCGGGCGATACCATTCTGGGTATGAGTCTGGCCCATGGCGGTCACCTGACCCACGGTGCCAAACCTAACTTTTCCGGCAAAATTTATAACGCCATCCAGTATGGCCTGAATCCCGAGACCGGCGAAATCGACTACGAAGAGGTCGAACGTCTGGCCCGCGAGCACAAGCCGAAGATGATCGTTGCCGGTTTCTCCGCCTATTCCCGTGTCGTGGATTGGCAGCGTTTTCGCGATATCGCCGACGAAGTGGGCGCTTACCTGTTTGTTGATATGGCTCACGTTGCAGGCCTGATCGCCGCTGGCGTTTATCCCAGTCCGGTACAGATCGCCGATGTGACGACTTCCACTACCCACAAAACCCTGCGTGGTCCTCGTGGCGGTATTATCCTGGCCAAGGCTAACGAAGAGATCGAGAAGAAGCTGAATTCACTGGTTTTTCCTGGTACTCAGGGTGGTCCGCTGATGCACGTAATCGCGGGCAAGGCGGTGGCTTTCAAGGAGGCGCTGGAGCCGGAATTCAAAACCTATCAAGCCCAGGTGGTTACCAATGCGCGTGCCATGGCCAAGGTGTTTATTGAGCGTGGTTACGATGTCGTTTCAGGTGGCACCGACAATCACCTGTTCCTGCTTAGCTTCATTAAGCAGGAACTGACTGGCAAAGACGTTGATGCCTGGTTGGGCGCGTCGAACATCACCGTAAACAAGAATTCGGTACCCAATGATCCGCAGTCACCTTTTGTTACTTCGGGTATTCGTATCGGTACCCCGGCGATTACCACCCGCGGCTTCGGTGAGGCTGAGGCGAGCGAACTGGCCGGCTGGATCTGTGACGTGATCGATTCGCGTGGTGACAGCAAGGTTATCGATGAAGTGAAAGAGAAGGTGCTGAAGGTCTGCAAGCGGCTGCCGGTTTACGCAGACTGAATGATTTCCTGTCATGCGCTGCCCGTTCTGCAGTGAACCCGATACCAAGGTGATCGACTCGCGTCTCGCCAACGAGGGCGATTCGGTGCGCCGCCGCCGCGAGTGTGTGACCTGCGGCGAGCGTTTTACCACTTTCGAGACTGCTGAACTGGTGATGCCGCGTATCGTCAAACGCGACGGTACGCGTGCGCCGTTCGATGATGACAAGCTGCGTTCCGGCATTATGCGTGCGCTGGAAAAACGTCCGGTACAGATGGAAGCGATCGAAGAATCGATCAATCACATCAAACACAAGTTGCGGGCGACCGGTGACCGTGAGGTTAATTCACGCCAATTGGGTGAATGGGTCATGGATGAACTGCGTGAACTGGATGAAGTGGCCTATGTTCGTTTTGCCTCAGTCTATCGTAGCTTCCAGGATGTGAACGCCTTCCGCGAAGAGATCGAACGGATGCAGAAGGAACCGCCGCCCGCGGTAAAGAAGAATCAGCTTTCGTTGCTGGATACTTCCAGGACCGACAAACAGAAAAGATGATCCAGGATGAGTGAATTTACTGCCACTGACATTGCGATGATGAGCCGTGCCCTGCAACTGGCTGAGCGCGGGCTCTACAGCACCGATCCCAATCCACGTGTGGGGTGCGTACTGGCGATTGAAGGGCAGGTTATCGCCGAGGGTTGGCACGAAGTCGCTGGCGGGCCCCACGCGGAGATTGTGGCGCTGGAGCAGGCGGGCGAGATGGCGAAAGGTGCAACCGCCTATGTCACGCTGGAACCCTGTTGCCATCATGGCAAGACGCCACCCTGCAGCGAGGCATTGATTAAGGCTGGTGTGGCACGTGTGGTCGCGGCGATGGAAGATCCTAACCCGAAAGTTGCCGGACAGGGTTTGCAGCAACTACGTGAGGCAGGTATTGAGGTAGCCAGTGGTCTGCTGCAGGCTCAGGCCGAAGCGCTCAACTCAGGTTTTGTCCGGCGCATGCGTGAGCAGCGGCCGATGATTCGCTGCAAACTGGCGATGAGCCTCGATGGGCGTACCGCGATGGCCTCGGGTGAAAGTAAATGGATCACCGGATCTGCGGCTCGGGAAGATGTGCAGCGTTTGCGTGCACGCAGCTCCGCGATCATGAGTGGTATCGGTACGATTCTGGCAGACGATCCGTCGCTGACCGTTCGCGATGCTGCCGGGGAACTGGCAGAGCGCCAGCCGTTACGTGTGGTGCTCGATCCGCACCTGAGTACACCACCTGAAGCACGCTTCATTGTTCAACCGGGTAAATCGTTGATCGTGACCGCAGTGGAAGAGCCGGAACTGCAGGAGCAACTGGAGCAGGCGGGCGCCGAGGTTATCTACCTGCCCAACGGCGGGGATGCTATCGATCTGCATGCTCTGATGGGTGTATTGGCTAGCCGCGAGATTAACGAAGTATTGCTGGAGACTGGCGCCATTCTTAGCGGCGCGGTGTTACGCGCCGGGATCATCGATGAACTGGTGATCTACATGGCACCGAAGCTGATGGGGGATGGTGCCCGCGGCCTGTTCCATACTCCGGATCTGGAGAGTCTGGCCGATGCGGTACAACTCTCGGTTAAGGATATCCGGGCAGTTGGTGACGACTGGCGGATCACTGCTGCTATCCAGCAGGAGAACTGATGTTTACCGGGATAATTGAGGCGGTCGGCAAGGTAAGGACGATGGCGCCTGTCGGTGGCGACATGCGTCTGACGATCGACAGTGGCAAGCTGGACCTCTCCGATGTCGTGCTCGGTGACAGTATTGCCGTGAATGGCGTTTGTCTGACGGTGGTGGCATTGAGCGACAACGGCTTTAGTGCCGATGTCTCGCGAGAGACGATGAGTCATAGCTCCTTTGCCCAGCTAAAGACCGGCAGCCGAGTCAATCTGGAAAAGGCGCTGATGCCGACCAGCCGCCTTGGGGGACATCTGGTTAGCGGCCATGTGGACGGGGTTGGCGAGATACTACAACGTTCCGAAGATGCCCGTTCGATACGCTTGCGGGTCAGGGCTCCCGACGAACTGGCACGTTACATTGCGCACAAGGGTTCGATCACCGTCGACGGGATCAGCCTCACGGTCAACGCGATCGACGGCGCGATCTTTGAATTAAACATTGTGCCCCATACTTCTCAGGAGACGACGGTCGATGAGTTTGTCTCTGGCCGTAAAGTGAACCTGGAAGTAGACCTGATCGCGCGTTATCTCGAGCGTCTTTTGCAGGGCGATCAGGCAGCAAAACAGACACAGGGTATCAGCGAGGCATTCCTCGCTGAGCACGGATTTTTATCAGCACGTCGACACTGAGCGGCGTAAGCGAGAAATAGAAGAACATGGCATTAAATAGCATTGAAGAGATCATCGACGATATTCGTCAGGGCAAAATGGTTATCCTGATGGACGATGAGGATCGTGAGAACGAAGGCGACCTGATCATGGCTGCGTCCATGGTGCGTCCGGAAGATATTAACTTCATGGCCCGTTACGGCCGTGGTCTGATCTGCCTGACCCTGACCCGCGAGCGTTGCCAGCAGTTAAAGTTGCCGCTGATGGTCAGCGATACCAACGACAAGCACGGTACCAACTTTACCGTTTCCATCGAAGCCGCGGAGGGTGTTACGACAGGTATCTCCGCCTATGATCGGGCGATGACCGTGCGTGCCGCAGTGGCACCCAATGCCACTGCCGAGGATATCGTTCAGCCGGGACATATCTTTCCCCTGATGGCTCAGCCAGGTGGCGTACTGACCCGTGCCGGTCACACCGAAGCGGGCTGTGATCTGGCTCGGCTGGCCGGACTCGAACCCTCATCGGTGATCGTCGAGATCCTCAACGAAGACGGTACCATGGCGCGTCGTCCCGACCTGGAAACATTCGCGGCGGAGCATAACGTCAAGATCGGTACCGTGGCTGATCTGATCCATTACCGTCTGCACAACGAGCCGACGGTAGAGCGGGTTGCCGAGTGCGCCATGCCGACCCGTTACGGCGATTTCAAACTGTTTGCCTATCGCGATCAACTGAGTCATGAAATGCACCTGGCCCTGGTCAAGGGCGAGTTGAATCATGATGATCCGGCGTTGGTTCGTGTACACTTGCAGGACACGCTGTGCGATCTGTTTGGCAGTGAACGCAATTGCGGGCGCTCACTGGAAAACGCGCTGCGCCGTATCGATGCAGAAGGGCAGGGCGTGGTGATTATTCTGCAGCGTAAGGAAGATACGGAAAAATTGCTGCGTCGGATCAAGGATTACGAAATGGAAGATAAGGGGGTGCCCCTGGCCGAGGCCGAGAAAGGCGACGACCTGCGAACCTATGGTATCGGCGCGCAGATATTGATCGACCTTGGTGTCAGCCATATGCGAGTGCTGGGGACACCGCGCAAGCTGCATGCACTTTCCGGCTTTGGCCTGGATGTGGTTGAATACATCAACGATTAAGCTTTTTTGCGCCGATAACGGGCGCCAACCTGAAAAGGGAAATACGAGATGGCTGAGATCAAGAGTTACGAAGGCGGCATGGTAATCGACGGCGCACGCTTCGCCATTGTTGTCGGACGCTTCAATAGCTTTGTAGTGGAAAGCCTGCTGGACGGTGCACTCGACACCCTCAAGCGCCATGGTGCCAATGAGAAAGATATTGAGATCGCACGGGTTCCCGGCGCCTTTGAAATCCCGCTGGCCTGCAAGCAGATGGCGGCAAGCAAAAAATACGATGCGATTATTGCCCTCGGCGCGGTGATTCGCGGCGGCACACCGCACTTCGAATTTGTTGCCGGTGAATGCGGTAAGGGTCTGGCGCAGGTGATGATGGAATACGGTATTCCGGTTGCCTTCGGCGTACTGACCGTCGATACCATCGAACAGGCGATTGAACGTGCCGGTACCAAGGCGGGCAACAAGGGTGTCGAGGCTACGCTCTCCGCTATCGAAATGGTTAACCTGTTGCCGCAGTTGTCCAAATAATCTGAATAATTGCGCAAAGTTTCTCTGGAAAAAAATATATGGGTACCTCTAAAAATTCAATCAAGACGATGAGTGCAAGGCGAAAAGCGACGAAAAAGCGCAGTTTACATGGAGTAAATGAGCATTTTGAGGGGCTTTTCAACGCCGCAATCGCGGCTTCAGTGGATTATTAGAGGTACCCATATGAGTAATGCCCGAAGCCTTGCACGCGAGCGCGCCATGCAGGCGCTATACCAATGGCAGATGACCAGCCAGTCTCCTGATGAAATCGAAAAGCAGTTTATCGAAGAGCAGGAGATGAAGGGCGTCGATAAAAAATACTTTAGCGAGTTGTTGCATGAAGTGCCGTCACGACAGGGCGAGCTGGATGCGCATGGTGCTGAAGTGTTGGACCGACCATTGGCACAGGTGGACCCGGTGGAGCAGGCGATCCTGCGAATCGGTATCTATGAACTGCAACAGCGCATCGATATTCCCTATCGTGTCGTGATCAATGAGATGGTTGAACTGGCCAAGCAGTTCGGCGCGGAACAGGGCCATAAATTCATCAACGGCACGTTGGATAAGTTGGCCAAGAAATTGCGCAGTGTTGAGGTGAATGCCCGTCAACGTTCATGAAGATTGTCACATGACATTACACGGTGAATGGCACCCACCATGTCCCTGAACGAATTCTCTATTATTGAACGTTATTTCACCCGCGCAACATGTCGCAACGATGTGGTGCTGGGCGTCGGTGATGATGCTGCATTGTTGCAGGTCCCTCATGGTATGCAACTCGCAGTGAGCGTCGACACGCTGATTGCCGGTCGTCACTTTCCACTCGATACCCATCCAACCGCTATCGGTTACAAGTCTCTGGCAGTCAATCTCAGTGATATGGCTGCGATGGGAGCGAAACCTGCCTGGGTAACCCTTTCTCTGTCAATGCCTGACTCGGACGAAAAGTTCATTGAAAGCTTTGCCAAAGGTTTCTTCTCTTTGGCGCAAGAGTATGGGGTGGAATTGGTTGGCGGTGATACCGTTCGTGGGTCACTCGCGTGCACCGTACAAATTCAGGGTTTCATTCCTGCTGGTAGCGCACTGTTACGTGGTGGTGCCAACGCCGGAGATTACATCTACGTCACCGGAAGTTTGGGCGATGCGGGTGCCGGGTTAAAGCTTAAGCAGGATGGAATAACTGTTGACGATGAAATGGCTGGCCGACTGATTCGTCGTCTGGAATATCCTTCACCGCGTGTTGCTGAGGGGAGTTCGTTGCGTGGTATTGCCTCATCAGCCATTGATATCTCCGATGGGCTGTTGGCGGACTTGCAACACACCCTCGAAAGTAGCGGTTGTGCAGCCGAGCTTCAATTGGATGCGATTCCTCAATCAGCGGCACTACAACTTTTTTCTGCGGACAGTACCGAGCGACTGCATCTGGCGTTAAGCGCGGGTGATGATTACGAACTCTGTTTTACCGTGTCACCACATAATGTCATGGAACTGGAGCGTGTTACGGCAGGCTGGGATTGCCGGGTGACGCGTATCGGTCAAATCGTCGAGGGAGAGGGGATTCGTCTCCTGGGTATGGAAAGCGAAGCGCTGCATGATATTGTCTCCGGCTTCGATCACTTTCGGGAGTAAGCATGGCCAAGACAGCGCGTCGATTACATTTTTCCGAGCTGGCCAATCCATGGAATTTCTTTGCTCTCGGTTTTGGCTCGGGACTTGCGCCTGTCGCGCCGGGTACTTTCGGTACCCTGATGGCGATCCCTCTTTACCTGCTGTTGATGCAACTTTCGCCGGGGGGCTATCTACTGATCCTGCTCTTAACCTTCCTGCTGGGGATCGCGATCTGCGGTGTGAGTGCCCGGAAACTTGGGGTGCACGATCATCCGGGCATCGTTTGGGATGAATTTGTCGGTTACTGGTTAACCATGTTTATGGCGCCACCGGGATGGCTGTGGCTTGTGGTAGGATTTGTGCTGTTTCGTCTGTTCGATATTCTCAAACCCTGGCCGATTCGTTTTATCGATCAGCGCGTCAGTGGTGGTCTGGGAATTATGCTGGATGATATTCTGGCGGGGATCTATTCCCTGATTATTTTGCAGTGTGTGGTCTACTGGTTGGGATAGACGACTGACACACTTCCCTGTGCGTCCGCATATCGCTTACGCCTTGCTCTTGTCCTTCTCGATCATGGCGTAGGCCGAATGGTTGTGGATTGACTCAAAGTTTTCCGATTCCACGATGTAGCTGGTGATACGCTCGTCCTGATTCAGACGCATCGCAACGTCGCGTACCATGTCTTCAACGAACTTGGGATTGTTGTAGGCACGTTCGGTAACGTGTTTTTCATCCGGGCGTTTAAGTAGACCGAACAGTTCACAAGAAGCCTCTTTTTCCACTAGGTCGATAATGTCCTCGATCCAGACAAATTGGTCGGTGCCGATGGTCACGGTGACATGGGAGCGTTGGTTGTGCGCACCGTATTCCGAGATCTCTCTGGAGCAGGGGCAGAGACTGGTGACTGGTACAACTACTTTAACTTTGAGATGCGGTGTGCCTTCATCCACTTCACCGATAAATGTCACATCGTAATCCATCAGACTTTCCACACCTGAAACAGGTGCCTTCTTGTTGACGAAGTAGGGGAACGACATCTCAATGTGCCCCGACTGAGCTTCCAGTCTGGCGGTCATTTCGGTAAGCATGATCTTGAATGATTTCACCGACAGCTCGCGCTCATAGTTGTTGAGAATCTCAACAAAGCGCGACATGTGCGTGCCCTTGAAGTTGTGCGGCAGGTTTACGTACATGTTGAAGTTGGCAATCGTGTGCTGCTCGCCACCTGTGCGGTCCTGAATTCTGACCGGATGACGGATGTCCTTGATCCCCACCTTGTTGATGGCGATGTGACGGTTGTCCTTGCTGCTCTGGACGTCTGCGATAGTTTCATCGCAACAGTGCTGGGTCATGATTATTCCTCTGTGTAGCGCACGCAGGCACGTTCGGTTTCCCACAGTGTTACGGCTTCCAACCGTACATGCGGCGCCTGCAGTTCACTGGCGATACCCTGAAAGATCCAGGCTGCCAGGTTTTCCGCCGTCGGGTTGATGGTGTCAAACGGCGGGATTTCATTCAGGAACCGATGATCCAGTTGATCGGTTACCTGCTTTGCCAGTTGCTTGATGACTTTAAAGTCGATCACCATACCGAGTTCATCCAGTTGCGTGGAGCTTGCTTCCACTTCCACTTTCCAGTTGTGGCCGTGCAGGCGGTTGCAATCGCCCGGATAGTCGCGCAGCGAATGGGCCGAGGCGAACTCGGTAATAACTTTCAGGGTGTAACGTGCTGCCATGGATCTTTCGCTCAGGGTTTGCTCTGGCCAGCGATCGCCTGGCAGGGTCCGGTTACACCAGCGGTCTGGATGGCGCGCAGGATTCCCGCTTTATCCAGACCACACATTGTCAGTAATTCCTCGCGACCGCCGTGTTCGACAAAACTGTCTGGCAGGCCGAGATTGATAATCTTTGTGGTGATGCCGTGCGCAGCAAGTAGTTCATTGACCGCACTGCCTGCACCGCCGCCAATCACGTTATCTTCCACCGTTACCAGCAGACAGTGGCTGCTGGCCAGTTCCAGCACCAGTGCTTCATCCAGTGGTTTGACGAAGCGCATATTGGCGACCGAGGCATTCAATTCGTCACCGACCTCAATCGCCGGGGCGAGCATTGGGCCAAAGCTGAGCAGGGCGATATTGTTGCCCTGGCGTACCACTTCACCCTTGCCGATCTCTATAGGCTCCAGGCTGTTGCTGACCGCGATACCGGGTCCTGTGCCGCGAGGATAACGGATTGCTGCCGGACCATCGTGGAAGAAGCCAGTGTTCAACATGCGGCGGCACTCCTCCTCATCGGCGGGAGCCATGATCAGCATATTGGGGATGCAACGGAGGAAACTCAAATCAAAGCTGCCCGCATGGGTCGGGCCATCTGGGCCGACAATGCCTGCGCGGTCGATAGCAAACAGCACCGGCAGGTTCTGCAGTGCCACATCATGGATTAACTGGTCGTAAGCGCGCTGCAGGAAAGAGGAGTAGATCGCCACCACGGGCTTCAGTCCTTCGCAGGCGAGACCAGCGGCGAGGGTTACGGCGTGTTGCTCGGCGATGCCCACATCGTAATAGCGTTCGGGAAATTTCTCCGAGAACGCAACCAGCCCTGAGCCTTCACGCATGGCCGGGGTGATACCGATCAGGCGCTCATCGCTGGCGGCCATATCGCAGAGCCAATCGCTGAAAATATCGGTGTAGGTGGGACCGCCCTTGTCTCCGAGCTTCTCGCCAGTCTCCGGATCGAAGCAGCCAATGCCGTGAAACCCACAGGGGTTTTCTTCGGCCGGGGCGTAACCCTTGCCCTTGCGGGTCACGATGTGCAGGAACTGCGGCCCTTCAAGGGTGCGCAGGTTACGCAGGGTTTTCACCAGGGTATCGAGATCGTGGCCATCGATGGGGCCGATGTAATTGAAGCCAAGCTCCTCGAACAGGGTACCGGGGATGACCATCCCTTTCATGTGTTCTTCGGCGCGGCGCGCCAGTTCCCAAACGCTGGGCATAGTTTGCAGCACTTTTTTACTGCCCTGGCGCATGGTGGAGTAGAGCTTGCCCGAAAGCATGCGTGCCAGGTAGTTGGAGAGGCCGCCGACATTGGGCGAGATCGACATATCGTTGTCGTTCAGGACCACCAGCAGGTTAGCGTCCAGATCGCCTGCATGATTGAGCGCCTCGAAGGCCATGCCTGCGGTCAGTGCACCGTCGCCGATTACCGCCACGACCTTGCGATCGCTTTGCTCCTTCTGCGCCGCGATGGCCATGCCGAGCGCAGCGCCGATAGAGGTGCTGGAGTGGCCTGTACCGAAGGTATCGTAGGGGCTTTCGTCGCGCTTGGTGAAGCCGGAGAGACCGTGCAGCTTGCGCAGGGTCGACATCATTTGCCGACGCCCGGTAAGAATCTTGTGCGGATAACTCTGGTGGCCCACATCCCACACCAGCCGATCTTCAGGGGTGTTATAGACGTAGTGTAGAGCGATGGTCAGTTCCACAGTACCAAGGCCGGACGCAAGGTGGCCGCCAGTCTTGCCGACCGACTGCACCATGAATTCGCGCAGTTCGCCTGCCAGTTGCTTGAGCTGGCTGAGATCGAGCTGACGCAGCTGGACCGGATCGTCAATGGTCTCCAGCAGAGGGGGGCTCGGACTCTGTTCGCGCATTGTCACTTTATATAGATAGGGCGGAAAAGCCGCTTATGATGGCCTTTGAACCGGGGGGATGCAAGCCTTGCCGCTCAATTTGCTCGCTCCACGATATAAGCGGATATCTGGCGCAGTGGCTCAGCCTCGGGACCGAATATTGCCAGGCCATCCAGTGCCTCCTGATGCAGCGCTTGTGCCTTCTCACGGGCACCGTCCAGCCCCAGCAGGGAAGTGTAGGTAGGCTTCTCCTTGGCCTGGTCCGAGCCCTGTGGTTTGCCCAGGGTTTCTGTGTCGGCCACCACATCAAGGATATCGTCGCGGATCTGGAAGGCGAGGCCGACCGCTTCGGCGTACTGGTCCAGGCCAGTTCGCTGTTCTGTTGTGATGGCGGGGGCGCTGAGCGCGCCCAGGCGTACCGCGGCGCGGATCAGGGCACCGGTTTTGTAGCGGTGCATGGTCTGCAACTGCTCCAGGCTGAGTTGTTTGCCTTCGGCAGCGATGTCGATGGCCTGTCCCCCCGCCATGCCGCGGGAGCCGCTGGCATGGGCCAGTTCGGTCACCATTGCCAACCGTTGGTTCGGACTGGCGTTCATTGCAGCGTCACTGGTGAGCACCTCAAAGGCCAGACATTGCAGGGCATCCCCGGCGAGGATCGCTGTGGCCTCATCGAAGGCCTTGTGGCAGGTCGGTTTGCCGCGACGCAGGTCGTCATCGTCCATGGCTGGCAGGTCATCATGGACCAGAGAATAGGCATGTACCAGTTCCACCGCGCAGGCCGGGCCGTCCAGTTGTTCCAGGGGAATGCCCAGGGCGCTACCACTGGCGTAAACTAGCACCGGGCGAACCCGTTTGCCGCCGTCGAGACTGGCATAACGCATTGCCGCGTGAAGGTGGGATGGTTCTTCATTGGTGGCAGGTAGCCAGGTGTTGAGGGTGGCTTCTGCACGTGTTTGATACTGCTTTAACAGCGTTTTGAACTCCATGGGACTTACTCTTTTTCCCCCTCGAAGTCCTGCAATTCGCTGTTTTCATCCTTGCCCATCAGAATCTGTACCTTCTGTTCCGCCTCGCTGAGGGCTTTCTGGCAGGCGCGGGTCAGGGCGACACCGCGTTCGAAGTCTTTCAGTGACTGCTCCAGCGACTGTTCGCCCTGTTCCATTTTTTCTACCAGTGCCTCCAGCTCCTTGAGCGAGGCTTCGAAATCGATATTGCTCTCTTTTTTCGCCACGATGGGGTTCTCCATCAGAGGTTATTCCAGTGGGTCGCTATTCTAACCGATTACGCCGTTGCGGGTGTGATTTGCAGGGGCATGTTTTCGTATTGCCGCTTGCTGCTATATCATCGACACAGATTCACATAATAAGGCAGGCGGAATGATGCGCCGGATCTGGCACCTGATACTGATATTGACAGTTTCTCCCGCGGCAGTGGCGACGCAGGTCGAGCTGGGCGGGGGGATTGAATACTACCATTGGGAAGAGTTTGCCGATAACGGCGACAGTCTGCTCACCGAAACTGGCCCTCGTTACTTTATCGAAGTGAAAGGGACCAACCGTGTGGAACACCGTTGGTGGCAGGATTTCTCCTGTCGTATCTACTCAGGTACGGTGAACTACGACGGCGAAACCATCCCGTCTCCAAGCTACCCGACTCCTTTACCTGTCACCTTGGATACCGATTACAGCGGTGTGCGTGCCGAAGTCGGTTTCAACTACCTCACGCAGAATCGGAGCGAGCAGCACAGTGGCGACTGGCTGGTGAGATTCGGTCTGGGGATCGATAGTTGGCGGCGAGGGTTACGCGATGGTACGGCCGCTGGTGGAGTCCCCGTGTCGGGCTATTCCGAGCGCTATCTGGTGAGTTATGCCACGGTGGCGGGTCAGTATCTCGGTAGTGGCTGGCGTGGAAGCATTGGGGTGGTGGCGCCTTACTACACTACCGAAGAGGTGAGCATCATTCCCGATACGACTCTACACCCTGCCGGGCAGTTGAGTCTTCAGGCCAATATGGAGTTTTACCTTGCGGCACAGTGGAGCCTCATCCTGGAATACGACAGCTATCGCTTTGCAAAGTCTGATGTAAGTGGTGGTTATTACCAACCGAAAAGTATTCGTGAAAGTTATTCCGCCTTTGTCCGTTACCACTTTTGATGCACGCCGCGGCCTTCACTGCCGCCGCAGTCATGCTATGATTCGCCGATGTTTTCCTGGCTGAAGAGTCTCAACAAGCGCCCCGGGACGAGCGCGCTTCCAGAAGCAGGCGGTAAGATATCGGTCACCCATATCCCCCGTTCCGAGCACACGATTTCCCGAAGCAATATCAGTGAGTACGCGCTCAAGGTGCTCTATCGCCTGAGCAAGGCTGGTTACGAGGCCTACCTGGTTGGTGGCGGTGTGCGTGATCTGTTGTTGGGACGGGAGCCGAAAGATTTTGATGTGGCCACCGATGCACGCCCCGAAGAGATCAATCGACTGTTCCGTAACTGTCGCCTGATCGGTCGCCGTTTCCGTCTGGCGCATATCCATTTCGGTCGTGAGATCATTGAGGTCGCTACCTTTCGTGCCGGTCATGACGAAGAGAACGGTGATGCGCTGACCAGTGACAGTGGCATGCTGATGCGCGATAACGTTTACGGTTCACTGGAAGATGATGCCTGGCGTCGTGACTTCACCGTAAATGCTCTCTATTACGATATCCGTGATTTTTCTGTAGTCGACTACACCGGCGGTGTCCCCGATCTGAAGGCCGGGCTGCTGCGTATGATTGGCGACCCTGACAAACGTTTCCGAGAAGACCCAGTACGTATGCTGCGTGCGGTGCGCTTTGCCGCCAAACTCGGTTTTCGGATCGAACCACGCTGCGAAGCGGCAATCCGTGACCTGGGCTACCTGCTGGAAGAGGTGCCCGCTGCCCGTCTGTTCGATGAGACGCTGAAAATGTTCCTCGCCGGTTCTGCGGTGCAGTCCTATGAACTGCTGCGCCACTACGATCTGTTTAAGCACCTGTTCCCCGATACCGACGATTGTCTGGCGGAAGAGGAAGAGCATTTCCCGCATACCCTGATCGTGCATGCGTTGGAGAATACCGACCGCCGGGTGGACGAGGGACAGGCCGTTACCCCTGCGTTCCTCTATGCCGCTCTGTTGTGGGAGCCGGTACGGCGGGAATATCTGCAGCTCTGTGACGAGGGCGTTCCCCCGATACAGGCGATGCAGCAGGCCGGTGATGCGATCATTTCACGTCAGGTGGAGTGGGTGATGGTGCCGAAACGCTTCAGCCTGCAATCGCGGGAGATCTGGGAGTGGCAGGAGCGCCTCAAGCGCAATAATGGTCGCCGTGCCATGACTCTGGTGGCCCAGCCCCGTTTCCGCGCGGCCTACGATTTTCTGATGCTGCGTGCCCGCTGTGGCGAGGCGCCGCAGGAGCTGGCGGACTGGTGGACCGAATTTCAGCAGAGTGATGAAGCGCAGCGCAACAGCATGCTGCGTAAAAACGCCGGTGGTGGTGGCGGTCAGAAGCGCCGTCGACGCCGTCCGCGCAAGCGTAAACCACAGGAATAAACGTGGCCGAAGCGCATACCTTCATCCGCGCCTATATCGGGCTCGGCAGTAATCTGGACGATCCCAAACAACAACTGCTACAGTCGCTGGAAGGTTTGCGTCAGATTCCCGAATCCCGTCTTACCGCTGTCTCCCGTTTCTATCGCAGTAAGCCCATGGGCCCTGCCGATCAGCCCGACTACGTTAATGCGGTGGCGATGTTCGACACCTGTCTGGCGCCGCTGGAATTGCTTGATGCGCTGCAGGCCATCGAGCAAGCGCAGGGTCGGGTCAGAGAGGGGGAGCGCTGGGGCCCGCGAACCTTGGATCTCGATCTGCTGCTCTATGGTCCCGAGGTCATCGATCTGCCGCGGCTGCAAGTCCCACATCCTGGTATCACTCAGCGCAGTTTTGTCCTCCAGCCCCTGTTTGACCTGGTTCCGGGGCTAACCTTCCCGGACGGGAAAAGCCTGCGTGAGGCACTGGCCGGCATCGATACTGACGATCTCGAGCCGTTGCCGCAGGGTGAGGACGATGCCTCCCCGGCGTGATATTCTTTCCGCTAACTTTTAACTGCCGCCAGGACTGAAGAGTAACGTGAGCGACCCCAGGTTTATCGTCGTTGAAGGCCCCATCGGTGTGGGCAAAACCACCCTGGCGCGCCGTCTGGCGGAGACCTTCGGCAGCGAACTGTTGCTGGAAGGGGCAGAAGAGAACCCGTTTCTCGAGCGTTTTTACCAAAGTCCACGCGATGCGGCCCTGCCGACGCAGATGTTTTTCCTGTTTCAGCGTGCGCGGCAAATGCAGCAGATCCGTCAGGCCGACCTGTTTGAGCCGGTGCGGGTCGCCGATTTCATGTTGGAGAAAGACCGACTCTTCGCCGAGCTGACCCTGGACCCAGATGAACTGGCGCTCTACGAGCAGACCTACGAACTGGTCACTCTCGATGCACCGCGACCGGATTTGGTGATCTACCTGCAGGCGCCGGTAGACGTGCTAATGCAGCGGGTGATGCGGCGGGCGCGTAAGGGCGAGGAGAGCATGGCGCTCGACTACCTCACCCGGGTCAATGATGCCTATGCCCGCTTCTTCTATGAGTACAATGGTTCACCGCTGTTGATCGTCAACGCCGCCGAGATCGATCTGGCGGAGAGCGATGCCGACTATATTCTGTTGCTGGAGCAGATCCGAAACGTTAAACGCGGCCGACACTATTTCAACCCGATACCCTCCATGTTGTGAGAATGCCATGTCACGAATCAGCCTGAGCACCCTGCGCCGAATGAAACAGGAAGGTGAGAAGATCACCGTCCTGACCGCCTACGACGCCAGTTTTGCCCGTCTCATCGAAGAAGCCGGGGTTGAGGTCCTGCTGGTGGGCGACTCATTGGGTAACGTGGTGCAGGGACGCGATAGTACCGTTCCTGTCTCCGTGGATGAAATGGTCTATCACACAAAATTGGTTGTTAACGGCAGTGAACGTGCGTTCATCGTCGCGGATATGCCATTTTTAAGCTACGCCACTCCGGAGATGGCGATTGCCACCGCCGCCCGCCTGATGAAAGAGGGCGGGGCGCAGATGGTCAAGTTGGAAGGGGGCGTGGTGATGGTGGAAACCGTGCGCCAACTCAGCGCCCTCAGCGTACCCGTCTGTGCCCATCTGGGCCTGCTGCCCCAGTCGGTGCACAAGGTCGGTGGCTACAAAATTCAGGGACGTGAGGCTAGCGATGCCGAGGTGATCCTGGCCGATGCCCGTGCCCTGGAAGAGGCGGGTGCCGATATGCTGGTGTTGGAGTGTGTGCCCCAGACGCTGGCCAAACAGATCAGCGAGGCGGTTTCGATGCCGGTGATCGGTATCGGTGCCGGGCCGAGCACCGACGGCCAGGTACTGGTGCTCTACGATATGCTCGGAATCACCCCCGGCAAGCGTCCCTCTTTTGTCCATGATTTCCTCGGCGATAGCGGTTCTGTCGAGAAGGCACTGGCCGCCTACGTTGAGCAGGTCAAAAACGGCACTTTCCCGTCCCCGTCCCACAGCTTCGACTAAACCATGCAGATCCAGCGCACCATCAATGGCGTACGCGAGCAGGTACGCGCCTGGCAGCTTGCCGGGGAGCGGGTCGCCTTCGTTCCGACCATGGGCAACCTGCATGCTGGGCACCTGAGCCTGGTGGCCCGTGCCCGGGAGCTGGCCGATCGGGTAGTGGTGAGTATCTTCGTTAACCCACTGCAGTTCAGTGTCGGGGAAGACCTTTCCGCCTATCCCCGTACCCCGGAAGAGGATGCGGCGCATCTGGTTGAGGCGGGTGTGGATATGCTCTTTCTACCCGAAGAGGCGGAGATCTATCCCCGTGGTCGTGAAGTAGTCACCTTTGTCGAGGTGCCTGGGATATCCGATCTGCTTTGCGGTGCCAGTCGTCCCGGCCACTTCCGCGGGGTAGCTACCGTGGTCTGCAAGTTGTTCAATATCGTCCAGCCCGATGTCGCCTGTTTCGGCGAGAAGGACTTCCAGCAACTGGCGGTGCTGCGGCGCATGGTGACCGAACTGGATATTCCTGTGGAGATGATCGGTGTGCCGACCATGCGCGAGGCCGACGGTCTGGCAATGAGCTCACGCAACGGCTACCTGACCGAGGCGGAACGGGCGATTGCCCCGGCGCTCTACCGTACCCTGCAGCAGATGGCGCAACGACTGCGCGATGGCGAGAGCGACCACTCACTGCTGCAGCGCGAAGGCGCGGCGGCGCTGGAAAAAGCCGGTTTTCGCCCCGATTATCTGGAGATACGCCGTGCCGATGACCTGTTACCAGCACAGGACGGCGAAACGTCGCTGGTGATTCTGGCTGCGGCGTGGTTGGGACGCGCCAGATTGATTGATAACTTGTTGATCAATTTATGATAAGCTTCGCGCCTGCATTGAATCCTGCGGGACGATGCACGCATAATTACCTGATGTAACAACACTGAGGATGCTGACAGACATGTTTTGCACCATGCTGAAAGCCAAACTGCACCGCGCTCGGGTCACCCACTCCGAACTGGAGTATGAGGGTTCCTGCGCCATTGACGGCAAGCTGCTGGAGCTCTCAGGGATTCGGGAATACGAGCAGATCGAAATCTATAACGTCACCAATGGTGAGCGTTTCACTACCTATGCAATCCGTGCCGAAGACGGCTCTGGGGTGATTTCGGTGAACGGCGCCGCGGCCCATAAGGCCAATCCCGGCGACGTGATTATCATCTGCGCCTACGTATCTCTGGATCAGCAGGAACTGGCGCGTTTTAAGCCGACCCTGGTCTATCTGGGTGAGAACAATGAGGTGATTCGTACCGGCAATACTATTCCGGTGCAGGCAGCCTGATTAGGTAACCCACTGAATTACCACAAAAAAACCGGCCACTGGCCGGTTTTTGTTTTTCAGGATTTCGCTTTGGTGCTGCTGCCTAGACAATCTTCACGCCAGCTGCACTGTTGTTGGTCACAGTAACCGTCGACGGCACTACCAAAACAGTCGAAATTACCTTCGGTACGCTGGATAGTGCGGATCATGTCTGCCTTGGTCATACGCCCGGCCTTGATACCGCGCTCTTTGGCGATGCTGCGAATAGTCTGGATATGCATGGTTTCCCTCGTCTACGGTTATTACCCGACCCACTGGACGAATAAAAATATAGTCCGCTCCTTGGGCTTTTCCAGAGACGATTCGTTACCTTTTTCTTACCCCGTGTTACGCATCCCCGTGGCGATGGCGTTTATTGATCGCAATAGCGGTTCCAACCAGAGTTGCCGGATTTCATCATCCAGCCCTTCATTGCGATAACGCTTGAGCAGGGTGATCTGGACGTGGTTGAGCGGGTCCAGATAGGGATTGCGGCGGGTCAGCGACAGGGCCAGTACCGGGGTCTCTTCCAGCAAGCTACTCAGTTGCGCTACCTCTAGTACGTTATCGGTGGTGTCGCGGTGTTCGTTGCTGATGCGCTTGTAGACCACCTGTGCCTGTTGCTGGTTGTGCGCCAGTTCGGCGTACTCCTCGGCAATACCCATTTCTGCCTTGAACAGGGACATCTGGGTGTTGCTCAGCAGGGCGCGGAAGAAGGGCCAGGCGCGGTACATCTCCTGCAGCTTCTTCATCCCATCGGGTTTTCCGTCCAGCCATAACTTCAACGCACTGCCGATGCCGTACCAGGCGGGAATGGTGTGGCGCGACTGCGCCCAGCCGAAGACCCAGGCGATGGCCCGCACCGAGGATTTGGAGCGATCGCCCTTTTTGCGATGGGAGGGGCGGGAGCCGATATTCATCAGCGCGATCTCGCTGACCGGTGTCGCCTCGTAGAAGTAGTCGAGGAAGCCGGGGGTGTTGTCGGTCAGCTCGCGGTAGACCTGCTCACCGTTCGTCGCCAGCTGCTGCATGATGCCGAGGTACTCCTCGTTATCCTTGCCCGGCGGGATGATTAGACTACGGCTCGCCTTGAGCAGACCGGAGACGCCCATGGTCAGTTCGTAGACCGCGGTTTCCAGGTTGCTGTATTTGTTGGACAGCACTTCACCCTGTTCGGTGAATTTGATCTGGCCGTGTACGGTGCCTTCTGGCTGGGACAGGATCGCCTCATGGGTCGGGCCGCCGCCACGGCCGATGGTGCCGCCGCGGCCGTGGAACAGACGCAGGTTGACGCCCCGATGGGCAGCCAGGTCGGCGATCTGTTTCTGTGCCTGATAGAGATTCCAGGAGGAGGCGAGGATGCCACCGTCCTTGCACGAGTCGGAGTAGCCCAGCATCACCTCCTGGGTGTTGCCGGAGACCTCGAGCAGGGTTTTGTAGATCGGGGTGTCGAGTAGCTGGGTCATTACCGGGGCGATGTGCTCCAGATCCTCGATGGTCTCGAACAGCGGGCTAATGCTGATATCGCAATACCACTGGTCGCCGATACGTCCGATCAGTGCCGCCTGACGCGCCAGCAGCATTACCTCAAGGATATGGCTGGCGGCGTGGGTCATGGAGATGACGTAGTTGCCGAAGGCGTTGACGCTGATCTCCTTACGCATTCGCGCCATCACCTCGAACACCTCGAGGGTTTCGCGGGTGCGCTCGCCGATGGCGCTGCGATCAATGGGCAGCGGTTCGCTGCGGCCGATCAGGTCGGCCAGCAGAGTCAGGCGTTGCTCTTCGCTGAGTTCGTTATAGCTGAGCGGCTCTTCCAGCGAGGCGAGGATCTCGGCCACCGCTTCGCTGTGGCGTGTCGACTCCTGGCGCAGGTCGAGTTTCATCAAGTAGAAGCCGAAGGTCTCCACCTGCCAGATCAAATCCTGCAATGCACCATGGGCGATAGCACTGTCACCGTGGCCGATCAGCGACTGGCGGATCTGCAGCAGGTCGGTGAGAAACTCCTGTTCGGTACGATAGGCGGCAGGGAACAGGCTGTTGTCCTTGCCCGCCATGTTGGCCTCGACCAGACGCAGGTTCTCCCGCAGGCGATAGCGCATGAAGTAGAGCTTGCGCCGATAGGGTTCGGTGCGGAAGCGCTCGGCCTTGTCGACGAAGGCGTCCGGGTAGGCGGCCTCATCGCGCTCCAGTCCAGCACTGAAGGCCTCACTGGGCTGATAGAGTCGCGATGAATGGGTCAGGACGTGGCCCAGATCGGTGACCTTGCGCAGGTATTCGCGCAGCACTTCGCGATGCTGCAGGCGTATCGCCATCGCGGTGGTTTCCGGGGTGACGAAGGGATTACCGTCACGGTCGCCGCCAATCCATGAACCGAACTTGATGAAGGGTGGAGCGGTGATCTCCACATCGTTGCCGTAGATGCGGTGGATCGCCTTTTCCGCGTTGCGATAGACCTGTGGTACGGCCTCGAACAGGCTTTCGCGGAAGTAGAACAGGCCATTCTTGATCTCATCACGTACCGAGGGACGTACTGCACGAACTTCGTCGGTGCGCCAGAGGATCTGGATTTCGCTGCGTAGCTGATCGAGGAGGATTTCCCGCTCCTCACGGCCGAGGCGTGGATCATTGAGGCGCTCTGAGGTGATAAAGATGCGGCGCAGGTTTTCCATCACAGTACGGCGCTTGGCCTCGGTGGGGTGAGCAGTGAGTACCGGGATGAAGGCCATTTGTTCCAGCACTTCGCCGATGCGTTCCACACCGACACCCTGTTGATGGAACTCGCGTAGTACCGAGTCGAAGGAGCCGGTCCAGAGCGGGCCGCCACTACGCACCTGCATGCGGCGCTGGCGGTGCTGGAAGGCTTCTTCGGCGATATTGACCAGACTGAAATAGAGGCTGAAGGCACGCACCACGTGGTTGAGGGTGTCGGCGTCCAGTTCCTCGATGAAACGGGTCAGGCGGCGGCGCTTGGCCGGATTATCCTTTTTGCGCAGGCTGATGTAGCCACGGCGCAGGGTCTCTACGGCATCAAGAATATTGCCGCCAGCCTGATCACGAATGACCTCGCCCAGCAGGTTGCCGAAGAGTTTGACCCGCGCACGAAGCGTCTTGTCGCCGATTACCGCCATACGAGAATTACACCTTGGAATTCAGTTAGTTGGATGCCGACTCTGATTATATTTTATGTGAGCCGGGTCACACAAAGCGGCGCATTATACCTTGCTTGAGGCTACGCTGCGAACGTCAGGCGGGGTGGGCATCCTCTATGGCCTGGCGGTAAACCTCCAGGTATTGGCGGGCGCTCCTGTCCCAGCTGAAGTCCTGCACCATGGCATTTTTCATCACCTTGTTGTGGCAGGGAGTTTTAGCATAGCAGGCGAGTGCCTGTTCGCAGGCCCAGAGCAGGCCGTCAGCGGTGGGGTATTCGAAGACAAAACCGGTGGCGCTGCCATTTGCCAGGCTCTGTTTGTCGCAGTGCACCACGGTATCGGCCAGTCCACCGGTCCGTCTTACGATGGGCAGGGTGCCATAACGCAGGCTGTAGAGCTGGTTGAGGCCGCAGGGTTCGAAGCGGGAGGGCATAAGAAAGAAGTCGGAACCCGCCTCGATCAGATGGGCCAGCCCTTCGTCGTAGCCGATGTTGGCCGCTACCTGCCGCGGGTATTTCCTGGCCAGTGTCCGTGCCGCCTGCTCCAGTTCGCTGTTGCCGCTGCCAAGCAGTACGATTTGTACACTGTGCTTGAGTAGTTCAGGCGCCGCCTCCAGTACCAGATCAATACCCTTCTGCTCGGCAAAACGACTGACCAGACCCAATAGTGGTGCGTCCGGCTTTTGCGGCAGGTGCAGTCGTTTCTGCAGGATATCTTTGTTGGCCTTTTTGCCCGCAGGTTTGCTGACGCTGTAGTTGGTGGGCAACAGTGAGTCGATGCTCGGGTCCCAGATGGCATAGTCGACGCCGTTAAGGATGCCGCTGAGCCGTCCTCGACGGTAGCTGAGCAGGCTGTCCATGCCGTGTCCGCCCAGCGGTGTGCATATCTCGCTGGCATAGGTGGGGCTGACGGTGGTGATACGGTCAGCATAGGCCAGGCCACCCTTGATCAGCGACAGGTCGCCAAAGTATTCCAGACCGGCATAGTGCCAGAGCCGCGTCGGTAGCTTTGCCTTGTCGAAGGCCTTGGCAGGGAAACGGCCCTGGTAGGCGAGGTTGTGGATGGAGAAAATGGTCGCAGGCCGATCTTCTTTTCCATCCAGCAGTGCAGCAACCAGACCGGTCTGCCAGTCGTTGCAGTGAACCACATCGGGCCGCCAGTCGAGGCGTCCCTGGCCCATGGCGATCCCCGCCACCGCCTTGGAAAAGAGGATGAAGCGCTCGGCGTTATCGGGCCAGTCCTTGCCTTTTGCATCGACGTAGGGGTTACCCTCACGGTCAAAGTGATCGGGTGAATCGAGTAACCAGACAGTGACGCCGCTGTCTGGCATCGTGCCCTCAAGCAGGCGCAGCGGATTGCCGTCGATACGAAAGCGGGCGGCAACCCGGGTTTTGCCGACCCGTTCAACCGCCTGCGGGTAAGCAGGCAGGATCAGGCGGATATCCTCGCCCAGTCCATGCAGGGCCGCGGGCAGGCTGCCGCTGACATCGGCCAGGCCACCTGTCTTGATCAGGGGCGCGGCTTCACTGCTGGCGAAAAGGATACGGGTCATATTGCGTGTTTAAGTTGCCGATTCATCATGTTTGAAACAATAGCGCGCGATAGTGACACTAATGCATGTTGGTGACAAACAGCTAAAGTTGTAACTGTTTCCGTATATGAGGGCTATTTCTTCATAGCTGAGATGCCTATGGTAGAGCAGGTATTCAAGGGTGCATGCTATTACCACTAATTAACTAGTTTTAGGGAGGGATTCGATGCGTATCGCCATCATTGGCCTGGGAAAAATGGGCGGCAACATGGCTCGTCGTCTGTTACGCAAGGGGATCGAGGTGGTCGGTTACAACCGTTCGCCCGCAATCGTTGAAACCCTCAAAAGCGAGGAGGGCATGCTTGCCGCGACCTCGTTGGCCGATGCGGTGAAGCAGCTGCAGGCGCCACGCATCGTCTGGTTGATGCTGCCTGCAGGCAATACTACCGAATCGACCTTGCATGAGTTGATTCCCATGCTTGATGCCGGCGACATCGTGGTTGATGGCGGCAACGCCAATTATCAGGATAGTCAGCGTCGTGGTCGGGAACTGGCGAGTCACAACATCGGTTTTATCGATGCAGGAACCTCGGGCGGGGTGTGGGGCCTGGAAAATGGCTACTGCATGATGGTCGGTGGTAGCGAAGCGGATGTGGGTAAACTGGAGTCGGTGCTGAAGGCCCTGGCTCCCGCCGAGGACAAAGGCTGGGCAAGAATGGGTCCCATCGGTTCCGGGCATTTCACCAAGATGGTCCACAATGGTATCGAGTACGGCATGATGCAGGCCTTTGCCGAGGGTTTCGATCTGCTGCGCAGCAAAGAGGAATTCGATCTCGATCTGGCGACGGTGTCTGAAATCTGGCGTTACGGTTCGGTAGTACGCAGTTGGCTACTCGATCTGATTGCTGAATCATTGGCCGAGCAGCCGGACATGGATGCTATTGCACCTGTCGTCCCCGATTCGGGTGAAGGTCGCTGGACGGTGCTGGAGGCGGTGGAGCAGGGGGTTTCCCTGCCGGTGATTACCCTGGCCTTGCAGGCGCGTTTCGCCAGCCAGGATAGTGAAGGTTATCAGGCGCGCCTACTTTCGGTGATGCGCAACGCCTTCGGTGGGCACGCTGTGATCAAAAAGAAGTAAAAAGGAACGACAACGCATGAGCGATCCCTGCACTTTTGTCATCTTCGGTGTTACTGGCAATCTGTCGCGCAACAAACTCTTTCCTGCGCTTTATCATTTGGAACAGGCGGGCCATTTACATGAATCGGTACGCATTATCGGCGTTGCCCGTCGCGACTGGGACAACGAAAAGTTGCGCCAGGAGGTGGCCAAATTTCTCTCGCCAAAGGTGCGTAATGGTCTGGATCAGGATGTGTTCGATCGCTTTGCCCGACGCCTCGACTATTTTCGCGGCGATCTGGATAAATCCGAATCCTATACTCGACTGGCCAGTTTTCTGGGGCAGGAGCCATACCATCCCAACCACATTTTCTACCTGGCAATCAGCCCCGCCGAGTTCGGCGAGGTCGCGGCGCAACTGACAGCAGCCGGGCTCAATCAGGAGGAGCATGGCTGGAGCCGGGTGGTGATCGAGAAACCCTTCGGTTTCGACCTGGAGAGTGCGCAGATGCTGGAGCAGCAGCTGCACCGCAGTTTCCGTGAAGAACAGCTGTTTCGCATCGATCACTACCTGGGTAAGGGGACGGTACAGAACGTGTTGGTGTTCCGTTTCGCCAACCTGATGATGGAGCCTTTGTGGAATCGTAACTACATCGATCATGTGCAGATCACCCATGCCGAATCGTTGGGGATCGAACTGCGTGCCAAGTATTACGATAGCGCGGGTGCATTGCGCGACATGCTACAGAGCCACCTGTTGCAGATGCTGACCATGGTGGCAATGGAACCGCCTGCACGGCTTGATGCCGATTCGTTACGCGACGAAAAGGTTAAGGTGCTGAAATCGATTCGTCCTATTCCCCATAGCGCGGTGCATGCCCAGGCTTTCCGTGCCCAGTACAAGGCGGGTATGCTCGACGGCAAAACGGTGCCTGGCTATCTGGAAGAAGAGTATGTCGCGTCCAATAGCACGACGGAAACCTATGCCGCGCTCAAGCTCTATATCGATAACTGGCGCTGGCGCAATGTGCCGTTCTATATACGTACAGGCAAGCGGATGAAGCGTAACAGCTCAATGATCTGCATTCGTTTCAAGCACCCGCCACAGCAACTGTTTCGTGAAACCCAGCTGGAGCAGATTAAGCCCAACTGGCTGGTGCTGGGGATTCAGCCCGACGAGTGTCTGCGTGCGGAGATGCAGGTGAAGGTGCCCGGGTTGGAGATGCGTACTCAGACGACAGCCCTGGATGCGACAACTACGGGCATTCCCTATCTCAATCTGGATGCCTATGAGGCGTTGCTGCTCGATGTGATCGAGGGCGATAGTTCGTTGTTCCTGCGTGCCGACGAGGTGTCATGGGCGTGGAAGGTGGTCGATCCGATTCTCCAGGTCTGGTCGACCGAAAGGGAGTTTATCCACACCTATAGTGCCGGTAGTTGGGGGCCTGAGGCGTCGAACCGATTATTTGATCGTGAAGATCAATACTGGCGCAATAGTCTCGATATCTTCGACGAGTAAACTGGACGTCAGCGATTCACACGGTATGATGCGCGCTGCGTGATGTGATTAAAGGTGGAGCAGGAATGAGCAAGAGCATGGATACGATAGATCGTACACTGGCCTGGAAGGCCCTGCAGGCGCATTACGAGAAGATGCGCGATGTGCACATGCGCGATTTGTTTGCCGACGATCCTACACGATTCGAACGCTTCTCTGCGCACTTTAACGATATCCTGCTCGATTACTCCAAGAACCGCATTAGCGAAGAGACGATGCAGTTACTCTTCGACCTGGCGCGTGAGGCCGATGTCGCTGGCTGGGCAACACGCATGTCATGCGGTGAACACATCAATTTCACCGAGGATCGCGCAGTGCTGCATATGGCACTGCGCAATCGTGATAACTCACCGATTATGGTGGATGGCACAGATGTGATGCCCGAGGTCAGACGGGTGCTCGATCAGATGCGCCACTTTTGTATCAAGGTACATACCGGGATATGGAAAGGTCATACCGGCAAACAAATTACCGATGTGGTCAATATCGGTATCGGTGGTTCCGACCTCGGGCCGTATATGGTTACCGAGGCACTCAAGCCCTATGCCCGTGACGATATTGAGGTACATTTTGTCTCCAATGTTGATGGTACTCACGTAGCCGAGCAGATCCGCAAACTCGACCCTGAGACTACCCTGTTTATCGTTTCCTCCAAGACATTCACCACTCAGGAAACCCTGACCAATGCACAGACCGCGCGTCGCTGGTTGGTGGAAAATCTGCGCGATGAGGCTGCGGTGGCGAAACATTTTGTCGCGGTCTCCACCAACGTCGAAGAGGTGAAAAAGTTCGGTATCGATCCCAACAACATGTTTGAATTCTGGGACTGGGTCGGTGGTCGCTATTCGCTCTGGTCGGCCATTGGCCTTTCCATCGCGCTCTATCTGGGTATGGACAACTTTGAAGAGTTGCTGGACGGTGCCCACGAAATGGACCGCCATTTCCTGCACACACCGATGGAACATAACCTGCCAATGATTATGGGGCTGCTTGGTGTCTGGTACAGCTCTTTCTTTGGCGCCGAAACTCACGCCATACTCCCTTATGATCAATATCTGCATCGTTTTACCGCTTATCTGCAGCAGGCCGATATGGAGAGTAACGGTAAGCGTATCGATCGCGATGGTAATGTTGTCGTCTACAAGACCGGGCCGATCATCTGGGGTGAATCGGGCACCAACGGTCAACATGCTTTCTACCAGCTTATCCACCAGGGTACCCACCTGATCCCCATCGATTTTATGGCACCTGTGGAAACGCATAACCCACTGGGCGATCATCATACTATCCTGTTGGCTAACTTCTTTGCCCAGAGCAAGGCGTTGATGCTGGGACGCAATGAGGATGAATCACGGGAGCAACTGAAAGCGGCTGGTCACAAAGGCAAGGCGCTAGAAAAATTATTACCGCATGCGATCTTTACCGGTAATAAGCCGAGTAATTCGATCATGTTCCACAAACTGAATCCGCATACCCTGGGGTCATTGATCGCGCTTTACGAACACAAGATATTTGTCGAAGGCATCATCTGGCGTATCAATTCATACGATCAGTGGGGGGTCGAGCTGGGTAAGATCCTGGCGAAAAATATTTTGCCGAAACTGGACGACGACAAACCAGTGAAAAACCATGATGCCTCGACTAATGGGCTGATCAATTACTATAAAAAGAACCGTAAGGAATGAGCGACGCGAGCCGGAGCTATTATACGCCCCGGCCCGCCAGGTTAGTTATACAGCTGTGAGATGTCAGCAAAGATCAGATATTCGCTAATTCCCCTGTCACCACCTTTGACAATCGTGGAGAACGGTACGCTCAGTGTTGAACTGTCTTTGCGCGTGTAGGTGACCATACCATGACAAACCTTGCCATCAGGTAGATCCCAGGTGTCGGTAATGTTATGGGTGAGTCCGTCGATGGATTCAAAGAATCCTGATACATAATTTCTGATGTTCTCTTTGCCAGCGACGGGTACGCCGTTACCGAAACGGAAGGTACAGTCATGAGAGAGGAACTTGGCGAAGGATGCCGCGTTTTTATCGTCGATTGCCTTGAATAGTCCTTTAATCATCTTGGTAACCTCATGTTGGTGTCCAATGGATGAGTCAAGTTATCCGACGTGTTTCAGCCTACCGAAGCAGGTAAAAAATGTCACTCCTATAGTGCAGTGATGTTTGGGAATGAATCGACGCTGTGCAGATTTTTTACATTTGTTGCAATTATTCGAGTTCGATCACCAGCCCAGCCAATGGCGGCAAGGTGATGACAATCGAGTGGGGTTGTCCCATCCACTCTTTCGCTTCGCTCTCAAAGCGAGGGATCTGTCCCATATCGCTGCCACCATACTCGCCGGCATCGCTGTTAAACAGTAGGCGGTAATTGCCCTTTGCAGGGATACCCAGGCGATAACCGTCATAAGGTGTTGGCGTGAAATTGAAGATCACTGCAACGCTTTTGCCGCCGCCGTGGCGCAGGAAACTGAGAATGGAGTGCTCACTGTCGTTACAGTCGAGCCACTGAAAACCCCGCGGTTCAAAGTCGTTGTGATACAGGGCTGGGTGGGAAGTGTAGAGTCGGTTCAGTTCCGCCAGCAGTTTGTGGATGCCGTGATGCAGGGGATAGTCGTAGAGATGCCACTCCAGTGCATTGTCATGGTCCCACTCTTTTCCCTGGGCAAACTCACTGCCCATGAATAGCAACTTCTTGCCGGGTGAGGCGTACATGTAGGTGTAGAGTGCGCGAAGATTGGCAAAACGTTGCCAGTCATCACCCGGCATCTTCTCCAGCATTGAGCGTTTCATGTGCACCACTTCATCGTGTGAGAAGGGCAGGATGAAATTTTCGCTGAAGGCGTAGAGCATGCCGAAAGTCAGGTTGTTCTGGTGATGTTTGCGGTAGACCGGATCCTTATGCATGTAGTTGAGGGTGTCGTGCATCCAGCCCATGTTCCATTTCATGGAGAAGCCAAGGCCACCCATATCGACAGGACGCGAGACCATTGGCCAGGCAGTTGACTCTTCGGCCATGGAAAGCGCTCCGGGATGTTCATGATGGAGCAGGATATTCAGTTCGCGCAGGAACTGGATCGCCTCCAGATTTTCATTACCGCCGTGAATGTTCGGTACCCAGTCATTGGCCTGGCGCGAGTAATCGAGATAGAGCATGGAGGCGACCGCATCGACCCGCAGACCGTCGATGTGAAACTCCTCCAGCCAGTAGAGCGCACTGGAGAGGAGAAAATTTTTCACCTCATTGCGGCCGTAGTTGAAGATCAGCGTGCCCCAGTCGCGGTGTTCACCACGGCGCGGATCTTCGTGTTCGTAGAGGGTGGTGCCGTCGAAGCGGGCGAGGGCCCAGTCATCCTTGGGGAAGTGCGCGGGGACCCAGTCGAGAATCACGCCGATACTGTTTTGATGGCACTGGTCGATCAGGTAGCGCAGATCATCGGGTGAGCCAAAGCGGCTGGTAGGAGCGAAGTAGCCGGTCGTCTGGTAACCCCAGGAGGCGTCCAGCGGATGTTCGCTGACCGGGAGTAGTTCGATATGAGTGAACCCCAGCCCTTTCACATGCGGGATTAATCCCTCAGCCAGTTCACGGTAATTGAGAAAACCGCCGTCGGCATGCTGCTGCCAGGAACCTGCGTGCACCTCGTAGATCGACATCGGTCGATGCTGCCATTCGGCTCGCTTGCGTTGCATCATCCACTCGTTGTCCGCCCATTGATGGCGGGATTCTTCGACGATGGCGGCAGTGGACGGGCGGTGTTCGAAACGGCGGCCGTAGGGATCGGTTTTGACGTGGATACGCCCCTGCTGGTCGCGTAGTTCAAATTTATAGAGACTGCCGAGGGGGAGCTCAGGGATAAACAGCTCCCAGATCCCGCTACTGCCTCGATTGCGCATCGGATGACAACGACCGTCCCAGTGGTTGAAGTCGCCAACCACGCTAACACGGGTAGCGTTGGGTGCCCAGACGGCAAAACGTACGCCATCTATCCCTTCATAGTGGCAGGGATGGGCACCGAGCATTTTCCCCGCATGGGAGTGCTGTCCATCGCGGAACCGGACCAGGTCCCAGTCGGTGAGCATGGGTGGGTAGCGATAGGGGTCATGCAACTGGTGTTCATTACCGGCACCGTCGCGCCAACAAATTTGATACGGCTTGCCGTGCGGGCAGTTGTTGCCCTGCCACTGAAAAAGATCGGTCTGCCTGTAGCGCTCCATCGGCAGACGTTTGTCACCGCAGACGACCTCTACCGAGGTGGCGCGCGGTAGGTAGACACGGATAACCTCGCCCTTGTTTGCTGAATGTCTGCCCAGCACTTCGAACGGGTCGTGATGACGGCCTTCGAGCAGGCGCTGGATTCCTTCCACAAAATTAGTCATAAGAAGTTCATATTCCTGCGTTCTGATAAACCTAGTCTATGCTTAGAGTGACTACAGGGACAGAGGCTCATGGATGGCTAAAGCCTACCATGTGGTAGCAATTATTTTGTGACTCTTTCGGGGAATCTATGCCACAGACGAACACACCGCGTTTTGTCAGCCGTCTGACAAGAGAGACGCTTGCGCTCATTCTCGCCGGGGGGGCGGGGACTCGATTGATGGGATTGACCTCATGGCGTTCCAAACCCGCTGTCCCTTTTGGCGGCAAATTCCGTATCGTCGATTTCCCTCTTTCCAACTGTATCAACTCAGGTATCCGCCGCATTGGTATTCTGACCCAGTATAAGGCCCACTCGCTGATTCGCCATGTGCAACTGGGCTGGAGTTTCCTGCGCGGTGAACTGGGCGAGTTCATCGAATTGTTGCCTGCACAGCAACGGGTCGGAGAGCAGTGGTATGCGGGGACCGCCGATGCGCTCTACCAGAATATGGATATTATCCACACTCATCGCCCGGAATATGTACTGATCCTTGCCGGGGACCATATCTACCAGATGGACTACGGTCCAATGCTGGCGGCCCACGCGGAAAAAGAGGCGGACATGACTATCGGCTGCTTCGAGGTCCCAGTGGATGAAGCCCGTTCATTCGGTGTGATGCAGGTGGATGACCGACTACGAGTGACCGATTTTGCCGAAAAACCGGCCGAGCCCTCGACGATTCCGGGCGAGCCCAATACCTCGCTCGCATCGATGGGGATCTACATTTTCAATACTGAGTTTCTCTATGACGCCCTGATCAGTGATGCCGCACTGAGTGATTCTTCCCACGACTTCGGCAAGGACATCATTCCCCAGGCGATCAGGGATAGTCGGGTCTTTGCTTATCCCTTCCGTGATCCAAGAACTGGAACCAGGAGGTACTGGCGTGATGTGGGGACCGTGGATGCTTACTGGACAGCCAATATGGAGTTGATTGGTGTTACCCCGGAACTGAATCTCTACAATCGTGACTGGCCTATCTGGACCTATCAGGAGCAACTTCCTCCGGCAAAGTTTGTTTTTGACGATGATGACCGCCGCGGCATGGCCGTGGATTCGATGGTTTCCGGGGGCTGTATTATCTCTGGCGCGCTGGTTCGTCACTCATTGCTGTTTTCCAATGTCGAGGTGCATGCCTACAGCTCGATCAAGGATTCGGTGGTTCTGCCCAATGTGACCATTGGTAAAAACTGTCGCATTAGAAAAGCGATTATCGATGAGCAGTGTCTGATCGCCGATGGGACCGAGATCGGCGTTGATCATGAGGCAGACGAAAAACGTTTTCATGTGACCGCCAACGGTGTGGTACTCGTGACTCCCGAAATGCTGGGTCAGGATCTGCACCGTGTCCGTTGATAGATTGAAGGTTGTCCTGCTGTGGCACATGCACCAGCCAGACTACCGTGATGCGATCAGCGGTGAGTACCAGCAACCCTGGACCTACCTCCACGGAATCAAAGATTACGTCGATATGGCTGCACTGCTGGAGGCTAACCCTTCAGCGCGTGCGGTGGTCAATTTTTCACCGACCTTGCTGGAGCAACTGGACGACTACGCCGATCAAATCAGCGCATTTCGTCAACAAGGTACTCCTTTACGCGACGCTCTGCTCGCCGCCTTGGTTGGTGATCTCTCCAGCACCGACGAAGCGCACAAGCTGGAGTTGATCAAACGTTGCCTGCGGGCCAATGCCAAGCGGATGATCAATCGCTTTAACGCTTTCCACCATCTTGCCGATCTTGCCAATCAACTGCTGAAGCAACCTGAATCGGTGCGCTATTGCAGCGAGCAGTTTCTTATCGACCTGCTGGTTTGGTATCACCTGGCCTGGTTGGGTGAAACCGTGCGTCTGCACGAGCCGCGGGTCAAGGCACTATTACAGAAGCAGCGTGACTACAGCGAAAAAGATCGCCATGAATTGCTGGCAATTATCGGTGAACTGCTGGGCGAGACACTGGAGCGTTACCGTTATCTGGCGCAGGAAGGGCGGGTCGAACTCTCGTTAACTCCTTATGGCCACCCGATCATGCCATTGCTGCTGGACATGAACAGTACCCATCAGGCGTTGCCCGAAGCGCCTTTGCCAGCGAATGCATCATACCCAGGTGGTGAGGAACGGGTGCGTTGGCACATTGAGGAAGGCTTGCGGGTATTTGAAAACCATTTCGGCTTTCGGCCAAAAGGTTGCTGGCCATCCGAGGGCGCGCTAAGTAACGATACACTCAAGTTGTTAGCCGAGTCAGGTTTTCACTGGACAGCCAGTGGCGAGTCAGTGATGCGTAACAGCCTGCACTGTTGTGGTGTTGATATGGGGGGCTGTATCCATCATCCCTTCAGCTTTGGTGATGCACCGATCACCTGTTTTTTCCGTGACGATGGCCTGTCTGATCTGATCGGCTTTACCTTCGCCGACTGGCACAGTCGCGACGCGGTGAATAATCTGATGCACCATCTGCAGAACATTGCTACTGCCTGTGCCGGTGAGCCTAATCGTGTGGTATCGATCATCATGGACGGTGAGAACGCCTGGGAATACTACCCGGAAAATGGCTATCACTTTCTTACGACGCTCTACGCGCGGTTGAGCGAATCCCCCGAGATCGAGCTAACCACCTTCGAGCATTGCTTGGAACAGGGTGTGCAGCCCAAAAATCTACAACAACTGGTAGCTGGTAGCTGGGTCTATGGCACCTTCTCCACCTGGATCGGCAGCAAGGATAAAAACCGTGGTTGGGATCTGCTGATGGAAGCAAAGCAGGTTTATGATCGGGTGATGGCGGAAGGGCGCCTGGATGAAGAACAGCGCCTGCTCGCCGAAAGGCAACTGGGTATCTGCGAAGCTTCAGACTGGTTCTGGTGGTTCGGTGACTACAATCCTGCCGGCTCGGTGCAGGAGTTCGACAAGCTTTATCGACATCAACTCCACGCGTTATATCAATGCCTGGGTGAGACGCCTCCCGCCTCATTGCAAAAGGTTATCTCTCGCGGTGGTGGCGAGGCCGAAGCTGGCGGCGTGATGCGTCGTGGACAGGAACTGCATGGGCAGCATGGCTGACAGGAACGTATTTACCCTGGCGCAACGTGGCGCCGGGGTGCTGTTACATCCGACTTCACTCCCCGGTGATGGTGATTTTGGTGAATTGGGTTACGAGGCCCTGCGTTTTGTCGATTTTCTTGCCGAAGCGGGTCAACGCATCTGGCAGATGCTGCCGCTCGGTCCGGTTCACGAGGATCTTTCACCCTATCAGGCGCTTTCTGCTTTTGCAGGCAATCCCGAGTTGGTTGGTCGTCAGTGGTTGATGGAAGAATTGCCTCACGATATGCATGATGAGCGGCACCGTAATATGTCGCGCAGGGAACTGATAGCCCTGCACTATCGCCTTTATCGTACAGCGGGTCGTTTCTCTGAACAATTCAGGGCGTTCTGTGCGCAGCATGGTCACTGGCTTGATGATTACGCCATGTTTCGGGTGTTAAAGACACGTTTTGGTGAACAACGTTGGGACGAATGGCCGGTAGAGTTGCGCGATAGGCATACGGATGCGTTGGCGACATTGCGCCGTGAGGAGAGCGAACAGGTCGACCTGCATCGATTTATGCAGTTCTTCTTTTATCGACAATGGCATCGTATTCGTCAGTATGCCAACGAGTGTGGCATTGCTATTCTCGGCGACATGCCGATTTTTGTTGCCTATGACAGTGCCGATGTCTGGGCACAGCGTTGCGCTTTTCTCCTGGACGATCAGGGCAAGCCGACGGTTGTAACAGGTGTGCCTCCCGATTATTTTTCCGAAACTGGTCAGCGCTGGGGGAATCCCCACTACGACTGGGAATGGATGGAAGCGGATGACTTCGGCTGGTGGAAAAAGCGAGTGGCGCAACATTTGGAGTTGTTCGACATGTTTCGTGTCGATCATTTCCGCGGTTTTGAAGCGTCGTGGGAGATCCCTGTCCACGAGGAGACGGCGATCAACGGTCGCTGGATCAAGGTACCTGGCGAAGCGCTGTTTACCTCGTTGCTGAATCACTTCGGTGAGTTACCGATTCTTGCGGAAGATCTAGGCATCATTACCCCCGAGGTTACCGCACTGCGGCGTAAATTCCATTTTCCCGGCATGTTGATCCTGCAGTTCGCTTTCGATGGGCAGGATGATAATCCCTACCTGCCGTATAATCACACAGAAGACAGTGTGGTTTACACGGGGACCCACGATAACGATACCACTGTTGGTTGGTTCAGTTCGTTAGCCGGTTGGCAACAACACAAGGTGATGGAGTCACTCGGTTTTCCCCACGAGCCGATGCCCTGGCCGTTGATCGAAACCGCCTATGCCTCGGTGGCGCGTCAGGCCATTGTTCCGATGCAGGACATTCTTTCCCTCGACAGCGAACACCGTATGAATGTTCCGGGTGTGCCACAAGGCAACTGGCGTTGGCGTTTCGACTGGAACGCAGCCTCACCGGAACTCGCCGCACGACTACGTCATCTTGCCGCGAAATATTCCCGTGCCGCCGCCAGCATTGGCTAAATACTGATACTCGAGTATCCGTCTGGTATGTTCCTGATATCTGCGGTGGTTTTGACGCAGGTACGGCAGTATTTACCCGCCAGGTTTTTTACGTCCTGCCCGGCAACCATAGCGAGAGCTGCGGCCAGTAGGTAATGATAAGTACGGTGAACAGCAGCAGGAAGAAGAACGGCAGGGTCGAGCGATAAAGCTGGGTTACCGGGCGGTTAAAGCGGAAGCTTGCGATAAACAGGTTCATCCCCACTGGCGGAGTGAAGTAGCCGATCTGCATGTTGGCGAGGAAGATGATCCCCAGGTGGATCGGATCGATGCCGTAGCCGACCGCGATGGGTAACAGCAGCGGTACCATGATCACCAGTGCAGAGAAGATGTCGAGCATGGTACCGAGAATCAGTAGAAAGATATTCAGCAGAATCAGGAAGGTCAGTTTGTCCGAGATGTTGCTGCGGACAAATTCAAACAGCTTGGTGGGAATCTGTGCATCGATGAGATAGTTGGTCGAGGCCAGTGACACACCGAGAATCACCAATATCGCACCGACCATAATCATCGCTTCACGCACTACCCGTGGCAGGCGTCGCCACGGTATCTCCCGATGGATCAGCACCTCAACGATAAAGACATAGATCACGGTTACCGCTGCCGCTTCGGATACGGCGAAATAGCCGCTGTAGATCCCGCCAAGGATGATTAGCGGCAGTGGTAACTCCCATGCCGCTTCGCGCAGGGCAACACCAATATCGCTCCAGCAACAGGCGTGCAGGTTGCGTCCGCGATTGGTCCACATACTCCAGCCCGATAACACCACCAGCATCAGCAGGCCGGGAAGCAGGCCGGCGAGGAATAGCTCGTCGATGGTCAGGCTGGCGCCGACCCCCAATTGTTGAACAATGATGCCGTAGAGAATCAACGGCAACGATGGTGCGAACAGCAGGCCGAGGCTGCCCGAGGTGGTGATAAGTCCCAGGCTGAAGTTATCGCTATAACCTGCCTTGCTCATTGCCGGATAGAGCAGGGCACCGAGGGCGACGATGGTGACACCCGATGCCCCCGTGAAGGCAGTGAACAGGGCACAGGCGCTCAGCGCGACGATAGCCAGTCCACCGGGCATCCAACCGAGCAGGGCCTGGGTCAGGTTAACAAGGCGGGTCGGTGCGCGGCTTTCGCTGAGCAAATATCCGGCGAAGGTGAACAGGGGGATTGCCAGCAGGATCGGCATTTCGGCGAGGCGGTAAAACTCTATCGCCACCACCGACAGGTCGACGTCGGTGGTGTAGAAACCGAGCATGGCGCTGGCGGCAATGATCACAAACAGCGGCGCACCGAGTAGTGCCAGCAGGATCAGTAGCAGTGTCAGCAGCACACTCACGCTTTGCTGCCCCATAGTGACTGTACGCTGAGGATGGCAAAGCGTAGGGCAATGACCGAGAAACCGATGGGCAGAATACTTTCCGCTATCCAGGCTGGCAGTCCGGCAAATAATTCCATCCCATCCTGCCACTCTAAATAGACAAAGCGTCCGCTATGCCAGGCGAGCAGGCCTGCGATCACCGTACTGAAGAGATTGGTCAGGGCGTTGTTGTAACGCTTCCAGTTGGCGGGGAGGTAACGGGAGAGAATGTCGATGCGAATATGCTGATTGCTGCGGCTGGCGAGCATCGCGCCGAGCATACCGAGCCAAAGTACCAGCACACGCAGGAGTGGATCGCCCCAGGCGATACCGCTTTCGAAGAGATTGCGCAGTACGATCTGGCTGCCTGCCAGCAACACCATCAGGCTCAGTAGCAGAAGGACAAAACCCTCTTCGGCTCGTCGCAGGATGTGCTGCAGGCGGAGAAGCATTAGCGGGTCAGTGCTTCTCGTTAATCGCTTGCGAGCGATAAGTGTCGCGATAACCGAGCAGACGCTGGTGAATCGCCGGGTCGAAAAGTTTGTTCGCGATCAGGTTGTCCATGGCGTTGTTGACCAGCCCCTGCCATTCCCGTTGTTCCACCACATTGCTCTCAACGAAACTGATGCCCTGTGACTTCAATGCTGCCAGGGCGCTGGTATTGTCTTCACGATTCTGTCGGTTGAGACGAATGAAGATATCGCCCATCACCTCGCGCACGATTTTTTGATCGTCTTGGCTGAGTCGTTGGAAAGCACGGCGCTTCACAACCATGGTGCCGTAGATATACATCAATGGAATATCGGTCAGGTTGTGTACCCGGGTATGCCATTGCAGGGCGATGGCACCGGTCGGTGTCGCCGCTACGGT
Organism: Thiohalomonadaceae bacterium; assembly: GCA_050299175.1. GTDB lineage: Bacteria > Pseudomonadota > Gammaproteobacteria > Thiohalomonadales > Thiohalomonadaceae > JAPHTQ01. Next base: position 60,187 of record JBNKVM010000049.1, read on the forward strand.
ATCGACCAGGCCGGTTTGCAGGCCGGTTAATACGTCGGTCAATGGCAGCGGGATCGGTGAGACACCGGTGGATTCAAATGCGGTGCGGCTGATCACGTCGCCCTCGGGAACCCAGATTTTGTGGCCCTTCAATGCCGATACGCCGGGGACAGGTTCATCGGACATCAGGTAGGCAAAACCGCCCTCACTGATGCCGAAACCGACATAACCTTCTTGCTCCAGTTCCTGCATCAACACCGGATCCATCTGTTTGCGGACGTAATCGACCTCGGCGTAGTCGCGAAAGGTGAAGGGCAGACTGTAGACCTGCGCCTCGGGCAGGATGTCGGCCAGGCCACCGCCGGTGATTGCGCCGCCCTGTAACTGACCGACACGGATCTTGCGCAGTACGCTGTTGTCATTGCCCATGATGCCGCCGGGATAGAAACGGAATTCCACCCGGCCAACGGTGCGCTTTTTGATCTCCGCTGCGCCCGCACGCATCTCGTTCATCCAACTGGTGCCGTCAGGGGCAATTGTGGCGATCTTGAAGGTGGTGGCCTGCGCGGTTGTCGCAGCGGCGAACAGCAGGGCAGCGGTAATGAGGCGTTTCATTGTTTCTCCTAGAAATAGTCCGCTGCCGATTGCAGCAATTCTTTCGCCTGGCGCTGGGCGAGGGTGTTGCTCAGGGTGTAGCCGGGTACCTCTACCTCAGCAGTTAGCACCTCGTTGAGCAGGCGGTCGTGCAGTTCGCGGTCAAATACCAGGCGTGCATAGTGTTGTGCGTAGGCCACTTTGGCGGCCAAGTTGCGTCCGCCAGAGAGAGCAATGGCCTGTTCGAACGCCTCGCGGCCTTTTTCCGGTTTGCCACCGAGGGCTGGTGGCACCTGGCTGCGGATGATTCCCAGGTAGAGCCAGGGTTCGCCCTGTTCATACTGGTTGTTCAGTGCAATCACCTGTTCCAGTAGCGCTTCGACCTTGGGTAGATCGGCGACGGCGCCCCAGTCGCTGCTGTGGGTCTGGATGCGCAGCGCCCAGGCGAGGGCATAGGCGTAGAGGGTGGCGATATCGCCTTCGTCGACCTCTTTAATGGCCGGCAGCAAATCCAGATAGGGCCCTTTGTTTAATGTACAGATGCGCTCGTAATCCTGGCAAAGGGCATGTTCCGCGTAGCGATAAGCGCGGTCGGCCATCTTCTTCGCTCGCTCAGGATCAGTCACAAAGACCGCGGCATAGGCGCTGTTTAGGCGGGAACCTGCTACCAGCAGTTCCGTATCGTCAGGATTGTTGTTAATCATGCCGTCGATGAGCAGCATGAACGAGGGCGCCCCGGCACGTACCGTTGCCGGGTCATCCTGGTTGGCGATAGCGCTGGTGAGGCTGTCACCCAGTCCGGATGTGAGCATGGAGGAACAGGCGGTGGTCAGTGCGCCTGCGAGGAGTAGAGCCATCAGGGATGGCAGCCGCTTAAGTGACAAGTGGCAATCCTTGAACAGTTAATGAATCCACAAAAGGCTAGCGGTTTTTTCCTGATGGGACAAGACGCGATCTTCTTGTCGCAAAAGGAGTTTTTGCCATACGGACGTAATAATGAAGTAGTACCGAGGGGCGGACTCGACCCATCGGCAGGAAAGCCGATGGGGACGCACTTCAGTGCGCCCGCAGGGCGCGGTACAGGGAAGTACCGCGTCAACCGACAAGTCGAATGTCACTGAACCACAGCACATCAAACATTAAACTGGTACCGAGGGTCGGACTCGAACCGACAAGGTGTTGCCACCGGGGGATTTTGAATCCCCTGCGTCTACCAATTTCGCCACCCCGGCAAGGAGGCGCATTATAAAAGGTAAAAGGCAAAAGATGAAAGGTCTCAGGTAATCGGCGGCAGGAAAATCGATGAGCCTCATTTTCTAGCGGTTGCCTGATACCTGTTACCAGCCACCTTTGTTATCATCCGCGCCCTATGCAACGTTCCGATTTCCATTATGACCTACCCGAAGCGCTGATCGCCCAGCGCCCAGCAGATGAGCGACGCGGCAGCCGTCTGCTGCTGCTCGATGGCGCGAGTGACACGCTTGAAGACCGTCAGTTTAGTGACCTGCCTGGTCTGTTGCGCCCCGGCGATCTGCTGGTGTTTAACGATACCCGGGTGATCCCTGCTCGACTGTTCGGTCAGAAAGAGAGTGGTGGTCGGGTCGAGGTGCTGGTGGAACGGATCACCGGGGAGCGCGAGGTACTGGCCCATGTCCGTGCCAGCAAGTCGCCTAAACCCGGTAGCTGGCTGAGCTTGGAAGGACATTTCGATGTGGAGGTGACTGGCCGCGACGGTGCTCTCTTCGCCCTGTGTTTTCCTGGCCCGGTACTGGATTTGCTGAAACAGCATGGCCGGATGCCGTTACCACCTTATATAGAGCGAGCAGCCGGGGAGAGTGATAGCGAGCGCTACCAGACGGTTTACGCCAGCCGCGAAGGTGCGGTGGCCGCACCGACCGCCGGACTCCATTTCGATCAGGCGATGCTGGCGCAGTTACAGCGGGATGGGATAGAAACCGCTTTTGTCACCCTGCATGTGGGGGCGGGTACCTTCCAGCCGGTGAGGGTCGACGATATTCGCCAGCACCACATGCATAAGGAATACATCGAAGTACCGCGTGAGACGGTAGAGGCGGTGGCCCGTGCCCGGCTGCGCGGCGGGCGCGTGGTGGCAGTGGGCACCACGGTGGTTCGTTCGCTGGAGTCGGCGGCTCGCGCTGGAGAACTGGCGCCGTTCAGTGGTGAGACCGATATCTTTATCTACCCCGGTTACCGTTTTCGCGTCATCGATGCCCTGCTGACCAATTTCCATCTACCCGAATCGACCCTGCTGATGTTGGTCTGCGCCTTTGCCGGGTATGATCAGGCAATGAACGCCTATCGCCATGCCGTGGAGCAAGAGTACCGCTTTTTCAGTTACGGTGATGCCATGTTTATCCTGCCGCAACAACCGGAGGAGCGTGGCTGATGCAATTTGAACTGCTCGGCAGTGACGGTGCTGCGCGCCGCGGTCGCCTGATCTTTGAGCGCGGCATGGTGGAGACCCCTGCCTTCATGCCGGTGGGCACCTACGGTACGGTCAAGGCGATGACCCCGGAGGAACTGCGCGAGATCGGCGCCGAGATCATCCTCGGTAACACCTTCCACCTGATGCTGCGTCCCGGCACTGACGTGATCCGCGGCCACGGTGACCTGCACGACTTCATGCACTGGTCGGGACCGATCCTCACCGACTCCGGCGGTTTCCAGGTATTCAGTCTTGGTGACATGCGCAAGATCACCGAGGAGGGCGTCACCTTCGCCTCGCCGGTGGATGGCGCCAAAGTCTTTATGGGGCCGGAGGAGTCGATGGCGGTGCAGCGGGAACTGGGCTCCGATATCGTGATGATCTTCGACGAATGCACCCCGTACCCGGCTACTGAGGCGCAGGCGCGTGAGTCGATGGAGCTGTCGCTGCGCTGGGCCAAACGCTCCAAAGAGGCCCATGCCGATAATCCCAATGCCCTGTTCGGTATCGTTCAGGGTGGGATGTACCACGAGTTGCGCCAGGAATCCCTGGCCGGACTGCTGGAGATCGGTTTCGACGGTTATGCCATCGGCGGTCTCTCGGTGGGCGAACCGAAGGAGGAGATGATGGCGACGCTGGAGGGGCTGACCCCGTCGATGCCCAGCGACAAGCCGCGTTATCTGATGGGGGTGGGCAAGCCGGAGGATATCGTCGAGGCAGTACGCCGTGGGGTGGACATGTTCGACTGCGTGATGCCGACCCGCAACGCCCGCAACGGCCATCTCTTTACCAGCGAGGGGGTGGTGAAGATCCGTAACGCCAGCCACCAATACGACACAAACCCGCTGGACCCTGCCTGCGACTGCTATACCTGCCGTAACTACTCCCGTGCCTACCTGCGCCATCTGGACAAAACCGGCGAGATCCTGGGGGCGCGGCTCAACACTATCCATAACCTGCGCTACTACCAGACCGTGATGCAGGGGCTGCGCGAGGCCATCGCCGCTGGAAACCTGGAAAACTGGGTGAACGACTTCTATTCCCGGCGGTCACAAGCCGTGCCGCCTGTGCCATAATGGGCGCCAATTTTTGGAAGCCACCTCAAATTTGAGATGGCTTCCGGCCACTAAACCAAAACCGAGCCTAAGGAATAACACATGAGCTTCTTTATCTCCGATGCCCTGGCCGAGGCTGCCCCGGCTGCTGTACAGCAGCAACCCGGTATGCTGGAGGCGCTGTTTCCCTTCATCATCCTCTTCGTCGTTTTCTACTTTCTGCTGATTCGCCCGCAGTCACGCCGCGCCAAGGAGCACAAGAAGATGGTCGAAGCCCTCTCCAAGGGTGATGAGGTACTGACCAGCGGTGGCATCTACGGGCGTATCGTCGAAGTGGGCGAAACCCACATGCTGGTGGAAGTGGCCGACAACGTGCAGATGAAGCTGCAGCGTGAAGCGGTCTCCAGCCTGCTGCCCAAAGGGACCATCAAGAATCTCTAAAGCTTGAAACAACAACAATTGAGTAACCGGCGCCAATGCGCCGGTTACTGTATCTGGTGTCATCATGATTAACCGTTACCCATTCTGGAAGTACCTTCTAATCGTTGTGCTGATGGTTATCGGCACAATCTACGCCCTGCCCAACCTCTACGGCGACGACCCGGCGTTGCAGATCTCCGCCAACCGTATGGCCGAGATCAACAACGCTACCCGCGACAAGGTGATCGGCGTTCTGGAAAAGGAAAAGCTCAGTTACAAATCCCTCGAAGTAAAACCCAACTCCATGTTGGTGCGCTTCGCCGATACCGATGCGCAGCTGAAGGCCTATCAGCCTGTGCGTGAAGCGCTGGGTGACAGCTATACCACTGCGATGAATCTGGCCCCAGCGACACCCGCGTGGCTGAGCGGTCTGAACGCCCTGCCCATGTATCTCGGTCTTGACCTGCGCGGCGGTGTGCACTTCCTGATGGAAGTGGACATGAACGCAGCGGTGAACCAGGCACTGGAACGTTATGTCAGCGACTTGCGTAGCCTGATGCGTGATAACAAGGTGCGTTACCTGACTATTGTCGCCGACAAGGGACGCGTCGAGATCAAATTCCGCGACGCAGAGGAACGCAATAAGGCCAATGAGCTGATCCGCAAGGAGTACCGCGACCTGGTACTCAACGAAGAACCACGCGATGGTAGCGAGTACCTCTATGCCAGCTTGAGTGAAAAAGAGCTGCTGGAGACGAAAAAGTTTGCGGTTAAACAGAACATCACCACCCTGCGCAAGCGAGTCAATGAACTGGGTGTAGCCGAGCCGGTAATCCAGCAACAGGGCGAAGAGCGCATCGTGGTGCAACTGCCGGGCGTGCAGGATACCGCCCGGGCCAAGGATGTTATCGGTGCCACCGCCACCCTCGAGTACCACATGGAAGACGAGGAGCATGATGTCAATGACGCCCTTGCTGGTCGTGTGCCCTACAACTCTCGTCTCTACAAACAGCGTGACGGTCGTCCTGTATTGCTGAAGAAAGAGGTGATCGTCACTGGTGATCAGATCATTGACGCTGCGGCAGGCATCGAGCAGCAGACCGGGCAGCCAGAGGTTAGCGTGACCCTCGATTCGAAAGGTGCGCGCAAGATGCTCGACAACACCCGTGAAAATGTCGGTAAGCGCATGGCGGTGGTTTACATCGAAACCAAGACCGAAACCCGCATGATTAACGGCAAGCCGCAACGAGTCACTAACCGCATCGAAGAGGTGATCAGCCTTGCCACCATTCGCGGTGTTTTCAGTAAGCGATTCCAGACTACCGGGCTCGACAGTCCTGACGAAGCACACAATCTTGCATTGCTGTTGCGTGCCGGTGCACTGGCTGCACCGATGGAGATTGTCGAAGAGCGCACCATTGGCCCAAGCATGGGTCAGGAAAACATCGACAAGGGCCTCGCCTCGGTGGTGATCGGTTTTGTCGCAGTACTTGGCTTTATGGCGCTCTGGTATCGGGGGTTCGGTATGGTCGCCAATCTGGCACTGGCACTGAATCTGGTGTTCATCGTTGCCGTGCTCTCGCTGTTACAGGCAACCCTGACCCTGCCCGGTATCGCCGGTATCGTGTTGACCGTGGGTATGGCGGTGGATGCCAACGTGCTTATCTTTGAAAGGATTCGTGAAGAGTTACGACTTGGCAATACACCTCATGCAGCAATCCATGCCGGTTATGAAAAAGCCTTCTCCACCATTGCTGATGCCAACATTACTACCCTGATCGCAGCGGTGGTGCTGTTCAGTTTCGGCACCGGCCCGATCAAGGGGTTTGCCATCACGCTTTCCATCGGTATCGTCACCTCCATGTTCACCGCGATTATGGTGACACGTGCGGTGATTAATCTGGTTCTGGGGGGCAAACGCATCTCCAGTCTGTCGATTTAAGGAGGATGCCAGTTATGCAAATTCTGAAAAAAGAGACCTCCATCGACTTTCTCGGTAAGCGTAAGCTTGCGATGATTTTGTCGCTGGTGCTTATTGTTATCTCCATTGCCTCAATGGTGGTGCGTGGCTTTAACTTCGGTATCGACTTTACCGGTGGCACCATTATTGAAGTGGGCTATACCAAGAATGCCGAGCTGGACCAGATTCGCGATGTGTTGGCCAAACAGGGTTATGGTGATGCAATTGTGCAGCACTTCGGTGCCGCGACCGACGTGATGATTCGCATCGCGCCGCGTGAAGGCGTTACGAGTGCCGAACTGAGCGATCGTATCTTTGCCGCACTCAAGGGACAGGATAGCGATGTGCAGATGCGCCGAGTCGAATTTGTCGGTCCGCAGGTGGGTGAAGAACTGACCAACGACGGTGGCCTGGCGATGATCTACGCATTGATTGGCATCTTGATCTACGTTGCACTGCGTTTTGAGTATCGTTTCGCAGTGGGTTCCGTGGCTGCGCTGGTACACGATGTTGTTATCACTCTTGGCGTATTCTCGTTGTTGCAACTCGATTTCGACCTCACAGTACTGGCTGCAGTGCTGGCGGTGATCGGTTACTCGCTCAACGATACCATCGTGGTCTTCGATCGTATTCGTGAGAACTTTCGTAAAATGCGCAAGGGCTCACCGGAGGATGTGGTTAACGCCTCACTCAACCAGACTCTGTCACGTACCTTGATGACCTCGTTCACCACCATCCTGGTACTGCTTGCGCTGTTCTTCTTCGGTGGCGAGTCGATTCACGGCTTTGCTACTGCATTGCTGCTCGGTATCTTCGTTGGTACCTACTCTTCCATCTATGTTGCCAGTGCGTCGGCCCTGGCCCTGGGTGTTAGCAAGGAAGACCTGATGCCGGTGGAGAAAGAGGGTGCCAATCTGGATGACCTGCCCTGAACACTGGCTAGTATGCTAACAAAAAGCCCGCTTTTGCGGGTTTTTTTGTTACAGGAATATGACAGTTAATTTCGTCCATGTGGATTGGCAGAGTAAGAGAGGCGCCGTCCGTCACAAAATTAGTTGTACTACGTCACAGGAAATATAAATAAAAGTGTAAGTGTTATCTGTCTCACAGTGAGTGAGGCGCATCCTTTCTACGCTGCTAGCAGCTACGAAGTAATGCGTGTAAGGACGGGTAGCGGCCATGATTCGATATATAGTTCTTCTCTCTTTTATATTACTCTCCGCCTGTGAGTCGATGAGTACTGTTCCTGATTCGGGGCAACCCGGTAGTCGTGCAGCGGGCGTCTGGTATCAGCCACCACTCTCGACCGATTGGCAAATTCAACTGACCGGGACGATTAATTCGAGTTATCCGGTGAGTGTCTACGATATCGATCTGTTTGACTCTTCAATCGACCAGATTGCCTCAATTCAGGCGACAGGAAGAAAGGTGATCTGTTACTTCTCCGCAGGTTCTTATGAGAACTGGCGTCCCGACGCAGATCAGTTTGCGGCAACTGATCTGGGAAATAATCTTTCCGGTTGGCCGGGGGAGCGCTGGCTCGACATACGTTCTGCCAAGGTGGCGACGATTATGCAGGCACGGATGGACCTGGCAGCGCAGAAGGGGTGCGATGGCGTCGATCCGGATAACGTTGACGGTTACAGCAACAACTCGGGTTTCAGTTTAACTGCAGCGGATCAGCTGACCTACAATCGCATGCTTGCTCGCGAAGCGCATCGTCGTGGTCTCTCCGTGGGACTGAAAAACGATCTGGAGCAGGTTGCCGAGCTGGCGGCCAGTTTCGATTTTGCCGTTAACGAACAGTGTTTTGAATATAACGAGTGCGATCTACTGACACCGTTTGTCGTGCAGGGTAAACCAGTTTTCAACATCGAATACCGCTCTGTTTATGTCACTGATGCCAGCAGGCGTCAGGCATTGTGTACCGATTCCCTCAATCGACAGTTCAAGACGCTAATCTTGCCGCTGGATCTGGATGACAGTTTCCGTTTGAGTTGTGCAGGTTGAGTTGGCGATAAATTCGATTCGATAAAAAAGCCCGCTGTAGCGGGCTTTTTTGATCAGGCAACACGGCGTTGTTTCTGCTGTGCGATAGATGTGGGTGTTCGTTCTAGCGGGGAACGCAAGCGGCTGCCGCTATCTGTCTGCACAGCGGCTTCTGCAGTTTCGGGTGCCTCAATAGAGAGGATCTCGAAGCAGTCCTCACCGTCACGGTAGCCAAAGTCGAGGGCCAGCTCCTCCAGATTACCCAGCACATCCTGCATGGTCATCTCGAGTGCCAGCTTCTGATTGATCTGATGTTCCGCCATTGCCCCATATCCCGATCTCGATACGAGGGTTAACGGTCCTGCGACAATAAACTTTAATTGGTGTTACTTGCTGATTTCAGGCGGCAGGCAGGGGCGAATGCGCTTGAGCATGGCGTCGTACACCTTCAGATTACCGGCGATCACGTTGCCACTTTCGAGGAAATCGTCGCCACCGGCAAAGTCACCGACCTTACCGCCCGCTTCCTGGATCAGCAGTGCGCCAGCAGCCATGTCCCACGGGTTGAGGCCAAACTCCCAGAAGCCGTCGACGCGACCGGCGGCCACATAGGCCAGATCCAGCGCAGCGGAACCGGGGCGACGAATGCCAGCAGTGTCGCCGAACAGTGCCTTGAAGGTGGCCAGGTAGGTGTCGAGTATGCTGTCGTCCTTGAACGGGAAACCAGTGCCGAGCAGGGCGCCATCCAGGGTCTTGCGGCTGGCAACGCGGATGCGGCGGCCGTTAAGCTGTGCACCGGCACCACGGCTGGCGGTGTAGAGGTCCTGGCTGATCGGGTCGTAGACCACCGCCTGATCCAGCTTGCCGCGGAAACTCAGGGCGATGGAGACGGCGAACTGCGGGAAGCCGTGCAGGAAGTTGGTGGTGCCGTCGAGGGGATCGATGATCCAGACGTATTCGCTATCGCCGCTGCTGCCGCTCTCTTCGGCGAGAATGGCATGGTCGGGATAGGCCTTGTGGATGGTGCTGATGATCTCCTGCTCGGCGAGACGGTCGACGTCGCTGACGAAATCGTTTCGTGATTTGGTATCGACGCTGAGGCTATCCACATGAGGGAAGGAACGGGCGATAATGTTGCCAGCTTGTCGTGCGGCACGCACGGCAATGTTCAGCATGGGATGCATGGCGAATAGCCTCCGAATTATTAAATGAGCGTGCCGGGTAGGCCCGGCGGGACGCATTCTAAACAAAATGGTGGATAAAAGCATTAGTACGCAAGCGAAGAAATTTCCCCGTATTCGCATCGTGATGGTCGAGACTTCTCATCCCGGCAATATCGGCGGCGCGGCACGGGCGATGAAAAACATGGCGCTGGATAGACTCTATCTGGTTAATCCGGTTCTCTTTCCCCACCGCGAAGCGACCTCGCGTGCCTCCGGCGCGGAAGATCTATTAGACAAAGCGGTGGTTTGCGACAGCCTGGTCGAAGCACTGGAAGGTTGTTCGCTGGTCTTCGGCGCCAGTGCCCGGAGTCTGCGTACCATCCCCTGGCCGCAGGTGGACGTGCGGGGTTGCGCCGAGCTGGTCGCCGTGAGAGAGGAGGGCGATGAGATAGCGGTGCTGTTTGGCCGTGAGGATTCTGGGCTAACGAATGAGGAGTTGGAGCTGTGTAATTATCTGGTGCACATCCCCACCAATCCTGACTTCAGCTCGCTCAACATTGCTGCGGCGATTCAGGTGATTAGCTATGAGTTCCACATGGCGCGGCTGGGCGAATGGCAGGGGACAACGTCTAACAAGGCCGACTTACCTGCTTCGGCGGATGAGGTGGAAGGGTTCTTCACTCATCTTGAGCAGACCCTGGTCGCGCTCGATTTTCTCGACCCGGAAAATCCACGCCTGTTGATGCGCCGTCTGCGGCGACTGTTCAACCGGGCTGAAATGGAGAAGGCGGAGGTCAATATCCTGCGCGGTATCCTCACCAGTGTGATGAAACGGCTGAAAAAATCGGATTAAGCCCGGCAATCCTGCCACGCTCGCAATGCCCCGCTCGCTGTGCAAGAATAAGGCCCTTCACTCTTATCAGGTATTACCGTTTAACCATGTTTAATCGCCTGCGCGAAGACATCGATGTAATTTTCCAGCGCGACCCTGCGGCACGCACGACTTTTGAGGTCCTGACTGCCTATCCCGGCCTGCACGCGGTGTTGTTTCATCGCCTTTCCCACCACCTGTGGAATGCTGGCTGGAAATGGCTGGCGCGGATGCTTTCGGGTCTGGCGCGTTGGCTGACAGGTATCGAGATCCACCCGGGCGCCCAGATTGGTCAGCGCTTCTTTATTGACCATGGCATGGGTGTGGTGATTGGCGAAACCGCGGTCATTGGTGACGACTGCACCATCTATCACGGCGTCACCCTCGGCGGTACCAGCTGGAACAAGGGGAAACGGCACCCGACCCTCGGCAACAATGTCGTGGTCGGAGCCGGGGCCAAGGTGCTGGGGCCGATCCTGATCGGCAACGATGCCCGTATCGGTTCCAATGCAGTGGTCGTTAAAGGGGTCCCTGACGGGACCACCGTCGTCGGTGTACCCGGACGCATCGTCAAGCGGCCCGTGAGCGACGAAAAACAGGAGCAGCGCCAGGCGACCGCCGAAAAGATCGGTTTCGACGCCTACGGTACTACCGCCGATATGCCCGACCCGGTGGCCCATGCCATCAACTGCATGCTCGATCACATCCACGCGATGGACGGCAAGATGGAGACCATGTGTGGCGCGATCAAGAGTCTGGGGGCGGAGTTGGGCGATGTGCAGCTACCGACGCTGGGCCCGTGCGGCATTAGTTCAGGGGAGGAGGATGACCTGAGTGGTGAGCGGTTGGAAACCGGAGAAAATACGCAGGATTATAGTTGACTGAATTACTAGGTTTTGATACTTTAGCCACCGTGCTAAAGCCACATAATATTACTGGGATTAATGGGAGAAGGCAATGAGACTCACAACCAAGGGCCGTTATGCAGTAACCGCCATGCTCGATCTTGCTATCCACTACAAGAGCGGTCCGATCACACTTGCTGATATTTCCAAGCGCCAGGGGATTTCCCTGTCGTATCTGGAGCAACTTTTTTCCCGGCTGCGTAAGAACGGTCTGGTAGACAGCGCCCGTGGTCCGGGTGGTGGCTATCGTCTGAGCCGTTCAGCCGCCGAGATTTGCGTAGCCGATGTGATCACTGCGGTGGACGAAAAGGTTGACGCGATGCGTTGCGATGGCAAGGGTAACTGCCAGGACAACGGGCCGTGTCTGACTCACGAGCTGTGGTGCGACCTGAGCGATCAGATCCTTAACTTCCTCAAGGGTATCGATCTGGAGCAACTGGTTGAGCGCAAGGGTGTACAGGACGTGGCCGCGCGCCAGGACAGCAAGCTCGGCGCCAGCAGCAGCCTGGAAACCGGCGTCACCGTTTAAGCTGGTTTCACACTGTGGTCTATTTGGACCATAACGCCACCACGCCCGTGGATGAACGGGTGGTGGAGGCGATGCTGCCCTGGCTACAAACCGGTTTCGGCAATCCCTCCAGTGTACACAGCAGCGGACGCCAGGCGCGTGCCGCGCTGGATAACGCGCGTGAGCAGGTGGCGCAGTTGGTGTCGGCCTATCCAGGCCAGGTGATTTTCACCAGCGGCGGTACCGAAGCGAACAACGCAGCGCTCAAGGGTGTTGCCTTCCGTTCCTCCCCGGGTCAAGTCGTGATCAGCACTATCGAGCATGCCTCGGTGCGTGCGCCGGTCGAAGCGCTCAAGCGTTTTGGCTGGTCGGTCGATATGGCGGCGGTGGATGACAGTGGTGTCTGTAGTCAGGCAGGGCTGGATGAACGGCTCTCGACGGCAACCCGTCTCGTTTCGGTGATGTGGGCTAACAATGAGACCGGAGCCATTCAACCGGTGGCAGAACTGGCGCAACTGTGTCGCGAGCGGGGTGTACTGTTTCACACCGATGCGGTGCAGGCGGCGGGTAAGCTGGAGGTCAGTTTTCCTGCTAGCGGTGCCCACCTGATGAGTCTCTCTGCGCACAAGCTTTACGGGCCGAAAGGTGTCGGCGCTTTGATCGTCGATAAGGCGGTGGATCTGGAGCCGCTGCTGCACGGCGGCGGACAGGAGCGTGACCGTCGCGGTGGCACGGAAAATCTGGCGGCCATTGTTGGTTTCGGCAAAGCGGCAGAGCTGGCGCGTATTGAATTGGCTGAGCGTCGTCGCCACTTTGAAGAACTGAAGTGTTATTTTGAAAATCGCCTGCGTCAGGTGTTGCCTGAAGCGGTGATTTTCGCCGAAGACGCAGAGCGTCTCGGCAATACGGTGTTTATGTCGATACCGGGACTGGAAGGGCAGACGCTGATCATGGCCCTGGACCGGATCGGTATCGAGGTTTCAAGCGGTTCCGCCTGTGGTAGCGAACACAGTGAACCGAGCCCGGTGCTGAAAGCTATGGGTGTGACGCGGGAGATCGCGTTAGGCGCTATCCGCATCAGCCTGGGGAAAGACAACACAGCGAAGGATATGGATCTACTCATCAGTGCGCTGGAGTCACAGGTGAGGCAGCTACGCAGTATGGCGGCCAACACTGGCTGGTGAGGGGAACGAAATGACTGGAGCGCATGACGCATGAAAAACCCGATCTATCTCGACTATTCGGCTACCACCCCCGTTGATCCTCGCGTGGCCGAACTCATGTGCAAATACCTCACCATGGAGCACGGCCTGTTCGGCAACGCTGCTTCGCGCTCGCACAAATATGGCTGGAGCGCGGAAGAGGCGGTGGAGAATGCGCGTAAGCAGGTGGCCGATCTGCTCGGTGCCGATGCCAAGGAGATCGTCTGGACCTCCGGCGCGACCGAATCGGACAACCTGGCGATCAAGGGTGTGGCCCATTTCTACGACAAGAAGGGCAAGCACATCATCACCAGCAAGACCGAACACAAGGCGGTGCTGGATACCTGTCGCCAACTTGAGCGCGAAGGCTTTGAGGTGACCTACCTCGATCCAGAAGAGGATGGCCTGATCGATCTAGGTAAACTGGAAGCGGCGATGCGCGATGACACCATCCTTGTCTCCATTATGCATGTGAACAACGAGATCGGCGTGATTCAGGATATCACCGCGATCGGCAAACTCTGCCGCAGCAAGAAGATCCTGTTCCACGTTGACGCAGCGCAGAGCGCGGGCAAGGTCGCCATTGATGTCGACGCGATGAACGTCGATCTGATGTCGCTCTCTGCACACAAAATTTACGGCCCCAAGGGCATCGGTGCCCTCTACGTCCGTCGCAAGCCGCGTATCCGTATCGAGGCGCAGATGCACGGCGGCGGTCACGAGCGCGGCATGCGTTCGGGCACCCTGGCCACACACCAGATCGTCGGTATGGGCGAGGCCTTCCGCCTGGCGAAGGAAGAGATGGCCGAGGAGAACGCGCGCATCATCAAGCTGCGTAACCTGCTGCTCGATGGTCTCAAGGACATCGAAGAGGTTTACATCAACGGCAACCTGGAACAACGGGTGCCGCACAACCTCAACATCAGTTTCAACTACGTCGAAGGCGAATCGCTGATGATGGCGCTCTCTGAACTGGCAGTCTCTTCCGGTTCAGCCTGTACCTCCGCCAGCCTTGAGCCCTCCTATGTGCTGCGTGCCATAGGCCGTCCCGACGAACTGGCGCATAGCTCACTGCGTTTCAGCATCGGGCGCTTTACCACCGAGGCCGATATCAAACGCACCGTGGAACTGATTCACCAGAAGATCAACAAGCTGCGCGAACTCTCCCCGTTGTGGGATATGTACAAGGAGGGGATCGACCTCTCCACCGTGCAGTGGAGCGCGCATTAGGATAAAATTGCTCACCCCCAGAGGCCGCACGGCGGCATGTTTCGAAGTGAGGAAAAGAGAAGATGTCATACAGCGACAAGCTGATGGAGCACTACGAAAACCCGCGTAATGTCGGCAACCTGGATAAGGACGACAGAGGCGTGGGCACCGGCATGGTAGGTGCGCCTGCCTGCGGTGATGTGATGCGCCTGCAGATCAAGGTCGACGACAATGGCGTGATCGAAGACGCGCGGTTCAAGACCTATGGGTGTGGTTCCGCCATCGCCTCCAGCTCCCTGGTCACCGAATGGCTCAAGGGCAAGACCCTGGATGAGGCGGCACAGATCAAGAATAGCGACATCGCCGAAGAGTTGGCGCTGCCGCCGGTCAAGGTGCACTGCTCGGTACTGGCCGAAGACGCGATCCGCGCCGCTATTACCGACTATAAATCCAAGCAGGACAAGTAATCCCGGAGGCGGTCATGGCAATCACTCTTACTGAAAACGCAGCAGAGCGGGTCAAGAACTTCCTCGCCAACCGTGGCAAGGGCGCAGGCCTGCGCCTGGGTGTGCGTACCTCCGGCTGTTCCGGTATGGCCTACGTGCTGGAGTTTGCCGACGAGGTCAACGACGACGATCAGGTGTTCGAGAGCAACGGCGTCAAGGTGATCATCGACGAAAAAAGCATGGTCTACCTCGACGGGACCGAAGTCGACTTCGCCAAGGAGGGACTGAACGAAGGCTTCAAGTTCAACAATCCCAACGTCAAGGACTCCTGCGGCTGCGGCGAAAGCTTCAACGTCTAATCCTGTACCTTGCGATGGAGCCTCTAACAGGAAAAAATCATTTCGAACTGTTTGGCCTGCCCGTCGCCTTCGAGATCGATCTGGAAGACCTGTCGCTGCGTTACCGCGATCTGCAACGTGCGGTGCATCCGGATCGATTCGCCAACGCCACTGATCTGGAAAAACGCCTCTCCCTGCAACAGACGGCGTTGATCAACGAAGCCTTCCAGACCATTAAATCTCCGCTACCTCGCGCACGTTATCTGTTAGAACTCAACGGCATTAACCTGGACGATAACAGCACCGCGATGGATCCCGGATTCCTTATGGAACAGATGGAACTGCGCGAAGAGGTGGGAGATGTGCGTGGCAAAGACGATCCCTTCGCCGAATTGAACAAGTTGCGTGATCGCATCGAAGGTAAGGAGCGCGATCTGGTCGAATCGTTACGCCAGTTGTTCAACAGCGGTGATGATCTGGAGAACGGCAAAGACCTGGTACGCCGTATGCAGTTCATGCAACGTCTACTGAGCGAACTGGACGAGTTGGAAGAGACTCTGGTCCACGAAGCTGGTTAACAAAACTAAAGAGTTCTCATGGCACTTCTGCAAATCAGCGAACCCGGACAATCCGCCGCCCCCCATCAACATCGCCTTGCTGCCGGGATCGACCTCGGTACCACCAATTCGCTGGTGGCGACGGTGCGTAGCGGTGTTACCGAAACCCTGGCCGACGAAAACGGTGAGCATCTATTGCCGTCGGTGGTGCGCTATCTGGCCGATGGCAGCCGCGTGATCGGCAAGCAGGCCAAGCTGGCCGCGGCACAGGACCCGCTGAACACCATTATCTCGGTTAAACGTTTTATGGGCCGCGGCCTGGCCGACATCAAAGGGCTGGGCACGCGCCTGCCCTATGAGTTCGTCGATTCCGATTCAGGGATGCCGCGCATCCATACCACCGCCGGGGATTTCAGTCCGGTGGAGGTTTCCGCCGATATCCTGCGCAACCTGCGCGATCGCGCCGAAGTGAGCCTGGGTGGTGAACTGACTGGGGTGGTGATCACCGTTCCCGCTTACTTCGATGATGCCCAGCGCCAGGCGACCAAGGACGCCGCGCGTCTTGCCGGGCTCAACGTACTGCGCCTGCTCAACGAGCCGACCGCGGCAGCGGTAGCCTACGGCCTGGACCAGGGCTCGGAAGGGGTGATCGCGGTCTATGACCTGGGCGGTGGCACCTTCGATATCTCCATCCTGCGTCTGAACAAGGGTGTGTTCGAGGTGCTGGCCACCGGTGGCGACTCCGCTCTCGGCGGCGACGATATGGACCGCGCCATTGCCCAGTGGATGATGGCTGGGGCCGGCGTTGCCGACGATGCCGACCACCACCAGATGCGTCGCCTGATGCGCGACGCCTGTGCCGCCAAGGAGGCGCTGACCGACAGCGACAGCACCGAGCTGAAGCTGGAACTGGCCGATGGCTCGCACTGGCAAGGTGTGCTCGATCGGCAGCAGATGAACAAACTGATCGACCCGCTGATCCGCAAGAGCCTGCTTTCCTGCCGCCGCGCGCTGAAGGATGCCGGGGTCGATGCCGCCGATATCCTCGATGTAGTGATGGTAGGCGGTTCCACCCGTGTGCCGCGGGTACGCGAACTGGTGGGCGAATTCTTTGCGCGTGCGCCCAAGGTCGATATCGACCCGGACAAGGTGGTGGCGGTCGGTGCGGCGATGCAGGCCGACGTGCTGGTGGGTAACAAGCCCGATGCGGAGATGCTGCTGCTTGACGTGATCCCCCTGTCGCTGGGTCTGGAGACCATGGGCGGTCTGGCGGAGAAGGTGATCCCACGCAACACCACCATCCCGGTGGCCCGGGCCCAGGATTTCACCACCTACAAGGATGGCCAGACCGCGATGGCGATCCACGTGGTGCAGGGTGAGCGTGAGCTGGTTAGTGACTGCCGCTCCCTGGCCCGTTTCGAGCTGCGCGGCATTCCGCCGATGGCCGCCGGGGCGGCGCGGATCCGCGTCACCTTCCAGGTCGATGCCGACGGCTTGCTCTCAGTCAGTGCCCGCGAGCAGACCACCGGTGTCGAGAGCAGTATTCAGGTCAAACCCTCTTACGGCCTCTCTGACACGGAGATTTCCACCATGCTACGCGACTCCATGGCCCACGCCCGCGATGATATGGACGCGCGTAATCTGCGTGAGCAGCAGGTGGAAGCGGATCGGGTGCTGGAGGCGCTGGAGGCGGCGCTGGCCGCCGATGGTGAGCGCCTGCTCTCAGCCGAAGAGCGAGCCGCGCTGGAGCAGGGGATGGCCGTACTGCGCGAACTGAAGCTGGGTAGCGACGAAAAGGCGATCAAGCGGGCCATCGAAAAGCTCAATGACGATTCGGGCGAATTCGCCGCACGGCGGATGGATGATGGGATACGTAAGGCTTTATCAGGCCGTCAATTGGACTCTCTTGAGTAGCGTCAAAATTGCTGCGCTTGCCGATACGGTGTTAAAAATGGACTCGCCTGCGCTCACTAATTTTGAGGTTTTATATTTGAACCTTGCGTTTACGGCCCTGTGGGCCTATTGAATGTGTAATAGAAATCTGGAGTTAAGTGCATGCCGCAACTGATTTTTCTGCCCCACGAAGAGATCTGTCCCGAAGGGGCGGTGATCCAGGCCGAGAAGGGCACCACCATCTGTGACGCGGCGCTGGCCAACGGCATCGAGATCGAGCACGCCTGCGAGAAATCCTGCGCCTGCACCACCTGCCACGTCATCATTCGTGAGGGCTACGACAGCCTGCCCGAGGCGAGCGAAACGGAAGAGGACATGCTGGACAAGGCCTGGGGCCTGGAACCGGAATCGCGTCTCTCCTGCCAGGCGGTGGTCGGCGATGAAGATATGGTCATCGAAATCCCCAAATACACCATCAACATGGTTTCCGAATCCCACTGAGGAGCATGCCATGAGCCTGAAATGGACCGACAGCCTGGAGATCGCCATCCAGCTTGATGAAGCCCATCCCGACGTTGATCCGCAGTACATCCGTTTTACCGACCTGCATCAGTGGGTCTGTGACCTGGAGGAGTTCGACGACGACCCTGAGAACTCCAACGAAAAGATCCTCGAAGCCATCCAGATGAGCTGGATTGAGGAAAAAGATTAACCCGCCTCTCTCCGGCCGAACTCTCCCCTGTGACGCCGGTCAAAGCCCTGATTTTTCATTCAGTTAAGCTGGGAATCGCTGGAATGGCCCGGCAAGCCCGCGTATAATCGCCGGTTTGTTGCAACAGGCCGTTTTGGCCAATTCCCACGGAGAAAATTTTAGATGGCAATCGAACGTACCATTTCCATTATCAAACCCGACGCAGTGGCCAAAAACGTCATCGGCGAGATCTATGCTCGTTTCGAGAAGGCGGGCCTGAAGATCGTTGCTGCGCGCATGATGCACCTGTCGAAAGAACAGGCTGGCGCTTTCTACGATGTGCACAAGGAGCGTCCGTTTTACGCTGACCTGGTTGAGTTCATGACCTCTGGTCCAGTGATGGTGCAGGTGCTGGAAGGCGAAGATGCCATCGCCAAGAACCGCGAAGTAATGGGCGCCACCAACCCGAAAGAGGCAGCCCCGGGAACCATTCGTGCCGACTTCGCTGAGTCCATCGATCAAAACGCGGTACACGGTTCCGATGCACCGGAAACCGCAGCGCGTGAAATCGATTTCTTCTTCAAGCCGGAAGAGCTTTGCCCGCGCACCCGTTAATAGGGCGCGGCGCTCTTGTGCCTATGATGAGTCGAGCACTTTATGAGTGAGTCCGTCAGGACAAATCTGCTTGGTCTGACACGCCAGGATATGGAGGCCTTCTTCACCAATTTGGGGGAGAAGGCCTTCCGCGCTTCTCAGGTAATGAAATGGATCTACCAGTTCGGCGTCGACGACTTCGAACAGATGACCAACCTGAGCAAGGCACTGCGTGAAAAGCTGAAAGCCATCGCCGAGATCCGCTTGCCCGAGGTGGTGAAGGATATGCCTGCGTCTGACGGTACCCGCAAGTGGCTGTTGCGGGTCGACGAGGTCAACCATATCGAGATGGTCTACATCCCGGACAAGGACCGCGCTACGCTCTGCGTTTCATCGCAGGTGGGTTGCACCCTCGCTTGTAGCTTCTGTTCCACTGCCCGCCAGGGTTTTAACCGCAACCTGACCACCGCCGAGATCGTCGGTCAGGTCGCACTGGCGACGCGTATCATTGGTCTGCCTGAAAACAAGGGCGAGCGGGTGATTACCAACGTAGTCTTGATGGGCATGGGTGAGCCGCTGCTGAATCTCGACAACGTGGTGCCGGCGATGGATTTGATGAAAGACGATCTCGCCTTCGGTATCTCCAAGCGCCGCGTTACCCTCAGTACCGCCGGTGTGGTACCAGGTATCGACGAGCTGCGCGAACGTAGCGATATCAGTCTGGCGGTTTCACTGCATGCGCCGAATGATGAACTGCGCGATCAATTGGTACCGCTGAACAAGAAATACCCAATCAAGGAATTGCTCGCTGCGTGCAAACGCTACGTAGCTGACAAACCCCACCATCGTGTGACCTTCGAGTATGTGATGCTCGTCGGGGTGAACGATAGTGTGGCAGACGCCAAACAGCTGGTGAAAATCCTGCGTGGTGTGCCTGCCAAGGTTAATCTGATTCCTTTTAACCCATTCCCGGGCTCGCCCTATGAGTGTCCTTCACTGGATACGATTAATGCTTTCCGTGATGTGGTCATGGAAGCCGGAATTATTGCCGTCACCCGCAAGACACGTGGTGACGATATCGATGCTGCCTGTGGTCAACTGGCTGGCAAGGTAGCGGACCGTACCCGTCGTAGTGGACGGTTCCCAATCGTTGAGGAGAAGATTGCATCATGAGACGTTTCGGTTTGTTGATTGCGCTGACATCGACGCTGGTACTTGCTGGCTGCGGAAGTTCTCCAGTAAAAACAGATGGCGTCGATGTTGAAAAGGCGGCAAAGGCCAACGCCGAACTGGGTTTGCGCTACATGATTCAGGGTAACAACGAAGTGGCGATGAAAAAGCTCAAGCGTGCCCTGGCCTATGACGATACCTACGCGCCAGCACATCATTACATCGCTGAACTCTACCGTCGTCTGGGACGTAATGCGGATGCGGAAGATCATTACGAAGAAGCGCTGCGTTATAGTGAA
The DNA here is from genome assembly GCA_050299175.1 of Thiohalomonadaceae bacterium. GTDB lineage: Bacteria > Pseudomonadota > Gammaproteobacteria > Thiohalomonadales > Thiohalomonadaceae > JAPHTQ01. The sequence goes on from JBNKVM010000049.1 coordinate 80,476, forward strand.
ACGGAAGACTCCCTGCTGTACAACAACTACGGCGCCTTTCTTTGCAGTCAGAATCGAATCAGCGAGGGGGAGCGCCAATTCCGCAAAGTGCTGGATAATCCGGTCTATCCTCGTCGCGATCAGGTCTTTGAGAACATGGGGCTGTGCATGTTGCGCAAGCCCGATCTGAAAAAAGCAGAAGAGTACCTGCGTCAGGCAGTTCAATTGAATCCGCGTCTGCCGGGCGCGTTACTGGCGTTGGCCAAGGTCTCCTTCGAAGAGAAAAACTACATGTCTGCCCGCGCTTATCTGCAACGTTTCCAGTCTGAGGGAAAGCATACTCCCGAAAGTCTCTGGCTGGGTATTCGGGTAGAGCGTATTCTCGGTGACAAGGATGCCCTCGCTAGCTATGGCCTGGCCCTGAAAGGACGTTTTCCCGACGCTCCGGAAACCAAACTCTATCTGGAATCGCTCAGGTAACGGGTTAACCCATGAACGATACAACAGTAGAAGAACATAACGAGCAGCCGCAATTTCTATCCCAGGAATCGCTGGGAGGACGCTTACGCAAGGCGCGCGAAGCGGCCGGGCTCTCCCGCGGTGAGATCGCACTGCATCTGCGGCTTTCCGAGCGCAAGATTCAGGCACTGGAAGAGGACAACTACGAGCTCTTTCCATCCGAAACCTTTGTCTCGGGTTATCTGCGCAGTTACGCCAAAGCCCTGGGTCTGTCCGAGTCCAATTTCATTCGTCCAGTAAGTACTACCCAGATGCCACCAACGTTGGTGCCCCGTTTCGGCAAAGACAAGCAGGCCAGCAGCATGGACCTGCCTGTCCGCATGGTCACCTATGTCATTATCGTTGTGGTGATTATCTCGCTGGGGATGTGGTGGATCGGTCAGCGTGAAAAGGGAAGCGTGGCAGTTACCGACACGACCATGTTACCGGCAGTGACAGGGCAGGCGACAGTGGCTGAGTCAGTTCCTGTGGATGAATCAGTCCAGCCTGAGACAGCGGATGTGAAGCAGGACGATATTCTCGCAGCCAATATGAATGCGACGCCGGAAGTGGAAACAGCGGTAGATGAGCGGGCCGCTGAACCGATGCCGACAGAGGCGAAACCTGCGCAAAAGATTCAGCAGGATCCGGCTGCACCACCAAGCGTTATGCCTCCTCGTGTTGTTACCGAGGAAAATCCGTCCACTGCCGATGTGGAAGAGGATACGATTCCTGCACCGCCGCCACTGACCGCTGATGTGCCACGGTCGAAACTGGTGCTGGAGTACCAACAAGATAGCTGGACCGAAGTGGACGACAATGCGGGTCGCCGTCTGGTCTATGGCCTGATGCGTGCAGGTCAAACGCTTGAACTGAAAGGCGAAGCGCCGTTCAAGGTTTTCCTCGGTTACGCCGAGGGAGTTGTTATCCATTACAACAACGCATTGTTTGACCATTCCACTTTCCAGCGTGGAGAAATTGCCCGTTTCCGTGTCGGACAGGCGGAAGATAATCAGCTCGGCTCCCGGTGAACCATGCAACATGAAACTCCCGTGGTGCGTCGCAAGACGCGCCAGATTATGGTGGGCAATGTACCGGTCGGTGGTGATGCGCCGATCTCGGTGCAGAGCATGACCAACACCGAAACCACCGATGTGGCCGCCACCGTGGCGCAGATCCATGCGCTTGAAAAAGCGGGTGCAGACATCGTGCGCGTCTCGGTGCCCACGCTCGATGCGGCAGAGGCCTTCGGTGAGATTCGCAAACAGGTCAGCGTGCCGCTGATCTCCGATATCCATTTTGATCATCGTATTGCCCTGCGCGTACTGGAGCTGGGTGTCGACTGCCTGCGCATCAATCCGGGCAACATCGGTAAGGATGATCGGGTTCGCGCGGTGGTCAATGCGGCACGGGACAAAAACGTACCGATCCGCATTGGGGTTAACGCCGGTTCGCTGGAAAAAGAGTTACAGAAAAAATATGGCGAGCCGACTGCCGAGGCACTGGTGGAATCGGCGCTGCGCCACATCGATATCCTCGACAAACTCGATTTCCAGGACTTCAAGGTTAGCCTCAAGGCCTCGGAGATCTTCATGACCGTCGCGGCCTATCGCAAGCTCTCCGAGCAGATCGAGCAGCCACTCCACCTGGGGATCACCGAAGCGGGCGGACTGCGCTCTGGTACGGTAAAATCTGCCATCGGTCTGGGCATGCTGTTGGCTGACGGTATCGGCGACACCATTCGTGTTTCGCTCGCCGCAGACCCGGTGCAGGAGATTAAGGTCGGTTTCGACATTCTCAAAAGCCTGCATCTGCGCAGCAAGGGCATCAACCTGGTGGCCTGTCCTTCCTGTTCGCGGCAGAACTTCGACGTGATCGCCACGGTCAATGCCCTGGAAGAGCGACTGGAGGATATTCTGGAACCGCTCGATGTGGCGGTGATCGGCTGTGTAGTCAACGGCCCGGGCGAAGCGAAAGAGGCGGATGTTGCGGTGACCGGAGGACAGCCCAACTTGATTTACCTGGACGGCAAGCCGAACCACAAGATCGACAACGAACAACTGGTCGACGAACTGGAAAAACAGATCCGCGCCGAACTGGCACGGCGTGCAGCGGAGAAAGAAAGTTGAGCAAGAACATTCAGGCCGTGCGCGGCATGAACGACATCCTGCCTGAGCAGACTCCCGTCTGGCGTTATCTGGAAGATACTGTACGCCAGCTGCTTGATGCCTATGGTTATCGCGAGATTCGCATGCCGCTGGTAGAGATGACCGATCTGTTCAAACGCTCCATCGGCGAGGTGACCGACATCGTCGAGAAGGAGATGTATACCTTTGAGGATCGTAACGGTGACCTGCTGACCCTGCGTCCCGAAGGCACCGCCGGTTGTGTGCGTGCCGGGATCGAAAACGGCCTGTTACACAATCAGGTGCAGCGCCTCTGGTACCAGGGGCCGATGTTCCGCCACGAGCGTCCGCAGAAGGGGCGCTACCGTCAGTTCAATCAAATCGGTGTAGAAGTCTTCGGTCTGGAAGGGCCGGATGTCGATGCCGAACATATCCTGATGACCGCACGCCTGTGGCGCATGTTGGGACTGGATGACTCGGTAGAGTTACAGCTTAACTCCCTCGGTACTTCAGCGTCCCGTGCCGCATATCGTGAATTGCTGGTGGAGTACTTGCGTAAGCATGAAGATAAGTTGGACGAGGACAGCAAGCGTCGCCTGGAGAGCAACCCGCTACGTATTCTCGACAGTAAAAATCCTGAGATGCGCGCCATCGTCGAGGCGGCACCCAAGTTGGATCAGCACCTGGACGAGGAATCGCGGCAGCATTTTGCTACTCTGTGCGCCATTCTCGACGAGGCAGGCTTGAAGTACACCATTAATCCCTGTTTGGTGCGCGGTCTCGACTACTACGGTAAGACCGTGTTCGAGTGGGTCACCAACAAACTCGGTGCTCAGGGTACGGTCTGCGCCGGTGGTCGTTTCGACGGTCTGGTAGAGCAACTGGGTGGCAAGCCGACTCCGGCGGTGGGTTTCGCCATGGGGGTTGAGCGACTGGTGAGCCTGATCGAGGAGCAGTCACTGTCGCTCTCCCGCTATCAGCCCCACGCCTATCTGGTGCAGGTGGGTGAAGCAGCGCAGCGCAGCGGTATGTTGCTGGCGGAACGGTTGCGTGATGCCCTGCCGCTGTTGCGACTGGAGAGTCATTGCGGTGGCGGCAGTTTCAAAAGCCAGTTCAAGAAGGCCGACAAGAGCGGCGCTTCGTTGGCACTGATCCTTGGTGACGAGGAGGTGGCTAACGGTACATTGGGAATTAAATTCCTGCGCGAGGAGTCGGAGCAGAAGCTGCTGCCGATTGATCAAGTTATCGATTTTCTGGCCGCCTGGTTGGGTGAGGCCGAGTAAAGCACACAGAGACAAAAAGTTAGGAGTCCAGGGTGGAACTGTACAATTCTGAAGAAGAACAGGTCGAAGCGCTCAAGGCGTGGTGGGATAAAAACGGTACTTCGGTGATTATCGCCATCGTCGTGGTACTGCTGAGTGTGTTTGGCTGGCAAACCTGGCAAAAGAATCAGCGTAGCCAGGCTGAAAACGCCTCAATGGAACTGCAACAGGTGGTGGATGCGCTGCAGTCCAATCCGGATGCCGCCATTGAAGCGGGACGTAAACTTACCGCCAATGCTCCGGGTAGTGTCTACACTGCCATCGCTTCGCTGGGCATGGCCCGCGCTGCAGTGGAAAAAGGCGATCTCGACGGCGCTGTCGCTCATCTACATGCAGCGTTACAGGAAGCGAAAGAGCCTGAGCTGCAACAACTGGCGCGTCTGAATCTTTCCCGCGTGCTGTTGGCTCAGGGCAAAACCGATGATGCACTGCGTCAGCTGCTGAGCGGTCAGGCCGGTTCGATGCAGGCTGCCTACGACGAACTTCGTGGCGATATCCTCCTGGCCCAGGGCAAGCAGGCAGAAGCTCGTGACGCCTACACCAATGCCCTGACGGGTTTCCGCGATTCAGCGGAAAAGAAAGAGCTGGTGCAGCTGAAACTTGATGATCTTGCGGAGCGCGTTGGCGAGTGAAATCTCTTTATTTGTTAATCCCGCTGCTGTTGTTGGCGGGCTGTGGTTCATCTCCCGATCCGATTGAAGCGCCAGCACCGCTGACGCCTGTCGTGTCGCCGGGATTGCAGCCAAACCATCTCTGGAGCAAGCGCGTCGACGGCCTGGGCGTGATAAATCCCAAGCTGGTACCGCTGGTCGACGGCGAGCGAATTTTTGTTGCTAATGGCGCGGGCAAGGTCGCGGCTTTTGCCACCGATAGCGGTAAACGCCTGTGGCAAATTGAACTGGGCATGCCGATCAATGCCGGACCGGGCGAAGGCGACGATCTATTGCTGTTCTCCACCGATAGCGGCGTAATCGCCATCGACAAGAAAGACGGCGCCAAACGCTGGGAGAGTCCTGCCAGCAGTGAAGTGTTGAGTATTCCGCAACGCAGCGGCAATACCGTGGTTGTGCATAGTGTCGACGGCAACATCATTGCGCTCAATGCCAGTGATGGCAAACACCGCTGGCAGTATCACGAAACCGTGCCGGGTCTCAGTTTGCGCGGTTGTGGCGAGCCGCTGCTGGTTGGTGGCGGCGTGTTTGCCGGTACCGCTAACGGCAAGGTGATTGCCCTGTCGATGGAGGATGGTCGCCTGTTGTGGGAGAGCATTGTTTCTGAGCCGCGTGGCCACACCGAACTGGAGCGTTTGGTCGATGTCGATGCACCGCCTGTCTTCGGTGATGGGGTGATCTACGCCTCCAGCTATCAGGATAATCTGGTAGCGCTGGTGGCTAACACCGGGCAGTTGATCTGGAGTCGCGGTATTGCCACCGTCAATCCGATTGCCCTCGACCGTCAGAATCTTTACGTCACTGCTCTGAACGGCGACGTGCTGGCCCTGTCACGGCGTAACGGTGGTGTGATGTGGAAACAGACCGCACTGCATGCGCGTCGCTTGAGTCCGCCGGTAGAGCAGGGCGAGTACCTGCTGGTTGGTGATTACGACGGCTACCTGCACTGGTTGGCGAAAGAGGATGGTCATATCGTCGCCCGCACCCGTATCAATGACTGGAAAGCCTATTGGCCGGTCCCCGATGAGAGTGATGAATTCACCGCCTTCTACGAAGAAGACCGTGCGGTACAGGCACCACCCGCGATCAAAGGTACCGAGGTGTTCGGTCTGGATCGCCGCGGTGTGCTCGACGTCTTTCGTCTCTCTCCTGCTGAGAAGTAATTTATGAAACCGGTTATCGTCCTGGTCGGACGGCCCAATGTGGGTAAATCCACCCTGTTTAACAAGCTCACCCGCTCACGGGATGCGCTGGTGGCCGACTTCGCCGGGTTGACCCGCGATCGTCAGTACGGTGTCGGACGGATGGGTGATCGTCCCTATCTGGTGGTCGACACCGGCGGCCTTAGCGGTAATGAGCAGGGTATCGATAGCCACATGGCGTCGCAGGTGCGTCAGGCCATTGGCGAAGGTGATGCGGTGCTGTTTATCGTCGATGCCCGCGATGGCCTCAGCGCCGCGGATCAGAACATCGCCGCTTATCTGCGCCAGTGCGGCAAGCCTGTCACTTTGGTACTGAACAAGACCGACGGCATTGATGCCGATAGCGCCTCGCTCGAATTCCATGAAATGGGATTGGGCGATCCGAAACCGATTGCCGCTGCCCACGGTCGCGGCGTCTCCAGCCTGATCGGCGAAGTCCTGGAGCAGTTTCCCTTCGAAGAAGAATCGGAGGAGGAGGCGGAAGATAAAGGTATTCGCGTCGCCATCGTTGGTCGTCCCAACGTCGGTAAGTCGACCCTGGTCAACCGCATTCTCGGTGAAGAGCGTGTGGTGGTCTTCGATATGCCCGGCACCACCCGCGACAGTATCTACATTCCCTTCGAGCGTGACGGCCAGACCTACACCTTAATCGATACTGCCGGGGTACGTCGCCGTGCGCGGGTCAACGAAGCGATTGAGAAATTCAGCATCATTAAAACCCTGCAGGCAATCACCGATGCCAACGTAGTGGTGATGGTGCTTGATGCCCGCGAAGGGATTAGTGAGCAGGACGCCCATCTGCTTGGTCATGTGTTGGAAGCGGGGCGTGCACTGGTCATCGCCATTAACAAGTGGGATGGTCTGGAGCAGGAGCAGAAAGAGAAGATCCGTCGGGAACTGGAGGTGAAACTGCCGTTCCTCGATTTTGCCCGTATCCACACCATCTCTGCATTACACGGCACCGGCGTGGGCGAGCTCTATGCCTCGGTGAATAAGGCCTACGACTCGGCGATGCGCAAACTCTCCACCCCGGAGCTGACCAAGCTGCTGGAGTCTTTGCTAATGGCCCACCAGCCGCCGCTGGTTAACGGTCGCCGCATCAAGCTGCGCTATGCCCACCAGGGCGGGAAGAATCCGCCGCTGATCATCATTCACGGTAATCAGGTCAATGCGATCCCGGGTAGCTATCGCCGCTACCTGGAAAATGGTTTCCGCCAGCACCTCAAGCTAGATGGCACGCCGATCCGTATCGAGTTCAAGGGCGGCACGAACCCCTATGCCGACAAGAAGAACACCCTCAGCAAGCGACAGGTGGCACGCAAACAGCGGATGGTGCAGTTTATTAAGAAGAAAGAGAAGAAGAAAGCGAGGAAGAAAAAGGATTAGAAGCGGCCTCAAAAACACTGTGCTTGCTGATACGGTGTTAAAAAATGAACTCAAAATGCTCATTTACTGGCGTGTAAACTCCGCTTTTTCGTTCATTTTTGCCTTGTCTCAGCTGCGCTCGCTATCTTTGAGACCACTTCTCTTGATTTTTCTCCTGGCGGCTCAAATATTAGCGAATGCTAATATGTTTGCGTATAATCGCACCATTCAGTAAATCGACTTAAGAGGGATAAACATGAGTATTGATCGTATCGTCTTCGCCGTAGCCGGTTTCTTCATCATGCTGAGTCTGGTGCTGGGTATGTCCATCAGCCCGCTGTTCCATCATGAATACTGGCTCTTCTTCACCGCCTTCGTTGGCATCAACCTGTTCCAGTCAGCGTTTACCGGTTTCTGTCCGCTGGCACTGATCCTCAAGGCGGTTGGCGCCAAGCCGGGTCAGGCGTTTAGTTGATAGCCGATTTGAATTGATTGCATGAAAAGGCCCTTCGGGGCCTTTTTTGTTACAACCGTTATTTATAAGAACGTTTATCCAGTCTTTGCAATTGCGTTACTGAATGAAGGGTGGTAAAAGAAAATGAAAATATTCGGCGAGGGAATGCTGCATGTCATAATTTACTGCTCCGTCAGCAAACCCTTTTCGGTTCCGCATTCTGAAGCTAACCTCCCGTGGTAGGGGTGTGCCCCTGGCCGCACGGGAAAAGTGACATATCAAATTCTTTGCATCCCTGTATTCAGTTTACTCTTCCATGGTTATGCCAACATAAGCAAATAACTAATAATCATATTAAGACTGCATACTTTTGTTCGTCGGGATATCGCTAGTACGTTCCAGACAAAGCGATAATAGATATCTCTATGTAATTCCTAAATGTAAATTTTCATAAAAGAGGAGCTTACCGATGCAACATGTTTATGGCGATAAACCTGAAACCATTTTGTATGAAGCTCCGAATGGAAAGAAAGCCAATAACCACGTTCTTTTGGGGACATGGCTCGAGGTTATTGGCAGCAACGACGATTGGTATGAAGTGAAAACTGCCGGCCGAGGACCTGGAGGATGGGTTAGAAAAGCTGATGTGACTCAGATACCTGCGCTTAAGGTCTTTTTTGTCGATGTTGGCCAAGGTGATGGTGCAATAATTGAGTCTCCAAATGGGCGCATGCTTATTGATGGTGGTCCATCAAATAATTTTCATGCCTTCATGCGATACCTGTATGGTCCCACAATTGAACGGGAGGGTGTGGTACATTTTGACGCGGTTGTTGTCAGTCATCCCGATACAGACCATTTTAACGGGCTAACGAAAGTTCTCAAAGATCCCAAGTTCACCTTTGGTACGATCTACCATAACGGGATATTGCGGTACTACAGAAATACCCCTGAGGGTTCGGAATTTGACTTGGGAAATATAACATTTGATGAACAAGGGCAATCCTACCTGACAGATACAGTCAGCACCCTGGAGCAAGTGGAAGATCGTATTAATACCGGAAGTCTTATGTCTCAATTTAAGAACTTCTGGTTGGCAGCGCTTCAGGCTAAACAGCAGGGGCGTTTAAATTCAGCACATCGCTTAACTAATAGAGACGACTATGTCCCCGGTTTTGAGCCTCGTCCCGATCAGAACCGACTTGTGGCAAAGGTGCTTGGGCCAATACCAACAAAATCTTCCGGCGCTATCCGTTATGTCACTTTTCCAGATACTCACAATTATCCTAATAGAACAGCCAGTTCATCTCATACACGCAATGGACACTCTGTGATTTTACGGCTTGAATTTGGTGCGCACTCATTTCTTTTCGGCGGTGATCTCAACATCCCTGCGCAGCAACACTTGCTCAGCTACTATGGTAGTAATCATCCATTTGAAGTGGATGTGGCAAAAGCTTGCCATCATGGTTCATCTGACTTTGATATCAGTTATGTTAAGAAAGTGAATCCACAGGTGAATATCTTTTCGTCTGGAGATAACAAAAGTTTCGATCATCCTATGGCAGATGCACTCGGTGCCATCGGGAAACATGCTAGGGGTGATTACCCGCTACTTTTTTCAACTGAGATCGCTCGGGCTAATTCCAGCACCAATATCCACTATGGCTTGATCAATGCGAGAAGTAACGGGAGTGTATTAACCATGGCCCAGATGAAGGAACGTCATAGTCGTGCTGATGTTTGGGATTCCTATACTGTTCCATGGAAAGGACGATTTTCTGAACATTGAGATCAGAACAATATCTTCCAGCGGTCACATTAGAATCATTAGGTTCAGGCGAAGATGAATAAACCAGAGAAGTACTAGTCAGAGTGACTATCAAAAAAGGCCCTTGCGGGCCTTTTTATTTCATGCGACGGCAATGAAGATCAGTGGTCGTGACCTTCCGGGCCGTGCACATGGCCGTGCTCCAGCTCTTCAGCGGTGGCGTCACGCACTTCGACGACGGAGACATCGAAGTTAAGGGTTTGACCAGCCAGCGGGTGGTTTGCGTCGACGGTGACGTTTTCGTCGTCTACGCCGATCACGGTGACGATGTGCGGACCGTGTTCGGTCATGGTCTGGAATTGCATGCCGACTTCGATCTCGGTGCCATCTTCGAACATGTTACGCGGTACTGAGTGGGTCAGTTCGTCGAGGCGCTCGCCGTAACCGTCTTTTGCTTCAACCACGACATTCATTTTGTCGCCAGCGGTCTTGCCTTCCAGCGCGTCTTCCAGGCCGGGAATGATGTTGTTGTGGCCTTGCAGGTAGGCCAGCGGGCCACGGCCTTCGGAGCTGTCGATAACCTGGCCGTCGGTATTGGTGAGGGTGTAGTCGATAGAAACGACCTTATCGGCGGAGATTTGCATGGAAAATCCTTGAGTTGTTCGTGAGTAACAGGCGCAGTTTACGCGGATGGGCCCGCAATGTGAATGCCACCGGTCAGCCTAACCAGTAATGTGCTTGCTGATTTTCCAGGAATTCCTTCGCTCCAGCGCCCTGCAGCATAGCAAAAGTAGCGAGCATGCCCGCCTCCATGCAGGTACCGGCGACCACGGTGACCGAGTGGGGGCCGCCTTCGACCGGCCAGCCGGTTTTGGGATTGAGGATGTGGCCGTAGCGCTTGCCCTGCTGCAGCAGGAAGCGCCTTGCGTCACCGCTGGTGGCCACGCCGCCCTGGGCGACGTCGAGCTGGCCGATGGCCTTTTGCCCGGTCGCTTCCGGGTCGTCGATGCCGATGCGCCAAGGCTGGCCGCTTTTACGTGGTTTGTTGATGAAGAGGTCGCCGCCGAAGTTGACGATGAAGGAGGCATCAGTCTGCTGGCTCAGCAGCAGCGCCGCCTTGTCCACGGCGTACTCCTTGCCGATACCGCCGAGGTCGATCTCCATCCCCGCAGGCAGGGTGATGAGCGGCGGTTGCCAGTCAACCTTGTCCCAGCCGACCTGTTGCAGGCAGGCGCTGACTTTGTCCGAATCGGGGAGGCGGGCGCCGGGGCGGAAATCCCACACCTTGCGCAGGACGCCTGCAGTGACATCGAACAGCCCATCGCTGAGCTGGTAGCACTGATCGGCAAAACCGAGCAGCAGGGCGGTTTCGTTGTCGACCTCGACGGGTTTGCCGTTGGCGCTGTTGATGGTGTGGACGATATTGTCCTGGCGGTAGCGGCTGAATTTGGCCTCGATGCGCCAGGTCTCCGCTGCCACACCTTGCAGTAGTGCGGCGGCGGTTTCCCGGTCATCGATTTCCAGGAACAGCTCACAGGGGCTGGCCATGGCCTGGAAGTGGCCGATCCAGTAGTCGTTGGAGTGGCTTCGTTCCAGGGTGGGTTTCATCTTGCTATCGCCGTCCATGGTGCAGTGATATCAGAATTTGAAGCGATATCCCAGCTGGAAGATGGTCGCTGTCAGGGTTGGGTAGAGATCATAGCTCTGCTGGATACCGATAGCGTCGGAGGGGTGGCTTTCCCCTTCCTGAGTCATCTGCTCCAGGCGTACGCTGAACTCGCCATCCATCAACGGCATCCCGTATTTCACACCGATAGTGCGACCGGTCATTTCTGCTAATCGCAGATCTGAACTGGCGTACTGGGGCTGGTCGGTTAGACCTACCAGGCTGTGTCGGAAGAAATCTGCAGCAGTCTGCTGGTAGAGGCGCAAGTGCGGCTGAATGTATTTGCCGCCGCCCAGCTCATAGCGGTACTTCACGTCGGCGGTGTGGGCGTTGATGCCCCAGTCGTCGGTAAAGTAACGGTAGCTGACGTAGACCACATCTTTGGGAAGGTGATATTGCCACTTCCAGAACAGCGCCGTGCTGGTGCGAGTGTCTGGGCGTTTTTCGTAACGGTAGTCTATGGTCGAGCCCAGGGTTGGTCCAGCTGTGTCGTCCACCACACTGAGGAACTTGTAGGGTTCAGTCAGATAGCCCGAACTGGTGTTGTAGCTGAGGTTGACCTGAGTCAGTGCACGACGGCTCAGGATCTGAGTCAGACCGACCATCAGGCTTACGCTGTTTTTACTTTTCTCCTCGCTTTCACCTGTCGGGGCGGGGGCGCTGAGGAGCGCCATTTCCACAGGTGCGCCACCGCCCGGCGCGATGGTGTCCGCGGTAAAGCCGAGACCGGCAGAGAGAGTAGTCAGCTTGTTGTTGAAATCACGCTTCACCGTGTCGGAGACGCCCAGCGAGAGGTAGTCGGTTTCGCTGGAGATGTCGGCGGTGATGGTGTTTGTGTAGAAACGCGATAGCTCATGTTCGTAGTCGATACCGAAGGCATAGCGAACGTCACGCATATCGCGCATCGGCAGATCGCCTGGTTGGGTGGTGTAGGTGTTATTGCCGGAGGGCGAGGTGAATGTCTGCGCCACATCTGTCGGGGTCGCACCGTTTGGCGAGGAGCCGGTGATTGAGTCGAACAGCGCACGCAGGGTCAGGATCGCACCGGACTTGGTGGTCTTGGTTGCCGAGGCGATCGGCTCGACGACATTGATCCGGCCACTTTCGCTGTAACTCAGCAGGCCGGTTTTGACATCCCACTCATCGCTTACCGGAGCATCGGATGCATGCAGGGGTTGAGAGAGTACGCTACAGGTCGCGGCCGCCAGGGCGCCGCGGATCGAGACGGGGCGTTTTTTCAGTTGCATCCGCAGCCACCTCCGCCTACGCCTTGGCCGCCAAAGGCCGATTCTTTACTGAAATAAATGTGCTCATCCAGGGTGTTCTCCAGGGAATCGGGTATCAGTTGCATCTTCTCCTGGGCCAGCAGATCGCGCTCCCAGGGCTTGATGGGTTCGATGCTGCAACCTGCCAGCGGCAGGAGACACAGCAGACTGAGGGTGATTTTTTTCATGGTTACTCCTTACTGCCGAGTATTTCGACAATGCTCTTTTCCAGCTCGGTGCGATCCTTGGCACGGAAGCCGATGTGCGAGCTGTGCAGTTTGCCGTGGCGATCGATGAGGTAAGAACTGGGCATACCCATGACTTCATACTGCTCAGCGACCTTACCGTCGGGGTCGAAAGCGATAGTGAAGTTGGGATGGGTGGCACTGATGAATTCACGTGCCTTGTCTTTCTCGTTATCAAGATTAACGGCGACAATCGTCAGTCCCTTGTCTGCGTATCGCTTTTGCATCTCATTCATCCAGGGGAATGAAGCTCGGCAAGGGGTGCACCATGAGGCCCAGAAATCCAGGTAGACAACCTGACCCTTGAGCTTTGCCAGTTCGACAGGCCCATTGGCGCCGTCAAGGATAAAGTCCGCCGCGGCGGATGGCGCTGCATGAGTTGCGGGCGCGCACAACATGCCAAACGCCAGTATCAGACGTAGTAGTAGGGTTCTCATTTGCTGTGGTACCTGTGGTTATATTTTTATGTTTAGGTACGCGCAAATTAGAGGCAGAGGATTAAACGAGTCTTAAAGGGTAAAAATCGTGTAATACCCCTAGTTTTCATGCGTGATGATTTCGACGATGTGTCGTGCGATGGGTAGTACTAGCAGGATGGTTGGGAAGGCGATAAGGAAGGCACTCAACCAGGCACGCATCCACAGCAAAAAGAAATCGTCCACCAGGCCGAGATTGAGGAAGGTGATCACCATCGATATGATGAAGGACATAATCAATGAAGTGAAAAACGCCAACAGCTTTGGCGCGTAACGGCGAGGAATGCGTTTCATTGATGGTTCGGTGCATCCAGCATGGCCATCACCTCGCGGCTAAGGAAGAGTGCAGGATCGATACGGCTGTTGTTCATGCTGACGCTCCAGTGCAGGTGTGGCCCGGTAACCCGACCGGTCATCCCGACCTGGGCGATGACTTCGCCCTGTTTCACTTCGTCACCCTTTTTCACCGCGATGCTGTCGAGATGGCAATACATGGTTACCAACCCTTCGCCGTGGTCGATGAATACGGTGTTGCCGTTGAAGAAGTAGTTGCCGGTTTCGATCACTTTTCCTGCGGCAGGCGCCTGCACCGGCGTACCCTTGGCGGCGGCGATATCAAGACCGCTGTGGGGTCTGCGCGGCTGTTCGTTGAAGAAGCGTTTCTTGCCGAAGGTGCCGCTGAGGCGGCCACTGACCGGCAGGATGAATTCAAGTTGTGCACTGCGTGCCTGATCCCAATTGGCAAAGGCCTTGCGCGAACGGGACTGTTCGCCGCGAATGCGTTTGAGGTCTTTCGCGGTGGGATTGACCATGCGCTTGTTCTTCAGGGTGATATGCTGTTCTTCGTATTTTTTGTCCTTTACCTTGAAGGTTACGGTGCTTTCCTTGCCCTTACCATGGAACACCCGCAGGGTGTGAGTGCCCGGTTTGATGGAGAGGGTCAGGCCGACCAGTGCCAGCCACTGCTGGCCTTCGCGTTTAACCATGATCTTTTTACGACCGTAATAGGCCTCCGGCTTGTCGCTGGAATCGCCAAGCTCGACGATGGCGACGCCGCCCGGCACGGACAGCGCACGCGGCAGTTGGGCCGCGTGGGCGCTGACGCTGAAGAACAGGGTGGCGAGTAGTAGCCAGTAACGCATTATGCTTTTACCTCCTCGACCCTGCAGAGCAGTTCACCTCGATGTAGTTGGGCACGTACTTTGGCGCCGCTCTTAACCTCCGCGCTGTCGCGGATCACTTGCTCGCTGTCGACAGCCTGGACAATGGCGTAGCCCCGACCGAGAGTGGCCAGCGGGCTGATTGCCTCCAGCGCGTGGGCCTGGGCGGCGAGGCGCAATTGCATAGCTTTTAGCTGCTGGCGTTGTGCCTGGTGGAGACGCAGGGTCAGTTGTTGCTGTTTCTGTTGATGCTGCTGCAGGCGGGCGATCGGATTGTGGCGCTGCAGCCGCGCAGTGTGGGTATTGAGGCGTGCTTGCCGGTGCCGCAGTTGGTTGCGCTGCGCGGTCTGCAGACGCAATTCCAGTTCATCCAGTCGCTGTGCACGTTGCTGGAGTTGCTGTGCCGGATCGCGGAGCCGCTTTTGCAGTCCCTCGACGTGCTGTCGCTGCAGACGAAGCTGCTGTTGCAGGCTTCGCTGCAGTCTCTGGGTGGTTCGTTGCAGGCTGTCTAGCCAGTCGGCGCGGTTGGGACTCAGCAGTTCTGCGGCGGCAGAGGGGGTTGGGGCGCGGACATCGGCGACAAAGTCGCTGATGGTGATGTCCACCTCGTGACCGACCGCGCTGACGACGGGTATGGGTGAGTCATAGATGGCGCGGGCGACCACCTCTTCGTTGAAGGCCCAAAGGTCTTCCAACGAACCGCCACCACGCCCGACGATGAGTACATTGCACTCCTTGCGCTTTCCTGCCAGCTGGATCTGCGCCGCGATTTCGTTGGCAGCCCCATCGCCCTGTACCGCAGTCGGGTAGATAACAACTGGGATGGCAGGGAAACGGCGGTGTAGCACGGTGAGAATGTCGCGAATCGCCGCACCGCTAGGTGAGGTGACGACACCGATGGACTTGGGCAGGTGAGGCAAGGTGCGCTTACGTGCACTATCGAACAACCCCTCCTGATCGAGGCGCTTTTTCAGCGCCTCGAAAGCGCTGCGTAGGGCACCGTCTCCCGATTCCTCCATGTGTTCAACCTGAAGCTGATAATCGCCACGGGGTTCGTACAGACCGACCTTGACTCGTGCGGTGATCTGCATGCCCTCCTGCGGGGTAAAGCGGAGATTGGTGACGCGCATGCGGAACATGGCACAGCGCACCTGGGCGAATTCGTCTTTCAGGGAGAAATAGATGTGCCCGGAACGGGGGCGTGCTAGGTTGGAAATTTCGCCTTCGACCCAGAGTAGGGGGAAATTGCCCTCCAGCACGGCACGGGCCTCGCGGTTGAGTCGCGAGACGCTGTAGATGTCGCGCTGTGGCGTGTTTTGCTGGGTTGAAACTTCACTCATAGGATCAGTCTACCAGAAGCTATTGCTCGGTTGCGCCCATAAAAAAACCGCCACGTTTGTGGCGGTTTTTTTGACTACGGAGTTAAGGCTTAGTTTTTGAATACCGACATCTCTGTATGGTACTGGGCGAGGGCATTTTGTGCCTGGCGCTCAGCCTGACCAGCCAGGGCAACGGCTTTGTTGTAATCACCCTCTTTTTCGGCAGTCTTGGCATCAGCCAGCATGGCAGAGGTGTCGCGCCATTCGTAACCGACTTTGGCGGCTTTTGCGATGGCGGCTTCCGCCTCACTGATTACCCGTTTTGAATCGATAAGGGTGTAGCTGGGGGAGCTTTTGACTCCATTGCAGCCAGCCAGCAAAGCAACGAAAAGTGCTGCAAGAAGCATTCTAATCATGGATATCCTCCAAAATGGCAGTCTTTTTTCAGGAGTTTGATACTCCGTGTGGTGATTATAGCCAACAACTTGTTTTCCCCACCCCTTAAGGGTGAAGTCGCAAGACTATCCAGTTTACCGGGGAGACGTCAAACCCTATAATTACGCGCTTACCCCGGAATCGGACAGAGAGCGCAGATAGTTATATGAGAATAGTTCAGGAAGCCCTTACTTTTGATGATGTTTTACTGGTGCCCGCCCATTCCACGGTACTGCCCCGTGATGTGGACCTGACTACCCACCTGACCCGCGAGATCAAACTCAATATTCCCCTGGTGTCTGCTGCGATGGACACGGTCACCGAAGCCCGCCTGGCCATTGCCCTGGCCCAGGAAGGCGGTATCGGTATCATCCACAAGAACATGACCATTGAGCAGCAGGCCAGCGAAGTCCGCTCGGTGAAGAAATTTGAAAGCGGTGTGATTAAGGACCCGATCATCGTTTCCCCCAGCATGACCATCGCCGAACTGGTCGATCTGACCCGTGCCGAGAAAATTTCCGGCGTACCCGTGGTCGATGGCGAAGATCTGGTCGGTATCGTGACCAGCCGCGACATGCGTTTCGAGACCCGTTTCGATCAGCCCGTTTCCACCATTATGACCCCCAAGGAGAAGCTGGTGACGGTCAAGGAGGGGACTGACCGGGAAAAAGTGAAGGAATTGCTGCATGAGCACCGTATCGAGAAGGTGCTGGTGGTCGACGGCAATTTCCGTCTGCGCGGCATGGTGACAGTGAAAGACATCCAGAAGGCGACCGACAAGCCCAATGCCTGTAAGGACGATCAGGGCCGTTTGCGCGTTGGCGCGGCAGTGGGCGTGGGCGAAGGGACTGACGAGCGTGTCGAAGCACTGGTTGGCGCCGGGGTCGACGTGATTGTGGTCGATACCGCTCACGGTCATTCCCAGGGCGTCCTCGATCGGGTTGCCTGGGTGAAGAAGCATTTCCCCGATGTGCAGGTGATCGGTGGCAATATCGCGACCGCCGAGGCGGCGCTGGCGCTGGTCAAGGCGGGTGCTGATGCGGTCAAGGTGGGCATTGGCCCCGGTTCTATTTGTACCACCCGCATCGTCGCGGGCGTTGGTGTGCCGCAGATTTCAGCCATCTCCAACGTCGCCGAAGCACTGAAGAAGAGCGGTATCCCGCTGATTGCCGACGGCGGTGTGCGTTTCTCCGGCGATATGGCCAAGGCGCTTGTGGCTGGCGCTTACTCGGTCATGATGGGGTCCATGTTTGCCGGCACCGAAGAGGCGCCGGGTGAGGTAGAGCTTTTCCAGGGACGTTCATACAAATCCTATCGTGGTATGGGTTCTATCGGTGCCATGGGTGGTTCGCAGGGTTCCTCTGACCGTTACTTCCAGGAGAGCACCGAGCAGGAGAAGCTGGTGCCGGAAGGGATTGAAGGTCGTGTTCCCTTCAAAGGCTCGATGCAGCCTGTAGTACACCAACTGCTGGGTGGCCTACGTTCATCCATGGGCTACACAGGTTGTCGCACCATCGACGAGATGCGGACCAAGCCTGAGTTTGTACGTATCACCAACTCCGGTCTTTCCGAGTCCCATGTCCATGACGTGCAGATCACCAAGGAAGCGCCTAACTATCGACTCTAATCGTTAGTTAACGGATGTTTTGATAAAACGGCCCTTAGCGGGCCGTTTTTTTTGCGTAAATTGTGAAAAAAAATTCACAGAAGAGGAATGAGGAAAGGTTCACAACGGACGATACTTTAGCTCAGGAGTCAGTCAATGGGGTGATAGGGAAATGCTGATTATGTCCAGGGCAAGACATCAGCAGGAAGTGACCGTGCTGATGGATGAGTGTGAACAGGTGCGCGAGGAGAATCGCGAACTGATTCATCAAGTGGAGCATTTGCAGGCCGAATTGGCACAGTTCCAGTCACAGGGCGATGCCGAGCAGGAACTGAACAATCTGATGACGCTGGAGAATGAGAACATTCGGGCGGGTCTTGCAGACATTCAGGGAAAGATGGCCTCGGCGGTTGGTGCAATGAAAGAGACGTTGTCGCAACTGGGTGAGGTTAACCGCGATTTTGAAACGATCAGCGGTGATACCCATAGCATCGTCTCCACTCTGCATCAGGTAACGCGGATGTCGGCTGAGTCCAAGGATGTAGTGGAGGAATTGAACCAGCATGCCGGAAAGATCAGTTCGGTGCTGACACTAATTCAGGACATCTCTGAACAAACTAATCTGTTGGCGCTGAATGCCGCTATTGAGGCGGCGCGTGCAGGTGAGGCTGGTAGAGGGTTTGCGGTAGTTGCCGACGAAGTACGTGGCTTAGCAGATAAAACTCGTAAGGCCATCGTCGACACCCGCATGGTGATCGATGAAATGCTGAATAACGTTACCAAGGTCAACGAAAGTTCGGGCAAGGTATACGGTAGTGTCAGCGAAGTGGAGCAGAGTATCGGTGTGCTTGGTACGACTATCTCCAGGTTGCAGAGCCTGATCGATTCTTCTTTCGCCAATTTTGGCAGCATGGCCGATAGTGTCTTTCTCAGCCTGGCCAAACTGGATCACGTGCTGTGGAAGGTGAATACCTATCTGTCGATCAATATGCGTGAGCCGGCATTTCAGTTTGTTGATCACCACAACTGTCGCCTCGGCAAGTGGTACTACGAAGGGGATGGCCGGGATTTCTTCTCTTCATCGCTGCACTTCAGTGCACTGGAAGCGCCACACGCCCTGGTGCATGGCGCTACCCATAATATCTTCGAGCTATTGGATAATGGTCGCGATTATAAAGTGTTATTGGAAGAGCTTGATGCGATGGAGCAGGCCAGTCGCGAAGTGTTCGCCTGTCTGGATCAAATTCGTGCGGATGTGGAGTCGATTGCTGCGCGAAATTAAATGGCGTATTGCTACTTGCGTGAGGGTGGATGATCCATCTTCATGTAGATGCCACCTTTACTCAGTTCATCCAGCATTTGTTGCAGTCGTTTCTCGCGGGTTTCCTGGCGCTTTGCCCGATTGATCCAGCCAAGATAATCATTTTGCTGGTAAGCTGGACGTGTGTTGAAATCCTGCATCAGTCTGTGCGCATTCAATGCCTCGGCGACGAAGTCCGGCATCGGGTTTTTCGTTCGCTGTAGTCCTTTGCTTGCCATATGCTCCCTTGCGTCTACATTGTGTTTTTCTTTTTCTCTATGCTGGAATCAAAACGCTCGCGATCGATAAGAAAGCGCTCGTGAGTCCCGCGGGCGATGACGTCGACACCATCGTGGGCCTCCACGCGAAAGCGCAACCGTCGGCCATCGATTTCATACAACTCGACTGTGGCAGTCACCTCCAGCCCCGGTGGAGTGGCCGCTTCATGGCTGACGTCGATATGCGTACCCAGGGTTTGTTCCCGCGGCCAATCGATGTGGGGATTGACCGCCAGGATGCAGGCCCATTCGAGAAAGCCGACCATGTAGCCGGTGGCGAAAACCTCGGGCATGGCCAGGAACTCTTCCGCTTCAGGATAGAGTGCCGGTACAGTCTTGCTGGATGGCAGCAGAAAACGGTGTTGGTAACGAAGACCAGGTCTCAGTGATGGTTTCATAACGATCTCATTGCATGTTCAGTTCCAGTTCTCCCGCGCCGATGCTGTCGGAACTGAATTCAACACGATTGCGCCCAGCTTCCTTGGCGCGGTACATGGCTTTATCCGCAGCATCCAGCATGGTTTCCAGCTCTACCTGTACCGGACCTACGGCGCAACATATTCCCGCACTGAAGGTAACGCTGATTCGTTCGTCACCTGCATGGATGGTTTTTGCCGCATAGGTATCACGGAGTCGTTGCATGACTTTTGCCGCCTGTTCACGGTTGCTGTCGTGTAGCAGGATGACAAACTCCTCGCCACCGTAACGGGCGAACAGATCGCTGTCACGCAATGTGTTGAGTGCCAGGGTGGTGAATTCCTGTAGTACCTGATCACCGAGACCGTGGCCGTAGCGGTCATTGATCTGCTTAAAGTGATCGATATCCAGTACCACCACCGCCAAATGACTTTTCTTGCGGTGCAGTGAGGAGAGGTAAGGGGTGCTTGCCTCGATAAAGGCGCGCCGGTTGAGGGCACCAGTCAGGTGGTCGCGAGTCGCCTGATCGATCAGTTTCTGGTTTATTCGCTCATTGGTCAGCAGGATCATCGAAACCGTCAGGGTTACACCGGCAATGATTCCGTCGTACATCGACAGGGCATCGTAAAACGGGATATCGGAGAGGATGCCCATATGCGCCAGCATGCGTAACAGCCAGGTCAGGCTGGTGAACCAGAGCATCGCAATCATTAACAGAATGACAGGGTTCTGCAGGGGATTCCGCTGCAGGAATTCGTAGCTGGTCAGTATGGCAAACAGGGCGATAACCAGTGCCACCCAGGAGACGCGCCAGTCATTGAAGGAGATAGTCTCTGGATTGAGCAGCACTAAAAGACTGGATAACAGCAGAAAAACGGGCGCGTAATAATACGAGAATGTCGTTTTGCCGAAGAAGTGACGGATACCCTGCCAGACAAAATACCAGCCAGTGACCCCCAGTCCCGCACCGAGGCCGCGCAACAGACTAGTGGCACGGAACTCCTCCGGGGCATTCACATTACCGTCTATCTCCATCCCGACTACCGAGGCCAGCCCGCCGAGGGCGATCGCCAGTGCGGCGACGGCCCAGTCGCGGATGCCGATCTCTTCAGGGTTCTGTCTCCAGGTGAGGCTAAGGGCGAAGGCCTGGATCAAGAAAACACTGATCAGTACGGAGAATAGTGTCTCGTAGTCCATAGGGGTATAGGTACTGTTCTTTACGCCAGCATACCACGCTTACTGTCAGCGGCGACAACCACTCTTTCTACTGGTTGGGGAAAACGGGTCGAGTGCGGTTGATCTGGCGATGAACGGCGCTTATTTACGTGCGCTGAATACCGCACGGATCGGGGCGGGATGCCCCTCAACAGTTTTTGTGGGGTTATCCGGGTCGAGGTAATCGGCCAGGGACTCAAAATGCATCCACGGGGTGCGCCGCTGCTCTTCGACGCTTGTGGGGGAAACATCCAGAAGTTGCACTTGCCTGAATCCCGCCTGTTCCAGCCACGCATGCATGGTATCTGTAGAGGGGATGGCGTGAACGTTTTTCATTTTGGCATAGCGTCCTTTTGGCTGTAACACCGCGTCTCCTTGATCTGCGATGACCAGACCCTCCAGGATCAATTCGCCGCCAGTTTTAAGATGCTGGCGAAGCCGTCCGAGGTGTTCTTGCGGGTCTTTGCGATGGTAGATCACGCCCATGGAGAAGACTGTATCAAAGGCTTCATTGCCCTGCGGTAACTCCTCCAGTTTCAGGGGCAGGACATGCATCGGCTGTTCACCGATGAAGTGGCGCATGGCGGCGTATTGGGCGACATAGCTGATGGTGGGGTCGATGGCGATAACCCGTTGCGCCCCGGCGCCGAGCATGCGCCAACCGTAGTAGCCGTTGCCGGAACCAACATCTAACACCAGTTTGCCCTGTAGCTCGATTTGATTTGCCAGTCGTGCCCATTTCCAGTCGGAGCGCCATTCGGTATCCAGGTGAATGCCGTAGAGACAGAAGGGCCCCTTGCGCCAGGGATGGAAGGCCATCAGGGTTTCGCTGGTGGCCTCGCGACGAGGCTCGTCGAGTTGTTCAGCTGAACCGATGCACAGGCAGGCTGCGCTGAGATCCAGCGTGTCGGGTTTAAGTTCGGGCAATTGCTGAAGAGCTTCCAACCAGCGGGGCATGTCACCGTGTGTACCGAGTTTTGTTTCACTCAGCCGCGGAATGTCGGCTAGCCAGTGGCAAAGGGACGAGGTTTCCAGCCAGCGGTAAAGCTCGGCATAGCCGAAGGGGGAGATATCCATAGCTATTTAATGGCGGCCATGGAGATGAAATTGAAGAGTTTGAACCAGCTATCCACCTGCACAAAACCGGCCTGATTAAGACGCTGGTAGTGCTGTGCTTCGGTATCGGGAATCAATACATTTTCCAGGGCCTGACGCTTGCGACTGATCTCCATCTCCGAATAACCGTTGGCACGCTTGAATGCCAGATGCAGGGATTCGGCAAATTGCTGCTCCGCTTTATCATCGAAGCGAATCTTTTCGGACAGCACCAGGATACCGCCTGGGCGTAGACCGTTGTAGATCTGTTTAAGTAGTGTCAGCCGTTCCTCGGGGGGGAGGAATTGCAGGGTGAAATTGAGTACGACAAGCGAAGCGTTTTCGATCACGACTTCGCGGATATCGCTGCATATGACTTCGACCGGGGTGGGTGAGAGGTCATTGGCAATGTTTTCACGGCAGCGTTCCACCATGGCACTCGAGTTGTCGACGGCAACGATGCGGCAGTTGTGCGCGCCGATACGGCGGCGCAGAGAGAGGGTAGCAGCGCCCAGGGAACAGCCGAGATCGTAGATATTGGAGTTGTCCTGGGCATAACGTTCGGCAAACAGGCCGAGCAGGGCGATGATATCGCCATAGCCGGGTACCGAACGGCGGATCATGTCCGGGAAGACTGCCGCAACGCGCTCGTCGAAGGCGAAGTCGACAATATGTTGCTCGTCAGCGTAAATGGCGTCTTTACTCACGCATGCATTCCCGGTGGTTGGTGGCTGGGGATTATAGCATCGTGCAGCCAGTCGTTACCCGGCCATGCTGTAGAGCAGTTTGATCTCGTCAGCCCAGATGGAGTCGTCGATGGTTTCCAGGATCAGCGGGATCTCATCGAAGCGTGGATCACCCATAATGAAACGGAACACCTCCAGGCCAAGTTTTCCCTGGCCCAGGCTGTGGTGACGGTCGACCCGTGAAGCGAATTCGGCCTTGGAATCGTTGAGATGCATACCGCGTAGGTATTTGAAGCCAACCACCGCATTGAACTCGGCGAATGTTTGTTGGCAGGTTTCTGTTGTACGCATGTCGTAACCGGCGGTGAAGGTGTGGCAGGTGTCGAGACAGACACCGACACGACTCTTGTCTTCCACGCCATCGATAATCGCAGCCAGATGTTCGAAACGGTATCCCAGCGTACTGCCCTGCCCGGCGGTGTTTTCGATCACCGCGGTGACGCCACTGGTTTGCTCCAGCGCGAGATTGATCGAATCGGCAACAGTAGCGAGTGATTTCTCCTCACTGATTTTGTTCAGGTGCGCGCCGGGATGGAAGTTGAGCAGCGGTAATCCCAGTTGCTCGCAGCGCTGCATTTCATCGAGAAAGGCGTTGCGCGATTTTTCCAATGGTTCCTGTTCTGGATGACCGAGATTGATAAGGTAACTGTCATGGGGGAGCACCTGTCGCGGGTCGATACCCACCTCGGCTAGGTTGTTACGAAAAGCCGCAATGCTCTGTTCGGTTAACGGCTTGGCCTGCCATTGGCGCTGGTTTTTGGTGAACAGGGCAAAAGCGCGTGCGCCGATAGCGGCGGCATTCAGCGGGGCGTTCTCCACGCCGCCGCTGGCACTGACATGAGCGCCGACATATTTCATGGGAATACCTGTGGATTACTTGAGTGACTGGTAGTGATTGTTACTTTGGCTCAGGTATTTTTCAAAATGTTCCTGATCCAGCGGGCGACTGAAATAGTAACCCTGATGCATGGCACAACCGCGTTTTTGCAGGAACAGCAACTGTTCCTCGGTCTCCACCCCTTCGGCGATGACTTCCAGCTCCAGGTGGGTGGCCATGGCGATGATTGCCTCGACAATCAGGGCGTCGCTGGGGTCAGTGGTGACATCATTGATGAACGACTGGTCGATTTTGAGACGGTCTACGGGCAGGCGCTTGAGATAGGCCAGTGAGGAGTAACCGGTACCGAAATCGTCAATCGCGAAGCGAATACCGTGTTTTTTCAGGGTATTCATCTTTTCCGTGACATCTTCCAGGTGCTCGATCAACAGCGACTCAGTTAGTTCCAGCTCCAGGTAATGAGGATCGACACCGGTTTCGGCAACGATGCTCAGAACCTGCTCAACAAAGATCGCCTGGTGAAACTGACGTGGGCTGACGTTGGCCGACAGGGTAATACCGTTTTTGCCCAGGTCCTGCCAGCGCTTCAGGGTTTTGCACGTTTCCCGCAATACCCAGGCACCGATATCAATGATCTGCCCCGATTCCTCTGCCGCAGGAATGAAGCGCGATGGTGGAATGAGGCCCTGCGAAGGGTGTTGCCAGCGCAACAGGCTCTCTGCGCCGATCAACTCGCCTTCGTGGTTGTACTGCGGCTGGAAGTTGAGCATGAACTGTTTGTTCGGCAGGGCATAGCGCAGCATGTTCTGCATTAACAGACGTTCTTCCGCCTCTTTCTGCATGCTGGGCATGAAGAAGCGGATGGTGTTGCGTCCAGACTCCTTGGCGCGGTACATGGCAATGTCCGCGTGCTTGAGGATATCGTGCACATCATGGTCGTGATTGGGGAACATGCTGATGCCGACACTCATGGTGATGTGTTGTTCCTGGTCTCCGAGATCGTAGGGCAGGGCCAGCTTCTTGCGGATCTTTTCCGCAATATCATGGGCCTGGGCATCGGCGCTGCGTTGCTCCTTTCCCAGGTCATTAAGAATGACGATAAATTCATCGCCACCGAGTCGGGCAACGGTATCCTCGGTACGTATTACCTCTTTCATGCGGTTACCGATTTCCTTAAGCAGGATATCTCCCGTATGGTGGCCAAGGCTGTCGTTGATGATCTTGAAGTTGTCGAGATCGAAAAAGAGCAGGGCATTGTAGTAGCCGTGGCGGTTGGCGCTGGCCAGAGCTTTGCCCAGGTTCTCCATCAGATAGTTACGGTTGCCCAGACCGGTCAGGTCATCGAAGTAAGCCTGGTGCAACAGCTTTTCTTCTGCCTGCTTCTTGTCGGTGATGTCCATGCTGAGGCCGATCAGGCCCATGGATTGTCCATGTTCGTCGTGAACCCGGCTTTTGATGATCTCCAGATCGTGTAGTTTGCCATCTACAAATCGCATCCGTTCGTAACTGATCTGTGGACCCTCATTGCGTAGGGCGATCTCATCCGAGGCCATACACGACTTTGCCGTTTTCTCGTCGTAAAGCACACTGTAGTGCGGTACAGACAGGAAATCCTCCTCGCTGATACCAATGGCACCACAGAATGCCTGATTGACGAACAGTAGTTTACCTTCTGTATTCTGAAACCAGATGCCAATGGGGGCATTATCCAGCAGTGATTGCAGGGTCTGCTGTTTTTCCCGGAGTGCGAGCTCAACGGTTTTTTGTTCGGTGATATCGTGCAGAACGCCGGTCAACATCAGTGGTTTACCGTCAATGCTCCGTTCCAGACGACAATACAACTTGGCGTAGCGTGGTTTATTATCCTTGTCCTGCAGACGTAGTTCCTGCATGTATTCACACCCTTCGCCATAGAGCACATCGTCAAGAACGGAGCCCATGCGTTTGCGGTCATCGGGGTGAATGGAACGTAGCATATTGTCAGCACTGGCCTTGTGCCTGTTGGGATCCAAATTGAAAATGAGGAAGGCTTCCCGCGACCAATGCATGCGATGGTTCTGGATATCCCATGTACAACTGCCAATGTGTACGATGTTGTCCTGATCAACGAAACGATTTGATTCTGTTGAGGTGTCAGATTCTGGCCGGGACACGACGCTATCCTGCTCGGCACGTCGTTGTTTGCGCAGTTTCAGCAGCAGGAGCGCAATAGCGACAAATGCCATGGTCAACAACACCGCCATGATCATTGTGGTGTTGTCCTGCACAAGCTGGATGTTGGGGTGGGCGGCAAGCCACTCCCGCTCTTCACTGCTGAGCTCGGCGAGGGGCACGGCACGTGCGGGTAACGCCATACTGAAGGTGAGAAAGCCGGTGACGGTTTTCAGAATGGTTTGCTTTCGGACGTCGGTGGTTATTACTTTTTTTGCTTTATTCATCGGCCGTTTTTTTGCATATAGGCTCATTTATCGTATCCCTGACAGAGAGGTTCCGAGCAGGGAACACATCTATTTAAGCATGACAGTCCGTAAGGCTTAGGTAAAGGTTGACTGTACCATTCGGCTACCTGTAATAGAAGTTGTTCGAATACGACGAAGTGCTCAATCTATGTTTAATGGTCTGAGATATTCGCGAGCGCATGTTTAATTGATTTAAAGTGGCAAATGAGAGTGTGTCAAATGCAGATAAAAGTTGAGTGGCAAGGTGGGTTACGTTTCGAGGGGCTGGGTGGCAGCAGCGAAAGGGTGGTCATGGATGCGCCGTCGGCCGTGGGAGGCGCGGGTGAAGGCTTCCGACCCAAGGAACTGCTACTGGCGGGGCTGGCAGGTTGTACCGCGATGGATGTGATGTCGATCCTGCACAAGATGCGCAGTGAACCGTCCCAGTTTCGGGTCGAGGTAGAAGCGGGCGAGACCGAGGAGCACCCGAAGGTACTCAACTCTTTCCACATCAAATACATCGTTAGCAACGATGTGCCGGATGACAAGCTGCTCAAGGCCATCGATCTCTCCCAGGAGCGCTACTGCGGGGTAACCGCCATGTACCGCAGCTTCGCCCCGGTGACTCATGAGATTATCCGGGAGGGCTAACTGACGCTGACCAAACATGTATAATTGCCCCCTTTCCACGGGTTCCGAGACCACACCATGTCCACAGATATCCATGCTCAACGCATCCTGATCCTCGATTTCGGCTCCCAGTACACCCAGCTTATCGCCCGCCGGGTGCGCGAGGCGGGGGTTTACTGCGAACTCCACCCCTATGACATGGCGGAGGCCGATATCCGTGCCTTCAATCCCAACGGCATTGTCCTCTCTGGCGGTCCGGAGAGCACTACGGTGGCGGAAGCGCCGACGGCGCCAGAAGTGGTTTTCTCCCTCGGTGTGCCGGTATTCGGTATCTGCTATGGCATGCAGACCATGGCGGCGCAGTTGGGCGGCCGGGTAGAGAACGCCGATCACCATGAATACGGCTATGCCAGGGTCCGTGCCCGCGGTCATACCGATCTACTCAGGGATATCGAAGACCATGTCAGTGACGAGGGTTACGGTCTGCTCGATGTCTGGATGAGCCATGGCGATCGGGTCATCGACATACCCGAAGGCTTCAAACTGATGGCCTCTACCGACTCGGCCCCAGTGGCCGGAATGGCCGATGAGCAGCGCCGATTCTACGGCGTGCAGTTCCATCCTGAGGTGACCCATACTGCCCAGGGGCAGCGCATTATCGAGCGTTTCGTTCACGATATCTGCGGCTGCGAGGCACTCTGGACTGCGGATAACATCATCGACGATGCTATTCGCAGCGTGCGTGAGCAGGTAGGTACGGGAGAGGTGATCCTGGGGCTCTCCGGTGGGGTCGACTCGTCGGTGGTTGCTGCGCTGCTACACAAGGCGATCGGCGATCAGCTCACCTGTGTCTTCGTCGACAACGGCCTGCTGCGGTACAAAGAGGGCGATCAGGTAATGGCCACCTTTGCCGAGCACATGGGCGTCAAGGTGATCCGTGTCGATGCGGAGCAGCGTTTTCTCGATGCCCTGAAAGGTGTCAACGATCCTGAGCAGAAGCGCAAGATTATCGGCAATCTGTTTATCGACATCTTTGAAGAGGAGGCGGGCAAACTCTCCTCTGCCAAGTGGTTGGCCCAGGGTACCATCTATCCTGATGTCATCGAGTCGGCCGGAGCCAAGACCGGTAAGGCCCATCTGATCAAATCCCACCATAACGTCGGCGGGCTGCCCGAGCACATGAAGCTCGAGCTGGTGGAACCGCTGCGTGAACTGTTCAAGGATGAAGTGCGCAGGCTGGGGATCGAACTGGGCCTGCCTGCCGACATGGTTTACCGTCATCCCTTCCCGGGACCTGGTCTCGGTGTGCGTATCCTTGGCGAGGTGAAGAAGGAGTATGCCGATATTCTGCGTCTGGCCGACCACATCTTCATCGAAGAGCTGCGCAAGCATGACCTCTATGACAAGACTTCTCAGGCCTTCGCCGTATTCCTGCCGGTGAAATCGGTGGGCGTGACCGGCGATGGTCGCCGCTATGAATATGTAGTGGCGCTGCGAGCGGTGGAGACCATCGATTTCATGACCGCCCGTTGGGCGCACCTGCCATACGAATTTCTTGATGATGTTTCGCGACGCATCGTCAACGAGATCAATGGTATCTCCCGCGTGGTCTACGACATTACCGGCAAGCCACCCGGCACCATTGAGTGGGAATAAGCGAATAAAGCAGCTGCGGAATAACCTGAACGACGAACCGCACGAAGTCTAGGGGATTTCCGATCACACACTTCTTTGTGCAGGTTCAATAATCGCGTCGGCAGCTGACTTCCTTTCATGTCTTCGACACCAGTGCTAGGTTGACGGCGCTGGCGTCAACTTTTCTGTTGAATTCGTCACACAATATGACGTACCTCCCATACAGACATCAAATAGCGTGCACAGGGACGATTCGTTGTATTTATGCACATAAAGTTGCGTTTATAGATACATAGAATTAATAGTCGTAAATCAGTCTGCTTAGTGAACCAAGACACATTTAAGTTCGGGCAATACTCCTAGGATCGCCGCAATAAGTCATCTATGGCAGTTGGGCTATAGACGCTAACCGCCATAGTTCGCGTTGTTACGGATGGTGAAATGATGTCGATCCATAAGCATACATTCCAGGGAAGGTTACAGATCGCAATCGCGTGGCCACTGTTATTGTTGATCACTATGTTTTTAGCCGGATGCGGCGGCGGTAGTTCTTCGTCCGGCGGAGGCGGTTCATCGGGTACCGATACCGCGTCACTGGTGCTGGTTGCCGATGCCGGAGGCATCTGTGAGACCCTTCTGCAGGGAGAGCTCTACACAAGATCCACACCACCATTGGGCTGCAATAATGGCGCGGATCTCTATACCGCTTACCTTGATGGCAGCAGATCGATCAACTCTGATGATAGCCAACTAAGTTATGCCTGGTCGTTCGTTTATAGACCTGCAGGCAGTACCGTTAAGTTAATTGGTGCAAATACCGTCAATCCGACATTTGTGCCGGATGTTGCCGGTGCGTATGCAGTGCAATTGGTGGTCAGCTCACGTGGCGTATCGAGTCTCCGTGATGTGGCCATGGTGGTAGCGCTAGATAACGCCACGCTTAGCCCGGATTACATGGCTAATCCCACTGCTCGTCGTTACACTTTTCATGGCGGGCTATCAAACAGCTGTTCGCTGTGTCATTCCGGAAAATATTCATCCGTTCCTGCCAAATCAGGCACACATATGGCGACAAGTAATTTATGCCAAACTTGTCATTCGCCTAGAGGATTTATTGCAGCAAGTTTTGTTGATCACTCGGAGGTATTCGGTAATTGTAGCGATTGTCATAATGGTGCGATTGCCATCGGGAAGTCTCCGGCCCACATTGAGACCACTCAGGAATGCAGTGACTGCCATACTACCGACAGTTTTTTCGACCTTAATCCCGACGGCACTTACGATCATACTCACATCAGTTCACCGTGTTCAGCCTGTCACAACGG
The DNA here is from genome assembly GCA_050299175.1 of Thiohalomonadaceae bacterium. Classification (GTDB taxonomy): domain Bacteria; phylum Pseudomonadota; class Gammaproteobacteria; order Thiohalomonadales; family Thiohalomonadaceae; genus JAPHTQ01. The sequence goes on from JBNKVM010000049.1 coordinate 109,953, forward strand.
TGTCACCGCGCCCGGTACTGACTCTGTCCCCAATCCACCGGGACATCCAAGTGTTTCTGTGGAGTGCAATAATTGCCACACCACTGAATCGTTTAATCCGCCCTTCATTAATCATTCTGCGGTTACGCCGGGTAGTTGTGGGCAAGCTGGCTGTCATGCAGGTGGGAAAGATTTAGCACCGAATCCGCACCCGGATACGGGAGACATTACAGAGGCGTGTGATCTCTGCCATAACACCACCACTTTCAATTTGAATGGTCTGTTCGATCACGGTGTGTTGGCGCGACATCCCATCGCCTGTAACACCTGCCACGACGGAGTGAACGCCACAGGTAAACCTGGAAATCATATCGGCACTTCAGATACTTCTGATTGCAGCGATTGCCACCATACCTCATCGTTTGTCGGCGCCTTCGTTGACCACACCTCTACCGAAGTGACAAGTCAGCAATGCACAGATTGCCACAACGATATTATTGCGCCGGGCATACCCACGACCCCGTTATTCCCGCAACCGCTTGAAGATATTCACACTGCGGCGGCTGGCCAACCCTGTGACACTTGCCACACCGCTGGCGGAAGTTTCAGCCTGGCGACTGTGGATCACAGTGGCTTTGGAACGCAGGGACCGTCAAACCCCACCGATTGTAATTCCTGTCATGACGGTATCACTGCGACAGGCAAATCAGTTAACCATCAAATTACAACGGCGCAATGTAGTGTCTGCCATGATCCGCAATTGGATACCTTTGCGGGTGGAACGTTTGATCATTCGACGGTGACTACCGACGGTGCAACAGTCTCCAGTCCCACCTGCGTCTCCTGTCACGATGGAACGGTTGCACTTGGTCGGTCGGTGACGCACGTGCCACTGCCGATAGTGGGAGAGGATTGCGTGATTTGTCATGGCACGGGGGCCGGATATACCAGTTTTGCGGTGGCGATCTTTGATCATGCTGCTGCGGGAATCATCGATAATTGCGCCAGCTGTCATGATGGTCTGCCACATGATGGTGTGGTCGTGATCGCTGCGCCAAATAGTCACATTCCTACGACGAATGACTGCAGCGTATGTCACACCAATACCAACAACGGTCCTTTAATTAATGGTACAAGCTCAAGTGGTTTTACAACGGCCACTCGGTTTGTAAATACGGTTCATCCCGCCTATTCAACCGGGTGCAGTAGTTGCCACAATGGTTCATACGACAATGCAGTTTACGGTGCCACGTTCTATAACACCGCGCCGCTCTCGTCTACGCATAGCACGGCGAATTCCAGTGGCTGGGATTGCAATGCCTGCCATGCTACGACGGGAGGGTTTGCGGAGATCAATCCGGTTAACCATCTTGATCCTGTGATCGCCTCCCAACAATGCGTAAGTTGTCACGTCGCAGGTAATACTGTTCAGCCCATCGGCAAAAGCGGGGTGCATCCGCCGACTTCCGATACGTGTCAGGACTGCCACCAAACCGGCGGTAGTTTTATCGCAGGCTTCGACCACACGACAATGGATGCTGGTGGGATAAACGAGGGCTTGGCGTGTGCAAGCTGCCATGACGGCATGGTTGCTACAGGAAAAAATACCAGCCATCTGCCGACAACACGCGATTGCAGTGTATGTCATGCAGGATATCCGCCGTCAGTATCGTCATTCGCGGGAGGCAGTTTCGATCACACTGGTCAGGAGATGATTGGTCAGCAATGTATGGACTGCCACGACAACAATATTGCTATTGGTAAATCATTCTCGCATATGGCAACTAATGCAGATTGCGGTGCCTGCCATACCACTGAGGGCACGTTTGCGACAAATGCCACTGGCGGTTTCGATCACACGGGTGTGACCACCGGCTGCGCCGCATCCGGTTGTCATGCTTCAGGTACTGCTGGTGTGGTCGATGTTACCGACGATCCGAACCCGCTGCCTCACATACCGATCCTTGGTTCGTCAGGTGAACTCAACTGTTACAGTTGCCACCGAAGTAATGTGGGCGGCACCTTCGCCAACGCGATGATGGATCACTCGGTAGTTGCGTCGGTAGCGTGTGAAAACTGTCATGACGGAAATCATGATGGGAGTAATGCCGTTCATATTGTTACGACGAAATCTTCGAATCACTTCGTGACATCCGTAACCGCGTGCGCCTCGTGTCATACCAGCACCAGCTCCTGGGCGACGCTCGATTATAATCACGTAGCTAATGGCGGTTACCCTGGCGATCACAGCTCAAGGCGCATTTCGACATGCACGGATTGTCATGACGGTTCGCCTCCCAATGCGGATATCGCTGGGTTCCCGCATGCCACTTATGGATCAACCTGTGCTGCCTGTCATGCATCCGACGGGACGAGGGAGCACGGTAATCCTCTTCGCTCAAGGTATTATGATTGTGGTAGCTGCCATAGAGTGAGCAGTAGTAGCTGGTAATCTCCTAATTCCCAACATAACCTCCGATGTTTCTTACAGAACACGGGGTTTTTTTACTGATGAGATACGGTATGTTTGAATCGCTGGTGCCCTGAGCAACTAATCTGGGGTTCGTTTACATTCGAGTGGGAATAGGAAAAAATGGCCACCGAATGAACAACGAACTCGAATCCCCCGATACTCACTGGATGCGCCGTGCCCTGGAGCTGGCGCAGCGGGCTGCACTCGAAGGCGAGGTGCCGGTAGGTGCGGTGCTGGTTAAGGATGGCAAGCTGGTTGTCGAAGGCTGGAATCGACCTATCGCCGAGAACGATCCCAGCGGTCACGCCGAAATGCGAGTGTTGCGTGAGGCAGGCAAGGTGCTGGGGAATTATCGCCTGCCGGGTACCACACTCTACGTCTCGCTCGAACCCTGTCCCATGTGTGCCGGGGCACTGGTCCACGCACGGGTGGAGCGGGTGGTCTACGCGGCTGCCGATCCCCGCACCGGTGCTGCCGGTTCGGTCTTCAATCTATTGCAGAGTGAGGCGTTAAACCACCGCTGTGAGGTGGAGGGTGGTTTGATGGCCGAGGAGAGTAGCGCGCTGTTGCAGGATTTTTTCCGCCGCCGTCGCTAGGGCTTACAGGGCCGGTGTTTTGATCTCCAGCGCCCGGTTTATCGGGGTATTCTGGTCTTCCTGCCCCAGGGCACGTACCAGCAGATCGAAATAACGGCGGATATTTTCCACATAACGCACCGCTTCGTGTCCACGGGCATAACCGTGGCGGGTCTTGCGGTACCACTTGCGCTTACGCAGTAGTGGCAGGTTTTCTTTCACATCTTTCCAGTTATCCGGATTGCCGCCTCGTTTCTCGGTGATGATGCGGGCATCTTCCAGGTGGCCGTAGCCGATGTTATAGGCGGCCAGAGCCAGCCAGGAACGGTCGGGCTCCTGAATCCGCAGTGGCAGCTTGGTCAGCATCTGGTTCAAATAGAGGGCGCCGCCGCGGATGCTCTGGACCGGGTCGGTGCGTTTCTCTACCCCCAGTTCCCTGGCCGTGTTTTTGGTCAGCATCATCAGCCCACGTACGCCCGTGGGAGAGACGGCGTTTGGGTTCCAGTGGGACTCCTGATAGGCGGTTGCCGCCAGCAGCCGCCAGTCGAGTTGGAACTCCTCGGCAGCGTACTCGAACAGCTTGCGGTATTCGGGCAGCAGGGACTCGATGTGGCGCTGGTAGGTGATGGTGTCGACGTAGTCGAAGCTGTTGAGGTGGCCGTAGTAACGATCAATCAACTGGGCCAGGGCACCGCTCTCCTTCATCCGTGTAATGTAGTCGCTGGCCGCCAGATAGAGGCTGTCGTCCTTCATCCGCGGAAAGGCCCAGGCCAGGGGCTCGGGGTCGGTGATGTTGAAGGCGACCCGCAGCTCCGGGTAGTAGCGCTGATTGATAGCGATTTCATTGGAATCGGCGATGGTGTAGTCGAGCTCTTTTTCCCACACCATGGTTAGCAGTTCCTCGCTCTCGGCGTCGGAGTTTACCTGCCAGGTAAGGTCGGGGTACTGGTACTTGAGCTTGCGTAGTTCTTCCTCATGACTGCTGCGCGAGGTGATCTCCAGCGTGCCGCTGATCTCTTTCAGGCTGGTCGGTCGATTACCGCCGATGCGGTAGACCAGTTGCTGAGTGATCTGCTGATAGGGCGGGGTAAAGCGGGCCCAGACCTGGCGCTTACGGGTGGCGGTTAGCCCTGCCGCTGCGAAATCTGCATCCAGATCCAGCAACTGCTCCAGCACCTCACCGACATTGCTGGCAACCACCATTTTTAGTTCCACCCCAAGCTCGTCGGCAAAGCCCTTGGCCAGGTCGTACTCCAGTCCGGTGGGGCCGTAAGGGCCTTCGTAGTAGGTGGTGCCGGAGTTTCGGGTGAGAACGACCAGCTTGCCGTTGTTCTTGACCCGCTCAAGCTCGTTTTTGCCCGAACTGCAGGCGCCGAGCAGGAGAATGAAGAGCAGGGACAGGAGTATGTAATAGTGTCTTGGTCGCATGGGGCAGACAGTATAAAGGATTGGCGTTATTGTTGTCGGCTTGCCTTAGCTGCCGCTTAACGATTTTCCCATCGTTAGATGATGTTTGCGTTACACCTTTAGCGTTGAGCAGCCTTCTGCGTCGCAACGCAGGGCGCCGCCGAGATCTGTCCATTCGGGCAGGACATAACGGGTGGCACTGGTGGCATCCAACTGGTGCTGATGGGTGGCCGGTCGATGGGTATGACCGTGGATTAACTGAGTGACGTCATACTGGCGCAGGGTCTGTTCCACGGTCTGCGGGTTGACGTCCATGATGGTCTCGGTTTTTTCCCCGGTCTCCCTGCGGCTGCGTTCGCGCAATTCCCGGGCAAAGGCGATGCGCTCTTCAGCCGATTTCCCGAGGAAGGCACCGATCCAGGCCGGATCGCGCAACTGCTGGCGCATGGTCTGGTAGGGCAGGTCGTCGGTGCAGAGCAAGTCACCGTGCATCAGCAGCGTCGGAGTGCCGTAGAGATCGATGCGCAAAGGGTCGTCGATGAGCTGGCAACCGCTCATCCGCTCGAAGCTTTCTCCGAGGAGGAAGTCGCGATTGCCGTGCATCACGTAAACCGCTGTGCCGCTGTCGACAAGCTCAGCGAGAGCATTGAGGACGGGATGGTACTCAGGCAGCACCAGATCGTCACCTAGCCAGGCCTCGAACAGATCGCCAAGGATGTAGAGCGCGGTAGCGCTACGTGCTTCGCCCGCCAGAAAGTCGAGGAACAGGCGGATAGTCTGCGGACGTTCTGCGCTCAGGTGCAGGTCGGCAATGAACAGCGTTGACACTGGCTTACTCTTCTTCAACGACCTCGGCGCTTTCGATGATCACATCCTCAACCGGCACATCCTGATGGAAACCCGCATTGCCGGTTTCGACGGCCTTGATCCGCTCTACCACATCCATGCCGTCGACGACCTTGCCGAACACTGCATAGCCCCAGCCGTCCTGGGTCGGTGAGCGGTGGTCGAGGAAGGTGTTGTTGCTGACGTTGATGAAGAACTGTGCCGAGGCGGAATGCGGTTCCATGGTGCGGGCCATGGCGATGGTGCCTTTCTCGTTGGAGAGACCGTTGTCTGCCTCGTTCTTGATCGGGTCACGGGTCTGTTTCTCTTTCATTCCTGGCTCCATGCCGCCGCCCTGGATCATGAAGCCGTTGATCACGCGATGGAAAATGGTGCCGTCGTAAAAGCCGTCTTTCACGTAGGTGACGAAGTTGTTGACCGTTTCCGGCGCCTTGTCGGCAAACAGCTCCAGGGTGATGGTGCCGAAGTTGGTGTTTAGTTTGATCATCGTAATATCCTCAAATTAGTTCTTTGCGTTCGCATCGAGACGCGAAACCTTCTGAATGATGATGGGGGTAGCAGGTACATCGCGGTAGACTTCTACTCGGGTGGTGGGCACGCTTTTGATCGCCTTGACCACTTCCATGCCTTTGACTACCCGACCGAACACCGCATAACCCCAGCCACGGGGCGTTTTTTCGCGGAAATCGAGGCTGCTGTTCATGGCAACATTGATGTAGAACTGGGAAGTGGCGGAGTGAGGCTCCATAGTGCGCGCCATGGCACTGGTGCCGATGGTGTTGCGCAGGCGGTTGTCCGCCTCATTCATGATTGGGGCACGGGTCTGTTTCTGCTCCATGTCGGGAGTGAAACCGCCGCCCTGGATCATGAATCCGTCGATCACTCGGTGGAAAATAGTGCCGTTGTAGAAACCGTCGTCGACGTATTGCAGGAAATTGGCGACGCTCTTCGGTGCTTTGTTCGGGTAGAGTTCGATCACGATATCGCCCATGCTGGTCTGCATCAGCACGCGTGGGCTGGCGCTGGACGTCGGCGCATCGGATACTTCACTATTGCAGGCTGCGACAAACAACATGAGGAGCAGGGGCAACAGTTTCTTCATTCGATATCTCCGCTTTATGCTAAAAGGTGGAATGATATCGGTTCCGAGGCCGGGGAGAAAGGCGGGAGTGGATGTTGTCTCGGGCAAAATAGCGACTGGTAATAACGATGACAACTTTTAAATTGCACTATTGGGTCGGCCTGGCTGGGGTCGAAGACGATGAAAATGGTGATGCCCAACGTTGGGCCTCGCGCTTCGAGATCCCTGTATTGCTGGTAACCCTGTGGATACCCGTGCACTGGTTTATGGAGATACGGGGGTTGCTGACACCCCTGCAGAGCCATCTTGGTGATTGGGTTATCTGGATGGTCTTTTTGCTTGAAACCAGCACGTTGACCTATCTGGTGGATGACAAATGGCGTTATCTGCGGCGTAACTGGATGAATCTGGTGATTATCGCCGGTGGTGTGCCGATGATCTGGAATTTCTCACCGTTGACCGGCGTACTGCGGAGCCTACGGCTGGTATTGCTGGTTGGGTTACTGTTCCGTTTCTCCGGCAATGTGCGGCAGTTTCTGGCCCATAATCGTCTTGGCACAACCCTGGTTGTGGCTTTTGTGGTGATTATTCTTGCCGGCCTGCTGATTACAGCTATCGAGCCGGGAGTAACCACCCCATGGGACGGCATCTGGTGGGCCTGGGTAACGGTTACCACGGTTGGGTACGGTGACATTGTTCCCACCACCCATGCGGGCAAGCTGTTCGGCGCCCTGTTGATCCTGATGGGGGTGGCGTTGTTCTCGCTGATGACCGCCAACTTTTCCTCCTTCTTTATCGGCCGTGACGTGAGTCGGGTCGAGGCGGAGTTGGAAGAGGATATGGAGAAGGTGACACATGAAGAGGTGGATATTCTTAGCGGTGTCAGCCGTATGGACAAGATCCTGCAGGCGCTGGAACAACGTTTGAGTCATATCGAGCGCAAGGATCATGAGGTTAGCCAGTTGGAGCACCGCATCGAGCATGATGTCGATGCGACAGTGCGCGAAGAGCGTAACCTGCTGCAGACGATGCGCCAGATAGGCGACAGTATCGGGCGGATTGAAGAGCGGTTGGATAAACTGGAGAAGAAAATACGCGACTGAAGGTGGTCGCCTTTGTCGCCATCACTTCTTTGGGCTACCATGCGCGGCTGTCGTACCCATACACGCTGTTAGTCAAAGAGACCCCGGCATGGCCTATTCACATCAACTCAAGGTATACAATAACCTGACTCGTCGGCTCGAAGTCTTCGAGCCCATCGACCCACAACGGGTGCGGATGTACGTCTGTGGCATGACGGTCTACGATTTCTGCCACATCGGCCATGCCCGGGTGCTGGTAGTGTTCGATGTGATCAACCGTTATCTGCGCCAGATCTACGGTGACGAGCATGTAACCTACGTGCGTAATATTACCGATATCGACGACAAGATCATCGCCCGTGCCAATGACAACGGTGAGGATTTCAATGACCTGACTGGTCGTTTCATCGCCGCGATGCATGAGGATGCGGATGTGCTTGGTGTCGCCCGTCCCGATCAGGAGCCACGGGCGACCCTGCACATGGACGAGATCATCGAGATGATCGGACGATTGGTGGAGAAGGGCTACGCCTATCCAGCCAGTAATGGCGATGTCTATTACGATGTCAGCAAATTCGACGGTTACGGCAGACTTTCAGGCAAGAACCCGGATGACCTGCGAGCAGGGGAGCGGGTGGCAGTGGACGAGGCCAAGGATGACCCACTCGATTTCGTGCTGTGGAAGGCGGTCAAACCGGGTGAGCCGAGTTGGGATTCGCCTTGGGGCGAGGGACGTCCCGGCTGGCACATTGAGTGTTCTGCCATGTCAGTGCACGCTCTGGGTGAGCACTTCGACATCCACGGTGGTGGCCTGGACCTGCAATTCCCCCACCATGAGAACGAGATCGCCCAGTCCGAGGGAGCCTGCGGCTGCAAGTTTGTTAACTACTGGCTGCACAATGGTTTTGTCCGCGTGGACAACGAAAAGATGTCCAAATCGCTGGGGAATTTCTTCACGATTCGTGACGTAATGGGTCGTTACGACCCGGAAGTGATCCGATACTTCATCCTCACCAGTCACTATCGCAGTCCGCTCAACTATTCCGACCAACATCTGGATAACGCCAAGGCGGCACTGAGCAGCCTCTACACCAGTTTGCGTGGTGTTGAGGCGGTCGCGGGAGCGATTGAGAATGAATTCAGCCAGCGGTTTTACGCTGCGCTGGACGAGGATTTCGCCACCCCTGAGGCACTGGCGATCCTGTTTGAGCTGGCCCACGAGCTTAATCGGAAGCGGGACAGCGATGAGGCGCCAGCCCTGGCAGGCCAACTGAAGTACCTTGGGGCGATGTTGGGGCTATTGTGGCGCGAACCGGAGCAGTTCCTGCGCGGTAGCGCCAGTGGCGGCCCTTCCGATGAAGAGATCGACGCCCTGATTACTGCGCGTCTCGAGGCGCGACGGAATAAGGATTGGGCCGAGTCGGACCGTATTCGCGACGAGCTCAAGGCACAGGGTATCGTGCTGGAGGATGGCGCGCAGGGCACCAGTTGGCGTAGAGAATAGATTGCGTGATTGATTCGAGGAAGGGGGAGTTTTGGACCAACAGATGATCACCTATGCCGTAGCCGCGGCACTGCTTCTGCTGGCATTTTTGCTGGTGCTGCCGTTGTTGCGCCGCTATCTGATACAGCGGCGGACGGAGCGTTGCATCGCCTCGTCCGGTCTGGAGCGGATGCGCAATATCCTGCTCGACGATGGTATGGGTGGCCTGGCCTATTTCGAATGGCTGCTGATGACGCCGCACGATATCCGGGTGTTAATCACCAGTCCGCGTAACGGCATTATCTTTGCCGGCGATCGCATGGACACCTGGGCCCAGGTGGTCGGCAAGCGCACCATCCGTTTTTCCAATCCGCTCTATGGCATGGAAGGGCTGCTCTCCTGCCTACGTTACCACTCGCCCAGAGTCACCACCGAGGGCAAGATCCTCTTTATGGGTAACTGCTCCTTTCCCAAGGGGCGTCCCGACAGTGTAGTGACGCTGGAAGATCTGGAAAAGGAGCAGGGCGACGGCGTGCGTGAAGCGGCCCTGCCCGTTGTCGAACAGGCCTGGAAAGCGTTGCAGGAGAAGGCGCGCAAGGTCGACCCGGCTACCGAAGGCTATCTGCTGCCGATCAAGGAACCCCGCCCATGGATGCGTTGGTTAGTGATACTGCTGTTACTCGCGGCCACCGGTGGATGGCTGTACTGGCGGCTTTGAGCGACAATGGCCGGCATGGTACGGCGCCTGTTTCCACTTCTGCTCTGTTTCCTCTCCGTTACGGTTTCCGCGGCGGAGCAGGTGACTATTGGTGTGCTCAGCCATCGCGGTGATGACACGACTCTGAGCCACTGGTCACCGACCGCAGCCTATCTGAGCGAAAAACTCCCAGCCTACCGTTTTGTTATTCGCCCGTTGGCTTTCGGCGAAGTCGAAAGCAGTGTGGCCAGAGGCGAAATCGATTTCGTCCTGGTTAATCCTGCGATTTACGTCAATCTTGAGGTGCGCTATCGGGTGTCGCGCCTGGCGACCCTGCGCAATCGTTGGCAGGGCGATGTGGCCAATACCTTTGGCGGGGTGATCTTTGCCCGTGCCGAGCGCTACGACCTGAACACCCTCAACGATCTTCGCGGTGGGACGCTGAGTGCGGTAAACGCCAGCTCCCTGGGCGGTTATATGGTGGCGCTGCGGGAGTTCAAGGCGGCTGGCATTGAGCCGCATCGCGATCTGCGCAAGATCGTTTTCTCGGGTACCCACGACAAGGTGGTGATGGCGGTACGCGAAGGTAAGGTCGATGCGGGCGTGGTGCGCACCGATATTCTGGAACATATGGAGGAGGAGGGACTGATTAACCTCAATGAGTTCCGCATTATCAACCGACACTCCGACGCTGAGTTCCCCCGTTTGCATAGCACCCGCCTCTATCCCGAGTGGCCCTTCAGCAAGGTACAGCACACCTCCAACAGTCTGGCCCGACAGGTCTCTATTGCTCTGGCGGAAATGCCCGAGGACCATCCCGCTGCGCTGGTTGGAAATTATGCAGGCTGGACCATCCCTCTCGATTATCAGCCGGTGCACGATTTGTTGCAGGAACTGTTGTTACCGCCTTACCAATATTCACAGCAGTTCACCTTGCTGGATGTTTGGCAGCGCTACTGGATGTGGTTGGTCGGAGGTTTTTTCCTGTTGCTGATTATGGGTGGTCTGACTACCTGGGTGTTGCGTCTCAATCAGCAACTTTCCAACGCTAAACGGCAACTGGAGCAGCAGCACGCTCTGATTCTCGATTCGGTGGCGGACGGTATTTACGGCGTCGATATCAGCGGTAACTCTACCTTCGTGAACCGTGCCATGGAAGAGATTACTGGCTGGCGAAAAGAGGAGCTAATTGGCCGAAATCAGAACGAACTGCTGCGCCATGGCAATGAGCGTGAGGCGGAGGACGGGGAGGAAAATTATCCGCCGTCCTATGCTCTGGACGATGAGCAGGCCTACTATGTCGACGACGACCAACTGCTCTGTAAAAATGGTCGTACTATCCCCGTAGAATACTGTCGCACACCGATCCTCGACGGCCACGGCAAAGTGAATGGTGCGGTAGTGGTTTTCCGAGATATCACGGCACGCAAGAAGGCGGCGGAAGAGGCGCGTCAACGGCAGATGGAGATGGCCCATGTGGCGCGACTCAGTACCATGGGTGAGATGGCTTCGGGCATTGCCCATGAGCTGAACCAGCCGCTATCGGCAATCGTCAATTACACCAAGGGCTCGATTCGTATGCTGAAGTCGGGCAATGAAAAAGAAAACGGTGAGTTGATCGAGGTGATGCAGCGAGTCTCCTCCCAGGCGGAGCGGGCAGGCGAGATCATCCGCCAGTTGCGGCGCTTTATTCGCAAGGAGCAGCCTGAACGCAAACAGGTGGATCTCAACCGTTTGATCGTCGATCTGGTGAACTTCCTTCAACCGGAATGGCGCAAGGCTGGTGTGATGCTCAAGCTCCAGTTGAATGACTCGATACCGAAACTCTGGGCACACGATATTCAGCTCGAGCAGGTATTGTTGAACCTGATTCGTAACGCCATTGAAGCGATGCAGGATATTCCTGAATCACAGCGACGTCTTTTGATCAGTACTAGTCTGGTGGACGATATCGTGAAAATTGTGGTCGAAGACGCCGGCCACGGCATCGACGCGGCAATGCACGAAGATGTCTTCGAGCCGTTTGTTACCACCAAGCAACAGGGGATGGGCTTGGGACTATCGATTAGCCGAGGTATTATCGAATCACACGGCGGGCAGTTAACGCTGGACAAGACGATAGAGCGGGGCACACGCATGGTAGTGACCCTGCCGTACAAAGAAGGGGGAGAGGACGATGTCTGATTTGGGCGTGGTGTATATCATCGATGACGACGAGGCGGTGCGTGACTCGCTCTCCTGGTTGATGAAGTCCGCTGACATCCAGACCCAGACCTTCCCTTCGGCAAAGTCCTTCCTCGACGCCTGTAATGATCGACTCAGCGGCTGCCTGTTGCTGGATATCCGCATGCCCGGCATGAGTGGATTGGAGCTCCAGGCGGAACTCAATCAACGCGGTTGCCACATGCCAGTGATTGTTATTTCCGGTCACGCAGATGTACCGATGGCAGTGCGTGCGCTCAAGGCAGGCGCCTTCGACTTTATCGAAAAGCCATTCAATGACGATACCCTGCTCGCCCTGGTGCAGAGCGCGCTGCATCAGGAATCGCAACTGCGTCAGAGTTTGGCGGAACAGGATGCGCTGCAGGCGAGGATGAAATTGCTGACGCCGCGGGAGCAGGAGGTGCTGGATCGCGTGGTGGACGGTGCTTCCAACAAACAGATTGGCATTGAGTTGGGGGTGAGTCAGAAAACGGTTGAAGTCCATCGCGCCCGGGTGATGGAAAAACTGGAGGCGGACTCCCTGTCGCATCTGGTCCGTATGGTGGTTTCGTTACGCGGTGCGGCAAGCGATGCGCCCTACGAAGCCGCGGAGTAGGTTATTATCTCGGCCAGTATTGCCAACCTCATCACACTGAAGACCTTTCCTTTAGTAGGAATTTCCGCCGTTAGGGTTTTCCCCAATATTTTTTCCCTGTTTGACTGACCATAATGTACCTGTCGCTGCAGGTAAGCGACGTGCACTGAATAGCAGTGCCATCTCCTTATTTTCTGTGGTAGCAGTGTTTAGATGTAGGGCTTAATGCCCGGAGTACTCCCTCCACTCTTGTCCTGGCAAGGATTGCCAGGTGGATACCCCTCCAACTTAAGGCAAAGGATTGCCGCAGTTTTTTTCTCCCCTCCTGTGAACGACCCTGCGCTTGGCGTGATCAGTCGTGACGTTCTGCAGCCACCAGGGTATTTTGCAGTAGTGTCGCTACGGTCATTAGCCCAACACCCCCCGGTACAGGCGTGATCCATGAAGCCCGTTCACAGGCTGTGGCAAATTCCACATCTCCCACCAGCTTGCCGTTCTCCAGGCGATTCATACCCACATCGATGACGATGGCGCCTTCCTTGATCCAGTCACCTTTGACCATTTCCGGACGCCCTACGCCGACGACTACCAGATCGGCATTGCGGATTTTCTCTTCGAGATTTTTGGTACGGCTGTGGCAGATGGTGACGGTACAACGGGCCATCAGTAGTTCTAGTGCCATGGGACGGCCGACGATATTGGAGGCACCGACCACCACGGCATCCAGACCGGCCAGTTCCACGCCAGTGTATTCCAACAGGGTCATGACCCCACGCGGGGTGCAGGGATGCAGGGTCGGCATACGGATGGTGAGGCGCCCGATGTTATAGGGGTGGAAACCGTCTACGTCCTTGTCCGCTGCGATACGCTCGATCACCGATTCTTCATCGATCTGCGGCGGAAGGGGCAGTTGCACCAGAATACCGTCGACGGTCGGATCGGCATTCAGCTCATCGATCAGGGAGAGTAGGGCCTCCTGGCTGGTCTCTGCGGGCAGGTCATGGGCAATGGAGAGGATACCGCATTCTTCGCAGCCACGGCGCTTGCTGCCCACATAGATTTTTGAGGCAGGGTCTTCACCCACCTGGATAACCGCCAAACCGGGAGGACGTTTGCCAGCGGCTACACGCTCTGCCACCTGTTGCTTGATTTCGGCTCTTACTTCGGCGGCGATCGCCTTGCCGTCAATGATCTGTGCACTCATGCCTGTTCCTGCTTTGCCTGATCCGCGGGGCGCTATCTTCTCATGCCGCTGAAACGAGGCCAAGGGGAGAGGGGCGCTTATTGACCAAACAACCATCGCCGGGTAGTATTGCCGTCTTTCCGCGGGAGGGTACCTGCGGTAGTGGTTCCCGTATTGCTCGGGGTATAGCGCAGTCTGGTAGCGCGCCTGCTTTGGGAGCAGGATGTCGGGGGTTCGAATCCCTCTACCCCGACCATTTTATCGTGTTACTGGACGGGCCTGCTTTCGGTTACATGCGCCCGTAGCTCATCTGGATAGAGCATCGGCCTTCTAAGCCGAGGGTAGCAGGTTCGAGTCCTGCCGGGCGCGCCATTTTCGCACCGGCGAATACAGTTTCAATGGTGGCTGTAGCTCAGTTGGTTAGAGTCCTGGATTGTGATTCCAGTTGTCGTGGGTTCGAGTCCCATCAGCCACCCCATCTTCTACAAACCCGGCTTCCGCCGGGTTTTGTTTTTCTACCGTTCCTGTCATTACCAAGCGTGGCATTTCACTGTGTCATATGCCGCAGTGCACTGGCATTTACCTCGCAGGTCTTTACTCGGTTTTTCCAAACTTTCCAATAAAAACAAGTAGCTGGCTTCTGGCATATATCCTGCAAATCGCCTGCCCGGCACAAAGCTATAGCACTTTTAATCAATGATCGTTTTTGGGGAGGTTTGCGTGAAGCAAGTTGGGTTTGCACGTTTGGGGATGTTGTTGCTGGGTGGAGGCCTAGGTGTCGCGGCACCTGGCGTTGTCTTGGCAGAAGATTTGGGGGTTATCCAGGTCGAATCATCGACCATCGACGATCGTTTTGAAAATAAGCGTAATGAAGCATCCAATATCGGTGTCATCAAGGGTGAAGAGGTCGATGCTGCCCACACCGAAAACATCCAGCAAATGCTGCAATCCATTCCTGGCATTACCACAACCTTTTCTAGTGGCGACTCACTGAAGATCCATATTCGCGGTATCGAGAATCAGGTGTACATGGGTGAGAAACCCGGTGTGGCCGTAGTTATCGATGGTGTGCCGGTTTTTGAGCGTACCGGTGCGGTGAATATCGATATGGATAACATCGAATCCATCAAAGTGGTGAAAGGTGGTGCTTCCTATCTTTTCGGTGACGATGCACTTTCCGGCGCGGTCATCATTACCACCAAGCGTGGTGCTCATTACAAGGGTTTTGCGGCGGCTGCTGAGGCAGGCGATTTCAACTATCGCAAAGGTCTGCTTCGTGCAGGTTTCGCCTCGGATAATTCGAATGGACATGTTCAGGTCTCTCGTCGCGAAACTGATGGTTATTATGACGATTCCGCTTCTAAGGCAGATTATCTAAATGGTAAGTTGCAGTATTATATTGATGATGTCAGTGACTTGGCTTTTGGTTTTGAATTGTCGGATCGCTGGAAAAATAGTCATGGCTCAGTGAAAGGGGTCGATGCTGCAGAGAACGATCCGAGAAGTGAGGACCTTACTGCATATAATGATTACGCTAATCATTTTGATGTCAATCTGGCTAAGTACTTTACGACATATTCACGGGATATCAGTGCAACCGATAATCTGATGGTGAATGTATATAGTTTCTCTGATGACACAAAATTTCTCACCAGACCATCAGACAGCGATCCTACTCAATACATGTACCTGAACAAATACAAACAGGTACAGAACGGGTTTAAGACTGAGTATCGTTCAAATGGTGAAAGTTCTGCATGGTTGCTTGCCGCAGATGTTAGGGATAATAGCTACGATAATCATACTGAGGCGAATATTGACATCAGCGGTTGGTCTCCAATTTCGGCTGGAACACCGACGTCAGATGATATCACTTACGAAAAAGTACAGGCTTTATACGGAGAGTATAAGTTTCGCGCTAGTGACCCGGTAGTGATTACCACGAATGGACGCTTCGATCATATCGCGTATGATTATTCTGGTGTTAATTATGATAATGCAGGTACTGTAGACAGCACTGTCAAAGCAGATAAGTCATTTGATGTTGCCTCGTGGCGCTTGGGTACAAACTACAATCTGGCAGAAAATAGCGATATCTATGCCAATATTTCCACTGGTTTTAGAGCTCCGTCGATTAAACAGTTGTATGCGGGTGATATCTCACCGTCAGGCAGTACCGCCGGTAATCCGGATTTGAAGCCAGAGCATGCGATCAATATCGAAGTGGGTTACCGAGCTAAAACGACACTCTTCGGCGCACCGACTGATTTGGATATAGCTATCTTCCAAATCGATAGAAATGACTACATCATGAAGACCACGGGGCAGTATGGTGGTTCAACAGGTGATACTCTTGTAGATATGTATGACAATATCGGTGGTATGCGGAACCGAGGTTTGGAGCTGGCGATGCAAACCACATTTACGCCCGATTTTAGCTGGCATGTGGCATATACCTATCTCGATGCCAGGTTTACAAAATATGATAATTACAACCTAAAGCTAGGCGGCGCTGATGGATATACCGCTACATATCAGGCAGATTGTGCGGATGCTGCGGCGAGTGGTTGGGCAGATTATTGCATTGAACAGTATAACAACGAAGGCAATGTGGTTCCGCGTACTTCTAATCATCACCTGAATACATCCTTGGTCTACCGTGTCACACCAGAATGGCGCGTGACAGGTGAAATGGATGCTATTTCCTCCTATTACGCTGACGAGATAAACCGTGTCAAGATCGACGGTCATGAGGTGTTCAATCTTCTTGTTAACTACGACAGAGCATATGGCGACAGTATGTGGTCGTTCTTTCTTCGTGTAGATAATGTATTTGACAAGTTTTATTACAACACTGCACGTGGTGGGACTGGTGATAGTGATGGTGATGGAGATTACGACGCTAACGATATCTCCATCGTTGTTAACCAGGGTCGTACCTATACCGCTGGTTTGAGTGTTCGATTCTGATTCCAGGGACTCCCCTCGCCATGGACGGCGACTTATTTGTAAGTATGGTTGGCAGTGGTGTTGATGAGCGCTGTTTGCCATGCATAAATTGCTGTAAGCGAGATTAAATATCGTTGCAGACTTGGAGTGGGTGGAATAATGGTTTTGGCCGATATTTTTGATAAGGGCGGCGTCGTCGTCTGGATACTGCTGGGATATTCCATTCTGGCACTGGCAATCGTATTGGAACGCTTGCTGCAATTCTTTTTTATGGGCCGCTTCCCGGCAGACTTCGAAAGCCTTCTGCCCGGGAAACTGGCACAGGGCAAACTCAGCGAAAGTCTTGCCGGATTAAAAGGTCCTGAGTGCAGCATTCTTGAAGGTACTCTGGCTGCGGCAGCTACTGGCGTTAAGGATCTGACTCGGGTGGCACAACGGATCGGTTCCACCGAACTGCAAAAAATGGAGCGTGGTTTCCGTACGCTGGGTATTCTCGGTAATACGGCACCGCTACTTGGATTGCTCGGTACCATCCTCGGTATGATCAAGGCCTTTATGGTAATTGAGCAGGCCGGAGGCAAGGTCGATGCTCAGGCACTGGCCGGTGGTATCTGGGAGGCGATGCTGACTACTGGTGTTGGCCTGGTCGTTGCGATTCCAATTCTTCTGGCGCTGCACATGTTGGAAGGCATGGCCGACCGTCGAGCACAGAATATGCGTAATTGTGCTTCACTGTTGCTGGAGCAGTTGCCGCACGCTGATGTTAACGACGAGGCTGAGGCGACTCATCATCGTGAGGGGAGCATCCATGCAGTTTGAGGGTCGACGTAAGGCGAGTCAGATGCCCAATCTGACTCCGCTGATCGACATTGTGTTTTTGTTGCTTGTCTTCTTCATGCTGACCTCACATTTTGTCCGCGAGCAGTCGTTGAATATCGATCTACCTGTGGCCGATAGCGGTGAGGCCGTGAGTGAAGATGGACAACTGGAGGTGGTGATCAACACCGAAGGACTGTTCCTGATCGACGAGCATATTGTCGAAGAGCACAACCTTGAAGGTGTGCTACGTCAGCACATGGCCGACCGCAAGGAAAAACTGGTTCGGGTACGCGGCGATCGTGGCGCCCCATTGGGCAAGGCAGTTACCATTCTTGATGCGGCACGCAAGGCCGGTGCCGACAGCGTGGATATTGTGACTGAAAAACGATGAGCCATTTTGATTGGTCCCTGCGCAGTGCGGCGTTGGTCGTTTCAATGCTGTTGCACGGCGTATTTTTTCTCACGACAGGTTCAGTGGCGGGCAATAGCGAGCAGGTGCCTTCGCAACGTAATGTGACTCGAGTCAGTTTCCGCTCTGAAGTTGCGCCGCAGAATATACCACTACCGAAGCCTAAAGTGCCGGAACCAAAGGTTGAGCCGCCGAAGAAAAACAAGCGGGCGAAGGAGCGTGAAGAGCCGGAACCCAAGGTCGAAAAGCAGAAGCCGCCCAGTATGCCGACGGCAGAGGCCAAGGTGGCGGGCACAGTGGATGATCGTGCGTTAATTGAGAAGGCGCGACAAAAGTATCTGCGTCAGTTAATGGCACACATTGAAGGTTATAAAAACTACCCTAAAGCGGCACGTCGTCGCAGAATCGAAGGGGATGTGAAAGTAGCCTTCGTTTTGCAGTCTGGTGGACGGGTTGCAGGGTTGAATACAGGCGGTGCGCATCGCTTATTGAATGATGCCGCCAGTGAAGCGGTGTCTGCGGCATTGCCGATGCCTCAACCGCCAGAGACATTGAAACTGCCATGGCAGGTTTCGTTTACCATGCGCTTTACCATTAAATGATAAGGCGCCGTTGTAATGTTGATGATAACGCAAAAGAGGAATGAGCAATGAAAACAACTATCCAGCGTGCAGCTTTGCTGATGCTTTGTGGTATCTGGGCGGGCATGGTGCAAGCCGCAGGTTCAGTTATGGTCGAGGATGCCTGGGTGCGTGAAGCACCTCCCGGTGCTACCGCCTCCGCAGGTTATATGGTGGTCCAGAACATGGGCGACAAGCCGCGTGCGTTGGTTGGTGCCAGCTGTGGTGATTTCGGTAGCGTTATGCTGCACCGTACAGTGATGCAGGATGGTATGGCGAAAATGATCCACCAGAAGGTGATCGAAATTCCGGCGGGTGGCAGTGTCACCTTCAAGCCCAACGATTTTCACGTGATGCTGATGAAACCGAAGCATGCACTCAAAGCGGGTGACAAGCTGGATATCACTCTGAAATTCAAAAATGGTGAGAACATGAAGGTGACCTATGAAGTTCGTGCAGCCAAGGGCGGCATGGATCACGGCAACATGGGTGGCATGAACGGCATGGGTAACGGCAAGATGTAACGGCTGTATGCGTGAACGAAAAAAGGGCGCCGACGGCGCCCTTTTTTGTGGTGTAGTGGCAATGTAGATGTTTAGTTAAAGTGTGCGAGCGGGATGAGATGCAAGACGCACAGTGAACGAGACATATTAAGCAGATAGACGAGGGAGCGAGCACCGCGCAGCAGATCGCCCGCGCAGCCGCTTTCTTTAACCTAAAGCGTATTTCTTGATGCGATAGAGCAAGGTGTCCCGGCTCAGTCCCAGCAGGCGTGCTGCACGGCTACGATTGCCGTGGGTGCGATCCAGCGCCTGGCGGATCATCTCCCGCTCCAATTCATCCAGACTGATACCATCTTCGGGTAAAGTGAAAGGCTCGTTGCTCTTGGTGCCGTGACTACGGCTGCGCAGCAACTCCAGCGGCAGGGCATGCTCGTCCAGTTCCTGGCCGTGGTGCAGCACCACCATCCGCTCACAGAAGTTGCGCAGTTCGCGGATATTGCCAGGCCAGTGGTAGGCCTCAAGACGGGTCTGTGCCCGGGTGGTAAAGTAGGGCGGTTTGAGTCCGTGCTGTGCCGCCAGTTCGCGGGTCAGTTGGCGCAGCAGCAGGGGAATGTCGCCGTGGCGCTGGCGCAGGGGCGGTAGTTCCAGTGGCACGACATTGAGTCGGTAGTAGAGGTCTTCGCGGAAACGGTTTTCCCTCACCAGGCTGTAGAGGTCGCGGTTGGTGGCGGTAATGACCCGGGTATTGACCCGATAAGGGGTCTGCTCACCTACTGACTGGCATTCGCCCGATTCGAGGAAACGTAGCAGCTTGGCCTGGATCGCCAGAGGGAGTTCGCCGATTTCATCGAGGAACAGGGTACCGCCCTCGGCGGCACGAATCCGCCCTGGATTGTTGTCGTGGGCGCCGGTGAAAGCCCCTTTACGGTGGCCAAACAGCTCCGATTCCACCAGGTTTTCCGGCAGGGCGGCGCAGTTGATGGTGACGAAGGGGCCGTTGCTGCGCTGGCTGGCTTCATGGAGTGCTTGGGCCAGCAGTTCCTTACCCGTGCCGCTTTCACCCAGCACCAATACGGTGACATCGGTGGCGGCAACAATCTGTGCGGAGCGGATGACGCTTTTGAACTCGGGGGCGTCGCCCAGCATGCTGTTTTCGAAGACTTCGCTGCCCATGGCTGCCAGTGAATTTCCTTGGAACGGTGGCCGCTAGGATACCGCGAACGCCTGTTCCGGGCAAAGTCCGTAGGCGCTGACGCTTATTGATTCGCGGCTGTCGTCCATCCAGATTAACTAAGGTATAATCACACCCTGGCGCCAATAGTCTTATTGTTAATGAGGGTATTGGCTCGCTGTGATCGCAACACGACCACAGATCAGACAACGCCGTCCTGGTGGAATTGGTAGACACGCCAGATTTAGGTTCTGGTAGGGCAACCTGTCCGAGTTCGAGTCTCGGGGACGGCACCAGATTTTTCAGGGTGGATCGCGCATGGCATGGGGTTATGCGGGTAAGCCAACCCTATCATTATTATTTCTGATTGATTGTTGAGGAGTGAAGATGCAGGTTTCAGTAGAGGCGACCAGTGCCCTCCAGCGTCGCATGACCGTTGAAGTTCCCGCAGAGCGCATTGCCGGAGAGGTAGAAAGCCGCCTGCAACGTATGGCGCGTACCGCCAAGGTCAAAGGTTTCCGTCCGGGCAAGGTACCGATGAAGGTCGTGGCGCAGCAGTATGGCAAGCAGATCCGCGACGAGGTGGTTGGCGAGGTGATTCAGACCACCTATTTTGAAGCCATCACTCAGGAGAAACTGCATCCAGCCAGCATGCCGACCATCGAATCGGTCAGCGGTGAAGAGGGACAAAACCTGCAGTACGCAGCGACCTTTGAGGTGATGCCCGAGGTGAAGCTAGCGGATATGTCTGGCGCCAGCCTGGAGAAGGTGACCGCCGAGATCGCTGATACGGACCTCGACAAGATGCTCGAAAATCTGCGTAAGCAGCGCACCGAATGGAAAGATGTGGCGCGCAAGGCGAAAGATGGTGACCGCTTGAGTGTTGACTTCACTGGCACCATAGAAGGAAAAGAATTTGCCGGTAACTCCGGCAAGAATGTCCCGGTTACCCTGGGTGCCGGACGTATGATCGACGGTTTTGAGAAGGGCCTGGTCGGCGCTAAGGCGGGAGATGAACTGGTACTCGACCTGCAATTCCCCGAGAACTACGGCAGTAAGGATGTCGCAGGCAAGCCGGTACAGTTCCAGGTGACTGTGAACAAGGTTGAAGAGGCGCAACTGCCCGAGCTGAACGAAGAGTTTGCCAAGGGCTTCGGTATCGGTGATGGCAGCCTGGAAGCGCTACGTACCGAAGTGCGCAAGAACATGGAGCGTGAACTGCAACAGGGGCTTGAGGGCAAAAACAAGCAGGCAGTCATGGATGCGCTGCTGGAACTGAACAAACTAGAGGTTCCTGCCAGCCTGATCGACAATGAGGCGGAAAACCTCAAGCAGCAGATGCTGCAACAGATGCATACCCCCAAGGGTAAGGCGGGCGCCGAACTGGATGCCGCGCTGTTCAAGGGTGAAGCGGAGAAACGGGTTACCCTGGGACTGCTGCTTTCAGAGGCGATTCGTGCCAATGAGCTGAAAGTGGATAGCGGCAAGCTGAAGGCCAAGGTGGAAGAGATTGCCTCGACCTATGAAAAGCCGGAAGAGGTGGTGCGCTGGTATTACGGTGATAAAAACCGCCTTGCCCAGATCGAAAACCTGATGCTGGAAGACGCCGTGGTCGAGTGGGCGTACAGCCAGGCCAAGGTCAGCGAGAAGAAGAGCAGTTTTGAAGAAGTGGTAGGTTTGAGCTAAGACTGTAACAACGCTAAAGGAATCTGAAACGATGACCGACAACCATAGTATGAACGGTGCGCAACATGTGCAGAATCTGGGACTGGTTCCCATGGTCGTCGAGCAGACCTCCAGGGGCGAGCGTGCGTATGACATTTACTCACGCCTGCTCAAGGAGCGTGTGATCTTCGTGGTGGGTCCTATCGAAGACCATATGGCCAATCTGATCGTGGCACAGTTGCTGTTTCTTGAGTCGGAGAATCCTGACAAGGATATCCATCTCTACATCAACTCGCCCGGTGGTTCGGTCAGCGCGGGTCTGGCGATTTATGACACCATGCAGTTCATCAAACCCGAAGTCAGCACCATGTGTATCGGCATGGCTGCGAGCATGGGCGCGGTGCTGCTGGCAGGGGGCGCCGCGGGCAAGCGTTTCTGCCTGCCCCACGGCCGGGTGATGATTCACCAGCCGTTGGGCGGTTATCAGGGCCAGGCCACCGATATCGAGATCCATGCCCGCGAGATCCTCAAGGTGCGTGAACAGCTGAACCGGATCCTTTCCAACCACTCCGGCCAGCCGATGGAGCGCATCCAGGAAGATACCGAGCGTGATAATTTTATGAGTGGCGAGCAGGCGATGGAGTACGGCCTGATCGACAAGGTCCTGGACCAGCGTGCAGGTACCGGGGAGTGATTGAGACCTTGATCCAGCTTCCGGCGATTGGGGTTGAAATTTTTTCCCGGACTCTGCATGTTGTAACCATGAATCAGCTAGACGGGGTAGGGTCATGAGCGATAATACGACCGGCAAGGGCGACGACAACGGCAAGCTGCTGTATTGCTCCTTCTGCGGCAAAAGCCAGCACGAAGTGCGCAAGCTGATTGCAGGCCCATCCGTCTTCATTTGCGACGAATGCGTCGAACTGTGCAATGACATTATCCGTGAGGAAATCCAGGAAGATGCCGTTGGTAGCGGCAAGAGTTCCCTGCCGACCCCACACGAAATCAATGCCATTCTCGATGAGTATGTGATCGGCCAGAAAAGTGCCAAGAAAGTGCTTTCTGTAGCGGTCTATAATCACTACAAGCGACTCGATGCTGGGCAGAAGAAAGACGAAGTCGAGCTGGCCAAGAGTAACATTCTGCTCATCGGTCCCACTGGTAGCGGCAAGACCCTGTTGGCCGAGACCCTGGCACGTCTACTCAACGTCCCGTTCACCATTGCCGACGCGACCACCCTCACCGAGGCGGGTTATGTGGGTGAAGATGTGGAAAACATCATCCAGAAGCTGCTGCAGAAGTGCGACTACGATGTGGAGAAGGCCCAGACCGGTATTGTCTATATCGACGAGATCGACAAAATTTCACGCAAGTCCGATAACCCCTCCATCACCCGTGATGTCTCGGGCGAGGGTGTGCAGCAGGCACTGCTCAAACTGATCGAGGGCACCGTGGCCTCGGTTCCGCCCCAGGGCGGGCGCAAGCATCCGCAGCAGGAGTTCCTGCAGGTGGATACGGGTAACATCCTCTTTATTTGCGGTGGTGCCTTTGCCGGACTGGAGCGGGTGATTCGTAACCGTTCGGAAAAGGGCGGTATCGGCTTCTCCGCCGAGGTGAAGAGTAAGAAAGAGGGCAAGAGCGTCAGTCAGGTTCTGCTCGATGTCGAGCCGGAGGATCTGGTGCAGTATGGCCTGATCCCCGAATTCGTCGGCCGCCTTCCTGTTCACGCCACCCTTGAGGAGTTGGATGAAGACGCCCTGATCTGCATCCTGACCGAGCCCAAGAATGCGCTGGTCAAGCAGTATGCGAAGCTGTTCGAGATGGAAGATGTGGAGTTGGAGTTCCGTGAAGAGGCGCTACGTGCTGTTGCCCGCAAGGCGATGAAGCGCAAGACTGGCGCGCGTGGTTTGCGTTCCATTCTGGAGAATACCCTGCTCGATATCATGTACGACCTGCCCTCCATGAGCGGCGTTTCCAAGGTCGTGATCGATGATGGTGTTATCGAGGGTGAATCCGAGCCTCTGCTGATCTACGAAAATGCAGAGCAATCCTCTTCGGCCGCTGCTGCGGCAGACTGAGTATCGGCATACGGCGGTGGTCGACACCGCCGTATGCACCTTCGTCACGAATTCTTGATACCCTCCTTAGCCGTCCACATAATAATTAAGGTATTGCTGCCCGTTCTGACAATCACCAGGCCCGGCAGCGAGATCTCAGTAACAGTTACTACACCCGACTCACCTCGAACCGGGTATTAGAGGAAATGCACCGATGGATTCATCAAAAGACAACCAGTCTGACATGACCGAAGAGATGCGCACGCTGCCGGTTCTGCCGCTGCGCGATGTGGTGGTCTATCCCCACATGGTGATTCCTCTGTTCGTTGGCCGCGACAAGTCGATCAAGGCACTGGAAGCAGCGATGGAGAGCGACAAGGAGATCCTGTTGGTGGCGCAAAAGGCTGCCTCTGAGGATGACCCGAGCGAAGAGGACATCTACCGCATTGGTACGCTCTCTACTATTTTGCAGCTGCTCAAGCTTCCCGACGGTACAGTCAAGGTACTGGTTGAAGGTGGGCAACGGGCAAAGATTGTTTCCTTTATGGAAGGGGAAGAATATTTCCGCGGCCAGATTCAGGTGCTGGAAAGCGATCATATCGAAGAGCGCGAGGCCGAGGTATTGTCGCGTTCCGTGCTCAATCAGTTCGATCAGTACGTCAAACTGAACAAGAAGGTTCCTCCTGAGGTGCTGACTTCCCTTTCGGGTATCGATGATCCAAATCGTTTGGTCGATACCATTGCTGCGCACATGTCGCTGAAGATCGAAGAGAAGCAGGATATCCTGGAGATCATCAATCTGCGCGAGCGCTTCGAGCATTTGCTCAGCCTGATGGAGTCAGAACTGGATCTGTTACAGGTGGAAAAACGTATTCGTGGTCGGGTCAAACGGCAGATGGAGAAGAGTCAGCGCGAGTACTATCTGAATGAGCAGATGAAAGCGATTCAGAAAGAGCTGGGTGAGATGGATGAAGCGCCCAACGAGCTGGAAGAGCTGGAACAGAAGATCGGCAAGTCCGGCATGACCAAGGAAGCGAAGAAGAAGGCCACCGCCGAACTGAACAAACTGAAGATGATGTCGCCTATGTCTGCCGAGGCAACTGTGGTGCGCAATTACATCGACTGGCTGGTCAGCGTGCCGTGGAAGAAAAAGAGCAAGGTTCGTCATGATCTGGCGATGGCCGAGGAAGTACTGGAAGCAGATCACTACGGTCTGGATAAGGTTAAAGAACGTATTCTCGAATACCTGGCGGTACAGCAACGGGTTAAACAGCTCAAGGGGCCTATCCTCTGTCTGGTCGGTCCGCCCGGGGTAGGCAAGACTTCTTTGGGGCAGTCTATTGCCCGTGCCACTAATCGCAAATTTATCCGTATGGCCCTGGGCGGGGTACGTGACGAGGCCGAGATACGTGGTCACCGCCGTACCTATATCGGCTCCATGCCGGGCAAGATTATCCAGAACCTCTCCAAGGTAGAGACCCGTAATCCACTGTTTTTGCTGGACGAGATCGATAAAATGGCCACCGACTTCCGCGGTGACCCGGCTTCGGCACTGCTTGAGGTACTCGACCCTGAGCAGAACCACACCTTTAACGATCACTATCTGGAGGTCGATTTCGACCTTTCCGATGTGATGTTTATTGCCACGGCTAACTCGATGAATATCCCCGGCCCGTTGCTGGATCGTATGGAAGTGATTCGCATCCCCGGTTATACCGAGGATGAGAAGCTGAACATTGCCAAACGCTATCTGGTACGCAAGGAGCGCAAGGCGAACGGTATCGGTGAAGAAGAGTTGGCGATCAACGATGATGCTATCCTTGGCATTATCCGCTACTACACCCGTGAGGCGGGGGTACGGAGCTTGCAACGGGAGATCGCCAAGATCTGTCGTAAGGTCGTCAAGGACCTGCTGCTCCAGGAGGCTCAACAGCCGACTAAAGAGACCCAGCTGGTAACGGTCGGTGGGGATGAACTCGAGCGTTATCTCGGTGTGCGCCGCTTCCGTTACGGTCTGGCCGAGGAGAAGGATCAGGTCGGTCAGGTCACCGGACTGGCCTGGACCGAAGTGGGCGGCGAACTGCTCAGTATCGAGACCGTGGTGGTCCCTGGTAAGGGCAAGCACGTCATTACTGGCCAACTGGGCGATGTAATGAAGGAATCGATCCAGGCGGCGATGAGTGTGGTACGTAGCCGTGCCGCAACCCTCGGCATCAAACCCGATTTTTACGAAAACCGTGACATCCACGTCCACGTTCCAGAAGGGGCGATCCCCAAGGATGGCCCCAGTGCGGGTATCGGTATGTGTACCGCTTTGGTCTCTGCGCTGACCGGTATCGCCGTACGTGCCGATGTGGCGATGACCGGCGAGATCACCCTGCGTGGTGAGGTGCTCCCCATCGGCGGTCTGAAGGAGAAACTGCTGGCAGCTGCTCGTGGGGGAATCAAGCATGTTTTGATCCCCGATGAAAACCGACGTGACCTGGATGATGTACCGGACAACATTAAACAGAGTCTGGAAATTCATCCGGTGAAGTGGGTTGATGAAGTGCTGGAGATCGCATTGACAAGTAAACCGGAACCGCTGAGCGAAGAGGAACTGGTTGAAGTTGTCAAGGGTGGTGAAGGAGATAAACCTAACACTCTTCATACTCATTAACTCAACTATCCATCTTTTGTTAGTACTTTCGGATAGATAAAACAGAGTGCCGTGGGAATAATAAATCCCACGGCACAATTTTTTTTACATTAACTGCCATCGCTAAGTCCTTAATACACCGCGCAAACCCGCACCATTAAAGGCTTTTGTGACTTTCATCCCTTGACAGTCGAGAGAGGCAGTTGGTATAAAACCGGGCAAGTTTTCGCGCCGCCATCGCAGTTATATGGCGGGTTTTTGTCAGGAAGCACCTTGGTTCGTTTTTTGTTCATCAACCAAGTTATCAATAACGATAGGGGAGAAATCAGTGAATAAATCCGAAATGATTGATGCTATCGCAGCAGGAGCAGATATTTCCAAAGCCGCAGCAGGTCGTGCTCTGGATTCCATGATTGAAGCCGTTACCGACGCACTGAAAAAAGGTGACACCGTTAGCCTGATCGGCTTTGGTACCTTTGTTGTTCGTGAGCGTGCAGCACGTACTGGCCGCAATCCGCGCACCGGTCAAACCATCAATATCGCTGCTTCAAAAAATCCGAGTTTCAAAGCTGGTAAAGCGCTGAAGGATGCAGTAAACTAGCGCGCCTTTACTGACCCGGGTGCTTAGCTCAGCTGGGAGAGCATCGCCCTTACAAGGCGAGGGTCGCAGGTTCGATCCCTGCAGCACCCACCAATTTTTTGTAGTAGTTTTTGGAGCGGTAGTTCAGTTGGTTAGAATACCGGCCTGTCACGCCGGGGGTCGCGGGTTCGAGTCCCGTCCGCTCCGCCACAACAACAAGGGCGCACCTATGGATGCGCCCTTTTTTTGTTTTACACTAACCACTTTTACTGGTCTCAGGAATAGACGCCAATGCTTGAATTGATTCGTAGCCGTGCCCAGGGAATCTTCGCCTGGATCATCGTCAGTGGCATCATCATTACTTTCGCCCTGTTTGGTATCAATCAGTACTTCAGCGGTCGTAGTGACACCAGTGTGGCCAAGGTAAACGGTTCACCGATTTCCCAGACTCAACTGGAACGTGCCTACTCCCAGCAACGTCAGCGCCTGGCGGAAATGTTTGGCGGCGAGCTGCCGGCCATGTTCACCGAGCAGATGCTCAAGCAGCAGGTACTGGGCCAACTGGTTTCCCGTGAGGTACTGGTTCAGGCCGCCCTGGAGAGCGGCATGCAGGTGGGTAACAAGCAACTGGTCGATATCATTCGCAGTGCGGAAGTTTTCCAGGAAGACGGCAAATTCTCTCCGGCCAAATATGAGCAACTGCTCAGTCGTCAGGGGATGACTCCAGGCCAGTTCGAGAATGGGATTCGTCGTGATGTACTGGCTTCCATGTACGAAAGTGGTTTCCGCGATACTGCCTTTATCACCAAGACGGAAGTCGACAATTTGCTGCGCCTGCAGAACCAGCAGCGCACTATCGGCTATCTGACCGTGGCGATTGCCCCTTTCGAAAAGTCGGCCAAGGTTAGCGATGAAGAGATTAATACCTATTACCAGGATAACAGCCAGCGCTTCATGCAGCCTGAGCGGGTGAAGATTGCCTACCTGGAACTGAACATTGCCGACCTGGCCAAAGAGGTTAAGGTCGACGAGCAGGCTCTACGCAGCCGCTATGACGCGCAGAAGATCAATTACACCACTCCCGAAGAGCGCAAGGCCAGCCATATCCTGATCAAGGTGGCCGAAGATGCCTCGCCTGAGCTGGTAGAGAAGGCACGGCAAAAGGCCGAAGGGATTCTGACCAAGGTACGTGCCGGGGATGACTTCGCCAAGCTGGCGAAGAGCGAATCCGATGACAGTGGCTCGGCCAAAAAGGGCGGCGACCTGGGTTTCTTCGGCAAAGGGGCGATGGTGCCTGCCTTTGAAGAGGCGGCCTTCAAACTGAAGAAAGGAGAAGTCAGCGATCTGGTTCGTAGTCCCTTCGGTTTTCACATTATCAAACTGACTGATATTCGCGGTGGTGAGGTTAAACCTTTCGACAAGGTGAAAGATCAGATCCGCAAGGACATCCAGAACGAGCAGGCCGAGCAGAAGTTTTACGATATGGCCGAGCAACTGGAGAACCTGACTTACGAACATCCTGAGTCGTTGCAACTGGCTTCCGAAACCCTGAACCTGCCGATCAAGAACAGCGACTACTTCACTCGTCAGGGTGGTGCCGGCATCGCTGCGGAACAGAAAGTCGTTACGGCCGCTTTTGCTGACGATGTGCTGCTCAAGGGTTATAACAGCGCTTCGGTCGAGTTGGGCCGTAATCACATTGTCGTTATGCGTCTCGCCGATCATCAACCTGAAGCGGTTCGTCCGCTGGCCGAAGTGAAAGAGCAGATTAGCTCGACACTGAAGCATGAAAAGGCGTTGGCCGAAGTGGAAAAGAAAGCCGCCGAACTGCTGCGTAAGGTGCGCGAAGGTGGCTCAGCGGACAAATTGGCCGAAGGTAAGCAGGTGGTCTGGACTGCCGCCAAGGCGTTGAAGCGCGATGCGGAAAAGGTGGACCAGGCGATTCTGCAGGAGGCATTCCGCCTGCCCAAGCCGAGCGAAGGCGCTGTCAGCAGCAGTGTGGCGTTGGCTTCTGGCGATCAGGCTGTGGTGATTGTCTCCAAGGTGGTGGACGCTGATCCGGCCAAAGCCGATGAGAAACAGCGTGCCCAGGCTCGTGCCCAGCTACAGCGGGCAATCTCTGCCACCGCCGTCGAGGCTGCCCTGAGTGGCGCTCGTGCGCGGATGGACGTCAGTATCAAAAAGTAGGAACACTCTAGCGGGGGAGAAATGATGGGGAATCGCAAGTTAGCGCTACACTGGCAAATCCTCATCGCTCTCCTGCTGGCTGTCCCTGTCGGTCTTGCCGCGGGTGAGCAAGGCGCACTCTTCGGTATTACCTTCTATTCGCTCTTCAATTTTCTCGGCGGACTTTTCCTCAACGCCTTGAAGATGCTTATTGTTCCTCTGGTTGTCTCCTCGATCATTGTCGGTATTGCAGGCATCGGCTCCTCCAGCAATCTGGGAAGGCTGGGCGGCAAGACACTGCTTTATTACTTAACAACTTCACTGCTGGCGATTCTGATAGGCCTGGCCGTGGTCAATCTGATTTCGCCGGGTATCGATGAACTGGGTCCGGTGAAGGAACGCCTCGGGTTTGATGGTGATATTTCAGCTATCTCCGACAAGGTAGCGGGGCGTGGTGCAGGGGATGTGGTCGATATTTTCCTGCGTATGGTACCGACCAATATCGTGGCCGCTGCTGCCGATGGACAGATGCTTGGCCTGATCTTCTTCAGTCTGTTGTTCGGATTTTTCATGACCAAAATCCAGGATGACTACGCCGAAACCCAATACAACTTCTGGCAGGGCGTCTATGAAACCATGATGCGTATTACCGATTGGGTGATGCGTTTCGCCCCTGTCGGTGTCTTTGCCCTGGTGGCAAAAGTGGTCGCCAGTACAGGATTTTCCGCCTTCGCGCCGCTGGCCTGGTTCTTTGTCAGTGTCGTCCTGGCCCTGGCGCTGCATTTCTTCCTGACCATGCCGCTGCTGCTCCATTTTGTCGGTGGCGTGAATCCGTTGCGCCACTATCGGGCGATGGCGCCGGCATTATTGACTTCGTTTTCTACCGCCTCATCCTCGGCAACTTTGCCGATTACCATGGAGTGCGTGGAAAAGAATGCGGGTGTTTCCAATCGTACCAGCAGCTTTGTCCTGCCCCTCGGCGCAACGGTCAATATGGATGGTACTGCCCTCTATGAATGTGTGGCCGCGATGTTTATCGCCCAGGCCTATGGGTTGGAGCTGAGTTTCGTTACCCAATTCACCATCGTGCTGACGGCGCTGTTGACTTCCATAGGTGTCGCGGGGATTCCAGCTGCCAGCCTGGTGGCAATCAGCATCATTCTCGGCGCGATTGGTTTGCCGCTGGAGGGGATTGGCCTGATCCTGGCAGTCGATCGCATTCTCGATATGATGCGTACCGCAACCAATGTTTTTTCCGATTCCTGTGGCGCGGTGATTATCGGCCGACTGCAGGGAGAGGAGGGGATATTAGAAACGCCACGCTGAACAGCGTGGCGTTATTTACTTGGAAGCTAACTCCAAAATTAGGGCTCGTGCCCGGAGATAAGGCGCAAGGTCTGTGAGGAGCGTAGTCTACCGGTAGTAAATGCGCACCGGAACAGGCTTTGCAACGCAGGATCAGGGTGCGAGAACAATTTTGGGGCAGCTTCAGTCGAACATGCCTGTCCGTCTACGCGGTCGTAGTAGCGGTAGCAGGAATCCCAGCAGCAACCCACCACCTAGTACGCCGGCGCCCCGGATGAACCAGTCGCGCTGACTGCTGTCGGCCAGTGTTTTATTTTCTTCGGCAAGCTGTGAGTTCTCCCGTTGCAGGCTATCCACCTGCTTTTTCAATTCTTCGTTCTGGCGGGCAGTTTGAATAGGTTGGGCTGCGACCTGCTGTAATCCTTCCAGTTCCTTTTGTACCTTGGCCAGATCGCTGCTGAAGTTATCGCGTTCTTTTTCCACCGCGACTTTTTCGCCTTTCAGTTCTTTCAGCTGTTGTTGCAGCTGTTTGCGCGTCTCCTGCAGCTTCTCCAGTTTCTGCTGCGCAACAGCTAACTGATCGCTAGCGATGGGGGTATCGATCAGGTATTGATTTCTTACCCAGCCCTCAGTGCCATCTTCGGTGCGAACATGACTGAATTCGCCATCATCTTGCAGTAGTTCCAGTTTTGCGCCACTGGGGAGGGATTTAAGTACCTGGTATTCGTTGCCCTGGCCGGTGCGCAACGTGATCAGAAGATGGTCGCTGACATAACGTGTTTCCGCATAAGCGGTGAAGGGCAGTATCAGAAGCAGGGTAAAAATCATTCTTCTCATTGTCTATTCCTCGCGAAATCGCTGGAGATTGTTACCGTACAGCCGTGAATATGCAGTGTATACGGTCACATTCCGTACCATTGCAGGCACGGCAAGAGAAGACGATACCGCGTCCGTTGCAGAATTTCGAGGGAATTTAGAAACGGTAGCCTTTGGACACGACAACAATTCCCCCTGGACTCAGCTGAAAACGCTGCCTGTCCCGTTCGCTATCGTGTCCGATGCTCTCGTTATCGGGGACTTCAACATCCTTGTCGATAATGCAGTTACGAATACGGCAGTTGTTACCGATGCGCACTCCATTGAACAGGATCGACTCCTCGATAAAGGATTCATTACCCACGCTGACCTTGGGAAAAAGGATCGATTGCTGCACGCTGCCACCGGCGATTACCACGCCACCGGCAATAATAGAGTTGATGGCGATACCCTCGGTGCCGAATTCTCCGGGTACGGTTCGTGCGGGTGGGGCCTGCATTTGATAGGAGCGGATATCCCAGTCTTCCTGGTAGAGATCCAGTGGCGGGATAGCCTTCAACAGATCCATGTTGGATTGATAGAAGGCATCCAGGGTACCGACATCGCGCCAGTAGTTATCGGCGCTAACCCGGCCAGCCTCGCCGCCGAAACGGTAGGCAAATAGCCGCTTCTCCTGCAACAGGCGAGGCAGGACATCCATACCGAAATCGTGATTGGAGTTGTCGTCATCCGCATCATAGGCCAGTGCTTCCAGCAGGACGGGCATGGAGAAGACGTAAATACCCATTGAGGCGAGGGCATGCTCCGGATCATCGGGCAGGGGCGTGGGAGTCTCCGGTTTTTCCGCGAAGGCGGTGATTTGTTGCTCGCCATCCACTGCCATGATGCCAAAGGTCGAGGCCTGACTTGTGGCGACCTGCATCGCGGCGATGGTGACATCGGCCCCGGTCTCTTTATGCGCTTCGAGCATCGCCGCATAGTCCATGCGGTAGATGTGATCGGCGGAGAGGATCAGGACATGTTCGGCGCCGCTGCGCTCCAGCAGATAGAGGTTCTGGAAGATGGCGTCTGCGGTACCGCGATACCATTTGTCACCCTTGCGCATCTGCGGTGGCACCGCGGTAATGTATTCGCCCAGTTCCGGATTGAAGATCGACCAGCCGTCGCGCAGGTGTTTCTGCAGTGAGTGGGATTTGTACTGGGTCAGCACTAGCACCCGACGTAGTCCGGAGTGGAGGCAGTTACTCAGGGCGAAGTCGATAATCCGGTACTTGCCGCCAAAGGGAACCGCCGGTTTGGCGCGGTCGTCGGTCAGCGGTTTGAGGCGGCTGCCGCTACCTCCGGCGAGGACGATAGTCAGGGTCGAATCGGTGATGGGCATATTGGGTCCGTGTCGCGTTTCAGGCAGCGGGCATTGTATCTCTTCAGGCTGGTTGGGGGGAACGTTCTCGCTGTTGTGACGGTCTCTGAATATCCGTAGTATGGGCCTCGGCGGCGCTGTCGCCCGGATCACTGAATAATTTCCAGGGATATTGATGTGCTTGATTCTGTAAGGGTTTTTCTTGCTGCGTTACTGCTGCTGCTTGGCGTTGAAGAGGCTGGTGCCGCCGCTTCCCAGGCAATGGGCTACACCCCCAAGTACCCGGACGGTTTCAGCCATTTCGACTACGTCAACGCGAATGCGCCGCGTGGCGGCAGCCTGGATCTACCCGCCTTTGGCAGCTTCGACAGCTTCAATCCCTACTCCCTCAAGGGGCAGTCTGCCAACGGGCTAGGCCAGTTGATGTTCGAGACCCTGATGGCCTCCAGCCTGGACGAACCGTTCAGCCAGTATGGCCTGTTGGCCGATGATGTGCAGCTGGCGAAGGATAAACTCTCGGTTACCTACCACATTAATCTCGCCGCCCGTTTTAACGACGGTAGCCCGGTGACTGCCGGGGACGTGGTCTTCTCTTACGAGACTCTGCGCGACCAGGGACATCCCCAGTACCGCTTCTACTGGAGCGATATTAAAGATGCCGAGGTCCTGGATCGGCTGACTGTGCGTTTCAATTTCAAGCGAGCCAATCCTGAATTACACCTGATCGTCGGCCAGATCCCGGTCTTTTCTCCCCATTGGCTGGGGGACAAGGCATTCGACAAACTGGCGTTGGAACAACCGGTCAGCAGTGGGCCCTATACCATCGAAAAATATGAGTTGGGCAAATACATCACCTATCGCCGTAACCCCGATTACTGGGGATGGGGACTCAATGTGCGTCGCGGCATGTTCAATTTCGACCGGGTGACCTATAAATTCTATCGTGATTTCACCGTCATGCTGGAAGCGTTCAAGGCAGGAGAATTCGATTTCATTCACGAGTACAACTCGAAGAAGTGGGCGCGTGATTATGTCGGCCCAAAATTTCGCTCGGGTGAGATCATCAAGAAGGAGTTGCCGCACCGTAACAATGCGGGGATGCAGGGATTTATCTTCAATCTGCGTAAGCCACTGTTTCAGGATATCCGTGTGCGCCAGGCGCTGAGTCAGGCGCTCGACTTCGAGTGGTCCAACCGTAATCTTTTCTATAACCAGTATGAGCGTAACGACAGCTATTTCAGTAACAGTGAACTGGCGGCAACCGGTAAGCCAAGTGCCGCCGAATTGAAGTTGCTGCAACACTATCGTGACAAACTACCGCCAGCGCTGTTTGAAAAGCCGTGGCAACCGCCGAGCACCAAACCGCCTGGTAGTCTGCGTGCCAATCTGCGCAAAGCACGGACACTGCTAAAGCAGGCGGGTTGGGAATATCGCGATGGTGCACTACGTAGCAGTCAGGGTGAGCCGTTCCAGTTCAGTATTATCCTGGTGCAGAAAGGCTTTGAACGGATCGTGGCCCCGTTTGCCCGTAATCTGCAGAAACTGGGCATTGAGGTGGAGTACCGCACCATCGACCCGGCACTTTATCAACGACGTATGGACAAGTTTGACTTCGATATGACGGTGGCCGGTTTCGGTCAGTCCCAGTCGCCGGGTAACGAACAGATCAATATGTTCCACTCCAGTTCCGCCAATCAGGAAGGGGCGATGAACCTGATGGGTATCAGCGACCCGGTGGTCGATGCGATGGTGGAGAAGGTAGTCTATGCGAAGAATCGCGAGGCGTTGGTAACCGCCTGCCATGCGCTGGATCGGGTGCTGCTTTACGGTGTGTACCTGATACCGCACTGGTATATCGGTAGCCACCGTGTCGCCTGGTGGGACCGCTTTGCGATGCCTGACACGTTGCCACTCTATTACGATCCGACTAACTGGATGGTTGCAACCTGGTGGTTGAAACAGGGAGCAAAACAGTAATGGCGGCCTATATCCTCAAGCGTTTGTTACTGATGATCCCGACCCTGTTGGGCGTGTTGTTAATTACCTTTGTGGTGATTCAGTTTGTCCCTGGCGGTCCGGTGGAACAATTGGTGGCGCAACTCAAGGGACAGGCGATGCACGGCGAGGCAAGTGCCGGGGTGGAAGGGCTCTATCGCGGTGCCAAGGGCCTGGACGAAGAGCGCATCAATGAGCTGAAAGCCTTTTACGGTTTCGATAAGCCCGCCTGGCGTCGCTTTCTCGATATGCTGGGTAATTACCTCACCTTTAATCTGGGAGAGAGTTATTTCCATCACCAGTCGGTGTTGCAACTGGTAATCAGCAAACTGCCGGTATCGATTAGTCTGGGTGTCTGGACCTTTTTGATAACCTATTTAACCTGTATCCCGCTCGGTATCGCTAAGGCGGTACGCGACGGTACCTCGTTTGATGTCATTACCAGTACGCTGATTTTGATCGGCTATGCCATTCCCGGTTTTGTGCTCGGTATTACTCTGCTGGTGCTATTTGGCGGCGGCAGTTTTTGGGATATCTTCCCCTTACGTGGACTGGTCTCTGATAATTGGGAAGAGCTGTCGCTGATCAGTAAGGTGCTCGATTACCTGTGGCATATGGTGTTACCGATCACCGCTTCGGTAGTGGGAAGTTTTGCAGTGATGACCATGCTGACCAAGAACAGCTTTCTTGAAGAGATCAGAAAGCAGTATGTGCTGACCGCCAGGGCAAAAGGTCTGGCTGAAAACACCGTGCTTTATAAGCATGTCTTCCGTAACGCGATCATCCCGCTGATTACCGGTTTTCCCGGTGCGTTCATTGCCGCGTTTTTTACCGGCTCGCTGTTGATAGAAACCATCTTCTCTCTCGATGGCCTGGGCCTGCTCTCTTATAACTCGGTGATGAATCGCGATTATCCTGTAGTGATGGGTACGCTCTATCTGTTCACCCTGTTGGGTTTGATCGGCAAACTGCTGACAGATATCTGTTACGTCATTGTCGATCCGCGTATTCAGTTTGAGTCGATCCGCTGATGACGACGATGCAAACGCAGACCACTGCCAGTCGTGCCTGGCGCCGCTTCAAGGCTAATAAGCGCGGTTATGTCAGCCTGATCGTTTTTTCGGTGCT